>NZ_JAGGLL010000043.1 GCF_017874425.1 Clostridium punense
ATTTTTTTACACAAACTCTCAAAAGCAACAATTCCAAGGCCTTCCAGGCATTTTGCTAGCGCAAAAAAAGTTGAATTTCCTATATAATAAAAAAGGCTTATTACCAAAATTGGTGGTAAGCTTTTTTTATGGACTACTATAAAAAGTTAAGTATCCTTTGTATTTATTTTATATATAGGTAATCAATAAGTTTATTATCTTCAGTAACTTTATAAAGAGATTTATATAGATAAACTTTCATCATAGAAGTCTATAGTTCCTAGTAAATAATAAATTTAGCTAAGTTTACTGCTACTAACACTGCACAAAAATCAACAATTAAAGCTACCCAAAGGCTGTGTCGAATTTTCTTTATCCCTATAGCTCCAAAATAAACAGTAAGGGTATAAAATATGGTTTCTGTAGAGCCCATAATTATGGAAGCTGCAGTTCCTATATAAGAGTCTGGTCCAAACTGTTTTACCACATCAGTGTACACACCAAGAGCACCACTTCCGGATAGGGGTTTTATGAATATAATAGGTACAATCTCTGGCGGAATCCCCACAAATTTAACTAAAGGTTTTATTAAGTTTATCACATAATCCATGGCTCCAGAAGCTCTAAAACAATTTACTGCAAGAAGCATGGCAAGTAGATATGGAAAAATTCTTACACATATATTTAGCCCTTCCTTAGCTCCCTCAACAAAGCACTCATAGACCTTAACCTTTTTCTTTACTCCATAAATTACTACACCCCCAACTATTATGGGGATTATAGCTTTTACTATATATTGAAATATATTTCCCATTAATAACTTCTCCTTTTATTATAAAAATTTGTACTACTAATGACTTTACAAGCTCATTTTCTTAATTTTAATTGTTAAATAAAATTAAGATATTAATTTAAGATTAATTAAAATACTCCAAAGTAGAAGAAATAAGTTATTTTAAATACTATATTAAAAATACTTTCGAAGTAGCTTACAAAGTAAAACTCCCAGTATTGATGCAAAGGTAGTTGTGCATAGGGCTGCAAAGATTATAGCACCTGGGTTTTGAGAATTTAGGGCAGCCCTTATGGACACAACAGTAGTAGGTACAAATTGAATACAAGCAGCATTTAACACTAAAAACAGCACCATATCATTACTAGCTACTTCCTTATCCCTATTTAATCTATCCATTTCCTCCATAGCTTTAATTCCAAAAGGAGTAGCTGCATTTGAAAGTCCAAACATATTGGCAGTTAGATTCATTACTATGGCCCCTAAAGCCTTTTCATCTCTTCCTGCTTCTTTAAATATAAGTCTTAATATAGGTTTTAAAACCTTTGCTAATTTGTCTGTTAGTCCACTTTTTTCTGCTATTTTCATTACTCCGCACCAAAGACACATCATCCCAACTAAGGCTATAATAAGCTCTACAGTAGAGGAAGTGGAGGATACAATAGCCTTAGAGACTAGCTCTCCATTTCCATTAAAAACTCCGTAGCCGATACCAACTATCAAAATAAGAAACCAAATTATGTTTATCATTCATTATTCTCCTTTTTAATATGAGTTTTATATGATTATTGCAAGTTTTAACAATAATTCTTGCACGCTTTTGTACTAGCTATAATATATATATTATTAGGATATACCCCTTATGACTTTTATAGTAATAGTAAAGTTCAATTAGTTTTTAACTTATTTCTTTATATGGAACCAAAGATAAGACTTAACTTATATAGAGCACTTACCTTGGTTCTCTTCAGGCTTTTGAGAGATGTAAAATTTGAGTTTTTGCTAGGTAAGGCTATATAAATAACATATCTAAAAGTAAGGAGGCCCTATTATGGACATCAATAGAATTTTAGAGATAAAAAATTCAAGTTGTATCACTAGAGTGTTTTATAAAAATCATGAAGTATGGATTAATAGTGTAGACTGTGAAAATAATATTGCACAAATATTGGATTTACAAACCTACGAAACCTATGTGGTGAATTGTAAAAAGCTTCTTGAAGGAGTTTGTTTGAACAATTCTAGCTTAGCAGTAAACCCCTTGTAGATTTTGTATAATAGTTGACCATGAGGATTATTAAATACATGAGAAAAACCTCTAGCTTTTATGCTAGAGGTTTATATTTTAAATATTAGGGTATAAATTAGTTATAACTGTCTCAACTTAAGAAATGATTAGAATTATTACTTGATGATATAAATCCAATAAAGTAAAATATAATCATAAGATCAATTAAAGGTGTGGTTAATGATGCTAAACCGCTACCCTTTCATATTCCATATTAACATATTGCCATATAAGGCATTTTCAAAAAATAAATAAGTCAGTATGTTTGTCTATTTTGAGTTATACTGCGTCAACAGAATCCTTAGATAGTTCTACTATCTGCGGAACCTGTTTCCTTGCCGCACAAGCTTGCTTGTGAACCCAAAATATCCTTCACATCTTTGACTTGTTATTTATTTTCAAATGCCTAATTCATTACAAAGGAGATTACTATGAAAGAACAAAGTCTAAAATTAGCTCAAAAAGATATCGATGAGGCACTATCAACTATTGAAGAATTAGAAAAGTCCCTTAAGGAAAATTCTTTATCAGAGGATTTAATTAAGGAAAACTTTTTAGAACTTTCAAAGAAAATGCAGGAAATTGAATCTATATTAAAAGAAGAAGGAATTTTGTAAGACTTAGTTTTCAACAAAGTTACTTTGTGTGGTAGTACTTAGCTCTAAGCTTATAGCTTCTAATATAACGTAATAAGCTAGATTAAACTGCTACTTTTTATAACTGGCTATATAATAAATTAAATTATTGAATTGACTAAAAGAGAGGTTAAATCCTCTCTTTTCTATTACTTTAAAGCTTTTTTTATTCTATGCGCTACTATTAACATTAAGCTAGCTGCTTCTAATATAATTCATAAAACTCATTAATCCCTCAATGTATTTGTGATGCTTTTCTTTTTAATAGTAAACTTCCTTTAAGAAAAGTCCTTTAGCTTCAGCTACTGCTTTAGCATACTTTCTTTCTTTTTTATCTCTTATATCTTCTACTTCCTCTGGTGGTATTATTCCAAGTCCTACCTCTATTAAAGTTCCTGTGATTATTCTGACCATGTTCATTAGAAAGCCATCTCCAGTATAGCTTATGTTAATGTAATCTCCATCTTTTGTGAAGTTTATGGAATGCACAGTCCTTACTGTAGATTTCGTTTTTGATTTTAGGGTTGTAAAGCTTTGAAAATCATGAGTTCCTATGAGATACTTAGTAGCTTCTCTCATTTTGTCAATATCTAGTGGTTCTTCTACATGAGTAGCGTATTTAAGATTAAATACATCCCTGTATTTATAATTATAGATACTATAAACATAGGTCTTACTCTTTGCATTATACCTTGCATGAAATTTTAGAGGCACTTCTTCTACCTGCATTATTTGTATATCTTGTGGAAGATACTTATAGCAATAATCTAATATGTACTCTGCTGTTAAATCCTTACTTGTTTGAAAGTTTGCTACATAGTTTAAGGCATGAACCCCTGCATCCGTTCTTCCACAGCCATGAAGCTGTATTTCCTCTTCTGTCATTTTGCTAAGAAGTGCTTCAAGTTTTCCTTGAATTGTATTATCCTCTTCCTTCTGCTTTTGCCAACCCTTATATCTTGTTCCATCATATTGTAATGTTAGTTTTATATTTTTCATTAAGTGTTCTCCTACTTTCTAATGGTTATATGATTAAATTGCTAGTAAAATTATCCTAGCAACTACATTTTAGTATTATACCATATAGAATTCTTATAATCATAATTTATAACTTTATATAGACATTTAGAATAAATCTCTATATTTTGCAATGAAATTATATCTATATATGTAGCAGTTAGTCTTTATTGTATTAAATATGAAAAAATCCTATTCATTAAAGAACTAATCTTTTAAGATAGTCTTTAATGAATAGGACTGTAAATTATCCATATATTCTTATTTTCTTTAGCCTTGTATAACCTATTTTAACTTGCCATGGAAGTCTTAGTAATCATATTAAAATTTATACAATATTTAATTCTACTGGTTTTTAACTAAAGTGTATAAAAGTCTTGCTCCACTTCCTGTTGCACCACTAGAATGATATTCTGTTGGTGGCTTTTCAGAAGCGCAAGTACCTGCTATATCAAGATGTAGCCATGGTTTATTCTCAACGAACTCACCAATGAATAAGCCTGCTGTAATGCTTCCACCTTTTGGTCCACCAATGTTTTTAAGATCTGCTACATCACCTTTGATTTGCTCTTTATATTCATCAAAGGATGGAAGCTTCCAAACCTTTTCTTCAACTTCCTTAGAAGCTGCTTCTAAGCTATTGTAGAAGTTATCATCATTAGTTACTACTCCCATAGCTGCACTTCCAAGGGCTGTTACCACTGCCCCTGTTAAAGTTGCAATATCCACAACCTTAGTAGCTTTTTCATTTCTGATTATATAAGTTACTGCATCAACTAAAGTAAGTCTTCCTTCTGCATCTGTGTTTAAAACTTCTATAGTTTTTCCAGCCATTGATCCTATGATATCTCCAGGTCTATAAGCTTCACCTGAAATCATATTTTCGCAAGCAGCAACTACTGCTACTACGTTTTTCTTAAGGTCCATTTTAGCTATAGAACTCATTGCTCCAATAACTGCAGCTGCTCCACCCATGTCTGTTTTCATATTTGCCATACTTTGTCCTGGCTTTATGCAATATCCACCTGTATCAAAGGTTAATCCTTTTCCTACAAGGCCAAATATATCCTCTGGATTTTCCTGGTTTCCTAAATGCTTCATTACAATAAGTTTTGGTTCATTGGCTGAACCTTTACCTACTGCCATATAAGCTTCCATGCCTAAGCTGATTATTTCATCTTTATTATAAACTTTAACTTCAAAGCCATATTTTTTACCAGCCACTTCAGCTCTTTTTGCAAGCTCTGCTGGAGTTAATATGTTTGCTGGCTCGTTAACTAAGTCTCTTGCTATTAGATTTCCTTCCCCTAGGGCAATCCCTTCTTTTATTGCTTCTTCTAGCACAGTTACATCACATTGGCTACAGCAAAGTAGAGTTACAGTTTTTAAGTTTACTGGCTTTTTATCACTCTTATAAGTATCAAAGTTATAGGTTGCCATAGTTACAGCTTCCCCTATAGCTTTTGCAGCTAATTCCATATCAAAATGCTTTCTAAGGGCAGGTACATTTATTTCTAGTGTAGCTGCTTTAAGTTTTATGCACTCTTTAACTAACTTTCCAACATTTTTTCTTAAAGTTTCTACTGTTAGTTCTTCCCCTTTTCCTGCTCCTACTAAAACAATTTTGCTTGGTGCTTCTTTTCTAAGTAAGTTTACTGTATAAATTTCACCTTTTTTCCCACTAAACTCCTTATTCTCTTGCACAAAAGAAATTGCATTATTTATTGCCTCATCTTCAAACTTCATATGGAAATCTTCTTTTGCTTCAAACATAAGAATTGCTTTAATTTCTGCTGCTTCCTTATATTCATTAAACTTTACTACTTTAATATCCATGATTTCACCCTTTCTTAAACAGTTCTATATTTTAAAATTAAGTCTTATAATTTCATTTTATTATAAAAATCTATGTTTAAAACCATAGTTATATAACAATATCTTAATTTAACTGAAAAGTTTCAAATATTTTATAAATTGTTAAGTTATAACATAGCTTATGATTCTTAACCTTTAAATAAAAACAAGTTCACTTTGTTAACAACTTTGAAAGCAGATTTCAACTATCACCAAAGTAGCTTACCTAGGCTAGGCAACTGCTACTTATAGAAGATACCATAGTTGAAGCTTCCTAGATGTTGTTAAAGCATATTTATGGTCTAAGTCATTCTTAACATAGATAAAATAAACTTTCACTAAGTAAATCTATAGAACTAATTCTACAAAAATTCATTAATTCCTCCTATATTTAAGGAGTTAATAGAAATTTAATATTATTTAATAATCATTTTCCCTGATTCTTATTTCTTAGGAATATCATACTGCGGTTCTGTAAACCCTCTTCCTACAACTTCCCTTACATCTGTAATAGTTATAAAGGCCTTATCATCTATACTGGTTACAACCTTCTGCAGTGCTACAATTTGGTTTTTAGAGCAAACTACAAATAGTATTTTTTTATCTCCTCCAGTATACATACCTGTTCCATTAAGCCCAGTTACTCCCCTATTTAGTTCCTTCATTACAGCTCTAGATACTTCCTCTGGTTTACTTGAGATAATGTGCACTGCTTTAGAATAGTTAACCCCTTCAAGGACACTGTTAATTACTTTAGATATTATGAATATAGAAATTAGTGCATACATAGCTTTTTCTACACCAAATATAAAAAGTCCAATGGTTATTATCACTGAATCTATTCCTAACATTATATTTGAAATAGGTAGGGTTTTAAAATAATGTTTAATAATTGTAGCTAAAAGATCTGTTCCTCCAGTAGTAGCTGATGCCCTTAAGACTAAGCCAATACCAATACCTACTAAAACGCCACCAAAAACACTTGCTATTAGCAGGTCTGCTTTTACTGCTGGTATATAACTTGTATACCAAAGAGCAATGGAGAAAAAGACTGCCGCGAACAAAGACTTACCACCAAAAGACTTTCCCTTTAATTTTATTCCTATTATGAACAGAGGAATATTTACTAAAAGGTTAGTAAGCCATAAGGGAACGCCAAAGCCTAAAGTAGTTTTTGATGCATATTCTACTATAATTGCTAAACCAGATACCCCTCCCGTTACTAACTGATAGGGTGAATAAAATATATTAATTCCCATAGCAGTTATAGTTACTCCTATAATTATCATCAAATACTTTTTAAAATCTTCCCTGTTAATTATGTTGCTCATACTATATTGCCCCCTCATTTATGTTTTCCCTAATATGTTATAACATAATTCATTAATATTCAAAGCAGGTTATAGATATTTTATACAAATTTAACATTAGCACTCATCTTACAGGAAAACACTCTTATGATAATTGGTTTTATCAACTTTATAAACTGTTATGCGGCTCCTTACTAGGAATTATAAAATATCCTTACTGATCAAGAATTATATTTACTTAAATTGGATATAACTATAGGTGTTACTCTTTATCATTGAGTAATCATATTAAAATTATACTCTTACTATTAAATAAGTCTTCTTTAATTCCCTTAAGGTTTTAAACGTATATTATATTAAAATATTACATATATTGATAATTTTTCACATTACCTTTAAACTATATATATGGAACCAGCGCAAACACTAAACTTATGTCTGGAGCCTATCTTGGTTCCCCTAAGGCCTTTTGAAGATAAATTTTGTCCATCTTCAATGAAGTTTATAATTAATGATATTCATTATGGCTAAAGTAAATTTTTTATCATAAAAGTATATCATTGTAACCATATAAGTAAAATTATTAAGGAGAAGCTATGAATGCATATAACATATTTATAAGTATTGTAAACTCTATATTTGTTATAAATATTATTTTTGCAATACTTGTTATACTTTTTGAGAGAAGAAATGCCAATAGTACTTGGACTTGGCTTATGATTATGCTATTTATTCCAGTACTTGGCTTTATATTCTATCTCTTTTTTGGTCAGGACCTAAGGCGGAAAAAGTTTTTTTACTTAAAAAAGGAGGAGGAAGAAAATCTACTTGCAGTAGTTTCCGAGCAGAAGCATATTTTAAACAACGAAAACATAATAAATCAAAATGATCTTTTGCATCATTATCATGATGTAATTACTTTAAACCTTTATAGTGATAACTCTATCTTTACTACTAACAATGAAATTGAAATCTTAAATAATGGTCATGAGAAGTTTCCAAAATTAATTAAGCATCTTAAGAACGCAAAAAAGTATATCCATTTAGAGTACTATATTTTTAATGATGATGATATTGGAAACGAGATCCTTAATATTCTTGTGGAGAAAGCTAAGGAAGGCGTAGATGTTAAGCTTCTTTATGATGGCATGGGTTGCCTTCATAATAACGGAAAGTTTTTTGATAAACTAAAGGCTGCTGGTGGCTCTGTTGTGTGCTTTTTTCCACCCTTTGTTCCTTATATAAATATTAGAATTAACTACAGGAATCATAGAAAAATATGTATTATCGATGGGGAACATGGCTTTGTTGGCGGTTTAAATATAGGAGATGAATATTTAGGTCTTTCTAAAAAGTTTGGCTTTTGGAGAGATATCCACCTTTATTTAAAAGGAGATTCCTTAGATTCTTTGCAAATAAGATTTCTTTTAGACTGGAGATTTGCTGCTGGAGAGGACTTCGTTATGGACGATAAATACTTTCCTAAAAGGGATAGGATTAATCATAAAGGAGTTCAAATCATTACAAGTGGCCCTGACTCTAAGTGGTGTTCTATAAGAAATACTTACCTTAGGTTGATATATAAGGCAGAAAAAAGCATTTATATCGAAACCCCTTACTTTGTTCCTGATGAGAGTATCTTAACTGCTCTAAAAATTGCAGCCTTATCTGGAATAGATGTAAGATTAATCATTCCTTGCAAACCAGACCATGCCTTTGTATACTGGGCTTCTAAGTCTTATGTTTGGGATCTAATGGAATCAGGTGCAAAATGCTACACCTATAATAACGGCTTTATTCATAGTAAAATGCTTTCCATTGATGGAAGAGTTTGTTGCGTAGGTTCTGCAAATATGGATATTAGAAGCTTTAGTTTAAATTTTGAAGTTAGTGCCATAGTTTATGATGAGGCCACTACCTTGAAGTTAGAGGAATCCTTTAAGCAGGATTTATTAAAATCTACCTTATTAACTAAGGAGCATTATAAGAGTAGAAGTGGTATTATTAAGCTTAAGGAATCTATATCTAGATTAATGTCTCCAATACTTTAGGAATTATATTGTAACTATCCTTATTTAGAGTAATTTAAATATAAATATTATAGCTAACTATATAGTTTATGTTGAGATAAGCTATACAATGAAATCTCATATTATCGAAGGCCCAACAAACACCCAACTTATACCTAGAAACTGCTTTAGTTTTCCTAAAGTATTTTCAATGCAAATAAAATAGAATTTCATCATTGAAGGTTATATAATTGAAAACCACAGAACTTAGAGGTTTTGTCCTCTTAGCTTCTGTGGTTTTTGTTTAGGTATTTCAAATTCCTAAATACACCAGATATAGGCCCATAAATATTACTAAGATTCCAAAAAATATTTTTGCAATGTTTCCAACTCTAAAATATTTAGGAGAACTTTGCAGCCTTTCAATTAACCCAACTGAAGTTCCTGCAATTACTATTAAAACGCAATGTCCAATAGAGTAAACCAATAGCATAAGTATTCCTAAAACTATATTTCCGCTACCTGCTACAAAGGCAAGTATAGCTGCAAGAATTGGGGTGGCACAAGGTGATGATAATACCCCTCCTAAGATACCTAAAAAGAAAGCTCCTATAGCTCCAGTGTTTCTTCTCGGAACCTTGCAAGTGTTAGTTTCTCTGCTATTAATAACCCCTACAGTTTTTAATCCTACAAAAATCATTATGGCTCCCAGGATTAAGTACCACAACTTTCCCCCTCCTGCAAAGAATTTACCAAGTACTGCAGAAGCAATGCCTAAAGACACAAAGGTAAATATAAGTCCTAGCGCAAATATTAGAGAGTACTTTAATGCTAAGTTCTTACTACGTTTTCCATTCACTTCAACATATCCTATAACCAAAGGTACGGTAGATAGTAAACAAGGACTAAAAGAAGAAACTATACCCGCTATAAAAGAAGCCATTAGAGCTATAAATATATTTCCCGATATTAGGGTGGTTAAATTACTCATCTAAATCAACCCCCATTTCTTTAAATACTTCCTTTATTCTATTTTCATCAGCAGCTCCTGTAAAACCTTTATATACCTCTTTTTCTTCCTTAAAGAATATAGTGGTTGGAACTACAGTTACTCTATATTCATAAGCATACTGAGGATTTTCATCTAAATCTATTTTCACTACATTTACTTTATCCTTATATTTTGGGGCAAACTCTCTTAAAACAGCTTCCATCTGTCTACAAGCTGGTCATGTACTAGTGCTAAGTACCATCATAGTTGGAAGCTTTGTATTAATGCCTTCCATAGCGGTATATATATAGTCATTACTTTTCAGAGTTTTTAATTCTTCACTATTATATATATTCTTAAAGTAATACATTCCCCCTATTGTAATTATTAACATACTTATGATAAGGCCCTTTACCCAGTTCTTCATCTACTTATCTGCCTCCTTTATTTTTTATAATTATAACCTAACTTTATCTTAAGGTCTATTTAAAGTATATTATCAAGCTAAAGGAAATATTTGTTTAGTGATAGGCAATTCTTAACCTTTTTTATGAATATCAGTCTTTAATTTGTCAATGCCTCTAATTATTGTAATATAAGTTTTTATTAACTTTTTCATTTGAAAGTCTTGCACCTCTATAAAACAAGTGCACATTTTTACACACCTTCTTAAAAGTTAGCGATTACTTGCACTTTTTTGCATATATTCTTAAACCTTTTAATTACAAGGCATTCTAGTGATTTTTTAGACAAAAAAGAACCTATTAAAATAGACTCTTTTTTATGTGTGTCTACTTTATAGGTTCCATTTAAGCTTTACTACTACTTTGAATACTTTTAATTAAATTATTGCTTTAGTTATTTGCTTATCTATTAAGCTATGAGAGGCACAAATACTGCAAGGGTCAGAATAGTATCAATAATTAAAGCTATGGAAAACTTAATTATTATCATTTCTTCTGTGTCCCTTTTAAATAGTAGGTATCCAAAGACATAACTGAGTATTCCTAGTATTGCACAAATTAATATGCCTACGCCTTTGTAAGCTAAAGGTTCTGGTAATAAGGCTATATAATCTGTGTAGGATATTTTTAATATACTGCTTGTCTTTAAAATTATTCCAAAGACAGATAACACCAAGAAACCCCTTAACTTTCTCTTTTCAGAGTAAGAGTAGTCAAAGAAACTATATACTCCTGCTACAATACCTATTGGGAAAATCCATCTTAATCCATAAACAAAAATGAAGGATATGCTATATAATAAACCTTCAAGGGTCAGCCATAAAGCTCCTGTTCTTTCTGTTATTCTTGTACCATTATTTACTTCTTTAAATTTATCACTGGTTGAAGCTATGTTTACATCAAAGATCCCATTCTTGCTAAAGCTTATGAAGGATACATAGTCCTCTTCTACATAAGGGTATAAAGTTAATTCCCTTAACCTACTTACATACTCTACATCCTTTGTAACTCCATCTTTAAAAGTAAAGGAAACTATTGCTGGCTCACTACCTTTTCTTCCAACAGGTCTTGTACTAGTTCCATAGAACTTTCCACCATCCTCTGAATAGATTCCTACATTGTCATAAATTACATCTGATTCATTGACATATACTTGCTTAAACTTTGAATCTGAGCCATCTAAATTAAACTCAATTCCTTTTGACCCTGAAAATTCGCCCTTTACAGCTTCTTCTAATAAGATATACCCCTTAACTCCATCTGTAGAGCAAGAAATTTTGTTATAAGACACTGAGTCTGCCTTATTAAGACTTATTGCTTTCTTTGACTCAGTTGCTTTTCCATCTTCTACAATAAAGAATTTAAAAGTGTCTTTACCTTCTAAGTAACAAACTAAAAAACCTGCCTTTGTTTTGCTTCCAGTAACCATTCCTACATCTTTTGCTGGAACTGATATTTCCTGTGCCTTTTCATCTATAATTGAAATTCGATCTTCGAAGGCTATTAAATAATTATTGTTGCTTATCTGATAAATTTCCCTCACTTTTTCTAATTTATCCTTTTTTATAAGAGTTAAATCTTTATCTAAAAGAAGCTTGTCCATATATCCTGTTCCATTATCTGTAGAGTTATACCCTAGTGTATATCCATCCTGAGTTTTTAAAAATACTATGTTTTTTATAAATTCCTCATCAATTTGGTACTCCTTTTCTTCCTTAACTTTTCCTTGTAAGTCTGACACAGATATATGAAGATTCTTCCCATCTAAATATCCAACTAATAATCTATTTTCTTCTTTAATAAGTACTGAATTAGTATTCATTTTGCCCTGGCCTACTTTTACTTCTTTGCTCCATAGGTTAGATGGCGGTTCCTTTAATATATTGAAATTATAAGCATAATGAAATCCCAATATAACTAAAAATACTAATCCAATAGCTGCCCCCACTTTACTTGCTATTTTTTTCATTCTATAATCCCCCAGATTTTCAAAATATTAAAAATGTTATAACTGTAATTATACTACCTTAATTTTTATTATTCAAATTATATTTTTTTGAACAACTTTAACTACTTGAAATCACCCTGATTTTCCCATAATATAGTTCATATAGGGAATTCTATTTGGAGGAGATACTGAATGATGAGAACTGGCAAGGTATTAAACTTTGATGAAGATAAAGTTTACTTAATGACTAAGGAAAAGCAATTTGTAACAGTTAAAAGAAACAAGAAAGTCCCTGTTAAGGACGAAAATTATACCGGGGAGGAAATAGTTCCGACCTCTAAGTTAGTGGTTTTTTTATCGGTACTTATATTAGTATCAATTTTAGGAATTTATCTTATTAAGTTTTTATTTTTCAGAGCAGATGCTTCCGTTGTTGTATCTTTTAATTCTAACATCAAGGTAGGAATTAATAGTAATAAAATTGTTGAACTTACAAGTGTAGGTGGATATTCAGAATCCTTAGCACTTGTTGAACACTCCTCAGTTAAAGGCACTGAAATAAATGATGGTCTTATTATACTCTTTGATGAAGCATTAAAGGAAAAATTGTTAGACACATATACAGGCTATGATAGGGGAAAAGTAAATATATATATAACTAATCAAGGCCATAAAGAACCCCTTAACTTTACTAAATTTACAGATTATGCTTATGATCACAATTATGATGTTATTGTAAACAAAAATGATAATAAAATTCCCGTGCTACCATCGGAATAATTGGTATATAAAACTAATACCTATGAGATTCAAAGGAGATATTATGACGGTTACGAATGAAAATTCCATGAGATTAAATAAATATATTAGTGAGAGTGGTATATGCTCAAGAAGAGCTGCTGACAAGTTTATAGAAGAAGGCAAAGTATTTGTAAATGGTGTAAAAGCCGTAGTTGGAACAAAAGTCTTTCCTGGGGACAAGGTCATTGTAAATGGAAAAGATATTAGTCCAAAGGGAAAAAAAGTGTATATAGCTTTCAACAAACCAATAGGCATAACTTGCACTACAGAAACTCATATTAAGGGAAATATTGTTGATTATATAGGCTTTAAAGAAAGAATTTTTCCTATTGGAAGGCTCGACAAACCTTCAGAAGGACTTATATTTTTAACCAATGATGGTGATATTGTAAATAAAATTTTAAGAGCCGGAAATAATCATGAAAAAGAATACATTGTTACTGTGGATAAACCTATTACTGAAGAATTTATTAAAAGAATGAGCAATGGTATTCCAATCCTAGGAACTATAACAAAAAAATGTATGGTAAAAAAAGAAAGCACCTTTATATTTAGAATTGTTTTAACTCAGGGGTTAAACAGGCAAATTCGAAGAATGTGCGAATACTTAGGTTATAATGTAACTAAACTTCAAAGGATAAGAATTATGAATGTAACTTTGAAGGACTTGCCCCTTGGTAAGTGGAGATACCTTAGTGATAAAGAAATGAACACCATAAATAAACTAGTAGAGACTTCTATCAAAACTGAAGAAGCTTCAGTCTAACTATAAAAAGCATAGGAATTAGTTCCTATGCTTTTTATAGTTATCAACATCATCAACAAAAATATTGTGCATAACTTGTTGATTATCTGTTTATTACTATGATTTATCCACAAACCACTGTAATTTATAGTGGTAAAAAGTCTTTATATACTATTTTGCAGCTTCAAGCTCTGCTTTAAATAATTCTGCAAATTGCTTTTGGCTAACCATTTCTTTGTTCTCTTTTACATCTTTTAAAGCTGGCTCATAGTTGTCTGGGATTGTTAAATTTATTTCGTAAACTGTTGTTGGAGCCTTGTCATCACCATAAACAACCACGTAATCTTTTTCTTCTTTAGTTCCATTTACATTTTTGTAGTATGGATATACTTTAGCTTTTGTTGCATCTATTTTATTGTCAGCCATAGCCTTATCAACTACTGCTTTAGCCTTTGCTATATAAGCTTTTTCATCATCTTTTTTCATTAATTTTATTGTGTTTATTTCATTATAATAGTAATCTTTATTAGCCGTTCCGTTTAGTAAAGAAGCGAAATTGTCATAAGTTACTTCTACTTTTGCTTCTGTCTTTTCTTTGCTTTCTGTTTTAGCTGGCTCTGCATTGCTTCCACTTGTTGCTGTTGAATTTCCACAAGCTACTAGTGAAACCATCATGCCTGCTGCTAATACTAATGATAAAACCTTTTTCATTTTAACCCCTCCAGATTCTTTGCTTTAGTAATTTATTATTACTTTGGTAATTTATTATTTATTTGGTAATTCATTACCATAAGGTTGTCCAACCTAAATCATTATAACACTTATAGATAATTATTCAAATATTTAATGTATACAGAATATTAACAATCAATGAAATTTCTGTAATATTTTATATTTAAACCATGAAAACTTAAATTAGAAAAATTTTTACTATATATTGTGTTTAATAGTTAACAATATACTACCAATAGTATATCTAATTTTTTCAACTTATCAACATGGTTTGTGGACAATGTTAAAAGTTTGTGTGTAAATTTCACCTATTCCTTCTTAGGAGACAGTAAAACTTTCAACATTATTAACATTATCCACAACTTGCATGTGAATAACTTGTGGAACTCCTGTTAATATGTATTATTTAACATATATCTACATATTATCTTACTAAATAAGAAATCTCGCTCAACATATTTTTACATTGTTGACGAAGAATAATTTTAATCTTTTCCACATTATCAACAGCAATGTGTATAACTTGTTGATAACTTGCATATACTATTTGTTTATACATAAATTAATTCGTCATTTCATTTAATTAAGTAGCCTTTATGTACTTTTATACCTCTGTTGGCATAGTCATACCCCATACTAATAAACTCTTTTATTAAAATAAGTTATTTGTGGAAATATAAAAATAAGCTTTAAGTAAAATGAACACTAAATATTACTAATAAATTACACTATTAATGTGTTCATAATTCTATCAAGTTTTAAATTGATTTAACTATAACTTTAAATTGATTAATCAAAGGAAAATACTTAACTTGTAGCTGTATTTATCTTAAAGTATTCCGCCTTAACAGCTTCATAATTTTGTAAATAAATGTTATAATTGTATTAACATACCACTGTTTCTTTTATATTGGGGGGTGTTGTTATTGGGGAACAATGTGGTTCACGTGGACTTCACTTGTAGAAAAAGTAAGACTAGGAAAAAAAGAAATAAAAGTGAAAGCACTATATTTAAGTTAGTAAAACTCATAAATCCTTTTAATGAGGAAAAAAGCCTATTCTTAAGATCTTTAGCTTTTCGATTTTTTATTTGATCACTATTGTAATTATTTATTGTACGCAACTAGCGTACTTTTTTTATATCTTCTTCTATTGTATAAAAAAAATACTGGTGCTAATATTATTAGTAAATACATGCCATAACTTTGCATATTGTTTATTAAGAAAGGGTGTTTTTATGCGAATTGGATTAGGCTATGATGTACATAGACTGGTTGAAAATAGAGATTTAATACTCGGAGGAGTAGTTATCCCCTATGAGAAAGGACTTCTTGGACATTCTGATGCAGACGTATTAGTTCACGCTATTATGGATAGTCTTCTTGGCGCAGCTGCCTTAGGTGATATAGGAAAGCACTTTCCAGATACAGATGACAAATATAAAGGTATTTCCAGTATTAAGCTTCTTCAGCATGTTGGAATGCTCCTAAAGGAAAATAACTATATGATAGGCAATATTGATGCTACTATAATAGCTCAAAGACCTAAAATGCTACCTCACATTCCTAAGATGGTAGAAAACATAGCTTCAGCTCTTAACATCGATAAATCAAAGGTTAATGTTAAAGCTACTACAGAAGAAGGCTTAGGTTTTACTGGTAGTGGAGAAGGAATATCTTCTCAGAGTATATGTCTTTTAGAAAACTTGTAAATATCTATTAAATAGTGAATAAGTTCTTTTTGTCTAATAACTTTGGAAGCAGCTTTTCGCCGAACAAATGAAATTTGTTACACCAAAGCAATTTCTCTAAATGGCCAACTGCTGCTACTTAGCTTTTAGATTGTTGTTAGAGACTTATAAAAGGAGTCAATGATTATGCTTTAGCATGCTACATCGACTCCTTTTACTATGTAAGTTATCCTTTTATTTTATCTATAATTTCTGTTAGATCTTTTTTTAGTTCCTCTAGGGTTTTTCCATTCATGAAATCATTAGCCATAGCATCTAACTTCTCATATACTTCCTTATCTGCAGTAACTGCCACCTTTTTTATCTCTTTAGATTCTTGTCTTACCTTTTCTTCAATTTGGCCTCTTAATTCACTTGAAATCTCCTGACTTCCATCCTTTAAAGTAACCCCTACTAAAGCTGTAGTTTCTTTAATAAATACTGTACTTTTTTCAACTCCATTTATATCTTTAATACTCTGGGATATTTTTTTCCCTAATAGAACATCATCAGTGTTTGAATCTCTATTGGGTTCTGTACTAGATGATGTGCTACTATTACTATTTTGAGACTTGCCTCCATTTTCATTATTACTACTAGCCTTAGCACAGCCAAATAATACTACAACAGCTATGATTAGCATTACCACTATTCCTTCTACTATATTATATTTTCTTTCCATGAAAACACCTCTTAAACCTTAATATATAGAGAAACAAAGTCAAGACTTATTTGCACCTACTCTACCTTTGTTCCTTCAAGACCTTTAAAGATGAATAGGATAAATTTTCACCTTATCGTCCTATGGCTTATTATTTCCATGAATAAAAAATTTATTACTCTCCTACTTCGTTGTGAAATTATAAGGCCATAGCTTTGATTATACTAATCTAGCTATAGCCTTATATCCCCTTAGGCAAATTAACACTCTACTGCATTTGCTTTAAATTACTATGCAAGTTAATTCTACATTACTGTAGTTTCCATAAATATTTCTCTATCTATGTAAAACTTCCCATCAACTTCTTTTAACTCAAACTCACTGACAGCAGTTACTCTTTCAGCTTTTTCTATATGAAGTACATAACCTTCTTCATTTCTATATTTAAAAAATACTTTTGAAAACTTTACTACTCTTATTGGTGAACCTTCTATATCATAAATAATTCTTGGAATTTCCTTTAGCATAATATCTCTCCTTATCTCCCTGCTTGATTGTTGATGATATATAATATTAGGAAATAGAATTATTTATGATAAAATTAAAAAAATAAAAGCTGACAGCAAAAACTGTCAGCTAATTATTTTTATTCTTCTTCGAATTGATCCTTACCTACTCCACATAGTGGGCATACCCACTCTTCTGGAACGTTATCCCAAGCTGTTCCTGGTTCAACTCCGTTATCTGGATCTCCTAATTCTGGATCATAAACATAGCCACATACAACGCATACGTATTTTTTCATAATATATCACTCCTACCATAAAAATATGTCACTCTTATTTTACAACTTTTTAGTTAAAAATATACTAAATAAGTGTTCTATATTTATATTTTACACATTTTAGTAATTAATGTCAATGGATAATGATTATTAATTATCTTCATATAATGACTTTTTTCGATATTTTTACGTCTAGCTAAATAAGGTATATAATTTTAGATAAAAGAACCAAAGTTTGCAAGTTAGCCAACTTTGGTTCTCTTAAAGTATTTAAAATTAAGTTTCTATTTCTTAAAACTCTATATTAGCAACCTAAAGTAGCTACCATTACAGCCTTAATAGTATGCATTCTGTTTTCTGCTTCATCAAATACTATTGAAGCTTCACTTTCAAATACATCGTTGCTAACTTCCATTCCATCTAAGCCATATTTCTCGAATATTTCTTTACCGATTTTTGTTTTAGTGTCATGGAATGCAGGTAAGCAGTGCATAAACTTAGTATCTCTTTTTCCTGTTAAAGCCATCATTTCTTTATTAACTTGGTATGGTTTTAAAAGCTTAATTCTCTCTACCCAAACTTCATCTGGTTCTCCCATAGATACCCAAACGTCTGTGTATATTACATCAGCATCTTTAACTCCTTCTGCTACGTTATCAGTTAGAGTAATTTTTGCTCCAGTTTCTTTAGCAATTTCCATGCATTTTGCAACTAGTGCTTCTTCTGGGAATAAGGATTTTGGAGCTACAATTCTAAAGTCCATTCCCATTTTTGCTGCACCAATCATAAGTGCATTTGCCATGTTATTTCTTCCGTCTCCAGTGTATACAAATACAACCTCGCTTAATGGTTTAGCAAAGTGCTCTTTAACTGTTAAGAAGTCAGCTAAAATTTGAGTTGGATGGTCTTCGTTAGTTAATCCATTCCAAACTGGTACTCCTGCATATTTTGCAAGTTCTTCAACTATTTCTTGACCAAAGCCTCTATATTCTATTCCATCATACATTCTTCCAAGAACTCTTGCAGTATCAGCTACTGACTCTTTTTTACCCATTTGGCTACCTGTTGGTCCAAGGTATGTAACATGAGCTCCTTGGTCATGTGCAGCTACTTCAAAAGCACATCTTGTTCTTGTAGAGTCCTTTTCAAATATTAAAGCTATGTTTTTTCCAACTAATCTTTGTTGTTCAGTTCCTGCATATTTTGCTTTCTTTAAATCTTGAGAAAGTTCTAATAAGTAGTTTATTTCCTTTGGTGAAAAGTCCATTAGTGTTAAAAAATGTCTGTTTCTTAAGTTAAACATATTAATTCCCCCCAAATATTTAATTACTATGGCATCAACATACTTTCATTAATGCCATAATATAATTTACTTTTACTTTTATTTTTATGTTTTTTAACGCTGTAAGTCTTATCTATAGTTAAGCTCTTCTCTTACAAAAGGCATGGACATACAACGTGGGCCGCCTCTTCCTCTTGATAACTCACTTGATGGCATTTGAATTACTTCTATATTATGTTTATCTAAAATCTCGTTAGTAATATAATTTCTCTCATAGGTTACTACTTTCCCTGGAGAAATTGCTAAAGTGTTAGAACCATCATTCCATTGTTCTCTTCCAGAAATAATTCTATCTCCACCACCGCATCTTATTAATGTAGCATGTATACCTAAGTACTTAGATAAAACTGCCTCTAACTCACCTTCTTCTTCCTTTGCAATAAGTTCTTTTTTCACTTCATCGTAGGTTATTGCTGTAACCTTAAGTGAAGCTTCTATTGCAGGGTGAATAGTAAATTTATCATAATCAATCATGGTGAATACAGTATCTAGATGCATAAATGCTCTAGTCTTTGGTATATCAAAAACAAGTACTGTTTTAAAACTTTCATTGTTTTCAAATATATTTTTAGCAAGAGTAAAAATGGACTCTTTATCTGTTCTTTCACTGCAGCCTACTGCAATTAAATCCTTTGATAGAACTAGCTCATCTCCACCTTCTATGGTAGTAGGGTTATATCTATCATACCAAAGCTTTGTTCCTGAATTTTTAAAAGCTGGGTGATGGTTAAAAATATACTTTCCAAAGATTGTTTCTCTTCTACGAGTATTTCTTCTCATGGAGTTAAGAGATACTCCACTACCTATGCAAGCAAAGGGATCTCTAGTAAAGTATAGGTTTGGCATAGGATCTAAGATGAAAGGATATTCTGTTAAGTCTTCCTTAAGTCCTACATCCTTCTTTCTCACACCTGCCATTATAGTATCTATAAGTCCTTTTTCTGGCATTGAAAGTAAGAAGTTCTTTGCTTCTCTCTTTGCAATTTCATCTACGATACCACTTTCCTCTATTACTTCATCTAAGAACATTTCTTTTATTTTTCTATCTCTTATTGCCTCTGCAGCTAATTTCTCTAGATAAAGAACCTCTACGCCCTCTTTTCTAAGTAAGTTTGCAAATATATCATGCTCTTCTCTAGCTACCTTTAGATATGGTATATCATCAAATAATAATCTCTCCAAATACTCTGGTGTAAGATTTTCAATTTCTTGTCCTGGTCTATGAAGAAGTACTGTTTTCAACTTACCAATTTCAGAGTAAACCTGTATTTTACGTGTTTCCATAACTTCACTCCCCTTCCTCATTCTATGACCTATCTACATAAAATAGGATTAATTTTATCTAACTATTTTTGTTCCAGATAGACCTTTTAATGCTTCCTTAGCCTTTGACAGTGAAGCAATCATAGCAATTTTGCTACCATCGTGCATAACAAATTTTTTACATGCTTCAACTTTTGGTAACATACTTCCTGGTGCAAATTGACCCTCTTCAATATATCTATTTACTTCTTCAATATTAATTTCAGCTAATTCTTTTTGGTCTGGCTTATTGAAGTTTACACAAACTCTATCTACTGCTGTTAATATTAATAAACAATCAGCTTCTAGTATTTCTGCAAGCTTTTCTGCTGCAAAGTCTTTATCTATAACTGCTGCAACACCTTTTACCATTCCATCTTCTCTTATTACAGGTATTCCGCCACCTCCACAAGAGATTACTACTTTTCCATCTTCAACAAGTTCTTTTATCATTTCTTTTTCTATTACATCAATTGGTTTTGGTGATGCAACTACTCTTCTATATCCTCTTCCTGCATCTTCCTTCATTATAAAACCTTGCTCTTTTTCTAGCTTCTCAGCCATTTCCTTAGAGTAGAAAGATCCTATAGGTTTAGTTGGGTTTTGGAACCCACTATCATTTTTATCAACTACTACTTGAGTTACTATAGTTCCTACTGATTTCTTAACACCTCTTTTGTTAAGTTCTTCAGCTATAGCATTTTGTAAATGATAGCCTATATAACCTTGAGAAAAAGATCCGCATACGTCAAATGGAAACATTACGTTACTTGGGTTTTGTTTTGCTGCATCCTCAACTGTAGCAACAATTTGTCCAACTTGAGGACCATTTCCATGTACTATAGACACTGTATGTCCATCTTCTATTAAATCAACTATTGAAACTGCTGTTTCTTTACAAGTTTTTAGTTGTGCTTGTGCTGTTTTATCTTTAGGATCTGCTTGTAATGCATTTCCCCCTAACGCAAGTACTATCTTCATATAAGTTATGCCCCCTCTTAATATGGAAATTATTTAAATATTTCTTCTATTTAATACTATATTGGTTTGAAATTAATGTCAACAATCACACTTTTTTCATTATATATGAATAAATGTATATTAATTTAGTAGTTTTTTATAGAAAAAGCATTTATCCTATGTTTTAAGAGAGAGTTTTCTAAAAATTTTGAATAAATATTATTTTTATTTGCATAAAAATTTTTTTTTATGCTCTTAGAGATTTTTATGTTTGGAATTCTTTATATACCTTTAAAATACCTTCTCTGATTCTTTATTATTTTATATTTCTACTACCAGGTTTTACGTAGGGAACTCCTTCCTTGCATAAAGGACATTCTTCCTTATGATAGGTTTCAATATCTAGTTTGCATGCACCGTAAACTGGGTATTGTAACTTACAATCTTCACTCCTTCTATCAACTATGCAACATACTCCAACTACCTCTGCACCTAGTTCCTCTAACACTTTAATAACCTCTAAAGTGGATTTTCCTGTGGTTATAACATCTTCAGTAATTAAAACTTTTTGTCCTTTTTTCACTTCAAAACCACGGCTAAGCGTCATTTCTCCATCTTTTCTTTCTGTGAAAATTCCTGGTTTCTTAAGTTGTCTTGCAAGTTCATAAGCTACTATAATTCCGCCCATTGCAGGTCCCACTAACAAATCTACCTCTAAGTCTTTTACTTTATCCCTTACTACTGACAAAACTTTTTCAGCCTTATCTGGATATTGTAAAAGTCTTGCACATTGACAATATCTATTACTGTGCATTCCTGAGGATAGTAAAAAGTGTCCTTCTAATAATGCTCCACATTCGATTAAAGTATCTATAACCATTTTTTCCATTTAAAACCCCTCCTAAATAATTCCTCTAATTTCATTAATATCTTTAATATTTTCGCTTGTTATAAAATCTTCCACTCCGCCTATTATGTCCTTGCAAGCTAGGGGATTCATAAAGTTTGCTGTTCCAATTTGCACTGCTGTAGCTCCTGCCATAATAAACTCTACTGCATCCTGCCAAGTAGTTATGCCACCCATTCCTATTACAGGCACATTACTTACTTTTGAAACTTCGTGAACCATTCTAAGTGCTATTGGCTTTATAGCCGGACCTGAAAGCCCAGCATATACATTTTCAAATACAGCCTTTTTACTCTTGTAGTCGATAGCCATGGCTTTAAAGGTATTTACTAAGGATATTGCATCGGCTCCACCATCTATGCATCTTAAGGCCATGTCTACTATGTCCTCAGCATTCGGCGATAACTTAACAATTAAAGGCTTTTTGCAATGTTTCTTTACAGCACTTACTGCTTCATAAGCAACATTTGATTTTATCCCTAAAGCCATTCCTCCCTGTTTTACATTAGGACAAGATATGTTTAGCTCTACAAAGTCGATATCAGTTTCATTAAGAAGCTCCACAGCTTCAATATATTCTTCTAGAGTAGCTCCCCCTAAATTTGCAATTATATTAGTGTCATAGGTTTTCATTCTAGGTAGCTCATAGTTTATAAAGTCATGAACTCCTGGATTTTGTAGTCCTACACTATTTAAAACTCCACCTTTAGTTTCATAAATTCTAACTCCAAAGTTTCCTTCTCTTTTATGAAGGGTAAGTCCCTTTGTAGCAATGCCACCTAAAGAGCCAACATTATAAAACTCATTGTACTCTTCTCCAAAGCCAAAGGTTCCTGAAGCAGCTATTATAGGATTTTTAAACTCTTTTCCACATATATTAACCTTTAACACCTAACTTCCCCCTTAGCTTCTAGTTCTTCTCCTCTAAATACAGGACCATCCTTGCAGGTTTTCTTGTTTCCATTTATGGTTTTACAAGTACATACAAGACAGGCTCCAATTCCACAGGCCATTTTCTTTTCCTCGGAAATAAATATCTTTGTGTTAGTTTCCTTACACATCTTTAGTACTTTATCCATCATTACTTCAGGCCCACAACAAAGAACTACATCATACCCTTTTGGATCAAAGATTTCAGTTACATATCCTCTATGTCCTATTTCACCATATTCTGTAGCAAGGTTTATGCTATTCACTAAAGGTTTTAACTCTTCTATGCAGTAAACTTCTTCCCTAAACCCTAGGAATAAGTCAACAGTGCAATCCTTAAGTTTTTTTATAACATACTCCATAGGCGCAATTCCAATGCCGCCTGTGACTATTGCTACTTTACCTTTTATCTCTTCTATAGGAAATCCATTACCTAAAGGTCCTATAAGCCTTACTTCATCCCCTACATCTAGTTTGCTTATTAGCTTCGTTCCCTTTCCTATAGCTGCATATACAAACTCAATTTTATTTTCATCAATATGATGAATGCTTATAGGTCTATATAGCACCGGCTCTTCCTCCCAGCACTTTAGCATATAAAATTCACCTGGGTTTCCCTTAAAGCTTCCTTCTATTACTAACTTGTATATATCTTTAGTTAACTGCTTGTTTTCTTTAACTTTGCACAGTGTATGATTATACTTTGAAGTTTCCATGTCATACTCCTTATAAACATCATTAATTTTTACCTATTAGGGTTATTGACGCTATCTTTTATTTTATATGCAGTAGGCCTTGTGATTTAACCAATACCTGCACCTATCTTGCTTACTCTAATACTCCTGATAGCTAATAAGATAAACTTTTTCTGTTAATCCTTTAGCTAAGTTTTGATATTGCTTCAGCTATTTCTTCTTTCATTCTTATTGTTTCTTCCTTAGCATATTTTGCAAAGTACTTTTCACCTTGCTCTTTATTTTTATAGGCTAGAAGTATTCCTCTTGAAGAGTTCACAATTCCTCCATTTCCCTGGTTTAAGTATAGAGCCACATCTTCAGCTTTTCCTCCTTGTGCTCCATAGCCAGGAATTAAGAAGAAGGTACTGTCTAGTGATTGTCTAAGTTCTTTTCCTTCATCTACATGAGTGCATCCCACAACGGCTCCGATAGAGCTGTACCCACAGTTACCTTTAACTTCTTCACCTAAACTTTTTATTTTCTCTCCTACAATATTGTAAATTCTTCTGCTTCCCTTACTCTCTATATATTGAATATCTTCTGCCCCTTTATTTGAAGTTCTTACTAGTACAAAAACTCCTTTTTCATGGTTTTTTATATAATCTAGGAAAGGTTCTATAGTGTCCATACCCATATATGGACTTAGGGTTATAAAATCTGCTTCAAATTCTCCTTGAAAGTGTGCCTTTGCATACATTTCAGCCGTCTTAGCAATATCTCCCCTTTTTATATCTCCAATGGAGATTCCACCTTTTTCTTTTATATATTTTAAGGTTCTGCTATATGCCTTTAATCCTTCTATGCCAAGGGCTTCATAATATGCTATTTGTGGCTTATAACAAGCTACATGGTCAAAGGTTTCATCTATTATTTCCTTATTAAAATTAAATACTGCCTCTTCTATGGACTCAAAGCTTTTTAAAAAACCTTCTGGTATATAGCTTATATCTGTATCTAACCCTAAGCATACATGACCTTTTTCCTCTACTGCTTTATATAACTTATCTATAATCATTTAAATCATCCTCTTCCTTCTCATATACTACCCTGCCACCTTTAATAGTGGTTTTAACTTCTCCATAAACCTTCATATTATTAAAAGGTGTATTCTTTCCTTTAGATAGAAAGTTTTTACTATCTATGGTGTAATTTTTATCTATATCTATAAGTACTAAATCTCCATCATAGCCTATATCTATAGTACCTTTATTCACTTCTAATATTTCACTTGGTCTTTTACTCATAACCTCACTAAGCTTACATAAATCTATCCACCCGCCCTTAACAAGCTCTGTATAACACAAGGAAAATGCAGTTTCTATCCCTGATATTCCTGGTGCGCCATTTTTCTTATCCTCTTGTGAATGAGGGGCATGATCTGTAGCTATAGCATCTACATACCCTTGTTGAATTGCTTCTTTTAAGTAATTTATATCCTCTGTATCTCTAAGGGGTGGATTTACCCTATATTGTTTTTCATCTGTATGGATTAAATGATGTGGGGCTACCTCACAGGTTACTTTATGTCCTTTTCTTTTACTTCTAATTATATATTCCATAGACTCTTTAGTGCTTACATGGGCAAAATGAGCTTTGCAGCCACTATACTGAGCTAGGGTTAAATTTCTCCAAGTCATGGTGTTTTCAGCTAGTCTCATATCTATTTTTGATAAATCATGATTTTCACAGTGACACATTACAGTTATGTCCTTCTCTCTCGCCTTCACCATTGCATTTAACATAACTTCACTGTTCATTACATCTTTTCCATCTTCAGATATGATTTTTACTTCTCCCTTGTTTATAGACTCTAGGTGACTTAAATCATGTCCTGTAAAATCTTTAGTTATGGAGAGCACCTGATTTACCTCTACAAGGCCTACTTCCTTTGCCCTTTTACTTACACCCTTTGCTATTTCTACAGTGCTGCACACAGGATTGGTGTTTGCCATTAAGTTCACCATAACGTATCCACCTTTTACTGCCGCCCTTGACCCACTTTCAATATCTTCTTTGTAGGTGTATCCTGGTTCTCTAAAGTGGACATGTAAATCTATAAATCCAGGCATTACTATGAGTCCTTTAGCATCAATAGTTTTACAGTGTTTATTAAGGTTTCTACCCATTTCTGAAATGATTCCATCCTTAATGTATATATCACCTTCAAAGCTTCCACTCCAATCAACTACCACACCATTTTTTATGCAAAGTTCCATAAAATCTCCCCCTAAAGTTTTATTGTCTATTAGATTTTAATCACACTCTAAATAACTCTATTTTCTACCTATTTAGGTCATGGTTCTCTACAGAAATCAAAGTTTTGCAGAGAACCATCCTAAATGTAGCTTAATAAAATGGGACTGTTAGTTATTAATATAAGGATGTAACCTTTTGTAAATCATCACAGTAGTCACATCTGTACTCTCTAGTATTTTCATCTACTAGGTGATGAATATGAGGCACATATTTTTCAATTGAGGTTACGCATCTTGGATTTTTACATCTAATTATGTTTTCTACTTTTTTAGGAAGTTTTAATTTTATTTTTTCTTTAATTACTTCATTTTCAATGATATCTATGGTTATATTTGGATCTATAAGTCCAAGAATTTCATAGTCTAGATCCAGCACATTCTCTATTTTAATAATATCCTTACTACCACACTTTTCACTCTTAACATTCATTATTAGTGCTACAGCAAACTTAGCATTTTGAAGGTTTAAGAAATTATAAATTTTTATTCCTTCTCCAGCTTGTATGTGGTCAATTACTATTCCATTTTTAATACTATTTATTGTTAACATAATATCTTCCTCCCCTACTCTTAATAAATTCCTAAAAGTTTTAGTATTAGAGCCATTCTTACATACATACCAAACTTAGCTTGTGGAAAGTAGTATGCTCTTTTGTCACTATCAACTTCGTAGGCTATTTCATTTACTCTTGGTAGCGGATGAAGCACTGCCATATCATCTTTTGCTAGGCTCATCTTCTTACTATCTAAGATAAAGGAATCCTTAAGTCTTATATAATCCTCTTCATTAAAGAATCTTTCTCTTTGTACCCTAGTCATATATAAAACATCTATATCTTTCATGGCTTCTTCCATGGTTTTTACCTGTTTAAACTCTATATTTTTCTTTTCTAATATTTCTTTTCTAATATAATCTGGAACTTTTAATTCTTCTGGGGAAATTAGTATGAATTTATTGTTTTCATAAGCTGAAAGTGCTTTTATAAGTGAGTGCACAGTTCTACCAAACTTTAAATCTCCACAGCAACCTATAGTAAGATTATTTAAGGTGCCTTTTATGGTTCTTATAGTAAGTAAGTCAGTTAAAGTTTGTGTTGGATGTTGGTGTCCTCCATCCCCTGCATTAATTACAGGTATATCACTGTACTGTGCTGCTATTTGGGGTGCCCCTTCCTTTGGGTGTCTCATTACTGCGATGTCTGCATAACATGCTACTGTTCTTATAGTATCAGCTATGCTTTCGCCCTTTGCAGTAGAGCTTGAATTAGGTTCAGAAAATCCTATTATTTGTCCTCCAAGTCTTAGCATTGCTGCTTCGAAACTAAATCTTGTTCTTGTGCTTGGTTCATAGAACAAAGTGGCTAGTAGCTTTCCTTTGCAAGCATCTGCAAACTTCTCTGGAGCTTTTATTATTTCATCGGCTAAATTAAATATCTCATCTTGCTCCTCAAGTGTAAAATTAGTAGGCTCGATTAAACTTCTTCCTTTTAACATTAACAACATCTCCTTTTTAACCTCTCTGGGATAATTTAAAGGTCTAACAATTTTAATTTAATTATAGAAAATAAAAATACCTTCCTAAAAGGAAGGTATCAAATTTCTCGAAATTTAATATGGACTTTAATCTATAAGATGCAATTTTAGTCTTATTTTTAAGAATTTAAGCACGCCAAAAATAGCCATTACTTTAATTCTTTTAACCTAAACTATTATAGATTAAATCACTAACACTTCCTTTGTTGGTCTCTCTGTACCACTTTTAAAAGGACTTCATTTATTAAGTTTTACTTTATATATATGATAAATCTAGATCCGGTATGTTGTCAATAGGAAATTATTATTAAAAATTTTAATCATTATATCTTGATATTATGATTGATATGCTATATTATTTCTTTAAGAAGTTTATAGTTAACTTCTCATTCAAGTTCTTTAGTTATACAGATAAATCGAATCAAAACTTAAAATAAGCTCAGGTGTTTATGCAGATTTAAAACTAAAGTATTTTAAATTTAGGAGTGGTAAATCTATATAGATTTACCACTTGAAAACTTTAATTATTCTTTGTAGTACTCAAGGGGGTTGACTATACCCTTTACT
>NZ_JAGGLL010000044.1 GCF_017874425.1 Clostridium punense
GTTGCAACTGTTCCTCTTCCAGTGATTGTGAATACGTCCTCTACTGGCATTAAGAATGGCTTATCTGTAGCTCTTTCTGGAGTTGGGATATAGCTATCTACTGCTGCCATTAAGTCCATTATGCATTGTGTTGCTTCTGCATCTGTTGGGCTTTCTAATGCTTTTAATGCTGATCCTGTTACTATTGGAATGTCATCGCCCGGGAAGTCATATTCGCTTAATAGCTCTCTGATTTCCATTTCAACTAATTCTAATAACTCTGGATCATCTACCATATCAGCTTTGTTTAAGAATACTACTATGTATTGTACTCCAACTCTTGATGCTAATAGGATGTGCTCTCTTGTTTGTGGCATTGGACCGTCTGCTGCACTTACTACTAGGATTGCTCCGTCCATTTGTGCTGCTCCTGTGATCATGTTCTTAACATAGTCTGCGTGTCCTGGGCAATCAACGTGTGCATAGTGTCTTGTTTCTGTTTGGTACTCTACGTGTGCTGTGTTGATTGTGATTCCTCTTTCTCTCTCTTCTGGTGCTTTATCTATTGATGCATAATCGAATGCTTCTGCAAATCCTTTTTTTGATAAAACTGTTGTTATTGCAGCTGTTAATGTTGTTTTACCGTGGTCTACGTGTCCTATTGTTCCAATATTTACGTGTGGTTTGTTTCTTTCGAATTTAGCTTTTGCCATTTTTCAATTCCTCCTTATATAGTTTTAAATTTATCTTACTTATTATCAAAGTAAACTTATCCACGTGTGTTGTATTATTCAACGATTTTGGAGCCCATAACCGGGATTGAACCGGTGACCTCCACCTTACCAAGGTGACGCTCTGCCTACTGAGCTATATGGGCATTTGACAATCATTGTTACAGTGTCTAAACACTGTATATCAGTTATTGATTATAATATATATCCAATTAATTGTCAACACTATTCTTTCCTATTTTCTAGGCATTTTTCAAGTTTTCTTTTTACTCTTTGTAGTGCATTATCAATGGACTTTGCCTGCCTATCTAAGTCACAAGCTATTTCTTGGTAGGACTTGCCATCCAAATAGGACATAAGCACTTCCATTTCTAAATCTGATAGTACTTCACATATCTGAAATTCGATATTTTTCAGTTCTTCCTTTCCAATTATTAACTCCTCTGGATCAGAAACCTTTATACCTGAAATAATATCTAATAAAGTCCGGTCTGATTCTTCATCATAAATTGGCTTATTTAGAGATATATAGGTATTGAGTGGAATATGTTTTTGACGGGTTGCAGTTTTGACAGCAGTTATAATTTGCCTTGTGATACATAATTCAGCAAATACTTTGAAAGATGCAAGCTTATCATCCTTAAAGTCTCTTATAGCTTTAAATAACCCTATCATTCCCTCTTGATATATATCTTCCTTATCAGCACCTATCAAAAAATATGATTTTGCTTTTGCCTTAACAAAATTTTGATACTTTCTAAGTAGATACTCTAATGCTCTTTCATCGCCACTTCTCGCTTGTATTACGATTTCATCATCGGTCTTTCCTTCAAATTGCGAACCCAAACTCTCATAGCCAACCCTCTTATCCAACAACATCCCCTCCAAAGTGCAAACGGATTCAATTTAAATTATACCTTAATTAAAAATTATCAGTCAAGGATAATCACATACTTCACCTTACTTTTTCAAGTTTTTCGCACTTTCCCTATCAATATTTTATTTTAGTAAACTTTAATTGGCCAAACGCTTGTATTAATACCTTCATTTATTATTAATTATTCTGGCTTATAATCGAGTAATATGACTATAAACCAGAAGTACTTACTGCTTATCACTGAAAAACAGTTTACTTCTTCACAACTAAAAATTTTCAACTTTTGAAAGGATGATAGCTATCTATTTAATACACTACAACTAGCATCAAAAATATTCAACTTAGTTACTTATTTTAGTCTTTGTTTTAAGATCTCATACATAATCATACCACTAGCTACTGAAGCATTTAAAGAACTAATTTTTCCTACCATCGGAATTTTCATAAGTACATCACATTTTTCCTTTGTTAGTTTAGATATGCCTCTACCTTCACTTCCTACTACTAGAGCTACAGCACCCTTTAAGTCTACATCATAAGAGTAGCTCTCTCCAGCCATATCTGCGCCGTATACCCATACATTTGCTTTTTTCAGCTCATCAATAGCAGCATTAATATTAGTTACTTTTGCTATCTTCATATACTCAATTGCTCCAGCAGAAGTTTTGTAAACTGTAGGGGTTATGCCTACATTCTTTCTTTTAGGAATAATAATTCCATGAACTCCGCAGGTTTCAGCTGTTCTTATTATTGATCCGAAGTTATGAGGATCTTCTAGCTCATCTAGTATTAAAATAAATGGATGTTCATTTTTGGACTTAGCATAATCTAAAATATCATTTAATGAGAAGTATTTATATGGAGTAACAATTGCTATTACCCCTTGATGAGCTCCCGTTTGAGATATCTCATCTAACTTAGCCCTTTCAACATATTTAACAACAGTCCCCTTATCCTTAGCAATGCCTAGGACAACATTAATTGAACCTTTTGTATCCCCTTTAGCTACTAATATTTGTTCTATAGTTCTATCGGATTTTAATGCTTCAATTACTGCATTTCTACCTTCAATTAAATCCTCTCTTACTACTTGCTCAACAGCTACAGATTGTTCAACTTTTTTAACCTTTTCATAGCTTGCTTCTCTTTTTTCAAAGTTTCTTTCCTTTTTTACGAAACTTCTTTCTTTGTTTTCCGTTCTTCCCTTAAATTTATCTCTTTGTATTCCTTTACCTTTCATATGCTACCTCACTTTTATCTTTAATTATAATTAGTCTCTCATATTCCATTGCTTAGAATATATGAGTATTGTTATAAGTTAGAGTATTTTTCTCTCATCTCTACTATTTTTCCGCAAGTCATAGCACCTTCAGGACATTTTTCTCTTACACATCCAGGTCCAGAGTATTTAAATAAATTTGGTGCTACATTTTTTGCTAGCTTTAACATTTCATCAGCTAACTCCCTTATTTCCCACTGTGCTCTACTACAACATCTATGACTGAAAAAATTCATTAACTCTCTTGCATTCATAGTAGCAATAATCTTAGTTTCACAAGCATTAGGAAAAACATATCTTGCATCCTCTATTGCTCTTTTTTCGGCCTTAGAACTAAGAGATTTTAGTGTTTTCTCTCCTAATTCTCCATGATTTTCATCTTCATAATGTTTAACATATTCATCTAAAGCTGATTTTTTAAGTATTTCTACAAGTTTATCATAATCCTCTTGATCTCTTCTCATAGCCTCAATAAATATCTTCTTAGCTTCCTCGTTATTTTCTATTGCTGGTGGTGTTATGTACTCAAAGGCATTTAACTTTACATATCTCTGGCTTTGCTGAGAATAAGAAGCAATTCTATGTCTTACAAGTTGATGTGTTAAACTTCTTGATACGCCTTCAATGGCAAAGGTGAAGCTAACATGTTCCATAGGTGAATAATGTCCATAACTTGCTAACATATTAATAAAACTTGATGTTTTTTCTTCTGTTAATCCTTCAGTAATACCCTCTACCCCCACAGCACTATAACAAAGCTTAGCAGCTGAAGCAACTGTCTTTTCTGGTTCTGGTGTATATTGCAGTAATTTAACTTTAACCTTCATTATTATCCCCCACTCCAACAATTTTATTTAATATATAGTTTAGCCTATCCATCTTGTCTAATATGTATAAATATCCAATAAGACTTTCAAAGCCTGTAGCCCACCTGTAGTTAGTAACATCAGCATTTTTAGGAGCAGCTGATTTTGTATTTCTTCCCCTTTTGAAAATGCTAAGTTCTTCTTCTGTAAGGTCATCTACTATCTGCTTCATGTATGTGCTTTGAGCTTCTGCTTTTACAAAAGCTACAGCTTTTAAATGTATTTTATGTACATTCATTTCTTTATTTTTTGATACTAGGTAAGTTCTAATAAAAACCTCATAAACCCCGTCACCAATAAGTGCAAGCACTAATGGATTTATAAATTTTGCTTCTTCTTCTGTAAACTTACCCTTAAGTAAATTAAATTCCATAAGTATTTCTCCTTAAGAACATTTTTATTAAGTATGTCCTATTTGTAAAGTTATAAGCCTAGTTCCATACAATATTATCTTATCCATGCACAATCTTCCTAAACTTATAATTATTATTAATTACTTTTAAATAATTGGTCGCTGATTTGATTATATACAATATACATAGTATTTACTACATTTCTTAATTAAATTTAATATTAATATTTTACCTCAGTAAATTATTCTAAATTTATAACTTTTTATATAAACAGAAGAAAGGTTAATAATTAATTTGACTTTTGTATGAAAGTAGTTCTTTTAATCAAATTAATTCTTTGGTTAAATTGCTCCTATGTATAGGCTACCAAATCTAAGACCTAACTCACATATCCAAGTTACTTTGATTCCCTTAAGACTTTTGAAAGGCTATCAAAATAGCTTCTTATCACTGAAGCTTATGTCTTAATCATAAATTAAAGTAGTAAGAAACTTCTTCCTACTACTTTAAATAATTATTTTTCTATTACTTGTAGATTATATCCTTTATCTTCTAAGTTACTAATAATATGTTTAGCATGATCCTTTGATTGAGTTTCTATCTCGAAGATAACATTTGTATATTCAAGACCTTTTGAACTCCAGTTTCTGTCTTGTCTTGCTTTATACACATTTCCACCTAAGGCTACTATGTCTGTAATTATAGAGCTTAGCTGTCCTACTTTATCTTGAAGCTCTACAGATATGGATATTCTTCTCTTAAGCATAACTAGTTCTCTATCTATAATCTTAGATACCATAGCTATGTCAATATTTCCTCCACTAACTAGAGCTACAACTTTTTTACCTTCTACTTCTATCTTCCCTGCTAAAAGGGCAGCTATACATACAGCTCCAGCTCCTTCTGCAACTAACTTATTTCTCTCCATTAAAGAGAAAATTCCATAAGCAATTTCATCTTCTGTAACTGTTACAATTTCATCCACATATTTTCTCATGTATTTAAAAGTGTTGTCTCCCGGAGTTTTAACAGATATTCCATCTGCCAATGACTTAACTCCTGGTAAGGTAACAATTTCATTTTTTATAAGCGAAATTTTACTTGAAGCTATAATTTCAGCTTGAACACCAATTACTTTTATGTTTGGATTTATAGCTTTAGCAGCTACAGCCATCCCTGAAATTAGTCCACCGCCTCCAATTGGTACTACAATTATATCTGTATCAGGAAGCTCTTCAAGTATCTCTAGAGAAATTGTTCCTTGTCCTGCTATTACTTTATCATCATTAAATGGATGAACAAAAATTGCTCCAGTTTCCTTTTGAACTTCTACAGCTTTTGAGTAGCATTCATCATAAACTTCTCCATATTGTATAACTTCTGCTCCATAATTTTTAGTAGCTTGAACCTTAGCTAGAGGTGCAGTAGTTGGCATTACAATAGTTGATTTTATACCAAAGGCTGTTGCTGCATAGGCAACTCCCTGAGCATGGTTTCCTGCTGAAGATGCTACTACTCCATTTCTTCTCTCTTCTTCACTTAAGGAACAAATTTTGTTATAGGCTCCTCTAAGTTTGAAGGCACCAGTTTTTTGTTTGTTTTCGCACTTTAAATAAATTTCACAACCACATTCTTTCGAAAAAGTTGTTGAATAAAATAGTGGGGTTTTTCTTACTACATCCTTTAGACTTTCTTGTGCTGCTTTTATATCTCCGATTGTTATCATATATTTCTCTCCTTAATTACTAAAACCTTAGTTATTTTATTATTATTCCCAAATGCCATAAATAAAACAATTAACAATCCCAAGAAACCCTAATTATATATATCTCTTATATCGCTGATAACCAAAGTTACACCTTAAATTTATATTTCTCTTACTTTGATTCCCTAAAGGCTTTTAAAATGAACAAAATATAATCTCATCCTCGAAGCCTTTATAAACTTAAATTATTTTTAGCAAATTCAGATTTCACTCTATCTACTACATTTTCAATAGATATTATTTCATTTTCAGAGTTAGTTCTTAGCTTAAATTCAACCTTACCCTCTGATATTTTCTTTCCAACGGTTATTCTCATTGGTATACCTATTAGGTCTGAATCCTTAAACTTAACTCCTACTCTTTCATTTCTATCATCCATTAGAACTTCTACCCCAATTTGCTTAAGTTTGCAATATAGTTCCTCTGCAACCCTCATTTGTTCCTCATCCTTTGTTACAACTGGAACCACAATTGCCTGATATGGAGCAACAGCTAGTGGCCAAGTAATGCCATTTTCGTCATGATGCTGCTCAATTATAGCTGCCATTGTTCTATTGATACCTATTCCATAGCATCCCATTTCTAGTGGCTTATCTTCTCCATTTTCATCTATAAAAGTAGCACCCATTGACGCTGAATATTTAGTACCAAGCTTAAATATATGCCCTACCTCTACACCTCTTGCTATAGTTAAAGTTCCTTGGCATTTTGGACATTTGTCCCCTTCAGTAACATTTCTAAAATCTCCAATTTTTCCTGTGAAATCTCTTCCATAATTCACATTCTCATAATGGAATCCAGTTTCATTAGCTCCAATAATGAAATTGTACATTTTAGAAACTTCTTCATCAACTAGTAGAATATCAGCCTTTAAACCTACAGGTCCAGCGAAACCAACTTCTGCACTAGTAGCATTTTTTACGGTTTCCACGTTAGCCATTTCAAATTCTATAGCTCCACCAATAGCATTAATAACCTTAATTTCGTTAACTGCTCTATCGCCTCTTACCATTACAGCTATTACTTTTCCATCAGCCTTATATATAAGAGTTTTAGCAAATTTCTTTTCTGTAGCATTGAAAAACTTTACTAGCTCCTCAACGCTTCTAACCTCTGGTGTATGAGTTTTTTTCAGTTCTAAATAAGTTTCTTCAGCTTGGTATTCTGAGATTGCTGGAGCTTTCTCCATATTAGCTGCATAATTGCAACAAGAACAGAATACTACTTCATCTTCACCAACTTCAGACTTAACCATAAACTCAGCTGAACCTGATCCTCCCATAGCTCCTGAATCTGCCTCTACAGCACTACAATCTAAGCTGCATTTTTTAAAGATATTAGTATATGCTTCATACATTTTCATATAAGAAACATCTAAACCATTTTGATCTTTATCAAAACTGTAAGCATCCTTCATTATGAACTCCCTAGATCTCATAACCCCAAATCTAGGTCTTCTCTCATCTCTATATTTAGTTTGTATTTGATATAAATTCAATGGAAGCTGTTTATAGGATTTAATTTCATTTCTTGCTATATCCGTAAAAACTTCTTCATGTGTAGGTCCAAGGCAGAAGTCTCTATCATTTCTGTCCTTTAATCTAAACATTTCTTCTCCCATAGCCTCCCATCTTCCCGACTCCATCCAAAGTTCAGCTGGAAGTAACGCAGAAGCTAAGAATTCTTGGGCACCGGTATTATCCATTTCTTCTCTTACAATATTCTCTATTTTTTTCAAAACTCTAATACCACTAGGCATAAAGTTATAAACACCTGAAGCCATTTTTCTCATCATACCAGCTCTAAGCATCAATTGATGGCTTGGAATTTCTGCTTCTGCTGGGACTTCTCTTAGGGTACTAATTAACATGTTAGAAAGTTTCATATTTATCCTCCTCATATATAAATTTAAATTTTTTCAAAAAAAGAAAGTCCACCCCCTTTTAGGGCGAACTTTATCGCGGTACCACCTAAATTTGTACTCAGTGTTATAACGGTATAAAACCGGTAGCTATGCTACTGCTCAGAAGCGGGTTCAAAATTTTTGAAAATCTCTCAGCCTAGGATTTTCTCTCTGTAGGTTAATTTCTACTATTCTTCATCATCGCTTTAGGCACAGTAAAAAGTGCCTTATTAAATTTTCATCAAGTGTAATATACAACTTAGTTAACTCTTTGTCAATACTTCCTGTTAACATTATATAAATAATATTTATATTTATTTGTAATAGCTAAAGTGTTAATAAAAATAAAGGTACTTGAGTTATTAATTCCCAAGTACCTAATCTGTAATTAGATTTAAAGTTATTTTTATGCATCCTTAGGTTTTGCAAATATCATTCTTCCTGCTGCAGTCTGAAGTACTGAAGTTACAACTACAGTTATAGTAGCCCCTATAAATCTTCTTCCTTCTTCTACTACAATCATAGTTCCATCGTCTAAGTAAGCAACACCTTGACCTGATTCCTTTCCATCCTTAACAACCTGAATTTCCATTTCTTCTCCTGGCAAAACAACAGGTTTTATAGCATTGGCTAATTCATTAATGTTTAACACAGGAACACCTTGAAACTCTGCTACTTTATTTAAGTTATAATCGTTTGTGATTACTTTTCCATTTAAAAGTTGTGCCAACTTGAGAAGTTTACTGTCGACTTCATTAATGTCTTTAAAATCCCCTTCCCAAATTTCAACCTTGATGTTTAATTCTTTTTGAATTTTATTAAGGATATCAAGACCTCTTCTTCCTCGAGTTCTCTTAAGCCCGTCTCCAGAGTCTGCTATATGTCTTAATTCATCTAATACGAAGCTCGGAATTACTAAAGTGCCTTCTATAAACCCTGTTTGACAAAGATCAAATATTCTTCCATCAATTATTACGGAAGTATCTAAAACTTTTGACCCTTCTTTTGCATTATTTTTGTTTTTTCCATCTTTACCTGAAGGCAGTCTTTTCATGTTCCCAAGCATATTAAGTATTTCTTCTTTCTTTTTAAGGGAAATATCCGCAAAGAGAACCATAATTATTATAGTAACAATGATTGTTATAATTGTTATTATTACTGACTCCACTCTAATTAGACTAGAAATTAATACTGATATTACAAGTCCAACTACAGCACCTAAAACTGTAAAAATCACATCACTAACTGGTACCTTTTGAACTCTTTTTTCTAAATAATCCATAGAATTAATGATAGTTGCGCTTAAAAATGGTGAAATAAAATAAAATATAAGTCCGATTAAAACAATAGAAAATATGATAAATAATATTCCTTGTAAGGATAGTATCGTAGAAATACCTAATGCAGTTAAAAAGTTATGGTTAATAGACCACTCCCCTAAAATATAACCTAAAGTACCTCCAATTAAAGTAAATAGACCTCTCAATATTTTTTTAAGCATATTTTCACCTCCTATTTTTTAAAATTATGCTTATCCAATTATAATTATTGACAAATAAATAGTCTTATATCCTATATATTAACTATATATTATGGTGAAAGTTATTTCAATAAGTTTTAACTCCTAAATGATAGTTTATCACCTAATAATTACTTATTTTCCTATTTGAATAGTTAACTAAATAGTCTATGTTATATCTAACTAGTATCTTTTTCTTACTATTCTTTAGATTTAATTAGCATACTTCTCTAATTATATATACGTGAAATTATAGCAGTTATTTCGGTGATTCTTAAAATTCTTTTCACCCCCTGTTATTAAGATAAATTATGTTATATTATATAAACATACCAAATGCGACAATTAAATTACATAAAAGTAAGAGGAGTTGAACATGATGAAAGACCTTATATTTGACGAATTTCAAAATGCAGTTGATAGTTGTTTATTAAGACACAAAAGTATTTTAGATATCATGACAAAACTTCAGGAATCTCAAGCTAGAGTAAATAGAGCCGTTGTAAAGTCGGTCACAAGTTGTGGTTGTTTAAAAATCAATGCTGAAAAACAATGTATTCAAGAAAATATAGATTTAGATGACATGAGTGGCTGCCTTGATACCCATCTTATTGGTAATATCTGCGACAGCTGTAGAGAAGTTGTCGAAAGAGAAATGGGGAACCATTTGTTTTATTTAACTTCCCTCTGTAATACCTTAGACATAAATCTATTTGATATATTATTAAAAGAATATAATAAAATAAGTACTTTTGATAAATTTACTTTTAGATAGTATTTATTTCTAACTAATAGCTTAAAGTAGAGTAAAGAAATATAGCACAAGTATATATTGCTTGTGCTATATTTGCTTATCTAATATAAATTGTTCCTTTAATCTTCTCAATCCATTTTTGATTGCCTTAGCCCTAGCTTCTCCTATACCTTCAACTGAATCTAATTCTTCTAAAGAAGCCTCCATAACTCTTTGAAGCTCTTTAAAATGTTTTACCATATTCTCAATTATAATAGATGGTATTCTCGGAATCTTACTTAAAATTCTATAACCTCTAGGAGATATTAATGTATCCACTAATGGTACTCCTGAGTATCCCAAAAGCTTACTAATTAAGTCTAAGTCAAGTAATTCCTCAGAAGATATCTTTTGAATGTTTTTATAAACTTGTGTGTAGTCAAAAGATGCTGAACAATAATCTCGTATTAGGAAAACTCCTTCTTGCTCTATTCCTTTAACAAGCTCACCTAATTGCATGGAAATTAGTCTTCCCTCATTTCCAAGCTCACAAATATAAGTTTCGATTTCACATATAATTCTCATTACCATTTCTGTTCTCTGAATTACTGTAATTACGTCTAATAAGGTAGCCAAATCTTGAAGTTCTAATAGATTTAAATTACTTGTTACTCTTTCTAATACTAGAACATATTTTTCTAGAGTTTGAATTGCTTGATTGCCCCTTGCTAAAACTTCATTACTATCTCTAACTACATACTTTATATCATCTTTGTATACAGTAATTACATTTCTTCTCTGTGAAATTGCTACTACAGTGGAGCCAGTTTGTTTTGCAATTCTTTGAGCAGTTCTATGTCTAGTTCCTGTTTCTCCAGTAGGTATTGCAGAGTTAGGAATTAATTGAGTATTAGCAAAAAGTATTTTCTTTAAATCACTGCTCACAATTATTGCCCCATCCATTTTTGCAAGCTCATAAATATAGGCTGGAGTATACTCTGAGTTGATAGAAAATCCTCCATCAACCAAACTTAATATTTGCTCACTATCACTTAATACTATTAAGCCTCCAGTTTTAGCTCTTAATATATTATCTAACCCTTCCCTAAGCTGTGTTCCTGGAGACATTATTTTTAATATATTCATTAATTCATTTTGTTTTTCTTCCCGCATTTTTTCCTCCACGAGTAACTTAACTGCATTATGAATTACATTTTTACTACTGGATATTCATTTAAAAATTCCCTTGAACATAAGTTTATATTAATTCTAAAAACTAGTATTAACTTTTAAGATAATTTTTAAATTATTCCTTCCTAAAAGCCTGAACAGAACCAATAGATGTCACATATAAATTAAATCATAAATTTGATTCTCTTAAATAATAAACTTAAAAAACTTTACTTAAAACTTCTTTTACTGAGGAAACACCTATTACATTTATATTTCTTTTTTCCAGTTTTTCTGTATTCTTCATAGGCATAATTATATTAGCAAAGCCCATCTTTGCTGCTTCATTCATAATCTTTTCAACTTGAGCTATAGGTCTAACCTCTCCAGTAAGTCCAACTTCCCCTATTATTAAGGTTCTATCCAGCTTAATTTCTCTTCCTTTAGCACTAGAAATTAAAGCTACTGCTAAGCCTAAATCCCCATAAGTACCTTCGAGATTTAGTCCTCCTACCACATTTACATAGACATCAGAATTGTAAAATGGAATTTTAAGTTTCTTTTCTAAAACTGCTAGAATTAAGTTCAACCTTTGATGGTCTACTCCTACTGCAGTTCTTCTTGGCATCACTGCTTTAGTTTCACTTACAAGAGCTTGTATTTCAATCAATAGTGGTCTTGTTCCTTCTATGATTCCAATAACTACAGCACCTTCTTGTTTAAAGGAAGTTTCCTGCAAAAACACTGAAGATGCATCTAATATTTCTTCTAGTCCACTCTGCCTCATCTCAAAAACTCCAATTTCACTAGTAGTACCAAAACGATTTTTTATTGTTCTTAATATCCTAAATTCTTGCGTTCTTTCACCCTCGAAATAAAGAACTGTATCTACCATGTGCTCAAGAACTCTTGGACCTGCTAATTCCCCTTGCTTAGTAACATGGGCAACTATAAATAAAGGAATAGATTTTGTCTTTCCTATTCTCATAAGCTCATTTGTGCACTCCCTAACTTGAGACACACTTCCTGGTGCTGAGGAAATATCACTTTTAAATAAAGTTTGTATTGAATCAATAATAACAAAGGCAGGCTCAATATCTACTATATGGGATTCAATTATATCAATATTAGTTTCTGATACAATGTATAGATTATCGCATATGGAATCTAGCCTTTCACCCCTCATTTTAATTTGTTCTTCAGATTCCTCTCCTGAAACATACAAAACCTTTCCGTATTTTCTTGAAATATTTCTAGCACTTTGAAGAAGTATAGTTGATTTTCCTATGCCAGGATCTCCTGATATTAGAGTTAGAGAACCTTTTACCAATCCTCCACCTAAAACTCTATTCAATTCAGTGATTCCAGTGTCAAGTCTTTCATACTGACTTGACCTTATATTCACGATACTCTGAGGTTTATTTCCTCCTGACATAGTTACAGCTCTTTTAAAACCAGTATTTGTTGGCGCCTTTGTTTCTTCTGTCATTGTGTTCCAATTATTACAACTAGGGCACTTTCCATACCACTTTGGAGATTCATAACCACATTCACTGCATATATATATATTCTTTATTTTAGCCATATAACTTCCTCCATAAACTGATTTATTAAGATTTTAACTAAATATTGGTATTATATACAAATAAGTTTATAATCTACTATTATTTATTTTCATAATTACACGATTCCATAATGAACATTAATTTTACTCTTCTTAAACCCCGCCTTAATAAACTTAACTAGTTCTATGTATAAAACAAGCTTTAAATTTAATTCCTTAATAATAAAAAACCACTTAACTAAAGTGGTTTTTTGTTATTAAGTTTATATTAAATTATATCTCTATTATAAGTTGAGTACAACAAATTTAATCTATTAACTACACTGCAATATACAACTCCTAATATTAGCTATTATGCTACTTAGTGTATCTTCTCAAAGACTTTGTTATCTCCTATTGAATTTTAACTCTCCATTTTCCATAGTAACTTCTACATTATCTCCATGCTTTACGTTACCTCTTAAAATTTCTTCTGAAAGCTTATCTTCAATAGTTTTTGTGATTGCTCTTCTTAGTGGTCTTGCCCCATAATTTAGGTCGTAACCTTCTTTTGCTAAGTGATTTTTAGCTTCTTCAGTAAATGAAATATTAATTTCTTGGTCTTTTAATCTTTCACTTACTGAGTTTAGCATCAGAGAAACTATTTGAACTAAATCTTTCTCTTCAAGCTTATGGAACACTATAATATCATCAATTCTATTTAAGAATTCTGGTCTGAAGGTATGTTTAATGTCCTCCATTACACTTTCTTTCATTTTCTCATATTCATTTCTAACTTCATCTTTACTTTGTGCAAAACCAATAGACTTTTGTTTCTTAATAGTTGATGCTCCAGCATTTGATGTCATAATTACTATGGTGTTTTTAAAGTCTACAGTTTTACCTTTCCCATCAGTAAGTCTTCCATCCTCAAGGATTTGAAGAAGTATATTAAATACATCTGGATGAGCCTTTTCAATCTCATCAAATAACACTACTGAATAAGGATGTCTTCTCACCTTGTCAGTTAATTGGCCTCCTTCATCATATCCTACATATCCTGGAGGCGCTCCTATAAGCTTAGCCACTGTATGTTTTTCCATATACTCAGACATATCAATTCTAAGCATAGCATTTTCATCACCAAACATAGCTTCAGCTAAAGCCTTTGAAAGTTCTGTTTTTCCAACTCCAGTTGGTCCAAGGAATATAAAGGAACCTATTGGTCTCTTTGGATCTTTTAGTCCAACTCTTGCCCTTCTTACAGCTCTCGCAATTGACTCTACTGCTTCTTCTTGACCTATAACTCTTTTATGAAGAATTTCTTCAAGTTTTAATAGTCTTTCTGACTCTTTTTCTGTAAGCTTTTCAACAGGTATATTGGTCCATTTTGCAATTACTCTAGCAATATCACCTTCATCAACTACAGAATCAGCATCTTTACTCTGTGACACCCAGTTATTTTTAGTGTTTTCAAGCTGATCCTTAAGTTGTTTTTCCTTATCCCTAAGCATTGCAGCTTTTTCAAAATCTTGAACTGTTATGGCATCAGATTTTTCTTGTGTAACTTTTTCAAATTCTGCTTCCAGGGCTTTTAAGTCTGGTGGTGCAGTTAACTTCTGAATTCTCACCTTTGAACCAGCTTCATCAATTAAATCAATAGCCTTATCTGGAAGATATCTATCTGTTATATATCTGTCTGAAAGATTTACAGCAGCACTAATTGCAGCATCTGTAATCTTAACTCTATGGTGTGCTTCATACTTATCTCTTAAACCTCTTAAAATTTGTATGCTTTCTTCTTTGCTTGGCTCTTCCACAGTTACTGGTTGGAACCTTCTCTCTAAAGCAGCATCCTTTTCAATATGCTTTCTATATTCATCAATAGTTGTAGCTCCTATGCATTGAATTTCTCCACGAGCAAGAGCTGGTTTTAAAATATTTGATGCATCAATAGCACCTTCTGCCCCCCCTGCACCAACTATAGTGTGAATTTCATCAATGAATAATATTACATCTCCTGACTTTGATATTTCATCCATAACTGCTTTAAGTCTCTCTTCAAATTCTCCTCTGTACTTTGAACCTGCTACCATAGAAGATAAATCTAAAGTTACAACTCTCTTATCTCTTAATAATTCAGGAATATTCCCTGATGCTATTTTTTGTGCAAGCCCTTCAGCAATAGCAGTTTTACCAACTCCAGGGTCTCCAATTAAGCAAGGGTTATTTTTAATTCTTCTGCAAAGTATTTCAAGAACCCTTTGGGTTTCATTTTCACGACCTATAACTGGATCTAACTTTCCTTCCTTAGCAAGAGCTGTTAAATCCTTACCATATTTCTCCAGTGTTGGAGTTTTAGCATTTTTAGCTTTTTCTCTTGAAGCTGGTTGATTAACTCCTTCTGAATCTCCAGATACAGCCTTTAGCTCGCTTCTAAGCTTATTAAAATCTGCCCCTAAGTTAGCCAATATAGTATAAGCTACTCCTTCTGGCTCTCTTATTATAGCTAATAGTATGTGCTCAGGTGATATATAATTTTGATTTAAACTTCTAGCCTCAACTAGACTTAACTCAATTAATCTTTTAGTTCTAGGAGTAAGGTAAATTTCATCCTTAGGCATCTCTACATCTCCATTGCCTATATACTGATTTACCAACCCCTTAACCTTATCATAGGAAATTCCCATATTATTAAGTGCGGTAAAAGCAATTCCATCTTGCTCTTTTAAAATTCCAAGAAGCATGTGCTCTGTGCCTACATAGCCATGTTTATAGTTTTGTGCTTCTTCATTAGCAAACATTAAGACTTTTCTTGCTCTTTCATTAAATTTATTGAACATTTTATTTTCACCTCTTAACCTCTTTATTTTAAGCTATTTCTTATGATTTCTGCCCTTTTTATATCTCTTTCTTTTTCACTCATGGTTAATCCCGCTTTCAGTTGCATTGTTGAAGAAAGTATGTCTACCATCAGTGAATTTAATAATTTTTTATCAATATCTTTGATTATGCCCACTTCTACTCCTAATCTTACATAGGAAAGTAAATTTAATGCTTCCTTTGAAGTTATTACATTAGCATATCTTAATATTCCTAGTGATCTCATGATGCTATCCTTTGTTTCATGTCCATAGGATTTCATGTATTTTTCCCTTGCTGATTTTTCTTCACTTATAATATTATTTATAACGGCTAATAAATTATCTATAATTTCTTCTTCACTAGGACCTAAGGTAACTTGATTTGATATTTGATAAATGTTTCCATAACCTTTTGAGCCCTCTCCAAATAACCCTCTAATAGTAAGCCCCATTTTACTTAGCATATTTATCATTCCATCAATAGCTCCTGATTTAGTAAGTGCTGGAAGATGAACCATAACCGAAGCTCTAAGTCCTGTACCAACATTTGTTGGGCAGGTAGTTAAATACCCTAAATCCTTATCATAAGCAAAGTCTAAGGATTCTTCTAAAAGATTATCAATTTTATTTATTTCATTATAGGCTTCCTTTAAATTTAGTCCACCTACAATGCATTGAAGTCTTAAGTGATCCTCTTCGTTTATCATAATACTTATAGTTTCATTACTATCTTTTATAAATGTAGCCCTATCCTTATTAACAATTAACTTATCGCTTATCAGGTGTTTTTCTAAAAAGGATTTGTTAGTTATATCATCATTATCCCACATATATATGGACTCAAAGTTTTCCTCCATATAAGCGGACTTATAAAAAGCTTCTTCAACTATCGCAACAACCTCTCTTCCCTTATGAGTATCCAACTTATTTGGGAAGGAATAGTTCTGTAGGTTCCTAGCTAACCTAACTCTGCTACTTATTACTATATCCTCAAAAGAAGTTTCTGCTTTAATCCAATTTTCCATATACATACTCCTCCTAGCTTTGTTGTTCTAAGCTTCTGATTTTATCTCTAAGCTCAGCAGCCTTTTCATATTCTTCCATGGCAATAGCTCTTTGAAGTTCTTCCTTAAGCCTTTGAAGCTCTTTTTTTACCATGATTTCTTTACCACCCTTAACTGGTATCTTCCCGTTATGCTCAGTGCTTTGTTGAACTCTTTTTAAGATTGGAAGGACAGTGTTATTAAATACGTTATAACAATTGCTACAGCCTAAAAGCCCACTATTCTTAAACTCTCTATAGGTAGTTCCACAATTATCGCATACTACTTGACTAGGTAAATTACTTTGAGTAGAGGTATTCATATAATCTAGAAACCCACTTAAAAGATTTTGGAAAGAAAAATTTGAACTAAAATTCATGTCTGGTAACAAACTCATTCCTTCCATGCTCTTAGCGCAGTGCTCACATACATGTTTTTCTTCCTTAACTCCATTTATAATTTTAGCGATATGAAAGTTAGCCTCATTTTTTTGACATATTTCACAAAGCATAATATCCACTCCTATTTTAAAATATTTAGTATAACAGCTTTCAGTATATCTGCTCTTAATTTATTTTTATTATCTAAGGCAGATGTTAAGGTTCTATCATTTAGCATAATCTTTACAATTTTAGCTTCTCTTTGAGTTAATATTCCACTTTCTTGTAAGCTATCAATTATTCTATTACTACTATCACTTGTAATATAGTCTCCTATTTTATCATTAATAATTTCTGCTAAGGAGGTATGTTCTTTATAGTTAACCCTAATTATTCTTATGCAACCTCCTCCACCTCTTCTACTCTCAATATAATAACCTTTATCTTGGGTAAACCTTGTGGTTAGGACATAATTTATTTGAGAAGGCGCACAACTAAAGTAATTAGCCAGTTCATTTCTCTGTATTTCTATTTCCTCTTCCTTAGCTTCACTTAAAAGCTCCTTGATAAACTCCTCTATTACATCTGATAATCTTGCCATAACTATTACCTCTAATCTTTCCTATATTGTAGTTATATATCTCTTTTAAAAGAGCTTATTATAGAAATGATGTTAAAAATAATCTCATCATAAGCCTACATAGTTTACTTTAGACATCTGGATGAGTATAATTTTTTATGAATATGGAATTACATAAACTAACAATTATTAATAACTTTGATTTCATAAGGATTTTTTCTCTTACTAGTATACTCATTTAATAAATGTCATATAATTTTAAAATGAAGATTTAGTTTGTAAATGAAATTAAATCATCTTTAAAGTCTAAAACAAGAAAAATGCTATTTTATTAATCAAATATTGTTCCCATTTGTTAGTTAATTCTCAATCTATTTTAACTTTGACTTTCTTTGACCTTAATTAAATCTTAATACTTTTACTTTTCTAATTCAACCCCATTTTAAGTCTAAAAACAATTAAAATCTTGGTTTTATCTTGATTATATAAATTTATTTTCTTATTTTTAAAAATTTCTTTGAATTGCTTAAACTTTCTTAATATGATACCTTTACTTATTATTGTAATCAACCCTTAAATGTTAATAAAATCCTTATGAAAGCCATAGCAATCTACTTGTGTACAAATTTACTCCTATATCCTAGGATTAAAGTATTTATAAAGTAATTATTTTCTTATGAGACTTATTAAATTAATTTTTAGAATTAAAGTTAGATAAATCTACATAAAGCAAAATAGATATAAATAAAAGTACTTTTCACTATTGGAAAAGCACTTTATTTATATATTTTCTGTCCTTATATAAAGTTGCAACTGCATCTTCGTACTGGTGATAGTTTATAACTATACATTTATCCTCGTAATATCTAATGTTAACATTGTCTTCAGTAACTAACTCCACGTCAACAATAGTATCTTCCTTAGAATAACTAAAGTTTCTTAAATCATTTAATAATTCAATAACACCACTTTTATTTTTTATCATTTTTTTCTCCTCCACATACCAAAATCTTTATGTATTACTTATTCTACACAAATACATCTTTTCCTTTTTTTTACATAAAATCTTTTAATAGGAAGTATTTCTTTTCCTGTGTATATGTAATATAGCTATTAATCAAACTCCATGGAAAATTTTGCTGGTTATACAAGTAGAATTTTGCCATATATTTCTCAACATAAATCTTCCTAAGGTCCAAAATAATAGGGATAGCCTTGGCCACCCCTTACTAATTTTATAATAAATTTAAAATATAATCAATAAACTATTCTAATTAAGTTAACACTTCTTTTAACCTTGTAACCAAAACCTTAGCTATATAGTTATAAGATTTAAAGCTTTAAAAGTTAATTTCATCTGGTATAAAACCCTTAAATTGAGCATTATATAACTTGGAATAAACTCCTTCCTTAGCCATCAATTCTTCATGAGGCCCTTTTTCAATAATGCCCTTATCTGTTAAAACTACTATTTCATCAGCATTTTTTACAGTGGATAATCTATGAGCCACTACTATAGTCGTTCTTCCTTTAGATAAGTCCTCCAAAGACTTTTGAATAATAAGCTCTGAAGTATTATCTAGTGCAGAAGTTGCCTCATCTAGGATTAAAATAGGAGGGTTTTTTAAGAAAACTCTAGCTATTGATATCCTTTGTTTTTGCCCTCCTGATAATTTAACTCCACGTTCTCCTACATAGGTATCATAACCATCAGGTAAAGAGCAAATGAATTCATGTATATTTGCATTTTTAGCTGCTTTAACAACTTCTTCATCACTAGCTTCTGGATTTCCATAAAGTATGTTTTCTTTTATAGTACCAGTAAATAAGAATACATCTTGTTGTACAATTCCTATATTTCTTCTAAGAGATTTTAACGTAACATCCTTAATGTCCATTCCATCAATGCTTATTTCACCCTCATTTAGTTCATAAAATCTAGGTATAAGATGACAAATTGTAGTTTTTCCTCCACCTGAAGGCCCTACTAGTGCTAAGGTTTTTCCAGCTTCAATCTCTAGATTTATATTTGATAGTATCTCTGTATTTTCATTATATTTAAAGGTAGCATTTTTGAAGTCTATATTTCCTTTAACTTTCTCTAACTCTTTAGCATCATTACTATCAATTATATCTGACTTTGTATCCATAATTTCAATGAATCTCTTAAACCCTGACATGCCACTTTGATATTGTTCTACAAAGGAAGTAAGCCTTCTTATAGGCTGCATGAAGTAAGCAATATATAAGAAATAGGTTACTAAATCTATAACATCAATATAACCTTTATAAACGAAATACCCTCCAAAACCTAAAACAACTACATTTAACATATCCACAAGGAATCTCATCCCTGCCATAAATTCTGCCATATACTTATAAGCTGAAGACCTTGCAACTTTAAACTCACTATTTCCTTCATCAAACTTTTCCATTTCATATTCTTCATTAGTAAAGGATTTAGCAACTCTTATCCCTGATATGCTATTTTCAAGCTTTGCATTTACTATAGCAATTTTCTTTCTAACCTCATCGAAAGCATTGGACATTTTAACTCTACGGGTTGCTGTAAACCAAAGAATTACAGGGATGAAGGCAAATATTATTAAAGTTAACCCTAAATTTATATTGCATAGTAATATAAAAGATCCAATTAACATTACTAGAGATATAAATATATCCTCTGGACCATGATGCGCAAGCTCAGATATTTCCATCAAATCATTAACTATCCTAGACATTATATGACCTGTCTTGTTGTCATCAAAATATCTAAAAGGTAGCGTTTGTAGATGGGAAAAAACTTCTTTTCTCATATCATACTGTAGTCTTACTCCCATGACATGACCCCAATAATCTACTATGTAATTGGCAACAAGCTTAACTACATATAATAAGGCTAGTACTACTGCAAACGTAACAATAGTCCTTAAATCTTTGTTTGGTATAGCACTTTTTAATAATTTATTAGTGAACATTGGAAATACTAAGTCCAATGCTGCTACTAAAAATGCACAAAACATATCTAAGAAAAATAATTTTTTATGTGGTGCATAGTAAGAAATAAATCGCTTAATCATAATTCTGTCCCCCTTAAAATTCAAAGCTATCATGATACTATTCATGATAGCCTTAATTATTATTGTAACAGGTACTGCTTTACTTGCCTTCTGCCATGAACTTCTCTATATCTTCTACAGATTTAATTACATGAGCTGAAAGATTTTCATACCCGTCTTTTGTTACTAGTATATCATCTTCAATTCTTATACCTATTGCTTCTTCTTCAATATAAAGTCCTGGTTCATTTGTTAGAAGCATACCTTCTTCTAATACAACATCACGACTTCCTACATCATGAGTATCTAACCCTAGGTAATGGCTAACTCCATGATAGTAGTATTTTGAAAGTTCCTTATCTTCTTTTATTAAGCCTAGCTCCTTACATCCCTCAGCTAAAACTTCCTTAGCTATTTCATTTAGTCTTGAGAATGGAACTCCCGGTTTAATATTTTTAGTAACTTCCTCATTGGCTTTAAGTACTACATTGTACACAGCTTTTTGTCTTTCAGTGAACTTTCCGTTAACTGGGAAAGTACGGCTAATATCTGCATTATAATACTTATACTGTGCTCCTAAATCTAAAAGCATTAAATCTCCATCTTTAGTCTCACAATTATTGTCTCCATAATGAAGTACTGTAGCATTTTTTCCTGATGCTGCAATTGTGTGGAACGCAAAATCTGTCACTCCATTTTTCTTTAATGTATAATCAAAGTTAGCTTCAATTTCATATTCCATCATGCCAGGTTCAGCATTCTTCCACATAGCCTTTATACCCTCATAAGTAATATCTATAGCTTTTTTAACAAGTTCCACTTCTTCTGAAGTTTTTACTAATCTTAGTTTACATATTTCATGATATATATTTTTAATTGTTACATATGGAAATCTTTCAACTACAGCCTTTGCAAATTTTTGTGATTTCGTAGCTGGTATATCGAATTCTTGTCTTTCTAAATCTAAATATATCTTGTCTATCTCTGTTCTGCCTAACATAAGTCCTGCAAAATCTTCAAATTCCTCTATAAAAGAAATACTCTCTACTCCTGAAAGCTCTTTTGCGGTTTCTTCACTCATTTTTTCTCCAACCCACTTAGCCATAACTGGGTCATTTTTTTCAATATATAGAGTTTCAGTAACTTTATTATTTCTCTTTATCATCATTAATATCATCTTAGATCTATTTATGCCAGTCATATAATAGAAGTTTCTATTTGGTGTAAAATTATAAGTTTCGTCAGCTGACTTATAAGGAGCCTCGCCTGCAAAAAGGATCATCATTGAGTTATTTTCTAACTTTTCACCAAGTCTTTCTCTATTTTTTATAAAAAACTCTTTATTCATGTGTAACACCCCTCATTTAACATAGTTAAAATTTTCATAATTATACAATAACATTATATAACTACAATTTCAATAACATAAAATTTCTATGGTAAATGTTTTCATCTAATAACTATTCATAAAAAAAATCTTAAGGAAACCACTTTATGCTCATATAAGTGAAATTTGTACTTTGGCTCCCTATACCATAGAAAATCCAAATATTCGTTATGCAATAAATCTCTTAATCAAATACAATATAGTCAAGTGAACAGGATAGAAAGCATAAAATGCGTATTTTAATTTTCTACCTCTTTCTCCATTATAAAAGGCTATAAGTGCTAGTGCCATTAAACTTGTGCTTTGCATAAAAATCCTATAGCCATTTGGATAAGCTAAATATTTTAACATAGGCAAAACGTAAATAAAATTAAGTAGTACTAATGCCCCAACTAATTTTGGGAAACTCTTATCCTTAAACACCTTAAATATAATTATCATAAGTACACCATAGAAGTCATAATCAGTGTGAATTTGCTTAACAAATATGCAAATTGCTATAACTGCTAAAAGTTTAATAATTCTATCCTTCTTCTCATCTTCATAAAACTTATAATCTAATACGTATAATGCCATCAACCCTGCAAATAATGTGAAGAAAATATTAAAGGATTTAATTTTGAAGGCTAACATAAATGGGTATTGAGATATTAATGCAAATAAAAATAATCTAGTACTATACTTAGTTAAGTTTGAAGTTTTTGTATAACCCTCTACTAATAAAAATGAAAAAATGGGAAATGCTAATCTTCCAATTACTCTTAGTCCCCATAGTTTAGGAAAAAATATAGCTCCCACATGGTCAATTAGCATAATTACACAAGCTAAGACCTTAAGCCAAAAACTACTCATAAAAACCCCCCTCTAAAATGAAAAAGAATACATTCTTGTAGATAATATACAAGGTTGTATTCTAAATTATACCACTTATGTATAAAGTAGAATATAAAGTCACAAAAAGTTTCGAATTGTAAATAAAGTCCTTTCAGAGTTTTTACACTAATAATGAAACTTATATGTAGCTTATGTATATACTGACTTTAACATTTTAAAACTCATGAAAATAAATCCTATAAATATTTTACATAGCATTTTCTGCTTATAACATGAATTAATAATTAATTGGCTTTATTCATTATATTCCTTATAAGAGTATTCATGATGAGAAGCATCGCCATGAAGTATTACATTAAATTTATCATCTTCAAAGTCTATTACTGTAAGACTTGTTTGTTTAATGAAAGGTGGTTCCCAAATTGTTGAAGTTGGCTTATTATGTAGAGAATTCATCATTGCTTTTAAAGTCATTGTATGAGTAACTATAAGTACATTTTCATTAGGATGTGCGCTAACAATATCCTTAAGTATAGGTGCTACTCTATTAGTTAAATCTTCAAAGGTTTCTCCTTTAGATAAAGGCACATATAAATGTGGAGCATTCCAAAAATTATAATGTTGCTCTTCATTTAAGGCCTTAATTTCCTCTTGATTTAACCCTTCCCAAACCCCAAGGCCTATTTCTCTTAAGCCCTCATGTTTTATTATTTCAATTTCTCTACCTCCTCTAACAATCTCAGCTGTTTTAAAGGCTCTATTAGAAGGACTTGAGTAAATAGCATCTATCTTTTCATCTTGAATTCTATCCCTTAGCCATTCTGCTTGTTTAATACCTAAATCTGTTAGAGGAGAATCATTCCACCCTTGCATTCTGCCTTCTGTATTCCAAAGGGTTTCTCCATGTCTTGTAATATATAATCTTGTCAAACTTATCACTCCTTTAAATAGTCACCAAGCTCCTTTAGGTTACAAATATAACTTAAGATCAACCATCAAAATATTATTGAGTAAGAAGCTTTTCATTCATTAAAATTCAAGGACAATTATAATATAGATATTATTAATATGCAAATAACTTTTATTATCTTTTCATAGTTTCTAGGTTTATTTGTACTCATTATATAGGCTTCCACGGTAGAAAATTATCTTATTCAATATGAATTTCATGCTCAAAACCTCTTACTGGAACCAAGGTAGTGGTAATGTATAATTTAAGTATTGACTTCGGTTCTCTATAAAGAAGCCTTTTGAAAAATCTCGTATAGGAACAATGCCTATATGCTCCTGCTCCTTTAAAGAACCTATAAGTATTTATAATTTTACAGAGGCAATCTAAAATTTACTTATAACAAAGCTTTTCAAATTTTTTAAGTAAAAAACAAATTCTTTTATATAATAAAAAGAGCCATTAACTGTGGCTCTTAATAATTATTTTGTCAATTTATCTTCTATAGAACTCTCTGAATCTTCCACTGGGTGCATTTCTATACTTGGGAAAAATGGTCTAAACTCTGGTGAAATATCTGTATATAGGCCTAGTTCACTATCGACTCTTTTTAATTGGTGCAAATCAGATCCATAGGCTTGTTGAATAAGTCTTTCATCATTAAGATCAAACCTATTTCCTCTTATACGCTTGTATGTAGTATTTGCCATCTAAATCTCCTCCTCTTGAGACAACTGTAAATTTATCACTTTCTAAAATGCTGCATAATACCTTTGCATCCTCATCATTAACTGAATTTAGTATAATAGTGAAGTTGTCTTCTGGACCTACTATACCCATATAGTCATGAATGCTGCTGTAATCACTTAATTTTATCTCTCCTGATATATCCATCCTATAATCCGACATAATTGGCCCCCTTTATAGATTTAATATTATTTTTTCTATATTTAGGAATTTTATGCATGAAAAAAGTGCTAAGACCTAGCCTTAGCACTTTTTTATTGAATAAATCATAGATTATATTATTTATAGTCTTTGATTACTACAAACTCATATAGGTTTTACTTTACAAGCATAAAGCTATGCTTCCTTCTTAGTTTCTGCAATTATCCTATTGACTATATCTCCAGGCACTTCATCATACCTTTCAAATCTTGTTCTAAATATACCTCTAGCACCTGTTAAGCTTCTTAAGTCTGTAGCATAGTCATATAACTCTGATTGTGGTACTTCTCCTATAATCTTCTGCCCCTTTATTGCAGGTTCCATACCTAAAATTCTGCCCCTCTTTTTATTTATATCTGCAATAACATCACCCATGTAATCATCTGGCACTTCAACCTCTATATACATTACTGGTTCTAAAAGCACTGGCTGAGCTTCCTGCAATCCCTTCTTATAAGATAAAGATGCAGCTATCTTAAATGCCATTTCCGAAGAATCCACCGGATGAAAAGAACCATCATGAAGTGTAGCCTTAAGTCTTATTACTGGGTATCCTGCAAGGACGCCATGTTGTATGCACTCTCTTAATCCTTTTTCAACTGCAGGTATATACTGTCTAGGTACAACTCCACCAACTACGGCATCAACAAATTGTAATTCCTCTTCTCCGTCTCCTCTTGGCTCAAATTTAATCTTAACATCTCCATACTGACCATGTCCACCAGATTGCTTTTTATGCTTTCCTTGAACATCAGAAAATTTCTTAATAGTTTCCCTATACGGAGTCTTAGGTACTTGAAGGGAAACATCTGCTCCAAATTTATTTTTTAACTTACTTACTATAACATCAAGGTGAGTTGAACCTAACCCTGAAATTATAGTTTCAGCATTCTCCACATCTCTTGATACCGCAAAGGTTGGATCTTCTTCTAATAATTTAGTTAAACCATTTGATATTTTATCCTCATCACCTTTAGCCTTAGGTACTACTGCTCTTGAATATACTGGCAATGGGAAATCCATTCTTTCAAAAACTATTGGATTACTTTGTGTACATAAAGTATCTCCAGTATTAGTATATTGAAGCTTTGCTACTGCCCCAATGTCTCCTGCTTTAACTTCACTTGTTGGAATTTGTTGTTTTCCTTTTAGGAAATACATAGTTCCAAACTTCTCTTCCTTTTCTTTAGATGAATTATAAACAACAGTATCTGATTTAGCGACTCCTCTAATTACTCTAAACATTGAAAGTTTGCCTACAAATGGGTCAGCTATAGTTTTAAAAACTAAAGCAGCAAATGGGTCATTTTCATTAATCTTTACGTTAGTATATGCATCTGTTTTTAGGTCTTTAGCCATATAAAGATTTGTCTCTTTAGGTGATGGGAAACACTCAACTATGTCTTCAATTAAGGTATTAATTCCTACACCTGTTAGTGCAGAACCACAAATTATCGGAGCGATTTCTCCAGTTGAAGTGGCTTTTATTAATCCTTCATATATTTCCTCTTTTGACAATTCACCTTCACTAAAGTACTTATCTAATAAAGTTTCATCCGTTTCAGCTACTGCTTCCATTAGCATTTGCTTGCACTCTTCAACTTTATCCATTAATTCCTCTGGAACCTCAGCTTCTTCCATCTGACGTGTTTTGGGATTAAACAATCTAGCTCTATTTGAAATAATATTTATTATACCTTTGAAGTTATTTTCAGAACCTATAGGGTATTGGATGGGAACCACAGACGTACCGAACTTTTCTTTTAAGCTATCCAAAACTCTTTCAAAATTACTATTTTCTCTATCTAGCTTATTGATAAAAATTGTTCTTGGAAGCTTGTGTTCATTTGCATAATCCCAGGCTTTTTCAGTTCCAACTTCTATACCTGAAACACCACAAACAGTAATCATTGCAATATCAACAGCCTTTAACCCTTCTATCATTTCTCCTTCGAAATCAAAATAGCCTGGCATATCTACTAAGTTGATTTTAACACTTTTCCACTCGAAGTTAGCTACTGATGTAGAAATTGATACTTTTCTCTTCTTCTCCTCTGAATCATAGTCACTTATTGTAGTTCCATCTTCAATTTTTCCAAGCCTATCAGTCTGCCCTGTTTGATATAGCATTGCCTCCATAAGACTTGTTTTTCCTGCTCCACTATGTCCTATTATTCCAACATTTCTTAGATTGTTAACTTTATACTCTTTCATATGGTATACCTCCCATTTTTCATTGCATAATATCTAACACAATTATATATTCTATATTTTGCACAAATTTCCTTTAAATATTTTCAATATTTTTAATATTTAAAATATATTCATAATTATTTGATTTTTCGGAAACCCCACGTGAAAATATGTACATGCACATATACCTGAATTTTTACTTTTTTATTTTTCAGTTTATATTAACCTCTTACATATAAAAATTATATTTATAAATCTCGCACCTTATTACAATTATTTATCATGGAATATACATTTAATAGTTCTAAGTTTTATGATTTATTGAATAAACTTAAATGTTTTAAGAACTATTCAAGTTTACATGTAAAAGTTCATAGTGAATCAATAAATTTAAAATAATAGAAAAACCATGGGTAATAGAGAAATAAACCTAATTCTCTATTATCCATGGTCTTATTAATTTAATATTAATAATTATTTGTTTTATGCAAGATTCTTCCAATTTAGCAATTTATATTCATTGCACTTTTCATTAAAATAAAAAAACAGTTCATTCAGAACTGCATAAATTTACTATGTAAAATGGCTCCGTGGAGAGGATTCGAACCTCCAACCTATCGGTTAACAGCCGAGTGCTCCACCATTGAGCTACCACGGAACATTTACCTAGCGACCACCTACCCTCCCACAAAGTCTCCCTTGCAGTACTCTTGGCCGTTTAGAGCTTAACTTGCGTGTTCGGTATGGGAACGAGTGTATCTTCCAAACGCATCATCACTAGATTTACATTTATTTAATTAAATGGCTCCGTGGAGAGGATTCGAACCTCCAACCTATCGGTTAACAGCCGAGTGCTCCACCATTGAGCTACCACGGAACATTTACCTGGCGACCACCTACCCTCCCACAAAGTCTCCCTTGCAGTACTCTTGGCCGTTTAGAGCTTAACTTGCGTGTTCGGTATGGGAACGAGTGTATCTTCTAAACGCATCATCACCAGATTAAATTTTATATAACCTTCGCATTACTTCATTTCTTTATAATGCTAGATTCTATTAAAATTTAAAACAATATAATTTAATTATTATAATTGTTCTTTCAAAATTGCACAGTGAAATTATGTCTTAGGTCAAGCCCTCGACTT
>NZ_JAGGLL010000045.1 GCF_017874425.1 Clostridium punense
TGAATTATTGTTGTCTTCTTGCAAGTGACACAATATATTTATATCAGGTTTTTTTGTTATCTTCAAAGACTAAATCTCTTTATTACAGGAATACTTTGTTTTCACATACTAATAGTAGTATTTTCATAAAAAAATAATATATTTATGAATTTGTTGAGTAATGGTAAAATAGATACTATAATATTTACAAAGTCCCGTTAAATAAATTTTTGAGGTGAAGTCATGGAAGAATTTAATATGTACAATTTAAACTTAATAAGTGATTTTCCAGTAAAGGTATTTAAGGAAAGAGAAGAAGATTTAGACTTAATCATTCCTATAGAAAATAGAACAGTAAATCTTTGTATTGATAATATGCCACAAGTTATGGCTTCTAGAATACAATATAATTCTGTTAATAGCATTATGATAAGGATTTCTAAGGATGAGGATGATAACATAGGTACAATTCACTTTTTAAGTAATGAAGGTGTTCATTCCACAGTGAGCAATTTTGAAATAGATTATGGAAGGTGTAATATTAAAGTACTATTTAAAGAGTATTATGTGGATATTTTATTTATTGATACTAACTGTCCTATGGGTTACGATAAGATTTAATATTTGTTATAGTTTTTTAGGCTAGAGATTCGGTTTATTCATTTTCTAAAAGCACTAAGGGAATCAAGGTGGAACTTATTTGCAGTTCAAGTGTTAAATTTGAATCCCCATATATACAATAGGTTGTAGGTTCTGTTATAATAGCCATTATTAAAAGGAATTTGCACAGGAGGATTGGTTCTTATTTATGAAAGAATTTAAGTTTAATAAATTGACAAAAAAATATACTAGAAGACAGCTGGCTTTAAGCTTACTTTTAACTGTATCTGTAATAATAACGTCTATTGGATTATTTGCAAAAGGAAGCATTTTTTATGGAAGATTGCTTGGGGTTGTAGGGCTTGTTGCTGTATTTATGTCATACACAATGATTAAAAAAGTAAGAATTATTGATGATATAAATTATCTTGTTATTCAAAAGGATAGATTTGAGCTTAATAGCAACTTTGCTCCTAAAGGAAAAATGTTCAAGTTTAATGATATAAGAGATGTTCAATTTACTATGAAGGGCATTAAGTTTAAAGTAGGAATTAGAGATTACAGAATATCTTATAGCTTCTTAGAAGAAAAGGATATTGAGAAAGTTAAAAGCGTATTTGAGAGATATTAAAGGCTTCAAGGGAACAAAAGTAAGTTCCATGTAAGGGTTAATTCTTGATTTTAGAATTCTATAAAGTCAAAAAATAGTAAGCTATTTAGTTAGCTTACTATTTTTTATTGTGCGTCTAGCATGGGGGTATGCAAACATAAGATAAGGCTATCTGTGAATAGCTAATAGCTCTATACTTGCAACTACACTTACAAATACCTATCTTGGACAGTTAGGACATACAAGTATCTATAAAAGGTATAAGCAGATGCATTAAGTTCTATTGAATCACCGTATACCGAACGATACGTACGGTGGTGTGAGAGGCCGGTAGATAAAATAATTAGCTACTTCCTACTCGATTGTTGTCCACTTTTCATTTTTAATCAATGTCAAATGTACATAATTTTGCATAACTTATAATTAGGAGGTTGATAAGAATGAAAATATTCTTGGATTTTGGACATGGTGGTAGTGAAACAGGAGCAGTATCAAATGGACTAGTTGAAAAAAATATGAATTTAACAACAGGTCTAGCATGTAGGGAAGTGTTACAACAATATGGTATAGATGTTAGAAGTTCCAGGACAGATGATAGATATGTAGGATTAAATGAAAGAGCTAATATGGCAAACTCGTGGGGAGCAGATTACTTTGTATCTATTCACTATAATTCCGGTGGAGGTGATGGTATAGAGGTAATCCATTCTATTTATAGAGGAAAAGGAGAAACTTTAGCTAAGGCCATTGTTAACGCAGTAAATAGAGATACAGGACAAAATTTACGCCCTACTCCAACCTATAGTAGAACTGGCTCAGATGGTAAGGACTACTATGCGGTTATTAGGGAAACAAGCATGGATGCCATAATTGTAGAAAGCGGCTTCATTGATAGTGGCGATAGAGTTTTGTTTGATACTCCAGAAAAACAAAAAAGTATGGGAAGGGCTATTGCTCATGGGATACTTGATCACTTAGGCATAAGTTATGAAGAAGAAAACAATAATACTGTAGAGCCTCAATATTATGTTGAAACCTCATATATAAATCCAGATGTTTATGTAAATGGAATTCTAGGTTTCTTTGATGACAATGGAATAAAAATTCAAATAAAAAGTGATGCAAAAGGGCCTTTTATCCAGACTATGCATATGGATTTAGATAGATGTAGATTAATAGCATATACCTTTACAAGTCGATTTGATATAATGGCTTATGTATGGAGAGAAGATAAAATAACTGACCAAAACGGAAATATAAGTTATACTCCAAGAACTTTAGTTTAAAAATTATAAGGTAGACCTTAAGAATAAGGCTACCTTATTTACTTAGATTTTAAATCCCAATTAACTCCTAAAATAATATTTTAGGAGAATAAAAAATCTAGGAAGTATAAAGATTCCTAGGTTTTTTGCAGGGGCAATAAGGCTTTAATCTGTAACCAACGGTCTAACCCTCTTAACAGTAATATTAATTTATGGGTGTAAGAATGCCAAAGGTTAAGAAGTCAATTGTAAAAAATTAAAAAAATTTAGATGCTTTAATGGATTTTTTATAAGCTTCAAAAAGGCTACTGGCGAATAGCCAATAGCCATATACTTGCATCTACACTTACAAATACATATCTTGAACAATTAGGATGTACAAGTATCTATAAAAGGCATAAGCAGATCATTAATTTATATTGAACCGTCGTATACCTAACGGTACCCACGGTAGTGAGAGAGGTCCGTAGATAAAATAATTATCTACCTCCTACTCGGTTGCTTAAAAAATTATACACAGATTTCTTTTTTATCTAATATAGTAGCTTTCCCACCAATTTTAATAATAAAGTTATCCATTTCTCCTTCAACCTTAGCAATGATTTCACTAGGGTTTTCCATATAGTAGCCTTGCTCACATACTATTGTTGTATCATCAGTGAAAGGATAAAGCTTATTCTTAATTAAATAAGCAGCTAAGGCTCCATTAGCAGTTCCAGTTGCGCTCTCTTCATCGATGCCCACTGCAGGTCCAAAGTTTCTTGTGGAAACCGTAGAAGTCTTGTTTTCAGTTTGGAAGCTGAAAGCATGAACTCCAATTAACTCTCTTTCCTCGCTATATTTAGCTAGGGCCTTAAAATCAGGACTAATATTTTTAAGAGCTTCTAGAGTTTTAACAGGAAGAATTAAATCACTAAGACCAGTGGATACTGCCATTGGTCTAGCCATATAGCCGGTTACTCCTACACCTATATCATTTACAGAAATACCAAGGATATCACAAAGAGGTTCTAAATCCTGTACTGAAAGGGAAAATATAAACCTTGGCTCAGCTTGAGTCATTAGCACATTTTCCAATCTGTTATCTTTAAAAGAAAGCTCTACATCTAATATTCCAGCTAAAGTTTTTTGCTTTACTTTAACAACTTCGTTAGCTCCTTTAATTATGCCTAATTGGCCTAAGGTGCTAAAGGTGGCAATGGTGGCATGACCGCATAAATCCACCTCTGTAGTAGGGGTAAAAAATCTCACATGAAAGTCATAGCCCTCTTCTTTAGATTTAATAACAAAGGCAGTTTCAGAAAGTCCAACCTCTTTGGCAATAGCTTGCATTTGCTCAGAGGTTAAGCCTTCAGCTTCAGGTACTACTCCTGCACCATTTCCACCATCCCCATTGTAGGTAAAGGCATTAACAATATATACTTTTTTTTTCATCCGTATCTCTCCCATGATTATATTTTGCAAAATACTATATTCTTAAAATAATACAATAAAAAATTAGTCCGTATTACTATAATGTTTTAATAAATAATTTCAACATTTATTTTAGGTACATTTCTCCAATTTTATTTACGTCTCCTGCACCCATAGTAAGAAGCAAGTCACCTTCTTTTAAAGTAGCTTTTAAATAGTGTACGATGTCCTCAAAGCTATGGAAGTTTGTAGCTTTAATCCCTTTAGCTCTAATTGCGTCTCCAAGAGTTACAGAACTCACAATTCCAGTATCCTTTTCACGAGCAGCATAAATATCTGCAAGGATTAATTCATCTACTCCATGAAAACATTCTACAAAATCTTTAAATAAAGTTATAGTCCTAGTGTAGGTGTGAGGTTGGAATACTGCAATGATTCTCTTGTGGGGATAGTTCTTAGCAGCCTTTAAAGTAGCTTGAATTTCTGTTGGATGATGAGCATAGTCATCAATAACAGTAATACCATCTTTTACTCCCTTAAGCTCAAATCTTCTATGAGTTCCTCTAAAATTAAATAATCCATTTATAATTGATTCCTTAGAAATATTTAATGCAAGGGCACAACAAATTGCTGAAAGAGAATTAAGCACATTGTGTTCTCCAGGAACATTTAGTTCTACAGTGAATAGTTTTTCTTCGCCTTTGTAAGCATCAAAAACTCCACAACCGAAATCATTATAAGTTATGTTCTTAGCTCTATACTCTCCATTATTTATTCCATAGGTAAGCACATGGCATTTAGCATTCCTAATCACATCTAGCACATTGTTGTCCTCTGCATTAGCAACCACATAGCCTTCTGCAGGGATTATATCCACAAATTTATGGAAAGTTTCTTTAATATGATCTAAATCTTTAAAATAGTCTAGGTGATCTGCCTCAACATTAAGTATTATTCCGATATAAGGGTGAAACTTTAAGAAGGAACCCTTATATTCACAAGCTTCAGTGACAAAATATTCACTGCTGCCAGCTAAAACGTTTCCATTTATAACATCTAATTCTCCACCTACAAGAATAGTTGGTTCCACATTTTCCTCTAATACAATATGAGAAACCATTGAAGTAGTAGTAGTTTTTCCATGGGTTCCAGAAATAGCAATTCCATACTTATGGCCAAGCATTATTTTGCCTAAAAACTCTGCTCTGTCCATCATAGGAAGGTTAAGTTCTACAGCTCTCATGTACTCTACATTATCAGGATGAACAGCAGCAGTATAAACTACTAAATCTACATCCTTTATATTATTGCTGTCATGGCCAAGGTATATTTCAGCACCTTTATTTCTAAGTTTCTCTACAATGGAAGAATCCCTCATGTCCGATCCCGACACTTTGTAACCATTCTTAAGTAGTATTTCTGCAAGCCCACTCATACTTATTCCGCCAATACCAATGAAGTGAACTTTTTTATTTGTATCCTTTAAAAAATCGAAAGACATGATAACAGCTCCTTATAATAAAAATAGCTCATCTTTAAATTATATACAAAAATACTAAAAAAGGACACTATGAAAATAAAAATATAAAAATGGGAAAAAAGTTGACATGAGAACATGTGTGCGTATAAAATATTCGTATAAGTCATTAGAGTAAGTTTTTATAAAAAAGTCCTTACTAAAAAAATTGCTAGAAGCTACAAGGTAGAAATTTTGGAAGTATGTGAAAGCTTTTCAGTAATCATATAAATTTTCTTTATGCACTATGCTTTAAATTTTAATATAGAGAATCAAAGACGGGGCGTATCCTACTTGCGATATCTATCTTGGTTCCCTAAGGCTTTTGCAAGAATCAGTAAATAAATAGCATAATCAAAGCCTATAGCTAACCTATGGATAAAGGTATATAAAAATTTATTTTGTATATAAACTTTCTAAGTTTCTGCATATATAATTTTTGAGAATAATATGAGGGGGAACAGGGTATGGGTTATGAAGAATTAGTATTAAGGGGAAAAGCTGGAGATAAAGAGGCCTTAGAGGAATTAAGTAGAAAGTTTACAGGCTATATTATAAAGTGTGCTAATAATGTGTACATAAATGGTTATACTCAGGAGGACTTACTTCAGGAGGGGTACGTATCTCTTGTGAAAGCAGTGGACAAGTATGATCCTAAAAAAGGAAACTTTACAGCTTATGTAACCTTTGCTATAAAGAAAAACTTCAATTATAAGATTAGAGGCAAAGCTAGAGAAAATTATATTGGAAGCTTAGACTATGAAATAAACCAGGATACTCAATTGCTTGATTTTCTTAGCACAGAAGAAAATATTGAAGAGGATTATGTGAAAAAAGAAGTTTTAGAAGAAATAAGTAAAGTTATAAGTAACCTTCCAAAGGAGTTAAGAGAAATAATTGATTACTATTATATTAGGAATAAGGGAAGCCTTAAGGAGTATGCTGAGGAGAAAAATATTAATTACAGCACACTAATAAAAAGAAAAAGTCAGGCTTTGAAAATTATTAAAAATAGTTTAAAGGATGTTCATATGATAGAGTAATAAATGCAATGGATGAGGGGTTATCTATGTTTTAGACATATAAAGCAGTATACACTTTGTTAATAATCCTAATATTGAAAAAAATAACAAAACCCCTTCACTTTTTGAAGGAAGTATGTTAAAATATAAACAAAGGGTAACACAAGAGAGTTTTTGCATTAAATTTATTAAAAGACACAATTACTAGAATGCATAAGTCCTATGAAAATACTTTTAATAAGTAAATCCACTAAAATTTAGGTTTTAGTGGTAAAATTATGGAGGAGTGTGTGAAAATGTTAACAATTACTGAATACCAATATCTAACCTGGCAGTTTAAACTTAAGAGAAGAGATGACGAAAAAGCAATAAATGAGTTAGATGAAGTTATAGATGGAATAGACGTTGAATACTTAGGATGGCAATTTGAAGGTGTGTCCGTATAAGGCATTGACCTGTCATTTATTTTCAAATGCCTAAAAATTATTATTGAAGTCCCTATAATTTATATATTTTTTTAGAGTGGCTAAGGATGAATAGCTGCTCTTTTTTAGCTGATAAAACTCCACCTCAAAGTAGTAAATAAACTTTGAGGTGGAGTTTATTTATTTCATAAATAGTGGAGCAACCTTGCAAGGTTTAACCTCAATAGTTTGCCATACATTTCCCTTAACATAGGGTTCCATGGCAAGCCATTTGTCTAGATCTTCTCTAGAAGGAAAATCTACCATAAGAACTGAACCTATCATTTGCTCTTTTTCATCTACTAGTGCAGCAGCACATAAAAAGTTCTTTGATTCTTTCATTGAAGCTGCGAGAGCTAGATGTTCTTCACGATAGGTAAGTCTTCTTTCCAGTGCATTTTCATCTTTTCCATCATAGCCAGTAACTAAAAATTGCATAAAATCACTTCCTTACTAAAATTATGTTTAAGCTTATATTACTTTTTTATTATAACAAAACTATAAAAATACTTCTATTATTGAAAGAAAAGGTTTTTTAGGAGAATTGCGTAATTTAGGAATATGAAGCCCTAATGTGGAAATATTAAACATATACATTTCATCTATGAGGAAGGGGCTTGTTTATAATGAAATTTGATTTTAGAATTTTTATATTTGTATTAGTTGCCACTGTAGTTTATATCCTTGGGAATTACTACATAGGAAGAAGAGTAATGGAACGGATACAGTATAAATACACTGTAAATACTAAAATGTTTTGGACTGTATTTTGGATAATTGCCTTGGCTTATGTCGTAAATCAAATTGCAGGAAACTATCTTCCAAGGTTTGTTTCAACTCCTATTTTATATATAGGGATTTACTACATGGCAATTGTATCTTACTTAATGCTCATATTTCCTATTATTGATACTATTAGATTTGCTAATAAAAAGTATGCATTTTTACCTAAGGACAGTACGGTATATAGTAGTTTTAGTTTTTATGTAACTATATTTATGGCTGTAGCTTTAACAGGGATTTTAGTTTATGGAACTTGGAGTGGAAGGAGTACCTATGTAAAGCCTTATGATGTTAATGTAAGTAAAGCTTTAAAGGAGAATAACTTAAAAATTGCTTTAATTTCGGATATACATCTTGGAGACTATATGGATATAAAAAGGCTACAAAATTTAGTTAGTGAAGTAAACAAAATGAACCCTGATATTGTGCTTATTGCAGGAGATTTAATAGATAGTTCTATTAAGCCCTTTGTTGAGAATCAAATGGCAAAGGAGTTAGGGCAACTTAGCAGTAAATATGGAACCTATTTTTCTTTTGGTAACCATGATTTAGGAAGCAAGGTACCGCAGCTTACAAGTCTCTTAGAAGAAGTTGGAATTACAGTGTTAAAGGATGAATATAAACTAATTAATGATAGTTTTTATGTGGTAGGAAGGCAGGATGTGGCTATTAAGAGGACGGGAGGAAGTAGGAAAAACTTAAGTGAGATTACGGAAGGTATAGATAAGAGTAAGCCCGTTATAGTAATTGACCATAATCCAATGAATGCTAGTGTAAAGGAAGCTCAAGAAGAGAAGATAGATTTACAGGTATCAGGACATACCCATAGAGGGCAATTTGTACCTTATAATTTTTTTACAAATAGAGGTTATGATTATGTCTATGGCTATGATAGAATTGAAGACTTTAATGTGGTGGTATCTTCAGGCTATGGAACCTGGGGACCACCAATTAGGATAGGTAGCAGATCCGAAATAGTTCAAATTAATTTAACTAGCAATATGGAATTAGTAGATAAGGGAGGTTCCCGTTAGAATAGTATATATTAAAAATAAAGAAAATTTTATTAACAACTAAAATAACGGACTGTCAAAGTAATTTCAATAATAATTTGTTTTGACAGTCCCTTTTCAATGACTTTGTTACCATATTTTACAAAGAAATGCCGCTAATATATTTGTTGAATAATCTGTAATCTTTGAATAAAATGTAAATATGGGGTGATTGTTGGTGAAACGTGAAAACTTTTATAAAGAAGTTATTAAAAGATCTCCCTTTGCCTATTTTTATGGCAAAGTAATCAGAGATAGTAAGAATGAAGATATAATAGATTTTCTTATATTAGATACTAATGAGGCTTTTAGAAAAATGGCTAAGATTAAAGAGGATATTGTTGGAACGACAATAAAAGAAAGTTTCTCCAACTTTGGGGAACAGAACTTTTCTTGGGTGGATTTTTTTAGCAATACCAAGACTAATGGTGAAATTAACACTGTTGAAGTTTTTGTGGATAAGTTAAAAAGTTGGTTTCAAGTGCATATTTCTCATTATAAGGAAGATGAGTTCATTGTACAGCTTATGGAAGTACATAGAGAAGAGCCCTTTTTAAAGGCTTTAATAAATAATTTGACTTTTTCTGCTTGGGCTAAAGATAAAGAAGGTAGATACATTCTTGTAAATAATCACTATGAAAGGGATAGTGATTATTTACAAGATGAGGTACGAGGGAAAACAGATTTTCAACTTTGGGATAAAGAAAGGGCCAATCAATTTTATCAAGAGGATGAAAAGGCCATAGCAGATAATGGGAAACAATCTTCATTTGAATATTATTATAAAGATATGTGGTACAAGACTCATAAGGCTGCGGTACATGATGATAATGGAGAAGCTATGGGAACTATTGGGTTTTCTATAAATATTGATGAGGGAAAGAAAATAAAAAGGGAAATTAACAATAAGGATAAGTTCTTTAAAACTCTAATAAACTGTATACCTGATTTTATATTTTTTAAAGATACTAATGGAGTTTATTCGGGTTTTAATGAAGCGATCTTAAAAGAATATCTAGGTGGAGAGGAAAAGGACTTTATTGGAAGAACTGATAAAGATTTAATAAGAGAAAATAATCATGTAGAGGATATTATAGCTCAGGATAAGGAAGTTATTAATGAAGGAAAGTCTAAAATATATGAAGAAATGCTAACCTTAATTGATGGTAGTGTGAGGAAATATGAGACTATCAAAAGTCCACTTTATGATGAAAATAATAATATGGTAGGTATATTAGGTATTTCGAGAGATATAACTCATAGATATCTTTTTGAAAAAAAATTAATGGAGAGTGAAGAACGCTTTAGACAGTTAGCGGAGAATATTGATGGTGTTTTTTATGTTCGAGAGGATAATAAAATTACTTATATTAGCCCAGGTTACGAAAAGCTATTTGGAAGAAAGTGTGAGGAACTCTACAAAAACCGAAAGGATTTCTACAGTGTAGTACATCCAGATGACTTAGATATGTTTATAAAAAGAGATGAAAATCAAAATATGGATGAAACCTATAGAATAATAGCATCTGATGGGAAAATAAAATGGATTTGGACGAGAAGTGTTATGGTGGAAAGTCATAATAATAGAGGGCCAAGAATTTTTGGGATATCTCAGGATATTACAGCAATAAAGGAAGCAGAAAGAAAGCTAGAAGCATTAAGGACGGAGTTTTTTGCAAACCTATCTCATGAATTTAGAACTCCTTTAAACTTAATATTTAGCTCTTTACAAATGTTAGAGTTAAATTTAAACAAAAAAACAGATAATGATATTAGTAAGATTAAAGATTATGCTAAGATTATAAAACAAAATAGCTTTAGACTTTTAAGACTTATTAATAATCTTATTGATACCACAAAAATGGATGCAGGACACGTAGATTTTTACCCTGAAAACTATGACATAGTAAACTATGTTGAAGGTATATGTAATTCGGTAGCTGGCTTTGCTGAAGAGAAAGGTATAGAGGTTATCTTTGATACAGAGTGCGAAGAAAAAATAATTGCCTTTGATTTAGATAAGATGGAAAGAATAATTTTAAATTTACTATCTAATGCAATTAAATTTAATAGTAATCAGGGAAAAATAGAAGTCATGGTGAGCTGCAAGGAAGATAAGGTTCAAATTTCTGTAAAAGATACTGGCATTGGAATACCAGAGGATAAGCTTCAAGATGTATTTGAAAGATTTAAACAAGTTAACAATAGATTAACTAAAATTAGTGAGGGAAGTGGTATAGGATTATCTTTGGTAAAATCTTTTGTAGAGCTCCATGGTGGCACTATTGAAGTGAATAGTGAAGTGGAAAAGGGAACAGAGTTTATAACAACTTTGCCAGATGTGATACTTCCACAAAATAAGGATGTAACGAATAGTCAGTTAGTTTGTAACTCTAGAGTTGAAAGAATAAGAATAGAGTTTTCAGACATTTATGGTATTAATATAAGGTGTTAAAATTGTAGGTTTGGTTTTCATTTTTTGGGCATTTAAACCTATTCTTCCTCTAAAACACTAGTTTAATATATGTGAAACTGCACAAACTTATATTACTTTACAGTAGTACTTAAAACTCACAGTGCTATTAAAAGTAAACAATAAAGTTATAAAGAGGAGGAATTCATTATGTCAAACAGAAGTAACAATAGAGCATTAGTACCAGAAGCTAAAGAAGGTTTAAACAGATTTAAAATGGAAGCAGCTCAAGAAGTAGGAGTTAACTTAAAACAAGGTTACAATGGAGACTTAACTTCAAGAGAAGCAGGTTCAGTAGGCGGACAAATGGTTAAAAGAATGGTAGAAGCTTACGAAAGAAACCTATAATACAAATTTATCTTTTTTTAGATTAAATTAAGAGAGCTATCTAGATATAGCAGTGTGCTATGTTTAGATAGCTTTTTATATATCCTATAATTCTTATACAAGATAATTTATTAATAAATCGTTAGAGTATCAAATGGACTTTATTAGAAAAATCCCTTTAATCATGGAAAGTTTCTTAATTTTAGGGTTTATTTAGTTTAACTACTCTTAACGGTTTCTTCAATATTAGCTTTAAGAATATCTGGTAAAGTACATGGATTAGTTAAAGAAAGGGTTAACCTCATTGTAACAGGTACATAGCCAAAGGTTTGTGTATTTCCTACAGTGGTAGTTATTACCTTGATACTATCAACTTTTACAAATTCCTCAATTGATGTTGGGCAACTACCAGAGTCATCACTAGAAGTATAGCATCTTACACTATCAATCAATACATAATCAGAAAAGTACTGATAATAAGGTGATTTTGTACATTTAAGAGGAATGTTTAATGCAACTTTAATAGACCCAACGTACTTAAATTTATTAAGATATACAGGGCAGTTAATTACGCCTGTTCCACAAGGGTTGGGGATATCAGCAACTACAGAATATTGCTCAACAACACATTTTAAGTTGTTTTCTAATATGCTTATTAGTGGAACATTAGTATTAGTGTCAGGTGCATTTTCTTGTCTTACAAGAGCAATAAAGTCAAATGTAATTTCTGGAGTATAATCTTGAGAATTATCCGATTCTTTAATGACGTGACTTGGTATAAGCTCTTGCTCCACTCTAAATTCTTCTAATTTTTTTTCTATAATATTCAGTAACATTTAAATATATCATCTCTCTTTAATTATATTTTAATTAGTTTTTATCTACCTTAGAGGAAATCTCTTAGGTTAGTAACCTGCCAGTTAATTAAGAAGGAAATTCTTTAGAGGTACTTTCATGTGAAGTCTCCTTATCCGTTATAGGTAGACCTTTAGTAAGGATATTAACCTGGTTATAGGACTGGGTTTCATTACATAAAGGTCTATCTTCTAACGCTTGATGATTAATTGATATAATTTTATTAACTAGCAAATCGCTATCCTTTAAATCACTATTAATTAGTGGCATTTCAGTTTTTGGCAAGTTTTCTTCAATTAAAAGATTAACCTGTTCTAGCGGAAGAACTGGCATAGATGAAGTATTTTCCCTTGGCTCATTTGTTTTCGCTGTAGGGTGTAATTCTTCTAAATCTAGCATGTCTTTGTCTAAAACATAGTAGCTAAGATAACAATTTAAATCTTTTCCTATTAGTTTAGGAATACTTTTGTATATTAATTTATTTGGAAACCTAAAATCTAAATAGAATGATACTACTTTTTCAGATTTGCTTTCTGCAATACCTAAGACTTTTTCTTGTATTATAATTATTTTAATATTGTCGTTCTGCTGTGCGGGATTATGAATTACACCTTCTAAAGTTGACCTGATAATTTTGTTTTCGTCTAGTAGTTCTATAGTGCAATTTTCAGGATTATCATTTAGTTGAAGACTAAATAACAATTTTTTTGAGTTGTTATCATGGACATTTATCCCCCAAGTTTTATTTTCTATAACTATAGAGTTTGAGTTGGAGGGAAAGTAATTTAACTTCATTCTAAAGGCTATATCTTCAGAATCAATATAATAAAAAATTTTTTCCGGTTCAGTTATAAAGTTTAGGATTGAATTTGATTTTTCACTTTCTCTATTAGTACTTATGGGCTCTTCTATCCAAAAAGTATTTGAAGTTGGAAACATAGTAACACTTCCTTATTTTTTAGTTTATATAATTTTTAATATAAAAGGATAAAATTAAAATCTTCTATAGTATAGACGACTACAATTAATGCCTACTCTATACATGATTCTACAATAATAGTATATGTGTGATATAATAAAAGGTTAAAAACTCAACATTTATTCTGAAGTTTATAATAAACAATAATGAAATGTGAATAAGGCTATATTGTAAACAAATGGAAAAAATAAGCTTAGTATAAGCAGTATTAATTGTCAGCTCTACTAATTTACTAAGGTTTAAGAAAATAGAGTTCTGCATAAAATCTCTCTATGAATTTTGTCATATTATAGTAATAAGCTCCCATAAAGCTTATCATTAACATAAGTTTTTTGGGAGCTTATAAATTATTTATTCAGAGATTTCTTGTGCTGTGATGCTATATTTATTTAGGCTGACATTACCAGGCAATAAAGTTACTCCAACTGCATCTATTGTTATTGATATATAATAGGTTGCTGTATCTTCAGAGCCTCTAATAACTGGATTTTCAACAAACTGTATTGGAATCACATAATCAACTGATGGAATAACTAGAGCAGCTGCACCAACGGCAAGGGTTTGAACAACGCTATAAGCTAGATCAGTTTGAGCTTCATCTCTGTAAATGCTTATTGTTGCAGAAATTTTTTGTAATGCAATTAAAGTTAGACTTTCAATTCCTAGTGAGAACACACCATTAATTAGAGCTAGATTGCTTTTGTTAGTTAACTTTAGGTCTAAGCTATTTACAAAAGTGCTTACGCTTGGAGTTAATTCTATAGACTGCATGCTTTGAGCACTATCAAATGCCATTTTTGTTTGAATTAAAAAACGTTTAGCCATTATTTATATCTCCTCGTAATAGTATTAAAGATTAGCTACTAACCTTCAATATCATTATATGTACAAGCTGTTATTTTGCTACTTATTGAAATATTTCTGAGACAATGCTTCGAAATTTAATATTTATTAGGTACATCTAACACTTAATATATGAGATGAATATAATATATTATGCTAATGTAATTGGAGGTATATATGGAAACTATTTATATTATTACTTTTCACTCAGCTAATAATAGCCTATTAGCATACAAGTTACTAAAGAATTGCAGATTAAAAGTTGTTATGATACAAACACCGTGTAGACTTTCAGCAGGATGTGCAAGATCTATAGAGGTTAAGGAAAAAGATATAGATACAGCAGTTAGTACAATTAAAGAAAATAGTTTAAGTATTCAAGGTATTTATAAAAAGTTTATAAATCCTAACACTAGGAGATATGATTATGTTGAAGTATATTATTAACGCTACACTATATTAATAGAATATTTTAGGAGGTTATATGATATATCTAGATAATGCTGCCACCACATTTCCAAAGCCAATATCAGTATGTTTGGCAGTAGAGGATTGTATTAAAAACTACTGCGCTAATCCAGGACGGGGGTCCCATGATCTCTCATTAAAATGTGAATTAAAAATAATGGAGTGTAGAGAAAGAATTGCTAAATTATTAAATGTTAAAGATCCTATGAGGATTATATTTACTTCCAACACAACTGAAGGGCTTAATCTTGCTATAAAAGGAGTTTTAAATCCCGGAGATCATGTTATTACTACTATGATTGAACACAATTCTGTATTAAGGCCACTTGAAGCTATGAGAAGCCTAGGTGTAGAGGTAACTATGATACCAGTAGATAAAGAAGGTTATATATCTATTGCAAATATAACTAATTCAGTAAAAAAGAATACTAAAGCAGTGATTATTAACCATGGTTCAAATGTGTTAGGAACAGTTCAGGATATTAATGCTATAGGGAGTCTTTGTAAGACATTAGGGGTATTGTTTATTGTTGATGGAGCTCAAACTGTTGGATACTTGGACATCAATGTAGAAGAAATGAGTATAGATATACTAGCTTTTCCAGGACATAAGTCACTTTTAGGACTACAGGGGATAGGTGGTATATATATTTCACCTAATATTGAATTGAAGCCATTAAAGGAAGGCGGAACGGGTAGTTTATCTAATAGTATGATTCAACCAACTTTTTTGCCAGATAAATTTGAAAGTGGAACAGTAAATACGCCTGGAATTGTTGGATTAAGTGAAGGTGTTAATTTTATATTGAACACTGGACTCAATAATATTAGAAAACATGAAGGTGAGCTTATAAAACAATTAACAGAAGAGTTGAGAAAGCTACCTTACATTAAGCTATATGGGGAATTAGATTCATATATTAAGGCCCCAGTTTTATCCTTTAATATAGAAGGTTTTGATAGTTCAGAAGTGGGGGAGCTTCTTAATGAAAAAAACTTTTGCGTTAGATGTGGGTATCATTGCTGTCCAATGATTCATAAAATAATTGGCACTAGCAATACTGGGACAGTAAGAGTTAGTCCAGGGTACTTTAATTCTAATGTGGACATTGAAGAATTTATAATTGCTATAGAAAATATCTACAAATTGAATTTTTAATTAATAGACTATGGGATATGGAATTCAGAGGAAAACTATTATTTTATGCCACAAAAAAAACCACTCATTAAATTGAGTAGTTTTTATTCATATAGAAAAGAGGCTAGTTCTTATATTTATACATTTAGCATTATAAGGTAGCCTCTTTGAAAATGATTATGATTTTAAATAACATCTTCAAGTGCTAAAGTTTATCAATAACTATAGATACTAGGAAGAGGTCCATGAAAATCTTACGTTAATAATTGAAATTTTAAGTCAACGTTTTAAATTCAAGCGGTTCTTTGCACCGCTAATTTCCAGATTTAAATAATTTTTTTATAAAAGAATCTTTGTTTTTTTCCTCATAATAAGCAAGTTGTTTTTTTAGAGTAGTAATTTCATCTGTTTTCTTATCTAAAATTAATTCTAGCGAATTTACATGTAGCTTTAGCTCCTTAGATTCATTAATGTAATTATTTTTAACTATATCACTTTCTGAAAGTAGAGTTTTAAGCTTGCTGAACTCTTCCTGATTTTTTTCTAACTCATTTTCATTTAATTGAAGGTCCTTCATGTAGTCCATCAATTCTTTAATTTTGCTTTCATAAGAAGACACTAGGTTTTGTTTTTCTGATAAAGCCTTTTCAAGGGCAGTGATTCTATTATGTTTTTTTGATATTTCTTCATGGAGGGAAGTAATGCTTGAACGAAGTTTATTTTTTTCTTCATCAATTTTCATGTTATTTTTAGAAAGAGTCTTAATTTTTTCCTCATAAACCCTTAGTCTTGAATTTAACTCTAAAACAATATTTGATTCATGTACTTTATCTTCAACAATGCTCAAATGATTATTTTGACTGGAAGAATTTAGAGCACTTTCAGTAGATGTAGTATTTAATTTACTTGGTTCACAAATAAGTTCAGTTATCTTATTTAGATGTTTATTATAGAAAGCATTATCAGTTTTAATCGACTCATTCTGAAAAGCTATCTCTAAAATAAAACTTGTAGTAATATTGGTATTTGATTGATATGGATATTTATTTATGCGATTTATGTTTGGTAAGGGTATTTCACACACTGGTTGCATTTTCGATGAAGCATTAATTTGATTAATTTTTAATACACAACCATCAACATAGGTAAGAAATATCAAATCTTTTGAAAGTATTATTAAATTATTATACTGAGCTATGTTGTTAGTACTTTGTATTAAGTTTCTTTTAATCTCAGCTCCAGAGCTCAAACCTAATTGAATATATCTCTTTTGTTGTTTATAAAATATGAAGGAATAAATTAGAGTATTTTTATATGTCATAATACAGTAATCAACTATAGGGTAGTAAGATGAATCTAATAAGTTGAAGTTACTCCAACTAGTTTTCCTTTGATTAAACTTTCTGTAGCCAAGCAAGTTGGGATATGAATTTTTTATATAGCAAACAGTCAATTCATAGTTCTGTATGTTTACTATAAATGGGAGTTCATTTTTATATTCAATATTATCTAGAGCAAGAGGTGGGGATAGTATCAAATTATTGTTTAATATCCTAAAGTACAGAGTATTAGTGTTATTATTTTCATTTATATAAAAGATATACAAGCAGTTATTTATAGATACTATATCAATATACTTAGTGCTTTGGGAAACTTTAGTTAATATGATGCTACTAACTAATTCATATTTTAGTATATTATATAGAACAAGCTCCCCATTAGTATTTGTAATGATTACAGAAATTATATTATTATTAGTTAGTATAACGGTATTTAAACAACTACACTCTGAAAGTATAGCTTTTTCATCAATGAGATTATTTTCTAGATATCTTGACATATATAGTTTTTGATTAACTCTATAAAAGCTTAGTAATTCATTATCAACTTCAATATAAAAGTTATCTCTTTTATATGAACTCATAATAACCTCCATAATATTACTATTATATAATATGCAATATATAACAATTTATTACATAAGGATAATTTTCATGCAAAAACTGCAGTTATACATGAAATTGAGTTCTATTACTGGTAAATTAACGAGTTTAATTTGATATTTTAAAAAGTTCAGTATCAGGTAGGAAATATGTTTGCTTTTGTGGTTATGCTCTAAAATAGTAAACATTTAATTATAAAACTCCTTATTGATGAGATTAAGCGTGAATATAGAGCATATAAAAATTTTACAATAAATTTGAAAAATTTTGGCAGGTAATTTTAAAAATTATCACATTTTTGTATGAGATTCATATTATATTACTAGATAGTTATTAAACTATAAAAAGGAGGATATCTTTATGCAGGATAATTTTGAAGTAAGTAATTCTCAAGCACAACAAGTATTAACTGATGAATGTATAATAGCACAAAAAGTTTATGGAAAGTGTAGACAACAGGACTGCTTAGGAACTGTTGATAGCAATACAACTCCTTCACCAGGAATGATTCAGATTGAATCATCTAGGTTAGGTGAAACTCAAAGCATTACTAATGCTGCATTAATTGGGGGAACAATCGCTCCTAATAATATTATAGCATTTAACGCTACTGTTTCTAATGTAGTATTAGTGCCTAATACCTTTGAACTATCAGATATAAAAGTTTTAAATATCACACCTAATGCATTTGGGCAAGATGGTTTCTACGATGTTACTATTAAATATACATTCAATTATGAAATAAACTTGCTAGATAGCAATGGAGATCCAATTGCAGTAACTCTTGGAGCAGGACCAGGAACTATAACTAACATTAGTGCATTTACAACCTATACAAAACTAATTTCATTATTTGGAGGAGAAGCTTCCAGCAATACAGTTGTTACAACTAATACTTTATATTCATCAGCTTCACAATATAATGAAGGAAATCTTCCATATGTATTTGCACAAGGTATAGCAAACCCTATGGCAATTTCTATAGGAACTTATGTTGTTAATGATATAACACAATACCAAGCTGATATTACTATAGGTTTATTTACTATAATTAAGTTGTTTAGAATAGTAAATATGATGGTTACCTCAGCTGGAAATTGCGATATACCAGTATGTGAACCAATCCAACCTGGTGATCCATGTGATTATTTTAACAGCTTACCATTCCCATTTGATGACTTTGATCCACCATCAGGGCTACTATAATTTTTGGTCCAACATAGTAAACTATGTTGGACTACTGTAAAAGTAGGCTGTTATAAAACAAATATTTATTAATTTAGTATTAATGAAGTCATACATAATAAAGAGATCGAATCTCTTATTGTGCATGACTTTCATATTATTTATAGCTCTATAAAATACACAGTAGGCTCTCTTTATATTATTGAATTTTAATGTAAATAAATATTGTAGAAATACAAAAAAATGTGTTCGTTTTTCAATAAGTACATATTATATACTAGGATGAAAAATCCTAAAATATTAAATTTACGGGGATGAATTTTATGGCAATTAATTTTAATACTCCAAAATCATGTACAAGCCGTGCTGTCACAGTGCAAGGAACTGTTGCTGCAGGAAGTTTTGGGTTATTAACTATTAGATTAGATGTTACAAATACAGCTACACCAACTAGAAATCGCTCGTTTTACAGGGAAATAGATCTTGATAATACAGCAAGTGCTACTTCGTTGGCTGTTAACGCTTCTTATACGTTATCAATCGTACCAAAACTAGTGGGTTCAGATACCGTTACAGAAAATTATTCATTTTCATATGATGTAAATGAATAATAACTATTCCACTTATGGAGCCATTTATGGCTCCATATTTTAAATATCAGATAAGAAGAGAGGTGTAGCTTTGGCAGTAATATTAGTTCCAGCTACTAAAAGTCTTACAGTTACAAATAAAATTCCATTTGGAAATATAAATGATAATACTATTATTGTTGGTGATGATGGGGAGTTTAGTTATATAAGTTATTTGTATTTTGATATTTCTTCTATACCGAGTGATGTTTTGATTGTAGATGCTGAATTAATATTATTCAAAACTAATAATTTTTACAATAACCTTAATAAGGTGCTTTATATTTCTTCAATAAGTGATTATTTTAGCACTTATACAAACTATAATAATCGCCCAAAAACTAACGGTGTTATCAAGAAAACTTTTTTTCCTTTGACATCAAAGATTAGTGTTAGTATTAATGTAACTAACTTATTAAGATTATGGAGCAGCAATCAATTAAAAAATACTGGTGTAGTGATATTTAGTGATTCTAGAAGTGATCTTTCAGAATTTGGATCAGCAGTCAGTGATGATAGATATATTATTCCATTCCTAAGAGTAATAGTTAAACCTATGCATAATGAAAGTGAAACTAAAAAAAAAGTTGATATTGCAACAACAAAAAAGATACAAGTGATTGGAGCAGTTGAACCACACTCAAAGTATGAGGCTGTTGTAAATGTTGAGGTGACTAGGGCTAACTCTGGTAAGGTAGATAATTATTATGTTGCTGATGAATATGATAATTCAGAGGGAATGACTTCTCTGTCAATTGATAAAACCTATAATGTGGCAATTATACCGGCTGAAAAAGCAGGCGATGAAGAGGTTGTAAATTTTTATGGGTCATATAAAGAATAATACAAGTATATTTTAATTTAACTAAATCAGTAACCTAAGCAATTTAACAATGTATTTAGGTTACTGATCAGCATAAATATAAGATAGTAATATTGTAAAGCTACTTTCTCAAAAAAAATTAGTTTTAATAATATAACTTTGGCAAATAGCTAGTATTACATTAGTCATATATAACTATTCCTTATTAGTGTGATAAGATTAAATTAATTTCAATATATCTAAACTCTCCGTATCATATATTCCAAATTCCTTTATAGACCTTAAGAGTTCATTTTTTGCTACTTCCATGTATCCATGCTTATAATATAATTTTCCAAGTTCTAGAAGTGCAAACTTATTGTTTATGAGGTTAAGAAGATTAACCGCAATTTTTAATTTATCTAATTCGTCAGTAAAAAGAAGTATATCTAAGATTTCTATTATAATACTCATATAATCACTTTCGTTTTCTATTTCAGATATTTGCATTACTGAAGTTTCAGTTAGAAGATTGATGAACTGTAAATACACATTAAATACTTTTACAGATATATTATCCAGCGACTCAAGTTCAAGAGTATTAATTAAATTTTTAGCAGCTTCCAGAGCATCCATCAATATTAAACTTATAATTTTATAAAATTTCAAGTGGACATTTGAACTAAATTTTTTGTTATTACTATCCAAGGTAATTACACTAGCAAAGTCTTTACTAATTATAAGAGCTTTTGCCTTTAATAGTAGTAATTTTTCAGTGAGTTCATACTCTTTTTCATATTCAAGGATGTAGTCTAATGCAACTTGATAGTACCCTTCATTATAAAATAAATCTATTAGTATTAGTTTAGGAGAAGGATAGCTAGTAACAAGCACTTCAATATTTTTTTTAAAGTTATCTACTAGCAGTTTTTTTAGCTTTAAGATACGAGCAATTCCATATAAAGGATTTATAAAGTTTGTTTTTGAGTTTAGAGATTTCAGATAATAACTGAGTGACATGTCATAGTCATTTAAGTTTAAATAAACATTACCCAGTTCAAAGTAAGCCTTAAAAGTTCCTACTCCAGGGAAACATTTTAAAGTAGAGGGAGGTTCGCCCATATCGATACATGTTTCTAAAGCTTTTATTTGCAAGGTTGGCATGTTAATATCTTTAAATATAAGTGCTTTCATAAAGTATAAATCTGTAAAGTTAGGGTAATAATTTAACCCTATATCTATATACTTAAATGCGTCCTCATAATTTTTGAGGTTATAATTTATTATAACTATTTTTAGAATAAGTAAAAAGCTATACCCATTCAGATTGTCAAAACCTTCGAATGACTTATAGTAGTAATTTAATGCACTTTTCTCATCACTTAATGCAGCAAATTCATTTCCTAGGTTAAAATAGGCAAAGTAATTTTCAGGATCATCTTTAATTTGATCCATTAACATAGATATATTTCTTTGTCTTTTATTTTTAATTTTAATATTGTCATTGAGATACCCAGAGTGGTGTACTTTAATTGAATTAATAATTAAGCTATCTTTTTCTTTACTATAAATCAACTGATTGTGAATTTTACCTTCATAATGAGTGCCCTCATTATTCTTAAAAAAGCGAGGATTTAAATTAATTGTTACTGAGTTTTCATCCTTAGTAGTCCCATAATAACTATGAGTTTCAAAAAAGTAAATTAGGTTTTTATCTAAATTGCTATTTATAAGCCTTTTAAAGTTGATTTGATCTTCTTCAAATAATTCATCATCTACATCTAAAATTAAAATCCAGTCTTTAGTAGCATATTTTAAGGATTCATTTCTTGCCTCACTAAAATTGTCATTCCATTGAAAAAAATATACCTTAGCTCCAAAGCTTTTTGCAATTTCAACTGTTTTGTCTTCAGAACCAGTATCAATAATAATAATCTCATTAACCAATTTATTAATGCTATTTAAGCATTGAGGAAGAGCTTTTTCTTCATTTTTAACAATCATACACAGACTTACTTCGTTATTCAATTTACTACCCCCAACCATAAATATCTAAATTTCAACATATTATCTATACATAATATGTAAAGAACATGAGATAGTGATTATTTTTCTTGCTATTACATAAAGTAAGCGTACTGTGAAGCAGAGTTCCGCACAGGAAATGTGCAAGGTAGAACAATTTCTCTCAGTAAGCATATTATAATAGTAGTTTTAATCTATGTAAAATCGTAATATCAAGGAAGTGCAGATATGCTAGAGAAAGATATATTATATAAAAAAATTAGAGATAAGACTGCAGTGATTGGGGTAATTGGATTGGGGTATGTTGGATTACCTTTAGCAGTAATTGCTGCTAAGAAAGGCTACAAGGTAATTGGGGTCGAAACTCAAGAGGCTAAAGTTAGTAAAATAAATCAAGCAGTAAGTTATATTGATGATATTAATGATGAGGATTTAAAAATGGTAGTGAGTTGTGGATACCTAAAAGCTGCCTTTGATTATGAAGTTTTAAATAATGTGGATATAGTTATAATTTGTGTACCTACGCCATTAGATAAGTACCAGTATCCAGATGTAAGTTATATAAAAAAATCCGCAGAAGAAATTGGGAAGCGACTTAATAAAGGGATGCTAGTTGTATTGGAAAGCACCACATATCCAGGAACTACAGAGGAATTGCTTTGCCCAATTTTACAGATGAATTCAGGGTTAGTATGTAAAAGTGATTTTTATTTAGCATTTTCTCCGGAGCGAATAGACCCAGGTAATAATATTTATAGGGTGAATAACATTCCTAAAGTAGTAGGAGGGATTGATAAGGAAAGTGCCAAATTAGCGGCAGAATTTTATAGATGTATTATTGATGCAGCTGTTCATGAAGTGACAAGTACTAAAGTAGCTGAGATGAGCAAAATACTAGAAAACACCTATAGGAATGTAAATATAGGACTGATTAATGAAATGGCCATTTTGTGTAACAAGATGGAAATTAGCATATGGGAAGTTATTGAGGCAGCGAAGACGAAACCTTATGGGTTTCAAGCATTTTATCCTGGGCCAGGCCTAGGGGGGCATTGCATACCACTAGATCCATATTATCTTGCTTGGAAGGCTAGAGAGTTTGGATGTCCCACAAAGTTAATTGAGATGTCTGGTGAGATTAATAACTATATGCCACAGTACATCGTTGAAAGATCCGCCAAGATATTAAATAGATTTAATAAGTCACTAAAGAGTTCAAAAATAGTTGTACTGGGGATTGCTTATAAGAATGATATAAGTGACTATAGAGAAAGCCCCTCCCTAAAAATTATAAATTATTTTATTAAGGAAGGTTCAGAAGTAAAATTTAATGATCCATATATTGAGAGTTATTTCTATAATGGTGCTAAGTACAATAGCTCTAATATGACTTCAGATTTATTGAGTCATGCTGACTTAGTAGTTATAACAACTGCCCATGAAAAATATGATTATGATTTTATCCAGAAAAATTCAAGATATATTTTTGATACAAAAAATGCGACTAAAGCTCTAGAAAATAAAGAGAATATTGAACTTTTATAAATTTAAAGGTGTTGATAAGATGTATATTCCATTGGTTGATTTACAAATGCAATACAAAGGCATTGAGGACGAACTAAAAGCTGCTATCCATTCAGTATTAGCTAGTAGCAATTATATTATGGGAAATGAGGTTATAAATTTAGAGGAAAAAATGTCAAAATATCTTGGGGTAAAGCATTGTATATCCGTTGCAAGCGGGACAGATGCTCTTGTTATAGCTTTAAAATCATTGGGTATAGGGAAGGGTGACGAGGTAATAACATCGCCTTTTACCTTTTTTGCCACAGCTGAAAGTATATCTTCTTTGGGAGCGACTCCGGTATTTGTAGACGTAAAGGAAGATACCTTTAAATAGATCCCTCTAAAATAGAAGAGAAAATTACAAGCAGAACGAGGGCTATTATAGTTGTCCATATATTTGGACAACCAGCTGAGATGATAGATATCATAGAGATAGCTAAAAAGCACAATTTAAAGATAATTGAAGATTCTTGTCAGGCTTTTGGTGCGGAGTATTTTGGAAAAAAGATAGGAAGCTTTGGTGATATTGCATGTTTTTCATTTTTTCCAACAAAAAATTTAGGATGCGCAGGCGATGGTGGAATGATTGCAACCAATGATGATTCAATATCTATTATATGTAGAGCATTGAGAAGCCATGGAAGTGGGAAGTTCGGGCTACAAGCTTATGAAATATTAAGTGAATTTAAAAATTGCAACTTAGATAAGGAGATAACTATTTTAGATGACTCAGGTTCAAAGTATTATAATTTTTTAGTAGGCTATAATTCTCGCTTAGATACTATACAAGCAGCTATGCTTCTTGTGAAATTGAATTATATAGATTTATGGAACAACATGAGAGCAGAGCATGCAGCATATTATAATTATAACTTAAAAGATTCAAATTTTATTCTTCCAAAAGTTCCACTAGGTTGCAAGCATGTCTATCATATGTATGTCATTCAGTCAACTAATAGAGATAAGCTTATCCAGCATCTAAATGAGATGGGCATATCAGCCGGTGTTTATTATCCGGTGCCGCTACATCTTCAAAAAGTATATAGAATTTTAGGATATAACGTTGGGGATAATCCAATATCAGAACTTTTAGCAAAAAGGACTTTAGCTATTCCAATATATCCTGAATTAACAAAGAACCAACTAGATTATATAGTTAATGCATTATTAAGCTTTAAATAAGGAGTTGTCTATGAATACTAGGGATTTTTTTGTCCATGAATCAAGCTTTATTGATGAGCCATGTATTATAGGAAAAGGAACTAAGATATGGCATTTTGTTCATATTATGAAAAACTCTCTAATAGGTGAAAACTGTGTAATTGGTCAAAATGTTTTTATAGGATCTAATACTATTATAGGGAATAATGTAAAAGTCCAAAATAATGTATCTATATACGAAGGGATAATTTGTGAGGATGATACCTTTTTAGGACCATCCTGCGTTTTTACTAATGTAAACAATCCACGAAGTTTTATAGAAAGAAAAACAGAATATAAGAAGACTGTCGTAAAAAAGGGGGCAAGTATAGGTGCTAATGCAACAATAGTGTGTGGCCATCAAATTGGAAGCTATGCTTTTGTTGGGGCTGGATCAGTAGTTACTAAAGATATACCAAATTATGCATTAGTTGTTGGTAATCCTGGGAAGATTGTTGGATATGTATGCCAGTGTGGAGAGCCAATTTGCTTTGGGGAGTGTGTTGAAACTCAATGTAAATCCTGTGGGAAAGTTTATATTTTACAAAATGGAGAAGTTAAAGCAAATTATGATTCCCTACAGTATGAATCAATTGAAGGAGATAAAAATGAATAAAATAAAATTTGCAATTATTGGATGTGGTAGAATTTCTCATAAGCATATAAAAGCATTAGTAAATAGTGCTCATGAGGCAACGTTGGTAGGTGTATGCGATTTGAATATAGAAAAAGCATTAAGTTGCAAGTTAGAGTATGAAAGTTTTTGCAAGGAGTTTGATAAAGTTTCTATATATGATAATTATGAAGAAATGATAGAAAAAGAAGATATAGATGTTGTGGCTATTGCTACAGAAAGTGGATATCATGCTAAGATTGCTATTTATTGTATGAACCAGGGTAAACATGTGCTAGTAGAAAAGCCAATGGCACTCTCAATCGAGGATGCAGATGACATGATTAAATGTAGTAGTATAAATAAAGTAAAACTAGGTATTTGTCATCAGAACAGGTTCAATTCAGCTATTTTGAAATTAAAAAATGCTATAGATTGCAGTAAGTTTGGAAAAGTTACGAATGGTACTGCAAGAATTCTTTGGAATAGAGATATGAGTTATTATAAGCAAGCATTGTGGAGAGGAACATGGGATTTAGATGGTGGCACATTAATGAATCAATGTATTCATAATATAGATCTCCTTCAGTGGATGCTAGGTGGAGAGATAGAATCAGTTTATGCTCAGTGTGACAAGTATCTAAGAGGCATAGAGGCAGAAGACTTTGGGGCAATAATTATAAGGTTTAGAAATAAAACCATAGGAATTGTTGAAGGGTCAGCATGCGTATATCCTAGTAATCTTGAAGAAACACTTAGCATATTTGGAGAAAAGGGTACAGCTGTAATCGGGGGAATTGCTGTAAACGAAGTTCTTACTTGGAAGTTTGAAGGTGAAGACGAAGAGAGGATTAAGTTACTGCTAAATGAAAAAATCGATAATGTCTATGGTAATGGGCATATGTATTTGTATGAAGATTTCATTAATTGTATATTTGAAAATAGACTCCCATTAATTCATGGAGAGGAAGGAAAAAAAGCATTAAGTATAGTTTTGGCAGCATACAAATCACAATTAACGAACAGAGTAGTAAAATTTCCTTTAGAAGAGTTTTCTACTGCTGAAATGATTGGGTGGAAGCAGATGTGAGTAAGAAAAAGTAACGCTCTTATAGTTTGCACATAGAATATAATGAGGTGTTAAAAATGCCTTATTCTATATTCCGCATTCTAAGGAGTGAACGCAATGGCACGACCAATGGCCATATTAAGAATATTTAACGTAACACACTTAAACTGGCAATACCATTTAACCTTTAGAGTTTACCGGAGAGTTAAGCCTAGGGAATTAAAGAAAAGACTTAAATAGCAGTATTTACAGAGGTCTACATCATATCTTAGATTAGTTTGGGATTGTTCAAGTAGGAACAAAAAATATTTTTAGTTTGAAGTTGATACTTCTATATAAAGACAAAAGAAACTGGTGTTAAGAATATAATAACATCAGTTTTCTTATTTAATTTGTGAAAACAGATTGAGAATCTCAAAGTTTAGATCATCTATTATAACTCATATTTCGCTGAATGAATTTCATTCAGCGATTATTTTTTTATTGATCGTTTTTTTTTTTGGATTATTTTAATTAATTAACCTTAAT
>NZ_JAGGLL010000046.1 GCF_017874425.1 Clostridium punense
TTATAGACTTGGTTTAAAAACAAAATTCGTTTAAAGGCACATTTCATTCCGTTTTGTGCCTTGAGCGTAGCGAAAGGAATGAATATAACTATGAAAATAACTTGGCTTGGTCATGCGTCCTTTTTGCTTGAGGATTCTAAAGGAAGAAAACTTTTAACAGATCCCTTTGACTCAACTGTAGGATATTCTTTATATAAGGGCTCTGCAGATGTTATAACTATAAGTCATCAGCATTTTGATCATAATTTTATTCAAAATATTAATCCTGGCACAAAGGTAATTGATAAAGTAGGTTTTTTTAATGAATGTGATATAACAATCCAGGGAATTCCCTCTTACCATGATAAGAACAAAGGAGCTAAACGGGGCGAAAATATAATATTTATAATTGAAATGGAAGGATATAAGTTTTGTCACTTAGGGGATCTTGGACACATATTAGAAGAGAAAGATATAGATTTAATAGGTGAAGTGGATGTGCTATTTATTCCTGTAGGTGGGAATTATACCATAAATGGAGAGGAAGCCTCAAAAGTTGCGAAAAGCATAGAAAGCAAGCTAATTATCCCCATGCATTACAAAACACCTCAGCTCAGCTTTGACTTAGATGGGGTAGAAACTTTTTTAACCTTTATGAAAAATGGTGAAAGAGTTAATAGCAATACTTTAGAAATTAATGAGGACATTATAACTGGTAAAAATAACATAAAAATATTTACTATAAATTAGAATGTTTATGATAAATACTTATTATTAATTTTGTGCCTTTAAAAACTATTTTAATATCCTATATTATGCTGATGAAGCTTACGCCTATTATGACATTTAAACTTATTTATCTTACACTTTAGGCTATAAACTGTAGAAATGTAAATAAAATTTGGAATTAACAGCTTATTTTTAAATCATTTGCTTTCTTAAGCAGAATAATAGGTTTTCTTTTTACTATTATTTTAAAACAATTTATTGTTATATGGAAATTTTTCCATTATAATTGAGTTAATGTTAGTTTTATTCGTCATAGGGAATCAAATTTAAGGCTTAACTTAACATTAACCTACCTTGGTTCCCTTAGGCTTTTTAAGGTTAATAAGATAAATTTCATCTCAAAAGCCTATAGTTTTAGGAGTGGGGGGGTAAAAATTGAAAAGTAAGCATATTAAGTGTTTAGTTTCTATAGCATTTGCTGTTGGAATATCACTTAAGTTAAATAATGGGATTGCAGTTGCAGATCCGAATATAGGAAATGAGTCAACTTCTCTTAAATCTGTCAGCGGGGTTGTTATTGCTGATGCACTAAATGTTAGATCATCAGGGAATACTTCATCTTCTGTTTTAGGAAAACTTTATAGTGGTGACAACATAACTATTATTGAAAGTGTAAATGGCTGGCATAAAATTAATTTTCAGAATAAAGTAGGCTGGGTTTACGGAGAATTTGTAGAAACAAAAAAAACTATAAAAAATACTTCTAATAAAACTGGAACAATAACCGCAGATTCTTTAAATATAAGAAGTGGTGCTGGAACTAGTTTCAGTATTTTAGGATCTTTAAAAAGTGGAGCAAAAATTGATATAATAGACTCTGCTAATGGCTGGTTTCAAATTAGCTATAATGGTGCTACTGGTTATGTGAGCGGAGAGTATGTAACTCTTAATACTGGAAATAGCGATAATTCTAGACCTAGTCGTGGTGACAGTGAAAGTAACTTCTCAGTAAATAAACTTGGTACCGTTAAGGTTTCAGCCTTAAATTTTAGGACAGGCCCTGGAACTAACTATGATGTTATTCAATCCTTAAAAGAGGGAACTAAGCTAGAAGTTATAGAAGAAACTAAGGGCTGGTATAAGTGTGTTTATAACAATAATACTGGTTATGTTTCAAAGGAGTTTGTTAATTTATCCGATTCATCTGCTACCGCGCCAACACCAGCTCCAGAAACACCTACAACAGTTCCTACCATCAACGGGAAAGTCGCTTTAATATCCGTTGATGCTTTAAATGTTAGAAGTGGAGCAGGAACAAATTATGATAAAATTGAAGTGGCTAGATATGGAGATAAATTCCCTATAACTGCTCATTCTAATGGATGGTATAAGATATCTATAGGTGGTAAAGAAGGATGGATTTATGGAGAATATATTAAAATAATTAACAGCACTGATGCTGTTCCTCCTGTGGTCAGGGAAACTTCTACTATAGAATCTCAATATTCTGGTGAAGATATTGTTGCTATGGCAGAAAAATACTTGGGCACACCTTATCTTTGGGGTGGTTTTACCCCTCTAGGCTTTGACTGCTCTGGATTAGTTCAGTATGTTTATAGACAACTTGGAATTGAATTAGAAAGAACAAGCTATTACCAAGTTCACCAAGGAGTTACTGTGAGTAGAGACGACCTTAAACCAGGAGACTTATTATTCTTTACTACAGATGATTCTAGACCAGATGCAGTTTCTCACGTTGGTATTTATAAGGGGAATGACTTATTTGTCCAGGCACCAAAACCTGGAGATGTAGTAAGAGTTTCTAACCTTAACTCTGCTTACTATAGTGCTAGGTATTATATAGCAAAAAGAATTATTAAATAATAAATAATCCCTGGTAATACTTCATAAATTAATATTATGAGGGACTTTATTATATTAGGTCTATATGTAAATATAAATATATAGTTAACTCTGCGAAAAGTTATCATTAGGTTATACTTAAATACTTAACAATATATAGAATATTTAAGTATAAAAACAACTTTAATTGATAACAATATAGTTATGATTAAGGTTAACCAAATATGAAAAATTGATTTTTCGCTTTATTTTTTTATTCAGGAGGAAGTTAAATGAAAACAGGTACAGTTAAATGGTTTAATGCTGAAAAAGGATTTGGATTTTTATCAGTTGAAGGTGAAGAAGATGTATTCGTGCACTTCTCTGCTATAACAGGTGACGGTTACAAGTCTTTAGAAGAAGGTCAAAGAGTTCAATTTGACGTAGTTGAAGGAGCTAGAGGCCCTCAAGCATCTAACGTTTCAAAAATCTAACAAAAAAAATATTACACCTTTCCATTGAGAAAGGTGTTTTATATTTTTTATTTATAAATAATTATATTTTACGAAGTTTTTTTCTTTTTTATATTTTTTACCTCATACATTTTTTCATCGGCCTTTTGAACTAAATCTTGAAGATTATCTACTCCATCATCTGCTTGAACAATACCATAGCTAAAATCTAAGTTTATCTTACCTATTTTTTCTTTTTTATAAGATTCACGAATTTCTTCTATGATTTTAACTGCACTTTTTTCATCTCCATTTGGAATAAAAATGATAAATTCATCTCCAGCCATGCGCCCAAAGATATAAGAAGAATCCATTCTCATTCTCAAAATATTAGCTATAAAAATTAAGGCCTTGTCCCCTGCTCCATGTCCATAAGTATCATTTATTGCTTTAAAATTATCTAAGTCAATAAATATTAGTGTGGGTTTCTCTTTTGTAGTTTTACACATCTCTAGTTGATAATTTATAAGATACTCTAGATACCTTCTATTATAAATGCCTGTTAATACATCAAAATTGGCTTGGTACCTTAAATCATCATTCATCAAAAATACCTTTAGTACTAGCCTTAGCTCATTAATTATATATTTTAAATACCTTATATCTTCCTCTGAGAACTGAGTTCCGTCTTTAGTACTATCTAAATTAATCACTCCCATTACCTTATTGTTTATAGCAATAGGAGAGCTTAATGTACAACAAATATCTAAGGATTCTGTTTCCTCATAAATTTTATGCTTGTCAAGATTTAGTATATTCTTATTAAACCTCGAGGGGTTTTTTATAACTGCAATTCCCTGAAACTTATTTTTAGCATAGAGAAATACTTCTTCTTTTCTTAACTTAATATTCTTTAGTTCTTCATTATAACCAACTAAAGCCTCATAATGAAATAAATTATCTTCTCCCACCATTAAAATACTTCCCTTAGAAGCCTTAGGTACCATATCAATAGCAGCTCTTAAAATAAGTTCATAGACCTGTGATTTATGAGTAGCATCTATAACCTTTTCTCTTAAATAATATAATATATCTTTTGTATTACTTAGGTAATTAATTCTACTTTTACAAGAAACTATAACTATCCATTGTACCGCAACAAGTATGAAAAGTATTGAAATTAATACATACTTCATACAGACCCAATCCATAAATACCACCTCTAAGCTTCATTATATCTACTATCAAATATACTTTCAATTAATTTTCATATTTATTTAGAATAAATAAAATTCAGTAGAGAAAAAATAATAAAAATTAACTTACATGGAGGATTTAATATGCTAGGTAAAATAATTGATATTAATAACACTGATGCTTTTGTTGAACTTATGGACGGAACTACTCTGGATGTATCTATTAATCGTATTCCCCCTAATGCCAAGGTTGGAGATAAGGTAGATATAGGAATGAATAAACCCTTGAATATGTTAAATGATAAAATGATAGACTTTTTTTAAATTGTAAGTTAAAGCATTTTCTGGTGTTATAATTAACGGATAACTTTTTTCCATTAAAAATGTTTATCATTTTTCTTTAGTCTGGTTGCATTCCTGCCTACAATATATTAAAATATAATTAAGACAAAATTAAATATGTGCTAGGGGTGCCTTTTGGCTGAGAGATGATTAAATTCATTAACCCTTTTACCTGATCTGGCTAATACCAGCGTAGGGAAGCGTTTAAAATAAGTAAAGTTAACCGTATTCCTAGGAATATGGTTTTTTTATTTGAGGCTGCTTCAATAATTAAACTTTAAGCATCGTAAATTGCTCATAATTATTGTTTTTCAGTTGCCTTAAACACTCCTATAGCACAAAAATGGGGAGGAATTATTATGTCATTTATGGAGAATCTTACAGAAATCTTAGCAAACAAAACCACCATTATAACCCTCATAGGTGTACTTATAATGATGGTAGCCTTTACGAGATTTAAAAAAATTAAATTTAATTCTAGACTTATAACTCATATTGGTCTTGCGCTTGCTTTATCTACAGTGTTGCAGTTTTTTAAATTATTTGAACTACCTTATGGTGGTAGTGCTACTTTAGGAAGTATGCTTCCTATAATAGTTATTTCACTATTATATGGTCCTACAATTGGTGTATTAACAGGATTTTTATATGGCTTGATAAACTTTGTCATAGGACCAGCTTATATACTTCACCCAATACAGGTTTTATTTGATTACTCACTTCCATTTATGGCAGTAGGTCTTGCAGGAATACTTAAAGATAATCGAATTTTAGCTACAATTTTTGCTTTTTCTTTTAGATTTGTATTTCACTTCATTTCAGGAGTAGTATTTTTCGGGGATTATGCTAAGGACGGTATGTCACCAATTTTATATTCATTTCTTTATAATGGTGGATACTTATTAGCTGATTGCTTAATTTGTATAGCAATCCTATCAGTAGTAAAGATAGATTTAATTCTAAAGAAAAGTAGCAGTTTTAATAAAGCTGCATAATCCTAGCTAATATATTCTAGAATAGTATATAAAAAATAACCCAATACTCCTTACTAGAGAGTATTGGGTTGCTTTTTTATAATTAAATTTTATCTTTAGCATAGTTTAGAGATATGACTCTCCTTCACTAATTAATTTTAAGTTAAAAGTTGATCCTATCTTAAAAAGTTCTTGAAAATAAAGTTATTTATTAGTTAAAAGTTTTCTGGCTTTTTATCTGTAATATTTATCTTCCAAGACCCTTGCTCATATACATTACTTATATAGTAAACTGCTGGCTTTTCCTTTGGATTTCCTTGGAAGGTTACTGTTGCTTTATACTTTGTATCCGTATAACCTTCTGTTTTTATCTTCATTACCACATCATAACCGTCTAGATCTTCACCTTTAACATTTTCTACATTAGATATTTTTTTTAGTCTATCTTCAAAGTACATAATATCAGTGGAAAGTTGATACTTAGCTGCTTCCATATCCCCTTTTAAGTTCACACCTATCTTTTTATTCTTGTTCTCTCCTGTGTTGAACTGCTCTATGGCCCTGTATAGGGATTCATAGTATACATCTTCAAAATCAATAGGTTTTCTTATGTTCCTAAAGTTTTTAATTATATCATTATCTAGTCTGTTGGATACTATATAACTTTTTTCTTCATTATAAAAGTTAGCTCCATTTCCCTTATCTAACCCTGCTGTATAGTTGAATTTTATTATCTTATTAGGCTCTTCATATATTTCTAAAATATAATCTGCATTTAAAGAGGTTTTTTCCTGAACTTCCTTGGCACTAGATAATATTTGATAAATATCTTCTATTGCTTGCTTATCGGTTACAGTAAATTTATAACTTTTATCTCTAGTACTTTGAATAGTAACTTTCATAACCCCTCTTTGCTTTATATATTCAAAGTCTTTATTCTTCTTGGGCATCATTCCACAAGCAGATAAAAATATAGTTGTTGATATAAGCGTTATTATAATTAAATATTTTCTTAAGTTTCTCACAACGACCTCCATAATAAAAATTTAGAGAAGCATTGAGCTTCTCTAATTATTTTTTATTTTAACAAATAAATTTATTCTAATAAATTTATTTATTTTAGTAAATACAACCTTTGTTATAAAGTATGATGCAATTATAAAACATACTTTTAATAATTCTTATCATACAATCATATTATAATACTTATAGCACTAAACTTACAAGTTTTAAACTAATAATTTTTATAACTTATATATTCATAAAAATTATTATATTTTATCTTTAAATGAAATAGTGTTTACTATATTCTGTAGGAATATCGGTGTATTTTCTTTGTGTTTTTCGTCATTAATTACAAAGCTAGCTTTAATTATATAGTCTTGGTTCTTGATGTAATAGGTGTAGTTTTTATTAGTTTTACTATTATTAACATTTAAGCTGTATTGAAGAATATAGCCATCATGTCCTTTTACTTTTGCTGGGTTTAAAGTGTACTCTTTGATTCCCATATCATTGATTTCTTTTATATCCACCTCTATTAATTTTTTCATGTCATCCTTTGTTTTTATAATTTGAATAAAACCATGAGTGTAAGTGTCATCAGATACAAACTCGTTAAAATAAATAACATTTTCTCTACTGCTAGAGCCTTCACTAGCAATCCAAGACTGTGGAAGACTATAACTTAAGTTTCCTTCTAAAGCACTATATTTCTTAAAGGAGCCTATATTATTTTGAACTAGAGTGGCTACTTTTAACTTACTCTCAAAATATTGCCCAAGTCCAATTATAGTAATCATTAGTCCTATTAATATTACTACTAATCCTGTTTGCCTACTTCTTGCTGCTATTAACTTCATCGTACAGTTCCTCCCTTTTATACATTATAAATGTACAAGTGCTTTGTCTTAAGAACTTGTACATTTGTTTATAATAAAGCTAACTTTAATTTTAAACCCGTGGTAAATCATTTTAAATTAAAGTTAATTCTTTATAATATATTATGAGACTTGTACAAAAAATAGAATTAATTTATTGGAAATTACAAATAGTTGTCTTTAGTTCTATGTCTATAGAGATATTTAAAGTTCTCCTTTGTTTATGATTGTAAATTAAAAGGAACTACTCATAGCACATATTATGCGCTATGATATAGCTCCTTTTATTTATTATCGTTTTATTGGTATTACTACATTATTTGTTTTAAAATCATAGTACATGAGCCAGTGACCCATATCCTTCTCATTCTTAGATGGCATCCAAGTTACAAAACCTGTTTTACCTCCATAAGGCTGATCTTCTAGTGCCTTAGTTCCAGGTATTCCATAAATAATATATTTTAGATTTCCTTCCTCATCGCACTTATATCCAATTACAAAGTTTTTCTTCTTGGATATATATGGATAGTAACAAATCATTGGGTAGAATACTACTGTATATTTATTATAGTCATATATACAGTACATATCTTCTAGCTTATTTACAGAAACTTTGTACCATAAACAATTTTTAATGTTTTCATTTTCTCCTAATTTTTCAAAGCCTTTAACTATATTCTTAAAGAATTCTCCTGTATTTCCTAGTGGCCAATTATACTTATGCATGTCATCTTTGTACATGTCATCTTTGTTGTTCTCATAATTATTGTATTTCACATCAAATTTCTTATTATCCATGCAAGGACTGCAATGATTATCATTCTTATAATCGTCCTCATCATACATATGATGCATTAAATATTGTGGGCACTCATCCTCACCTTGGTAATGTTTTTTGTGGTTCTTGCAATGATGCTCATCTTCTTCATGATGTTTACATTTTTTGTGTTTATGTCTATCCAACTTAGAATTTTCTATTTCTTCCTCATATAAATCAAAAATATCCATATTTCTTGTAGGTGTGGTTCCTCCAGTTGTTGGCGTCATATTGATTATATTAACATCTTCGTAGTAATCTTCAAATTCATCAACAAAACCATTTGTTGTTGTTCCTGCAGAAGGTTGTGTTCCCATAGTTCCAGTTCCTGTAGTGCTTACTCCGGTACCTGTTGCTCCAGCTCCCATGCCTCCTGTTGTTCCTGTTCCAGTGCCTGTGGTACCAGTTCCTACTCCTGTTCCACCTGCTCCAGTTGTCCCTGTACCGAATCCTCCAGTTCCCATGCCACCTGTAGTTCCTGCACCTGTCCCTGTTCCAGCTCCAGTTCCCATGCCTCCAGTAGTTCCTCCACCTGCCCCAGTTCCAGCTCCTGCGCCTGTAGTCCCAGTTCCGCCGGCTCCTGTTGCTCCCGTTCCAGTGCCTGCCCCTGCACCTGTTCCTGTGCTTGGTTTAGTTGTTGTACCTGTTCCGGTTCCTGCTCCTGTAGTTCCAGTTCCTACTCCAGTTCCGCCTGTTCCTGTAGTTCCTGTACCGAATCCTCCAGTTCCCATGCCTCCAGTAGTTCCTGCACCTGTCCCTGTTCCAGCTCCAGTGCCTGTAGTCCCAGTTCCACCAGCTCCTGTTGCTCCCGTTCCAGTGCCTGCCCCTGCACCTGTTCCTGTGCTTGGTTTAGTTGTTGTGCCTGTTCCGGTTCCTGCTCCTGTAGTTCCAGTTCCTACTCCAGTTCCGCCTGTTCCTGTAGTTCCTGTACCGAATCCTCCAGTTCCCATGCCGCCTGTTGTTCCTGCACCTGTCCCTGTTCCAGCTCCTGTGCCTGTAGTCCCAGTTCCACCAGCTCCTGTTGCTCCCGTTCCAGCGCCTGCCCCTGCACCTGTGGTACCAGTTCCTACTCCAGTTCCGCCTGCTCCAGTTGTTCCTGTACCGAATCCTCCAGTTCCCATGCCGCCTGTTGTTCCTGCACCTGCACCTGTCCCAGCCCCAGTACCTGTGGTACCAGTTCCTACTCCAATTCCGCCTGCTCCAGTAGTTCCTGTACCAACTCCTCCAGTTCCCATGCCGCCTGTTGTTCCTGCACCTGTCCCTATTCCAGCTCCTGTGCCTGTAGTCCCAGTTCCACCAGCTCCTGTTGCTCCCGTTCCAGTACCACCATTTCCTGTAGTTGGCTGTGTAGTTCCTTTGGATATTGGGTAAGTAGTCCAATCTTTTGGCACATCAGTAGTTGAGAAACCTATCATAATAGGAGTTATTTTTCCGTTCATATAAACTACTGCTGCGCCAACTATCTTATCCATAGCAATATTAGTGTTGCCTATACTATTCATATCATAGTCAAAGTTAACATCAGCTCTACCATTATCGTCTATGTTCAATCTACCTAAATTTATTAGACTTCTTGGGTTTTGTTTGTCTGTTATTAAAATCATGTAATAGGGGCCTCTATCTTTTTTCAAATTCTGAACATAGTAGGATATTTTTGATCTATTATTCTTAACTTCTAATTTAGCATATCCAGAAGGTGCCTTGTCAGCGTCCATGCCATAACCTTTTTGCTCTTCTTGCAATATGATAAAATATCTACTGTAGCTTTTTCTAGGTGTCACTCCCAATTACCTCCATTATAATTTATACATTATAATATATGAGTAAGGTGCCTAAAAGATGAAAGATTTTTTCACTAGTGCAAAATAAAAATAGCAAGACTGAAATTTGTCTTGCTACTAATATGAATCTAACCCATAAATTTTTTACTTAATTTCAAGGTTAATGTAACCCAAATAAGTCATATATGAATTAAAATAATACTTTACCCTTCTATAAATAACTAAATGGAAGAGTTATTTAAGTTCTGATATAACATTAGCTAGATTTGCAAACTCACTAATAGATAAAGTTTCTCCTCTTCTATTTGAGTCTATATTTGCTCTTTCAAAGGCTTCTTTTAGTTTTTCCTTCTCAAGCCCAATATTCTTCATTGCATTAGAAAGAGTTTTTCTTCTCATATTAAAAGATTGTCTTATAACATTAAAAAATAACTTCTCATCTTTTACTTGTACCCTTGGATTTTCTAGTATGTCTAGCCTTATTACAACAGAATCCACCTTAGGTGACGGAATGAAGCAAGAAGGCGGAACTTTCCTTATAATTTTTGTGTCACAATAATATTGTGCTAATAATGAAAAGGCACCATAATCTTTTGTTCCGGGCTCTGCATCAATTCTTTCTCCTACTTCTTTTTGTATCATTATAGTTATAGATTTAATATTATACTTTCCATTAAGTAAGTTTGCAATTATAGGTGTTGTAACATAGTATGGCAAGTTTGCAACTATCTTTACACTTTGTTCTTCTCCTATAAGCTCTTTGTAATCTACTTTTAAAGCATCTTTATGTACTAATTGGAAATTTGGAAAATCCTTTAACTCCTCTTGTAGTATAGGTATAAGCTTTTCATCCAGTTCAATACTAGTTACTTTTTTTGCTGTTTTTAATAATTCTTTAGTTAGTGTTCCAACCCCAGGTCCTATTTCTATTACATAATCATCCTCTGTAATATCTGCTCCCATAACAATATCTTCTAGCACTGTATCATCCGTAAGGAAGTTTTGGCCAAGGCTTTTAGTAAATCTAAAATTATATTTTAAAACTATATCTTTAGTACTTTGGTTTTCCATACTAAATCTCCTTCTCTATGCTTTCTAGGGCCTGAATAAATTCTTCTTTTGAAATTCCATAATTGTTTAATCTAGTTATAAGCTGACCTGTATTGCAGTAACCTATACCTAGTTTTTTCCCTAAGACATCTCTTCTTTGCTTTGATTTGCCATCTCCAGTAAGTTTAAAATAAACCATATCTTGAATATCAAATTCTTTTCTTACTTCTTTAACTTCGCACTTTGCATTTTCTAAAGCTCTAATAATAGTTTCAGGAGAAGCATTTTCAACCCCTATATCTCCATCTTTAGTTCCTTCACTTTGAGTTATATAAGCGTGCTTAACATCTGGTACCCTTTTAGCAATTATTCTTCTTATCTTCTCTCCTGCAAAATCAGGATCTGTTAATATTATTACCCCTTGCCTTTTTTGCGCCTGCTTTATTTTTTCTATTATCTGTCCATTTATTCCAAAACCGCTAACAGAAATAACCTCTGCCTCTACGGCTCTTTTAACTGCTGTTATATCATCTCGTCCTTCTACCACAATAACTTCTTTAATCATAAACTTTTGCCTCCAAATATTACCTTACTTATCACATCTATTTATTGTACATTATTTCATTATACAAATTCTATACATAATTTTATATTTTACATCTAACCTGTAATAACTTACAAATAATTAATATAATTATTTAACTTGTTAATTCTAGTTATTTTATTTGGTTTTGTACGTTCATATCCCCCTGCTCTAATGCTATGCTAAATATTTTAAATATTAAATTCTCTATGTTTAGGCTTCCAACATAAGAAATTATTTATTCATATGTAAAACTCTACTAAATTATCCACTTAGACATCTGAAAATAAATAACAAGTCAAAGATGTGAGGGCTATTTTGTGTTCACAAGCAAGCTTGTGCTGGCAAGGAAACAGGTTCCGCAGATAGTGGGGCTATCAAAGGGTTCTGTTGACGCAGTATAGCACAAAATAGACAAGCAGATTGACTTATTTATTTGTTGAAGATGCCTTATTCAAGCAATAAAAAATAGGAGATACTTCTCCTATTTTAAGATATAAACATTAATTTTTCTTCTTCCCCAATTCATCATCTCTGAATAAGTATTGAAATATAAATCTAATATATTTCCCTTTATAGCACCGCCAGTATCTTCTGCTATGGCATATCCATAGCCTTCAATATATAATTTTGTACCAAGTGGAATAACTCTTGGATCTACGGCTACTGTGCTATAACCATTAGGATCACGTCTACATCTTGTACCTGTTGCTGTTCTATCTGAAGCATCTCCTCTATCTGCTGTATATGCAGTTGATGAAAATACTTTCATTTCAGTGTACAATACTTCCCCACCACCACGAGATGGTCTTAGAACCCCAAGGGTTCCAATGTCAACTATCTTTTTAATTGGATCCTTTTGAACTTTTTCTTCAACTACTTTACGGTTAACTTCTTTACCGTCTTCATACACAACCTCTGTTGTGATTGCCTTCTCTCCTGCAGCTCCTTCTTGAACTACATTTTGAGTTCCTTCAACCATTTCATCACTTTTTCTTACTTCAGTTTCAAAAGCAATTTGTTGAACTTCATTTACTACTTCTCTTTTTACTCTTGTTATTTGGATTTTCATACCGTTCTCTAACGGCTTTTCTACGGATGGAACAATTTTATCTTCTCCATTTAAAGTTATATTCTCCACAGCTAATAAATCTTTAACTGTTGGTTCTGCAGAAGAAACAGTTAAATTCTTTCCATCTACACTCACTTCAATTTCCACGGCCTTGCTAATATAAATAACATCTCCGTCTTTTACTTCACTGTCTAATGTCATAGAAATTTTATCTTTCTCTCCAACAACTATAGCATAATCCTCTAATATCTTATTAAGATTTTTAGCTAAAGTTGTTATTTGGTTTTCTTTTCCGTCAATAACTACTGTTATAGTCTTTCTTAAGTTCAAAATAGTTATAGTTGTACACATTAAAATTAGTGCTACAACAAGTAATGTCTTAGGCCAAATTGAAAAATACTTTTTCAATTTATCTTTGGCAATGATGTTCATAAAGATTACCTCCCCCAGACAAGAGTACCAAGTAATTATATATTACTGTAGTTTAGGTGTCAAATTTTAGCACTCTAATCTCTTGAATTGACTGTAGTAAATGCATCTTATGCATAGAATTATAATTATAAATAATTCCACTTTGACATCTGAAAATAAATAATAGGTTAAAGATGTGAAGGATGTTGATGACTTATTTATTTTTTGAAGATGCCTTAATGCTCTATATCAGTCTGCGCCTGGTAGAATTGAAGTGTTTTTTAATGTATATTCAAAAATAAAATAAATATTCCCATATTCTAAAATAATTTAATATATTAAAGGTAATTACCAATTATTAACATTATAATGGATTAGCTTAAATAAAGCAAGTTTTTTCCATTTTTTATAGTATTTTCTTCAACTTCCTCTTTTGTAATCCCTTTAAGTTGTGCAATTTCTTCGATAATATATTGTATATAATCTGATTGATTTCTTTTTCCTCTATAGGGGGTTGGTGCCATGTAAGGACAATCGGTTTCTACTAGTAATTTATCTAGTGGTACAATCTTTGCTACTTCCTTAATAACCTTTGCATTTTTAAAGGTTACAACACCTGTAATTCCTATGTAGTACCCAAGCTTTAAGCATTCCTTAGCAAATTCCACACTACCTGAAAAACAATGTACTACACCCCTGACATCACTGAATTCCTTCATAATTTCTAAGGTATCTTTATGGGCTTCCCTATCATGAATTACTACTGGTAAGTTAAGTTCCCTCGCTAGCTGCATTTGCATCCTAAAAGCCTTCTTTTGAACCTCCCTTGGAGGATTTTCTTCCCAATAATAATCTAGTCCTATTTCCCCAATAGCTCTTACTTTAGGGTTCTTAGCGTGACTTCTCATTTCTTCAATTAGCTCTTCATTAACTACTTGGGCATACTCTGGGTGAATTCCTACTGCTGCGTATATAAAATCGTAGCTATTTGCAAGTTCAATGGACATATTCATGCCTCTTAAATCTGAGCCACAGTTTAAAACTCCAATTACTCCATTTTCTTGTATTTCTTTTAAAACCAAAGCTCTATCTTCATTAAATTGACTGTCATCGTAATGTGCGTGTGAATCAAATATCATGATTTTCTCCTATTCTAACTTTAATTATCTTTTATTTTACTAGTATAAGTACTTCACTAATTTGAAAGTACACACTCCCCATATAAACAAATGAGATAATTCTATTGATATAGTTAAGTAAATCTTATCCCTAGTAAAAGTCCTTTCAAAATTTATTCTGTTATAACTCAAGCATCTGAAAATAAATAATAAATCAAAATAGACTAACATACTGACTTAGTTATTTTTTAAGATACCTTATAATGGACATAAATCATAATTATATCACAGTCCCATTATGAGTTATGTCCACCTTTTTAGTTTTTATTCCATTTTATGGTTAATCGTTGATTTTTTAATAGAAGGACGAAAGTATTGGAGATAGTATTCCCATGACAGCTCCCAATACTGCTCCTAGCCAAGTTATGGCATTAAGCTCCTTACTTGCTATTTCTAAAATTATTTCCTCTGCATAGGTAACTTCAAATTCATTAATTTTCTCTTCTACAACCTTGGAAATATTGAATAACTCTATAAAATCTGATGCTTTGTTTTCTATAAAGGTAGTGTAAATACTTAATGCAATGGCTGAAACCTTTAAGGATAAGTCTCTTCCTTCTTTTTGGAAGATAAATTTCATTTCAGTACTTAAAAATCTTTGTAACCCGCTACTTAAGAACTTATTTAAACCAGCTTCTAATTCAGGGCTTTCGAAAAGTTTATTTAGTTTACTTTCAAGAAATTTGGCTATGTCTTCTTCAACATTTAGCCCTACTTTAGCAAGTATTTCACCTAAAGTTTCGTTTTCTTCTAGGTTCTTTTCAAGGGCTTCTATAACCTTTTGAATTACATCATATTCCTTAAGGTTATTTAATAGTAATTCATATAATTTTTCTCCAATTGATACTCCTTCACTAGCAGGAATATTTTCTAAGATATCTATGACTTTAGTTTTTGTAATTTTAGTTAAGATTTCATTTAAAATAAGTACTACGTCCACTAGAGTTTCTTCTGTCTCTAGCATTTCAGAAGCTCCATCTACAACTTTATTGTAAATAGTGTCTGGGTTTACAAACATAGCTATCATAGGATTAAGTTGTGATGATACCACATTACCTATAATCCCTTTAATTTTAATTTCATACTTTTCTTCTCTTAACATACTCTGTATGTACTTACCTATATCATGGCGTTTATTGTACATATATACCTTTAGATTTCCTATTACTGTAGGTGGAATTATTTCCTCCAAAGTGTTCTCTTTTATGCTATCTAATTTGCCTGAAATTAAACTTAAGATATTTTCTTTAACAGTTCCTGCTTTTACACTTTCATCTAAACTATTAAGTAAATTAAGTTTTATTTTTTCATAACCTTGTGAAGATAAAAGAGCTTTAGGCGAATTGTTAAGAAGTTCTTTAACTTCTTTGCTTACCATAGACGTCACTACCTGTTTAAACTCTTCACCTTTAATTTCTTCTATTACCAAAGTTGTTATATTTTTTTCTAAATCCTGTCTTATTTCTTCGTAGTGATCACTTAGTAAAAGCTTTGCATTATCTTCTAAAGTTGAGTTACTATTTTCTAATTTTGTTACCTCACCTTTTACCCACCCTGAAAGGGCATCTTTAATTTTATCGCTGCATAAGGAATCTAAAATAGTTTCCTTTGTTAAAAGGTGAGCTCCTATAGCTTCCCCTACACTCCTAGCAATTCTTTTTCTTTCCTTAGGTATAAGCCCTGGAGTAAAGGGTATTTTAACACCAAAAATCCTTTTTTCCTCATAGGGTCTGAATAACATTTTTATTGCAAGCCAGTTAGTAATATATCCTATAACTGCTCCAACTAATATACCAATTACATATTCCATTTAACTTCCTCCTTTTGTAATAAATATGATTATAACTCTATAAAACCTATGAATTGATACTTTGCTTAACTTATACATGTCTATTACTGCCTTAAAGGTTTTTTAGGTAGCAGCTTTTAGTGTATTGGTAAATATTATATAATGAAAAATTATAAAACTACTTTTTTAATATTGCAACCTTTAAGGTAAATTTTGTTTACTATAACTATTCCTTTATTGATATAATAGCTATGAGAAAACATTTTTTTAGTGAAAGGGCTGAGATTATGATATTTGACACTCACACTCATACTAGCTTTTCTTCGGACTCAAAGATGAATATTAAAGATGCAATAAATAAAGCTAAAGCCTTAGATATTGGCTTAATTATTACAGATCATATGGATTTAAATTACCCTGAAAAGGATAAGTTTAAATTTAATGTGGATGATTATTTCAAAACTTATGAAGCCTATAAAAGCCCTTCTCTTCTTCTAGGTATTGAACTTGGAATGGATACAGGTTTTGAAAAGGAAAATGCTTCTTTAATAAAATCTTATAACTTTGATCAGGTAATAGGTTCTCAACACTTTCTTCATGGCTTTGATATATATGACTCTGCTTTATATGATGCTAAGACTAAAGAGGAACTATTTAGAGATTATTTTCTTGAAATAATAGCATCACTAAAAACCCATAGTTATATAGATACCTTAGGGCATATTGATTTTATTTCAAGATATTGTCCTTTTGATGATAAGGAAATATATTATAGAGATTACTCTGACCACATTGATGAGATTATAAAGTTATGTATTTCTTATGGTATTTCCATGGAAATTAATAGTCGCAGGTTAGGTAATCCGACTGCTTTTAATCCTCTTATAGATATTTATAGAAGATACAAAGAACTTGGGGGAGAATATGTTACCATTGGTTCTGATGCTCACTATGCAGAGTATATCGGCTCTAATATAAATAAAGGGCTTGCCATAGCTGAGACTTTGGGTCTAAGACCTATTTACTTCAAAGATAGAAGAGCTGAGTATATGAAATAAGCACATAAAAATAAGCTATAAGAGGGGGATTATCTCTTATAGCTTGGGGGATAATTAGTCCTATACTTACTCAAAATAGGACTTATAGTATGGGGGGATGTTAGAAACTTCTTTAATTTGAGTATCTATTATAATTATCTCCACTTACTTAAAAATTATTCCTTTGTATCATACATTATTTCGAAATATCCTTGTGGGAATTTGCATGCTGGGCAAACCTTTGGCGCCTCAGTTCCCTCATATATATAACCACAGTTTATACACTTCCAGTACTGCTCAGTATCTCTCTTATATAATCTATCATTTTTAAGAGCTTCATATAAATCTAAATATCTCTGTTCGTGTCCTTTTTCGATTTCTAATATTTTATTAAAAGCAAATTCAACTTCAGGATAACCTTCTTCTTTTGCAATTTTTGCAAACTCTGGGTATGCTTTACCCCATTCTTCTTTTTCACCTTCTGCAGCTGCCATTAGATTTTCTAAAGTATCTCCGTAAGCTACTGGGTAATCTGCGTCTACATGTATTTGGTTCTTTCCAAGACCTTTAACTAAAAAATCAAAGAATATATAAGCATGAGCTCTTTCATTATCAGCAGTTTCATAGAACACATTAGAAATTTGCATATGTCCTTCCTTTTGAGCAACCTTAGCATAGAAGGTATATCTATTTCTTGCTTGGGACTCTCCTGCAAAAGATTTGGCTAAGTTGTCTGCAGTTTTGCTTCCTACTAAACTTTTCATCTAAAAAACACTCCTTTAAAATTGTTATATGTATTTAGGCATCTTCAAAAAATAAATAAGTCAATCTGCTCGTCTATTTTGTGCTATACTGCGTCAACAGAACCCTTTGATAGCCCCACTATCTGCGGAACCTGTTTTCTTGTCTATCACAAAATAGCCTTCACATCTTGGACTTGTTATTTATTTTCAAATGCCTTATTTCATTCTGATTCTAATATTTCCAAAACCTACATTAATAATTCATTTAAATTTGCCTTTAGATATTAGGCATTTTTAAAAAATAAATAAGTCAGTATGTTTGTCTATTTTGAGTTATACTGCGTCAACAGAACCCTTAGATAGCTCTCTACTATCTGCGGAACCTGTTTCCTTGTCTGCACAAGCTTGCTTGTGAACATAAGCTTGCTTGTGAACATAAGCCTGCTTATGAACTAAAAATATCCTTCACATCTTTGACTTGTTATTTATTTTCAAATGCCTTAGTAGAAACTTAACTAAAAAAAACTGAAGGTTGCTGATTATATGTACCTATATAAAAGATTTAACTTATACATAAAATCTACCATGGTTTTCTTAAAACTTTTTCAAAATGAATATAGTAATCTCTTCATGAGGTTGTATCCTAACATTGATTTTATATTTTTACTTTGAGCTAAAAGTTGAACTTCCTGTAAAACAAAAAAGAAAGCTCTAGAAATATCTAGAACTTTCCTTTTAACTTCATTTTTACCTTAATTATTTACCCTGATAAGTTAACTAGTAATTATCTTACTATAGAACCTGTTGGTAAATCTCCCGGATTTGTAGCAAGTAGCTTGCTATCATCATCTGTTGATCCATAAAGTATCATTCCTTGAGATAGCTCTCCTCTTAAAGTTACAGGCTTTAAGTTTGCAACTAAGATTACATTTTTACCTATTAATTCTTCTGGCTTATAGTGCTCTGCTACCCCAGATATTACTTGGCGAATTTCTCCACCTAAATCTACTTTTAATTTTAAAAGCTTCTTAGCCTTTTTCACTGGCTCACACTCTAAAACTTTTACTACTCTTAAATCTATCTTGTCAAAATCATCTATAGTAATTTCTTCTTTAATTGGAGTCATTGGTGCTCTTTCTGGTTGTTTTTGAGCTTCAGAAAGTTTGTTTAACTCTTCAATTTTTGCATCTACATCTATTCTTGGGAACATAACTTCTCCCTTATTTACCTTAGTTCCTGCACTAGTTCCGTCAAAGGCGGAAAGACTATTCCAAGAAGCTACCTCAACACCTAATTGGCTATTTATCTTAGCACTTGTTGATGGCAAGAAGGAAGAAAGTAATGCTGAAGTTATTCTTAAGGATTCTGCTAAGTTATATAATACTGTAGCAAGTCTTCCTTTTCTGCTCTCTTCTTTTCCTAGAACCCAAGGTGTTGTTTCATCTATATACTTATTTGTTCTTCTAATTAAAGTCCAAATATGATCTAAGGCATCAGATACTTTTAATTTATCTATTTCTTTTTCTACTTTTCCTGGTACTTCAAGAGCAAGTTTTATAAGCTCATCATCCACTGCTTCTTTTTCATCTGGTGCTGGAATTACTCCGTCAAAGTACTTTTCAATCATTGTAACTGTTCTTGAAACTAAGTTTCCAAGGTCATTAGCTAGGTCTGAGTTTGTTTTCTTTATGAAAATCTCATTGTTGAATAATCCATCAGAACCAAATGGAATTTCATGTAATAAGAAGTATCTCACTGCATCCACTCCAAAGTGCTCAACTAATACCACTGGATCTACTACATTACCCATAGATTTAGACATTTTTCCACCATCAACTAAAAGCCAACCGTGTCCAAAAATTTGCTTTGGAAGTTCTAATCCTAGGGCCATTAACATTATTGGCCAATAAATTGTATGGAATCTTAAAATATCTTTTCCAATTAAGTGTACATCTGCTGGCCAGTACTTATTGTAAAGCTCAGTGTTATCACTGTTATAACCTAATGCTGTAATATAGTTTGAAAGTGCATCTATCCAAACGTAAATTACGTGTCCTTTATCAAACTCTACTGGTATTCCCCAGTTGAAAGAAGTTCTAGATACACATAGGTCCTGTAAGCCTGGTTTTAAGAAGTTATTAACCATCTCATTTTTTCTTGACTCTGGTTGTATAAACTCAGGATGAGACTCAATATACTCTAAAAGTCTATCTGCATACTTTGACATCTTAAAGAAATATGCTTCTTCCTTAGCCTTTTCTACTGGTCTACCGCAGTCTGGGCACTTTCCATCTTTAAGCTGAGTTTCTGTCCAGAAAGCTTCACAAGGAGTACAGTACCAGCCCTCATAAGCTCCTTTATAGATATCTCCCTGCTCGTATAATTTATTGAATATTTTTTGAACTGCACTAATATGATAATCATCAGTAGTTCTTATAAACTTATCATAGCTTATGTCCATAAGTTTCCAAAGGTCTTTAATTCCTGCAACTATTTCATCTACATATTCCTTTGGAGTAACTCCTTTTTCCTCAGCTATTCTTTGAAGCTTTTGACCATGTTCATCTGTTCCAGTTAAGAACATTACATCATGACCTGTAAATCTTTTAAATCTTGCTATAGCATCTGCTGCTACTGTAGTGTAAGTATTTCCTATATGAAGCTTTGCAGATGGGTAATAAATTGGTGTGGTGATATAGTACGGTTTTTTGCTCATCGTTTCTTCCTCCTCTATTAAGCATCTTCGAAAAACAAGTAAGTCAGTATGCTTATCTATTTTGTGTTATACTTCATGAACAAAGCCCTTAGATAGCCCTGCTATCTTTGTAACCTGATTCTTTGTCTGCACAAGTTTCCTTGTGTGCACAAACTCCCTTGTGTGCACAAGCTTGCTTGTGAACTAAAATATCAATCATCTCTTTGACTTATAAATTGTTTTTAGATACCTTAAATGAATTATAATTACTCTTCAATTTTATAGGATAGTATTTCTTGCTAATTTACGAACCTAACTCCATTTTTTATCGGTTAGTTATTCATATTTCAACGTGAATTTCAAATCCTTAAAATAGGTTAAAATAAAAAAGTCTCTATGTGGAAATATTTCCACATAGAGACGTAATATACGTGTTACCACTCTACTTCATACTTATTTCACAATAAGTACCTTAATAAGTGACTCCCCTAAAAAGGTTTTATCACCCTGCAATATATCGGTTGCCACCGTATTTTCCTAAATAAATTTCAGAAAATCTGCTCCAAGGCCATGTTCTCAAGGTTTATTCTCACTGGCTTTCACCTACCCCAGCTCTCTTTAGAAAACTCTCCTTAATACTCTTCTTTTCATAGCATTAATTTTTCTTTTATATTTATTATTATGATATGATAAAGAAAAAATTATGTCAATATATAAAATTTATTTAATAAAACCTACAAATAGAGCTAAAGTTAAAAAACTATCGATGAAAATTGGTTTAGTATAACTAAGAGCCAGTACATTTTTTTCTAAGTCATCCTTATAGTTTAAGTATCCGTATATTAAGCAAACTATGCTAATGGCAGCCATAGCAGAAGCTCCAACTAAGAAAGTGAAGTTCACTGGAAGGGTTCCTTGAAGCTTTTTAAAAAAGAATCCCTTTACAGCTAATATTTTAACTATGGCAGTGACAATATAAGTTAAAATAAATATAGCTTTTCTAATTCCATAGGAAAATCTATATTCTATTAAAGATAACAAACTAAATAGGGTAACTGATGGAATTATCCAAGTCATACCATTAGTTATTACATAAGCTAATGAAAATAATAAAGATTCAGAGGTTTCCACAAATACTTGAACTTTTTCATCAAATCTAGGTTTGTTATTAACTTCCTTAAAATCCTCTCTAGTAGAAGTAATATACAGCTTAGCACTTCCGTCTTTTATTGGATCTACAAATACTACTGTGTCTTCATAAATAGCAGGACTTATGGATACTGCTTTAGTTCTCGATACAACCTCAGAGGCTACTCCTAAATTTCCTTCAATAGGCATTTCTATTATGTCTGTTTGGTTTTTTCCCTTAGGCATATCCCTAGTTGAGCTTAGAAGAAAGGTCCCTTTGTCATTTCTGTAAGGCACTGGGGTCGCAAGGGTGACTCCTTCTCCATTATAGATATACCCCTTTTCTGCAAACCTATCTTTTATAGGAAATTCTCCACTATCTAAGGTTTCCCCTGTTTCAAGGGAGAAAGCCACATACTTGTATCCTGTATAATCACTTTTGTACATATATTCAATTAAGTTTGTAACTATATCTTTATTTATTACAGAAGTCATAGTTGAAAATCTTACTCTGCTTGATGGACTCATGGCACCACCAGTTTTTATTTCCGAAGCTACTCCATTATCTAAGAAGAAGTAACTAAACTCCCCAAAATAATTTGAATAAACTATACAATCTTTATTGTTATACTTAACTACAGAAGCTAAGAAGGTATCATCCCCTGTGTTTACTGTGGTTACCTTATTTTCTTTTAAGCTAATCAAATCAATTTTCTCTTTATATACTGCACCTAAAGTATTATCATCAATTTTTATATAGCTACGTAGTCCCTGAACTGAAGTGGTATCTAACACATTTAACCCTTCATCAATATAAGAAACCGTTAATTCGCCACTATCTCCACCACCAATAATATAGGATAGTACAAGTTTACCTTCTTCACTGACAAATATATTAATATTTTGTGGTACCTCAGTATTTACTGGTATTGAGCTTTCCTTTAAAACCTTCCCTAAAGGGTCTATGGATATAAGGTTAATATTCATGCCTTCACTAAAGGCCACCATATAATTATCTTTAAATTTAGTTATAGATGGTAGTCCTTTAATATCCCCCTTATGAACTAAAACCTCTTTTGCCCACTTTTCTGAAGGAGGCTGAATTGCCACATCATAATTTAGCTTATAATGGTAGCCAAAAATTGCAAGAATTATAGTAATCATGACTATATAAAAATATTTATTTATTTTCATTATCATCGCCCCCTACTGCTTTTTTAATACAACTTCATGTGGATTAAAGGCGTCCCTTAGGGCATCTCCTAAAATATTAAAACATATTATGGTTATAGATATTACAAGTGCTGGTAAAAATACTACGTTAGGATAAAAATGCAAAGAAAAACTTGCATTAAAGAACAAGCTTCCCCAGCTTAATAAAGAGCTTCCAAACCCAATGAAACTTAGCGTACTTTCAAGTAATATTACATTAGGTATCTCAAGAGTTATGGTAACTATAGCAATACTTATTACATTTCTCATTAAATGCTTGCTAATAATCCTAGAGGTGCTTGCTCCTAAAGCCTTAGCTGCTAAAATATATTCTTGTTCTTTTTGTTGGATAAACTGCCCTCTTATAAGATTGGCTACATTACACCATCCACTTATAGTTAATGCAATTACAAAGGTAAAAACTGAACGCCCTAGGATTAAATTAACTAGTATAATTACAACTATCAAAGGTATGTTGGTCAAAATTTCAATTATCCTCATTAGAATATCGTCTGTAAGTCCTCCATGATAGCTACATATACCTCCATAAATCATTCCAACAACCAAATTTATAAAGGCAATTAGTATTCCTAAAATTAAAGAAGTCCTAGCTCCCTGCCATACTCCTGCAAATACATCACTTCCCCAAGCATCTGTACCAAAGAAATGTTCCATTGATGGTTTTAAATTCTTAATTTTATAATCCTGTTGCAAATAAGAATACTTTGACACCATCGGATAAAATATAGTCATAGCTATAATTATTAATAAGATAGTTGCAGTTATAATTGCTGCTTTATTCTGCAAAAAAGCTTTTCCAACACTTTTCCAATAGGTAAGGCTTGTCCCTTCCCACTCTTCTACAATAGTAGAGTTATCAACTCTTTTAAATCTTTCTATGTTCATATCCCCCATATATATTCCCCCTTAAAATCAACCCCAGTAAGTCAATTCCCTTTTGTAACATTATTACTATATTATACCATGGTAAATTAGAAATGAATGAAGTTTCAAAAAATTTAATTTTTTCATTTTTGGGTGTGGTGTAAATGATTTCATTTTTTTGATATAATAAATTATTACTTGTTTAAGGGGGACTTTTATGAATCTTACTAATATTAGAAACTATGTTCATAAGGATAATGTAAGGGATGTTTTACTATTAGCACTTCCTGCTGTGGGTGAAATGATTTTATATATGCTAGTTTGGGTGCTAGATACTGTAATGGTAGGTCAATATGGTGGTGAGTTGGCTGTAAGCACTGTTGGTATTTCCTGTGAAATTGCCTACACTATTTCCAACATATTAATAGCTCAAGGCCTCGCAGTAGGGATCACCTCTATTGTAGCCAGAAGGTATGGTGCTAAGGAGATAGATACTGCTGAAGAATATGCTACCATTGGATTTTCCCTTGGAGCCTTTATAAGTGTTGTTGCTACATTTTGTATCTTCCTATTTGCGGAGGACTTGCTTACCTTAGCAGGGGCAAAGCCTGAAGTTATTTCTTATGGTGTTTTATATATTCATATTGTTTGCATTGGTCTTTCTTTCAACATGATGACTAGCATGTTTGCTGCAATTCATAGGGCTTATGGGAACACAAAAACTCCTCTTATTATTTCTTCAGTTGTTGTCCTTGTTAATTTGGTTTTAGATGGGGTTTTGATATTTGGTTTGTTTGGTGCGCCTGAACTTGGAATTAAGGGTGCGGCAATTGCTACTGCCATTGCACATATTTCTGGTTTTTTGTATGCTGCAATTTATACCTATAAGAAATCACTAATTAAGATAAAGCTTAAATATTTAAAGTTTTTCAGTTTTACTAGACTTAAAAGTTTAATTACACTGTCTATTCCTGCTTCCATGCAAGAGGCGGCTTATGGTATAAGTAAACTCGGTACCACCTTTATGATTATGTATCTTGGTACCACTGCCTTTGCAGCAAATCAAATTACCTTAACCCTTGAATCCATATCCTTCATGCCTGGTTGGGGCTTTGCAGTTGCTGCAACAACTTTGGTTGGGAATAAAATAGGTGAAAAAAACTTTGAAAAGGCTAAGGAATATGCTTATACTTCCACTATTTTAGGTATCGGAGTTATGCTTGTATTTTCCCTTATATTCTTAAGTATACCCACTGAGCTAATTAAGCTTTTTATAGCTAGTAGTGAAACAGAAGTTATTACTCTTGGGGCCGCTTGCCTTATGATTGCTGCTTTTGAACAGCCAACTATGGCGGTTTCTATGATTATGGGTGGAGCCTTAAAAGGTTTTGGAGACACTAGAACTCCATTTGTAGTAGCCTTCATTACTTCTTGGTTTATTAGACTACCTCTTGTATATTACTTTATATACTTAAACAAAATGTCTATAACCTACTTTTGGTGGATCTGTGTAATTCAGTGGACTATTGATGGATTATTCTTATTTATTATGTTTAAGAAAAAATTCAAGTCCTTAGAGGCTTACTCGTAAATTTTATAAAAAAGGCGTGCCTCGGCACGCTCTCTCTTTTGCCTCCAGCTCTTAGGCGTAGCCTGCTATCAAAAAAATACTTGTCTCCTAGACGATTTTT
>NZ_JAGGLL010000047.1 GCF_017874425.1 Clostridium punense
CTTTGAAACTACCACTCTATCAATATATCTTAAGTTTTAAACTAAATTTTAAAATTGGATCCTTATCCGCCACCGCCGAGCAGCGGTTTAGTTCTATTATCAAAATACGACTATCTTCTAATGTTTCGCACTCAAGACATTCCTTTACAAAGCCAAGTATGGCTAGGTAAAGGAATATACTTTGGCTACTCTGAAAACTTGAACAAAACCTGCTAAAACTGACCTGAGTACATTATTAGGTGAAGCGCTTATGCTATTTTGTATATGAAATATATTATTTTATAATTAGTCTTCTACAGTCTTGGGCTTGTACAACTTTAAATCCTATATTTTTATATAATTTAAGGGCTTTCTCATTACTTGCTAATGCATTTAAGTTCACACCTGCTGCATTTTGCTCTAAACCTCTATTTATTGTAAATTCTAATATTTTTTTACCGTAGCCTTTTCCCTGATATTTGATATTAACAAACAATAAATCTATCTCAGCATTTTTTACCATTGAGGCACCCACCATCTCATTGTTTTCAAAAAAGATATATACGTATTCTTTTTCCGCAAGTGTTGCCTTTCTATTATTTTCAATAGCCTCTTTGCTTGCACTCAAATACCAATTATATGGCTTAATATCATTTTCTCTTCTTAATACTGAGAAAGCTTCACTTTCAAGCCTTATTTTATCCTCGTAATACTTATCTTCATATTTTACTGCGCGAATATTATGTTCATTAAATTTAGCTCCATCATATGAAAAGCGATATACAGAATACCAATATTCAAATCCAATTTCATTAAATAGCTGTTGCCAGGTAAGATTATCTTTCACATGAAAAACCTCAATAAAATTTATAGACTTCTCTATAAAAAGTTTTTTAGCTTCTTCCCAAAGTTTCAAACCTACTGGTATTATTAGTTCGTCAGTTGCAGCTCCCATTTCAACATAACAATGGCCGCCACCCATTACTAAATGAATAAATCCTTTAATTCCATTATCATCGTATACCAAAATTTTAGATGCAGACTTCAAATTTTCAATTTCTGCTGGCATCGCCTTGTATTCTAATGTATATATTCTTACAATTTCATCAATATCAGATTGTTTATAATCTCTAATCATATTTATTCTCCTCCTAATCATTAGCCCCTATTTAGTTTATTACTAATTGATCCCATTCTACCATATAATTACTGTAATAATATACCTGATAACTCTATTTATTGGAAAAAAACAAAAATAAAGACAATTTATGGCGAATGCTTTAATATAATTAAAGCTTTTCCTATAAACTGTCTTCTTATGGATTTACCACTGAGCTAGTTAAAAGCCTCTCTTAACTTTTCTACAGCTAATAAAACCGCATCTATATCATTTTCTGTTTTAAGATTTTCTTTAGAATAGTTCATTATTTCTCTTATATTATTTAAAGAGTTGCCAAACTTATCATTCATCCATTGATATCTAGGCAATAACCATAGATGAAAGTGACCTGAGCGCTCTTCTTGAATAATTGTAACCTCATTAATACCACATACTTCTTTCATAGCAACCCTTGCTTTATAAACTAACTGAAAAAGTTCTGTAGATTCCTCTAAGGTTAGTTCTGCAATAGACCTTATGTGATTTTTAGCTGCAACAATTAAAAATCCACTAAGGGGAACATCTGGGTCTTGGTGAAGAACAAAATTTTCCGTACCATATATTATTCCCCCTGGAGGTAGCATGTCCCCCTTTCCAACAGAGCATCCCATGCATTGATCTGGCCACTGGTTATTCATAAAATCTTTAAATCCCATTTTCACCCTCCATAATCCCTGAGAATGTAAGAAGCAGTCCTGTTAAGGTCAACCCACAGTTTATTTTATTTTCCCTTATCATCTTTTTAATTTCACTGATTTTTATCCATTTACGCTCTTTAACTTCATTTTTATCAAATTCCTCAATGCAACTTATTGCTTTGCACCTTACTATATTAACTACAGCATCAGACATGCCATTCGAAGGGTTATATGTACATATAAGTTTAGGTTCCGTTACCTTATAGCCTGTTTCTTCTAAAACTTCTCTTTTAGCAGCCTCTTCTGGAGTTTCTCCTTTTTCAATTCCTCCTGCTGGTATCTCCCATTCTATTGAATTAGTAGTATATCTATAGGATTGAATCAAGAGAATTTCATCATTATCATTTTCTATTACTACTCCCACTGATTGGCTTTCAAAGTGTAAATAATGGTGTTTCTCAATTAACCTTCCATCAGGAAACATAACCTTATCAACGTATAAGTTCACCCATGGATTTTCATAAATAATAGTTCTGTCTAATCTTTTAGGTAGCATATTTTCATCCCCAATCTAAAAACCTCTTTGTTTTAAAATACTGTTCCTTAGTAATTTAGACTTATTATACCATAACTATTATGTAAGAATATGTATTTAGCCTCATTTTTCAATTGTAATTCTACACTTTCCACTCTTTAGATTACTATAATTTAAAAAATTTATTTTTTGCGTGAGTCTAGTTTAAGAACTTTAAGTATATATAGCTAAAGTGGTAATAAAAAAACTATCACTTTAGCTATCATTAACACTTAGTCTTACTTATTATATATTCAAAATAAGAACCACTACTATTAAAATAAAATGGAATTGTAATATATTAAATTATGGAAAACTTATTTATTTTTTAGCCCTTAAGACCCTTAGCTTGTCGCTCCATATTTTCTACGACAACATCATGAATATCCCCTAATGAAGCACAATATTCAAGAACTTCCCAGGGAGTATTGGTATGGAAATGTATTTTTATCAGCTCTTCATCCCCAACTACAAGCAAACAATCACCTTGAAAGTTTTTTGAGATATAATCATTTATTGCATCTTCTGAAAGATTTTCCCCTTCAATTAATAGCTGTGTATCAAATCTGTACTCAATCATAACTAGCCTCCTTCTCTATCTTCCAAACTTCTATATATTTGTTAAGTAAAGCATAATTTATAGTAATTCAAAACTTTATCTTAACTCATAAAAGTATAGCATATTTATCTCTTTATTATATTGCTCCTCAAATATAGTAGAGATAACTCTTATTTATTTATGCAATCATTGCAATTGCAGAGAATATTATTCCTATTTTAAACGAAAGTCATTGTAAGTCAACAGCTTTCTTTTTTCTCCACTAATTTAATAATTTTTTCACTTTTCTTTTACTCTCAGTGACCAAAATCAGTTTTAAACTATTTAAACTTTCAGCAGATTTTGCTTATTTTCTTCACTTTAGCCTCGCATTAACATAATAAAACTTTGATCTTCTATGGTTATTCGGATTGAAGTCACTATAGAAATACTCTGTATGCTTTATAAGTTCTATGTCGAAATTTGCTAAAAGCTCTTTGATATCATTTAAATCAGCATAGAAATGAGGTATGCCTTTTTCAAGCTTATCTTGGCTTATAACAGTGTTTTTGTCTATTTTATTTGATCTACTTTCAATAAATTCTGTACTTTCCTTGGAGCAAAATGATAAATATACTTCACCATTTGGTTTCAGTACTCTTTCAATTTCTGCAATTGTTTTTTTAATGCCAGATGAGTCAGTATGAGAAATAACATGATAAGCAAAGATACAATCAAAGGACTTGCTTGGGTAATTGAGAGATTGCATATCACCAACCTCTGCATTTACAAGTAAATTTTCCTTTGCAGCCCAGGCTTTTAAGTATTGAACAGCATACTCTGAAATATCCATTGCTGTTACATTGAAACCTTGCTTTGAAAAATAAATAGCGTGGCGGCCAAGTCCTGTCCCTAAATCTAAAACATCAACATAACCTGATTCCTTCCACTTATTTGCTAAGTAAATGCAATTATCATAAGGCTTAAGCTGTGGCGATGGATCAGTGTTCTCCCAATTAAATCCATTAAGGTTGATAATTTGCTCGCTCCCATTATCATTTTTATAATCCATTTCAATATCCCCTTTTACTGTTAGTAGAAAAGTGATACGTGGAAATAGATTAAGTTGAACAGCCTTCTTACGTGCTGCTGATGGTGATATCCCATGAATCTCTTTAAAAGCTCTCGTAAATGACTCTGGAGATTCATAACCATATTTCAAGGCTAAGTCAATGACCTTTATAGAGTTTGTTTGTAATTCAATAGCCGCTAATGTCATACGTCTTCTACGAATATATTCGAATATTGATATATTCATAAATATAGAAAATGTTCGCTGGAAACTAACTGTAGATTGCCCCATTATATTGGCAACCATATCTAAATCAATGTTACTATCTAAATGTTCTTCAATATAGTCAAAGGCTTCATTAATTCGTTCATACCAGTTCAAACGTATCCCCCCTCTCTAAGAACAGTATAGTAGATAAATAAGTAAAGTTCCTTGCACCTTTAGTTTCATTTATGCAAGGTTATTGCTGAAAATATGAATTATTTAATTTTCTATTCAAATAGTTCATTTACAATTGGAATAATATTTATTAATGGTTCCTCATAAGGATGAATTTGTGATTCTATACTCACTGCTTATATCAACATTATTTTTCACCATATTCCAAACTGGACACATAGATTCTTCCATTAGTTTTATAGTCTCTTCAATCTCACTTGCCTGTAAATCCTTTGATGTAAGTTCAAATATTAAATGTATACTTTTAAAATATGATGGAGGAGTTGTCCTTCTTTCACCAGAAGCAACTACTTTTAATTCAGCTACTTCCTTGTTCATCCTCCTAAGTAATAAAGCCAAGGTCATTCCACTGCAGGTTGCTAGACTCATAAGGAATATCTCAAGGGGAGTATACCCATCTCCATCTATAGAATCAATAATTACTTCATGATTATCACGTGAAGTCCCTGAAAATCTTACTTTGTCATTTATTAAATCTGCTGTTACTGTCAAATTACTATTCATAATAACCCCCTAAAATTCTATTTACATTATTTGAAAATATATTATGATTTACTACTATTTTACACTATACATTGGTGAGTGTATCGTGTATTAAAATTATTCATTATTAATAATATAATAATTTGAAATAGTTCTATTGGGATTTACCGAATAAATTAAATGATGGAATTGAATGCAAGTATGGATTTGTGTGGTTTATAAGTGTCATCAATGATTAAAAAAACATGAAAAAAGCAGGCTCTATTTATAATCTGGGCCTGCTTTAAATGTTAGTGTGGTATATTTGCAGCGAATTGTTTCATAATTCCTTGAACTTCTTCAACCATTTCAGGCTTCAGATAGGAAATCATTTTAGGAATAAACTTCAAAGCATCTTCCTGTGTAAAATCACCTTGTGACTGCTTCTTGAAATTTTCTTCAAGCAATAATCTTGCTTCTTCAACTTTATCTTCTTGTACTCTCTCTAAAATAAATTCATAAAATTTCTCTTGTCCCTGGTTCATAATTATGCCTCCATTCAATTTTATTAAACAAATTATACTATAAAAACTATATTACCATAAAGGCATTTTTTCTATTCTTCACAGTGCCAGTTACCTCACACTAAGATACTGTATCATTAATAATTTGCTTACAAAATATGTTATAATTAAAAGGTGCAGATAATTTTTTAGTTCAAGATATTAGTAATTTTTATGGGGGATAAAATTATAATGAGGAGTATTTTTCAAAATGACAAATCTTATGGAGATAATTTAAAACTATATACCACAAAAGATGGTTTACTTTCCTTATTTCTTTTCGGAATAATTATTTTCATGTATTCAATTCTTGCTATATTAGATATTAAAGTGACCTTTGTAAAAAATAATATTCTAATAATGGGGTGTATATTCAACATTTTGCTGATACTGATAACTATTCTATTTGTTAAGTTCAGAAAACAAACTTTAGACACTATAGGAATTTATAAAGGTAATTGGAAAAAGAGTTGTTGTATAGGAAGCATATTAGCTATTATTCTGTTTTTTAATAATTGCGGCTCCTATTTATTACAAGGAAGCAAATTAATTGATATAGGTAATATTCTTCCTTTAGTTATCTATTTTTTCTTTGTAGCCTTGAGTGAAGAGATTGTTTTCAGAGGCTATATCAGTACTAGACTCTGTGGAATTATAAAAAGACAGTGGGTTGCCATTATTGCAACAGGCCTATTATTTATGCTTATGCATTTCCCTTATAGAATGATAGCTTATGGTATGTCATTAAAAGCACTAACAATAAATAATTTATTTTGGCTTATAGACCTTTTCTTTACACATATCATATTAAACTATATTTATATGAAAACAAATTCACTATATGGAGCAATTATTCCACATTGGATTGCAGACCTTGCTTCAAGCATAGTTGATAAATAACAACTTAGCAAATTCTAAATTGTGTAGAGCTAGGTGCTACAACAAAGGCTTTAGACCATACTGAGAGAATAAAAAGATTTATTAAAGATGATATTTTATAAAGAACTATAAGCATTTATAGTTCTTTTTGTACCTTAAATTAAATATAAGAACATATCTATGTTAAAGTCAATATACTAAAAGCAAATGAGTAAAATAGGGTGATAAATCATTATGAAATATGGAGATTTAGATTACTCCACTAATAGACATAGAGAATTAGGAGTTCCAAGTAATACACTTCCTGCAGAAACTTTTAAAGAATACTACCAAAGTGGAAATTATGAAACCTACTTAATAGAATACTATGGAGATATAATATCTGCATTAGATTCCATTGATTATGCAGATGTTTATATTACTGAAAAATTTTTTGCCATATTATTTGTACAAAGGGGAATGTTAAACACCTTAATTGAAAATGTTGGTGAAATTACAGGTATTCAAAGAAACTTTATCTATACCCTCTCTGAATTAACAATAAATAATGATTTGACACAAACAGGTAGTGTTTATGAGGGGAGTATTCCACTAGATGGTGAAGGCGTAATAGTTGGAATCATTGGGACAGGTATAGATTACTTAAATCCTAGGTTTATGACAGAAACAGGACAAAGTAGGATTGTAGCCATATGGGATCAAACTATAAATACTGGAACAAGTCCAGAAATTTTCCCCTATGGTAGTGAGTACAGACGTGAAAATATAAATGAAGCAATAAATACTGCTCTCATTGGAAGGTCACCTTATGATATTGTGCCCCATCGGGATGAGGTTGGTCATGGAACAGCTATAGCAGGGTTAATTGGCGGAAGAAGTCAAGATGTAATACCTAAATTTAAGAGTGTAGCTCCAAAATGTGAATTTGCCATTGTGAAGTTAGAAGAAGCAAAAAGTTACGCCTTAGAATCAGCAGGAATAGCACAAAGTGTAAAAAATGTTTACCAATCTACAAACATATCATCAGCAATTAGATATCTTTCTGACTTACAGTTAAAACTTAAAAGGCCCATGGTGGTATGCCTACCTATAGGTACAAATTTTGGAGGTCGTGATGGTGGTACCATACTAGAAAGATATATTGATAATTTAACACTAAGGAAGGACTTTTGTATAATTACTGATACTGGTGATCAAGGCATAGGGAATACTCATAGCAGTGGGATAATTGAGGCCACTGGGCAAACAGCAGAAATATTAATAAATATAGGAGAAACACAAAGTTCTTTAAGTATTACAATTTACACCAGAAGACCAGATATTATATCAATAAGTGTTACTTCTCCTTTAGGTGGAACTATAAACAGGGTCCCTTTGCCCTCAATTAATGAACAAAACAAATATTTAACCTTTGAGGAAAGTGGTATAAATATTGAGTACTTTGCACAAGAAGGACTCACTGGATCTGTAAGCATAAGTATGGTAATTAAAAATACAGTTAAAGGTGTCTGGAGAATAAGTCTTTTTGGAGATTATATAGTAAGTGGACTTTATGATGCATGGTTACTAAATTCTAAGTTGTTAAGTGAGGATACTAGGTTTTTAGCTCCAGATCCATTTACAACTTTATTAACTCCCTGTACTGCAGAAAATATCTTAGCAACTTCCTGCTACAATGGAATTACTAATACTATTATTGAATCCTCTGGAAAAGGATTTCCACGAGTAGGAGTAATAAAACCTTCCTTTGCAATAGAAGGAACTAATTTGCTAACGGCAGGTTTAAATAATTCAGTAGTAGTTGGTAGTGGATCTTCTATGGCAAGCGCTATATTAGCTGGCACAGTAGCATTAGTATATCAGTGGTCAATAGTGCAGGGAAGACTTAGTAGTCTTTCCCCCCCTGAATTAAAAAACCTTCTAATTGCTTCAACGGTAAAAGATGAAAGTATAATATACCCAAATCGTGAGTGGGGCTATGGAAAACTAAGTATTAATAAATTATATGAAATTTTGGTATCAATAAGTAAGGATAGAGGTAATACTAATGACAATATCATAGCTAGGTATCCCGAAAGGAAGTCTTCTAGTTACTTGTATATGAATATTCCTCCTGAATTGTTTATAAGGGTAAATAAATAGTACTTTTATTATTTATGATGTTATACTTTTATGAAACTAAATATTCTAGATGTATATTATGATGAGCTGAGTCCTCATTGGCATTTTCTACTCTTGTAGATATCAATCTTAAGATAAATGCTTTTTAGGATATTAGAATTATATTTGTTCTTAAGCTATAATAATAGACAGGATCATATTTTACGACAAACTTATTTCAGAAATGGAGGATTATAATGAAGATAACCATAGCTAAAGAAAAGAATATTGAGATTGCGGTTATAAATAGCAGTGAAATACTGATAACGGATGTTCAGTCAGCCTTAGACTTTATTATGACAGCAACTTATGATACACGCTGTAATCGTGTAGTTTTAAATAAATCAGCAGTATGTGAGGACTTTTTTAATTTAAGTACCAAGCTTGCAGGGGATGTATTGCAAAAGTTTGTGAATTACAATGTGAAACTAGCCATTGTAGGAGATTTTTCTGTATATACAAGTAAGAGTTTGAGGGATTTTATTTATGAGAGTAATAAAGGAAGGCATATATTCTTCTTACCAGATGAAAAGCAAGCAATTGAAAAATTAAGTTCGGTATAAGATTGATGTAGGGACTTTAAGATAACTATTTTACTATAGTAATCTTAAAGTCCCTAGATTTTTTTTATTCTAATTTCTGTTTTGTTTTAGCCATATCACATTTCATTATTTCTTCATACCTTGGTGATTGCTTAATATTTTCTATCTTTTTCTCAACTTACTGGCGGTTTCCATAGCGGTGCATCTATAAATGTAGTCTCTTTTACATTTGGAAGAATATCATATATAGAACAATTCATTAGCTGTTCAAAGTATTCTTTCATTTCAAATGTTGCATTCCAGCGTTCCACAGTAAATGGAAATGTTCCATAGCGTCTTGTTGTATTAACAAACCTTTTTTCTAGCATGCAAAAACCTTGAGCATCTGCAATTGAATCACAAACAATCAACAATTTATCATAGTCATCATAAACTATGTCACTTAAATACTTTATTACAAATTCACTTTCTTCCTCACTCATATCATTTCCCCCTATTTCCTTGTCAAAATCAGTAACTGGAAATGAATGTGTCAAACAAATTCTAGCTGCCTCATCCCAACCCTTCTCCATCATAAATTTATATCCATCAATACCATGCCTTCTTGCACTTATACCGTACCTTCTACCAATATCATGAAGAAGTCCTAACACATATGCTTTGTCTGGGTTAATATCATTACATTTTTCAGCAATGATTTCAGCTGCTAATCCTACATTAATAGAATGTTGTATCCAGGGTCCTTGGTTTAACTTTCCTGCTATCTCTAATTCCCTCTCAGCCATTTCTCTACTTGGAAACATATTCTCCTCCTATGTAGTCTAATTTATATTTATAATCCTGATGCCTAGTTACTCAAATATATTTATTTTATTTGGATAATCTACTTTCTAGATACCTGTCCTTTGTTAATCCGAAGTATATCTCATCGTAATATCTACCATTTGTATAAATATTTTGTTTTAAAATCCCTTCTTGTTCACATCCAAGTTTTTTGTGCATTTTAATAGAGGCTTCATTTCCCTCTAAAACACTTATAGAATACTTGTTTAATCGTCTTTCCATAAATGCATATTTCAAAAGGAGTTCCACAGCACTTGTTCCGTAACCCTTACCCCTATATTCTCTAGCAACTTTAAGTCCAATTCCAAAAGTCCCATTTCTGTCATCATCTAATAATATGTTTATTCTTCCAACATGTACTCCTTCTAAGGTTTCTATAGCAAAAAATGTTCTACCATTGCTGCTTGAAAAATCTGCAATTCTTTCAGAAGACTTCTTTGAATCAGAGATTACCGGTGGAAGTTCAATCATATAATCTACTAATCTCCCTGCTACACTATCAAAATTAGTATAATAATCCCATTCCCAATCCTCCTCTCTCCAAGCTCTAAGTCTAATTAAATCATTTTGCCAATAATAATTATCGTATACTATTTCTCTCATAAAATATCTCCCTCTATTTCTTCTCTTTTAAAAACTCTAATGTCCTCTTATGTAAAAATGGCTGAATCAAAGGATAAGTTAAATTATCTGGCATATCACTAAAGGGTTTAAATTCACTTGTTTCATAACGAAGTTCATTATCTAAACCTTCTACCTCTGAGTAAAATAATTGCCCAAAAGACTTTGTATAGTTAATATTTTCATCGCTTTCTACAGAGTAAACACATATTGGAGTTAATTTAAACTTTGTTGCCCCAGTTTCCTCATATAATTCTCTTGATGCAGCATCATTAATACTTTCATTTTCTTCCCTATGTCCCCCTGGAATTTCCCAAGTGTTCCTATCTTTATGCCTCACATAAAGCCACTGTCCATTGAATTTTGCCATTATTACAGCAAATTTTAACTTACTATCTTCTATAGTATTTAATTCATAAAAGTTTACTTTAAACACACACTACACCCCATTAATAATTATTCATATTTTAAAATAATACTGAAACACCTTAAAAGTGTATCTGAATATACGGTATTAAAACATTATTTTATTAACACTTCAATTACTTAGACCATATATTCATAAGTTCAGATATATTATTAATAATGTATTTTGGCACATATTGTTTTATCTCCCACACTTGTCCACCACTTAACCAAACAGAAGTTAGGCCACCATCAATTGCTCCTTTTATATCACACAGAGGGTTGTCTCCAACAAATAATGTAGTTTTGCTATTTGAATTGATTTTAGATAAAGCAAGATGAAATATTTCAGGGTTAGGCTTTGTAACATTAACCTCTTCAGAAATAATGATAGCTTTCATATACTTTCTCAAGTTCAATTTATCAATTTTTCTATTTTGAAAATCAGAATAACCATTTGTTATCATTCCCATTTTTATATTTTCTTGAATACAAAAATCTAAAACTTTATCTACATTCGCCATAGGTTCAGCACATTTTGGAAACTCCTTATTCCAAAAATCAACTAATTCTTTTAGACTTGGTTTATACCTCCATAAAATTCTGCTTTGAAGCTCCTTGAACATTTCTTCTCGTGGTCTATACCCTTGCCAATCAATTTTTAAAAAAACTTCTTTCATAATTAACTTACTATCATAGGGCAACGCATGGGAGTATTCAAGTATAAAAAGGTCAATAAACTTGCATAATGACTTCTTTCTATCATGTAATGTATCATCTAAATCAAAAAGTATAGTATCAAAAAACATATATTTTACACCAGTCTTTCTTAATTAACTTTTCATCATTTAGGTTGTTGCTTACTTACTAAACCTTTAAATCTAGAGTTTTAAATATATAGATTAATTCATAAATTTATAAGTAAATAAATTCCTTATAAATTATATTTTACCATGCATGTATTGTAAAAATATACGTAAAATTTTTACTTATTAGAAGAAAATGAAAAATAAAGACAATCTCTGCCTAAACTTTAATATAATTAAAGCTTTAGTTAGAAACTGTCTACAAATAGTTAACTTCTAAGTTAAATTTCACTGTACTAAAAATAGCCTAAATAGAATCCCTCTTGTAAATTCATTTATTTTTATTAGTTCTCTAGGTTCTTTTCCAAACAAAATAACTTATAGAAATCAAGAAGTCTACGGCAACAATTATGGACCAAAGGATACATATAGAAAATAAAGCTTTGGTGCGTGAGATATTATCAATAACGACAATCGTGCTTATCTGCATGATTCCACCAATTATATAAGCCCGAAGATGCTTTTTCCACATTTGTAATTCATGTTTTACATATTCAATTCCATTTTTTTAGCCGGCTTTGCACCTTCATGCAGAATATAATACTTAAAAATGTCATCAGCCCATTTAATCATATCTTTACCATATGCAATGGAAACTCCTATATAAACTGCGGCGATCTCATATATTTGCTTCTCAATGTAAATATATCTTATTTAATATTTGCATAACTGATTTTAATATTAACTAATCCCATTGCCCTGGAAATCTTAATTTTTTAAGCTTTGGAAACTTTTTACTATACTCTTCTACTTCTTCCTTTGGAAGATTTTCAAAAAGCTCAGATTCATAGAATTTCCCTTTTATACCTTCCATACTTCCTTCCCATAACTCAATACCCATAAAGGCATCAAAGTTCCTACCCTCAGCAGATGTGATATTAAAATTATCACAGGTTTTAAATCCTATTCGAGGGTAATAGTCTGGTTCTCCAAAAATTATAATGCCTTTATACCCTTTATTCTTAACTAGGTCCATAGTTTCTCTTAATAACAGCTCGCCAACTCCACAGCCTTGCCATTTAGGGTCTACACAAAGAGGTCCAAAAGTTACAACTTCATGTGTATCCTCACCATCAACAACTCTTGCCTTAGAATACATTATATACCCAATTATCTCTCCATCCTTTACTGCTATTCTACTTAGTTCTGGAAGAAAGTCTTTATCTTGACGCATCTTATGCACAAGGTAATGCTCGTCACATCCAAGATGATGATTATTCCAAAAGGCACGCTGAGTCATAAGTTCTACCTTGTACCAATCTTCCTCTGTTTCCATTCTAATTTCTACTTCTTCACGTCTTAACCTTTTCTTTTTCTTTGGAAACCACCCAAATTCTAACCTTACTTCTTTTCTTTGTAAGTCATTGTTTTTGTAGCAACAAGTATCCATACCAATAAGCGTAAAACCTTCATGCTGATAAAAATCTATGGCATTAACATTACAAGATTGTGTTTCTAGTATAATAGCTCTGCGGCGCTGTCTTCTTGCTTGTTCCTTTGCCATCTCAACTAAAGCATGTCCTATTCCTTGCTTTTGATAATTTTCTGCTACCCAAAGTTCTGTAATTCTTAGCCTATTAGACCATAACTCTTGATCTGTCTCAATAGCTGCAACTAGCTCATCATTTACTAATACTCCCCAAGCATATGCATTTTCCCAATGGTCTTCATACAACTTATCTGGAAAATTATATTCTTCTGGGGTATGAGTTACTGGCTCTGTAAAGTCTCTTTTTTCTATGCCAATAGCAAAGCCTTTATCTGTTTTATTTACTATAACATCATAATACTTATCTGTAGTGTACCCTATAGGAATTATAGTTCCCTTCCATTTCTCCTTTGGCAAATGTATAATTTCGTACTCCATAATCAAAATCCCCTCACTTTTATATTGCTTTATTGCTTATTTCCTACTAATCTATTGTTCACTTAAAATTATTCACCCATTTATAATTTAAAATTTAATATAATTAACTAATTATTTTCAATAACAAGTTTTGTTTCTCTCTAATTATCGGAATTAGTTCTCTTACAGCTTGGTTTCCATTAAAAGACCAATAGTTATACCAATTCTCATCACTAAACAAATATCTTAATGAAAAATTCACTATTTTATCCTTATCATATTGAGATAACTCAATTTTTTTCTCATAACCTTCAAGAAGATAATTAAGTTTATCAATGTAATCTTGATTTCCCTTTTTATAATCCCAAAGTTCTAATGCTAAAACTCCTAAATCACTAATCATTGGGCTCTCTTTGAGAAATTCAAAATCAATAAGAAAGTATTTTTCACCTACAAAGAAAATATTATTTAAATTCAAGTCATTATGAACTACCCCTTTCGTTAACAGTTCATAATTAGGGGTATACTTTTTATAAAATATTTCTATTTCTTCTAGTCTTTTATGGGATTGTGCAAGGGGCACTTTCCCCCACATAAAATCCTTGTAGAAATCTGATTTTTTAAGACCTTTTATATTCATATTTGATAAAAGCAAATGAAATTCTCCAATAACTTCACCTATAACTTTAAAATCTTCCTTTGTTTCAAACTTAATGCTAATTAAATCTTCCTTCTTTTGAACTGTAAGTACTTTATCTTCAATCACATGAAAATTTTCTCCATCTTTAGTTTTAACATACCTGGAGGAGCTTACCAAACTTGATTTTAATAAGTTTGTAGCAACATATATAGATAACTCTACTTGCTCTAATTTGTTAACATCTTCAAGTTTCACTATAAAAGACTTGTCCTTACCTTCTCCTAGAAAAACATTATTTCTAGCTTCATTATCACCAAAAGACTTTAATTCTAAGTTTAGACCATACGCTCTAATCATTTCATTCTTAAGATTTATCATTATTTTATTCACCTACCAATATTTTAAAATTATCTTTCTACTAATAGTTTACCCTCTAGTTGTTTCCAAGTTTTCTGATATTTGTTTATATCTTCATCCAAAGCTACTTTTGCATCCTGTACCCACTTCATTACTGCTCAGGCCATAAGTGGCTTACTGATAGATGTAGGTTGAAAAATCACATTTAGAGCATCACTATAGGAATTTGTTGTTCAATTCTCGATTTGCTTTGCAAAATGTAATTTTTCATCCACTCACTCAAGTTTGACAAAGCAACACTACGGTGTATTCCTATATAAACAATGAGTTCTCTGAGTTGAAGAAATATAGGTATTTGTTTTAACCAGTACTCATCTATAGAGTTTTCCTTAGAATAACCTTTCATGAAACTTTCCATAAAATGCTGTGCCTGAGCTTGTCTCTCATCTATGCTATCATCTAAAAAGACATAGATAATGTAAAATAGTTGAATAGCTATATCTTCTACAAACCAACTATATTGACACTCATCAAAATCAAAAATATTAATTCCTTCATCACTTAATATAAAGTTTCCAACATTAATATCTCCATGAATAATTCCAAATGAATTTGAATCTTTACTGAGTTGATTAATTTTATTTACTATAGCCTCATAACTTTCATAGACTTTATATTGATCAACAGGAATAAAATTCTTTATATTCTGCAAATAATAGTTATCTGTCCATTCTGGTCTTTGAATTTCTTTTACTGAAGGTATATATTTCTTAGCTAAAAAATGCATCTTCCCTGTTACTATGCCACATTGCTCAAATAATTCATCATTACTAATACATTCAGGATATCCAATTTTCTTGCCAATAGCTTTCTCAAAAGATGTAACAATAAAGTATGAATCTTTTACATAAACTCTTTCTGTTAATCTACCTTGTATGGAATTAATAGGCTTTGAAGCTAATACTCCATTATTAACTAAGTATAAAATCCAATCTAGTTCCCCTCTCACCATTTCCTCTTTTCGATGTGAGCTATGGGTTAACCTTAAAATGTATAATTTATCTTGCTTTTTATATTCATAAATAAAATTTTGAAAATCCCCAATTAAATTTACAGTTAAAATATCTACCCCAAATCTCTTTGCAGCTTCCTTTAAAATATGTTCACTTAATAATTCTTTTACTTCCTTCTTCAATCCCTTCATCTCCTTGCTGAAATAACTTGCTGCTAACTGAACCTCCAGCATTATTTATAATTAGCACTCCTATGGGTAAATATATCCCTTTTGTTTACTAAAGTTAAATACCCAAAGTCATTAAGATTGTGTATAATAATTGCTGTCCAGATACTTTTTGATATAACTACACTGATAGCACATGTCATAGCAAGTAAAAAAGAACCTATCCATACAAATTTATTATTCCATGTTTTTATGTGCAATGCTCCAAACAACACAGATGATATGAATATAGCAATTACTGGGTTAGTCATATTTATTAATGGAATTAGCAGTATACCCCTATATAATAATTCTTCAGCCGGTAATTCAATAAAGTAAATAAGTATACAAGTCTTAATAATACCTACATTAATATCACTAAACCTTAATTTTATTCCCTTTGCAATAAGTAAATGGGTAATTAGAAATACTAACCCAATAATAAGTGATATCAAAGTTTCCTTATAAGTAATTAGCATATATGAAGGATATATTACTTTTATAACAGTGACACCTGATAATATAAATACAAATCTCTTAATTATATTTCCTTGTAAAGTCTTAGCTATAAAGAAAATATCCCACAATGTTAAAGTCAATCCTATTATAAGGAAAAACCAACTCATAAAATTCCTCCTTTGATTGGAAAATAAAAATCCGAAATAATTTACACTTATGATATTTATAAATTATTTTATGGATTATTTAGTAAATAATTTCCTTATAAATTATATTTTACCATGGATGTAGTGTAAAAATATACCTGTAGTCCTTTATTATTTACCTAAATCAAAAAATAAAGACAACTCTCATCTAAAGCTTTAATTTAATTAAAGCTTAGATGGAAATTGTCTATAACTTTATTTTAGCCCTTAAATAAGAAAGTTGTGAAATACCCTAATCATAGATAATGATTATTAGATTTATTTATATCTTTTCAACTGGAAACCAAAGTTCGTATTTAAAGTTATCTTTAGGTAAATCTTCCTCTGGATATACTTCAATGTCAGGGTAATTTTCATTAGCTCGTCTATATCCAGATGATAGTAACCATTCTGTCCAATTGTAAAAAAGGTCTATGTCAAAATAAAATTTTGGCATAGACCTTTTAATTTTTATTTAGTCATTTTAATGTAACTTCCAACACAAGCTGCATTCCCACTTTGATTGAACTTAATGTAAGCATTGTCAATTTGGTCCTCGTCTACTGCATAAACTAAGTAAACTTCTTTAATTTCATTAGGTGCAAAATCACAGAAGTAGAAGTTTTTACCTTCATAATCTGATTGATCAAAATAAAATGGTGCATTATCCATTGAAAGTTCACAACCACTATAATCATTTAGCGATTTAAGTGTACCCTTTGATGTTTTCTCCATAGAGTAAACTCTTGGATAAACATTTATGTTTTTTAATTCTTTGTCAAAAGGATTCCTCATGGTTAAATTTACAGCAACAAACTTCATTCCTACGGTTTCAGTAACAGTATTCATTCTATTATTTTCCCATTTACGAGAGTTAACTCTTTCATACTTCTTTAGTGTTCCATCTTCATTTGTAAATTCAAGGTACTTATTATAATCATAGAAGCAATTCTTATCTAATTCCGGTAGTTTTTCCAAGACTTCAATTTTATTTATAGTAAAAATTGGGTTTCTATAAGGAGCCCATTCATCTATTATTTCTTCACCTATATTAAATATATGATCATTTGTAATTGTAGGTTCCACAAATTCTTCTGCTTTTTCTTCAGTTGCTTTATTAGCTTCAAGATCTATAAACTCTCCAGGAACCTGTTCACATTTAATATTTTCTGCTACTTTTTTAAGTTCTTCTAAAGATGTATTATTAGCGCCATAAATTGTAACTACATAGCCTCCGTCTTCATAGAACATATTGATAATATGTTTATACTCCATTCCTTCTCTTGTAAGTATTTGTGCTTTTACGCCACCTAGGGTAACTTCTTCTACATCACTTACATAAACTTCCTTAAAATGATTTGTATAGAATGGCTGACAAATGGTTATTCCGCCTACACTAAGGTCACCATTAGGATGATACTTTCCAAGAGCATTTGCAGTTTCTATATATCCTTCAGGAATGTATCCAGGAACCACCTTCATTACAGGTACTTTAGTAGGTGCAGTTTCTGTTTGAATATTATAAGTAAGAGTTCCTGTTTCTTCATTCTTACTTGTTGTAACTAAATATTTCCTAACTGCACCATAGGCTGTTGCAGTTATTGCTAAAGTAGCTGTAATAGCTGCAATGAGCACGATTATCTTTTTCTTCATAATTTTTTTCCCCTTTTTACCAATATTTTCAGTGAAGTCTTTATTATTAATGATTTTCATTCTTTTACTTTTATATTTCTCCGAAAATTCATGAGACTCTTTATAGTTGTTTAACTCTTCTATAGTATTTTCTTGACCTAACAGATATAGCAATTTATCAAAATCAGTTTTACTATCCATACATTTCATCTCCTATCATTTCTTTTACCATCCTTCTACCCCGTTCATACCTTTTAGCTGCTACATCTTCACTTATATTTAACAATGATGAGATTTCCTTATAGCTAAGTTCATAAAAGCAACGATATTGAATTATCTCACGGTATTTTTCTGGTAATTTTGAAAGTAGTTGTGTAATCATATATCTATCTTCTATTGTTTTTACAGAAGAAACCCCATTTTGATTTTCACTTATTACTTTTTCCTCTACCTCTTTAGTAAATAATTCAGTTTCTTTCCTATTCCTACGATATAAATCAATGGCAATATTTTTTATTGTATATACAACTAATCTCTTTGTTTTTAAACTTTCTATTCTTTGAATAGTGGAAATATGTGGAATCAACTTTATAAATGCATCCTGAACTGCATCTTCCGCTTGTTCTACATTATGTAAAATTGAATATGCAATCCCATACATTTTATTTTCATAAGCATCATAAAGTTGTGCAATCATGTTATTTTGAAAATTTTCATCTGATGAAATCTCCACTTAATCACTCCTTCCTGTTTAAGAGTACCCTTACTAAATATAACGAATATCCCCTTACAATTCTGACATTTTTTAAATATAATTTGTAATTTTGTAATCATATGGACTAACTTCAATAAATACCCTCATTAAAATTAAATTTAAAAGAGGCATTATAGATATATTTCTATGCATAAAAAGAGAGCATTCCCACCTGAAAGACTCTCTTACCTAATAGGATAAATTATACCTAAAGTCATTCATTTATCTTAAATAAAAACTAAAGACAACTCACAGCTAATACTTTAATTTAGTTAAAGCTTTAACTGTAAATTGTCTATGGTTTCATTTTCTATATCGTAATATGAGTTAATTAAACCTAAAAAATAACCTACGCCAAACTTATAATAATAGGGTATTTAAATAATTACCGAGGTTTATTTTAGTCTTTCTATAAGAAGATTATTTATTAAAAATTTATTTTATCTAACAACTTTGGAAGCAGATTTTGACTGCCACCAAATCATATTTTATAAGCTGAGCAACTGCCACTTTAGAAGATGGCAGACTTGAAGCTTCCAAAATGTTGTTAAATGTTATATTGAAATTTCTAGTACTTTTAATTCATTCTCTAGCTTACCTGTGTCCTTAAATCCTATAGAAAACCAAAATGGCTCCCCAGTTATCTTATTAGCAGTAAGCCATAGATTTTTGACTCCACAAAAGATAAACTTCTGTTTTGCAAAATTATAAAGATGTGTTCCAAGTCCATTTCTTCTATAGGATGGGTCTATATAAAATTCCATTATATATCCCCAATCAACCCTTTCATCTTTATCAATCTTAGCATGTATAAATCCAACGGATACATTATCAACCTTTAACAAGGCTAACCAACGATTATTTTCACCTTGTTTATTAAGGATACTATTAAGAAACTTCTCATGTATTTGTAAAGAACAATCCGACGCTACTTCTCTCATATACTCGTATCCTAGCCTCATGAAATCCATACAACTATCAGGGTTATTTCTGTTAACTAATACAAATTCAATTTGTTTCATATTATTTTTAATTTCAACCTTTTTAATGTATATAGGACTGTGATTATCTGGATCTATTTTACCACTATCTTCAAAGCCTAGACAGCACCAAAATGGCTTCCCATTAACTTCATCTGGTGTTAGATACATAGCTTCTATGCAATGGCTTAAAAAAGTCTTTTCTATATGCTTAAACATTTCACTTCCGTATCCTTGACGGCGATATTGTGGTAAAACATAAAATTCCATTATATATCCCATATTAGGAGGTAATATTCCTTTAATACCACCTAAGTCAACAGCATAAAAACAGAATCCAATCAAAATACTATCATCAAAGCAAAGTTCAAAGTGCATATCATCTCGACTTCCTTGTATGCTTACTCTTTGCCTGGCATATTCAGTTATCATTGAGTCACTTTCTGAACTTCCTATCTCTTTAAAATATGGAATCCACATGTTCAATAGCTGCTGAAATTGTTTTACATTTCCCTTATCAATTTGAATAAATTTAATTTCTTTCATAGCGAACCTCTCCTTTTAAAAATAAAATAAAACACCTCCGACAAAACCAGAGGTGTTTATATCCCGCTATGAAAAAGAATAATTAATTAATCCTTTTTATTAAAAGCAGATAAAATAACTACTGATCCTGTCGCCATATTAATTTTCATCATTTTATCCACCTCCATTTCAAAATCTATATATTTATTATACAATATTTTACATCTGCAATCAAGTAGCTATTGGTACTATTTCCCACACACTTGCTTATAGAAATCTTCGTTCTATTTTACACTTCTTACACTTAATAAAATGTCTTCAGTGAATGATTAATTCTCACCAAAACAACTTGTTTTCTTTAGCACCTCTTTAACTACTTTTCCAGCTAGTTACCAACAATAAACTCCACAGACTTCAAAGTTTTTTCAGTTAAATCTTCTGGATACCAGTGTCCAATTCCTTTATTAATATGGTATTCATGAGCAAGTCCAACTTCCTTAAATAATTTTAAAATATGCTGAACAACTGGGTCAGTATCCTTCTCCCCTTCAAGAATAACTATTTTCATTTCTCTTTCTGCTAGTTTCTTTGCGTCTTCAAGTCCCACGCTATCTAAATAATCACCAGGACATAGTGTAATAACACCCCTTGTTGGTATAGTGTTTTCAAAAGCAATATTAATTGAAGTAGTGGCTCCACCGGAGAAACCTCCAATTATTACACTACTTTCATCAATGGAATAGTCTAATAGTAATTGCTCATAGCAAGCTTTTAGTTCTTTTCTTGATAGAGCTGGATCCCTAAGCCAGCCAAAGCTGTTATGGAAATACATTTGCGATGATTGAGGATATACAACTATGTACCCTTTTTCTAAAAGTGCATCAGGTTTCCAATACCAGCTAATATTTTTTATGTTACAATGAAATCCATCACCATGTAGACAAAAAAATACTGGATGTTCTTTTGTCGGATCATAAGATTTTGGAAGGTGAACTTCATATTTAAACTTAGAATTTTCTTTAGCTTGTTGAAGTAGCTTTGAATTTAAATTATGAAGAAACTCATATTCGGGGTGGTTTCTTAACAAATCAAAGATTGGCCAGTGTAGTGGAAATGGATAACCTTTTTCAACTGCTCTTTTTATAAGCTTAATACAGCTCTCACTATTATTGGTTTGAGTATATATCCTAGACTCATCAATCATAAGTTCAAATAAATTTTCTTCATATTCATCTTTTGGTAAAAGTTCCTCTGCATGAAGTAGTATATTTAAAACTTCATCATACTTATTTTCAGAAAAGGATCTTGAGTAGGATTCTTCAAATTCATGAAAATTTTTATATTTCATAAGTTCCTCCTTTAATTGGTACTTATTTAAGTTATTACCAATAGTTTAATTTTAACAGATATGGGCTTATAAGTATATAAAGTGGATATATCTAGTCTTTTGATGTATTATTATAGTTTTTTGTCCTCAGTGAATTTGAAATAAATTATAATTACTAAATTTAATAAAGTAGTCTACAATAAGATTATTTTAATTCATATCTCATTACATAAAATTCTCCAAGCCCAATATAGGTTTCTTGTTGTTTCGTTTCAACAATTTCAAAACCTTGTGATTTATAGCAATTCACTGCCCTTTTATTCCAAGTCCTAACCTCTAATACAACAGGCTTGTTAGGAAATCTTTTTTCACTTTCCACTAGAGCCAGCTTAGTTATTATTTTTCCTACTCCCTTATTACAAGAGTTCGGGTTTATGCCAATTCCAAAGAATACTGTATCTCCTTCATCTAATAAGTTTACAAATCCAACTAACTGACCCTCCTCATTTACATAACCTATGTATCTTTCTCTTCTTACAGCATCAGTCAGCGAATAATTTTCTTCAACCATCTTGTCCCATGACGGAAGATTATAAATTGAGTATTCTCCAGAGTATTTCCATTCTGAAATCTCCTTTGCTTGTTCTTCTGAAAGTTTTTGTGCTGTCAATTCCATTGTTATTCCCCCAGTTATTTTAGATATTGTTTATTAACTTTTCTAATGCAATTAAATTATGTTCCCATGTCAAGTATTCTTTTGCTTCATCATAAGAACACCATTTATACTCCTCATGTTCCTCAGATAATTTTACTTCAGGTATATCTTCAACTTCGGCTGCAAAACAAAAATCTTGCATATCTAACAATACACCGTTTTTAGGTTCTTCATATTCAAACGTATACTCTAAATCTCTAATTAACTTCATATTACTTATTCCTGTCTCTTCCCAAACCTCTCTCAGTACTGTTTCTATGAAATTTTCCCCAGTCTCAACACCACCACATACTGGTTGCCAATACCCACTCCTCTCAGGGGTTCGTTTTAAAATAAGCACTTTAAAACATGGATTTTTACAAAAGACAAATACCTGCACATTAACTCTTTGAACCACTAAACCATCACCTCAGCATCAGAAAATATATTAAATATTTCTTACAACTTTTTTCTTCCTCAACACTAACTTCTACTTTTTCAAATAAACTTCTCCTCACAAACTTACTATTTTGTATAATTTAAATAAAGTTTAAAAACTTCAATTACGCTAATTTGTAAAATTTGTAGTAAGTACTCTCCTTACTAGTTACATTTTACCATGAGGCTATTGTAAAAATATACCTTTAATCTTATACTATTTGCGCAGCTCAAAAAATAAAGGCAATTCACATCTAATACTTTAATTTAATTAAAGTTTTGATGGAAATTGCCTATAAATTTATGATTGATGAATCTACTAAGAATATTACGAAACATGCCATTATAAGGATATATTCATTTTTTGTATGTTACAATCATCTTTGGTGAAAGATATTTCCCTATTTGATAGATAATTCTCCCAATCGCCATTTTATATATCGGCAACGGGATTCCTGGGGCATATCTCATACCAATATACTTTTCCCAAAAAACACCATCTTGTGTTGAGTATTCTGCTCCAGATGCGTAGTCCTTACTCATGGCTTGGAATAAGTTGAAAGGAATTAAAACTCCAATTTTTGGTGAGTGAAGTTTTCTTGATTTTAAATCCATATAAAATGCCTTGGATATTTTATATGCCCTTTTTTTATGTTTTTCAGTTGGTTTATAGTCATTCCAACTCAATGCGACAATAGGCAATTGATAGCATTTATTAAATCCCCAGCCTGGTAAAGTATTAGCGAGAGATTGTGTAACACTATTTGCAGAGACACCGCCTGTAGTTGAAATAATTAAAGCCTTTTTATAAAAGTATCTGGGGCGATGAAGTAAAAATGCTAAATGGTCGGTAAAATTTTTAGTAAGGGCAGTAACGGCTCCTTGAAAACAAGAAACAGAAATAATCACTCCATCACAACTTTCAATTTTATCCATAATAGGCTGGATATACTGATTATGAGGACAAAAAATATGCCCCTTTCTAAAACACACGCTACAGCCTATACAAAATGGAATATTTAATTCACTTAAATGTATCTCCTCAAATTTTACTGTAGTATCGATAACTGCTATTTGTTCTTTTACCTCCTCTGTTAAACGCCATGTATTTCCCCTACGTGGACTACCATTGATTATCAATATTCTCATTTCACATATCTCCATTATATTATTAAATATATATTATTAATTTCGTCTTTTATAACATATACGCAAGCTATTTCACTATGAATCTTACCAACATAAAGTTGTTTATTTCTAATGTCGGTTTTAATGGCGTATTTATCTGGGTACACTTCATCCCATTGCTAAAACAGTGTTTATACTACCTAAACTCCCGCCAATAACAAAGGTTAATACAATTTTACCACATAATAACTGTAATAATATACCTTAATTTCTATTTCCTTGTATCTATCGTGAGAATATTATTATCTGGTGATAAATGCTCTAGAAAGAATTCACTGATATTCCCCTCGCCCTGTCCCCTTTGATTTAAATATTCTAGTAATCCATTAATAGAAGTAGGTTATTTATTTTTAGCTTTTTATAGTTTATAAAGAAATAACAAAAGCTTATTTGGATAATCTTGCCCCTATTATGAAACCTTTGGACAGGGGTTGTTTTAGCTTTTGTCCCATGTTAAGATATGTTCATCAGCAAGGCACTGAAGAAATAAAAGCTACTGATTGCCACAAGGAGTTACACATATCCCCAAGGAAATAAGCAGCAAAATAAAAAATAAGGAGTTGTTGATATATGATAACTAATAAAATATTAGCTTTAATTCTTTCATTATGTACTGCAGGAGGTCCAGCAACAGGAGCAGTTCTTGGAAACACAGCTGGAACAGTTGCTAAGAATGTAGAATTACCTAAATTTCCAACTACAGCAGTAGTTCAAAAACAGATTTCTAGTCCACAAAATGGTGGACAAACTATAGATTTACCTTTAAACCTTAAAAATTCTTGTGACAGTATAGTACCAATACAAGTTCAATTACCTAATGAAGATTGTGTAGTTGCTGATGAAGACAATTCAGTAGAAGAAACTCCAGTAATAAATGATAATACAACTGTAGAAACACCAAAAACTGAAGTACCTAAAGTGGAAGTTCCAGTAATAGATAATCCTAAGACTGAAGCTCCAGTAATAGAGGAACCAACAGTAGAAACCCCTGTTAAGGAAGAACCAAAAACAGAAGCTCCAAAAGTTGAAACACCAGCTACAACACCAAGTACTACAGTACCAAGTGGTGTGCCAGCTAATCCAAACAATAAGAGCTTTGTATATCTAGATACAGTTGAAAAAGAAATTCTAACTTATGTTAACCAGGAAAGAAC
>NZ_JAGGLL010000048.1 GCF_017874425.1 Clostridium punense
AGACTCCTGAAAGAACATCAGGTTGATAGGTTAGGGGTGTAAGCATGGTAACATGTTTAGCTGACTAATACTAATAAGTCGAGGGCTTGACCTAACTATTAAATTTGAATCACTGTGCAATTTTGAAAGAGCAATATTCCGTGGTAGCTCAATGGTGGAGCACTCGGCTGTTAACCGATAGGTTGGAGGTTCGAATCCTCTCCACGGAGCCAAATTAGAATATTAATAAATGTTATTATATTAAAACTCTTAGATATTTCTAAGAGTTTTTTATTTTGCATAATTAATAAAAATAAAGTTTTTTTATGAGATATGAAACAAAAATATGTATCAGTGAAAATAATGTAAAGATATAGGATTTTTTCTTGAAAAATGGTAAAATATATTTATGGTATAAAATAATGGTTTATATGTAAATATTAAACATTAATCAGACACAAAGTGGGTAGTAGAGGGGGAAAATTATGTTACTTAAAAGAAAAAAAGCAGAAACTAAAGATGCAAGTAATTATTCTATTACAGAAAAGGGGATAGCCTGTACATTAGAAAATAATATAGATACTAATAAGTTATTACAAAATCAAAAGTATCAAGGCATCATGTCTCAAAAAATTATGGTTCAAGTAGAAGAGGCATTGCAAGTTACTGAAATATTGTTAAACTCAGTAAAAGAAGCCAATAAGCAAATTGAAAAACAAGATAATCATATTACAAGAACAGTAGATACGTCTAATACAGTAGCAGCGTTTTCACAAGAAATAAATGCTGGAGTAATAGAAACAATAAAAGTTATAGATGAGACCTTAGAGCAAGCAGAAAAAGGACAAGAATCACTAAAAAATGTTGAAGTAAGCATGGATAATATAAAGTCAATTGTTGAGAATATGAAATTAACAATGATAGACCTTGTTGAAAAATCAAATAAAATTAAAGGAATAGTTGATACTATTAAAGGAATATCTAAGACTACTCATTTGCTATCATTGAATGCAAATATAGAAGCTGCTAGAGCCGGAGAAAGTGGAAAAGGCTTTGCTGTTGTAGCTGGGGAAGTTAAGAAGCTTGCAGAAAACTCGTCTAAGTCAGCAGATGAAATTGACAAGATTATAGCAGAAATATCTAAAGTTACAGAAGCTACTTCTAATATTATTATACAAAGCGTAGAGAAAGTAGTAGAAGGAAGTTATGTTACTAAAGAGGCTAGCCAAGTAATTGATGATATGATGGAGCAAATACAAGCAACTAGACAAACTTCACATAGAATTGGTGAGGCAGTTGTTGAACAGGCGAACAAAAATCAAAATATGATATTAGTAATTGAAGATATGGTTAAAGCTATTGAAGCTGTAAAAACATTAAACGAAAATATTTCTGTAGACGCTTATAGACAAAAGGTATCCTTAAATATGTTAGGTACAACTATAAATAATTTAAATATTATAGCAAATGAGGATACAACTAAAATGGAAGTACAAGAGAAAAGCTTTACAATAGATACACAAGAACCAAAAACCTTTGACCCAACAATGATTATTGAGTCTCAACAATCGAGTATTATACAGCCATTAAATCTGGGGCTAGTTATGACTGGGCCTGCTATAGACCCTATTGGAGCTATAGCCCAAACTTGGCACTTAGAAGAAGATAATGTTACGTGGAACTTTACATTAAGAAAAGGGATGAAATTTCATAATGGAAGAGTTATTACTTCTAAGGATGTGAAATATTCCTTTGAAAGACTTTTAAGCAAAAAACTAGATTCACCCAATAGATGGTTTTTAGCTATGATTAGAGGGGCTGAAGAATTTTATAATGGCAGAAGCAAAGATGTGTCAGGTATAAATGTTTGTGGGGACTATAGTATAAAGATTGTATTAGATTACCCTTATTCCGCATTTATAAATAATTTAGCACATTTGTCATGTTCTATACTACCTAAAGAAGAAGAACATAGGATTACTGATAATCCAATTGGTGCAGGAGCTTTTAAATTTAGTCATTTTCATAGGGAAAGCAACCAAATTATTTATACTAAATTTAGGGAATATAGCTTAGGACAAGCATTGATTGATAAGTTGATATTAAATATAAATATTGAAAACTCAACTGAACGATTTATAAGTGGAGCAATTGATTATATAGAGGTAAATGGAAGAAATAAAAGTAAATTACTAGAAGCAAGATACAAGATTCATACAACTGAGTGCATAGGGTCAAGATTTTTATTGTTTAATTTCTTTAGAAAAAATCCTTTAATTCACAATATAAATGTTAGAAAAGCTATCAATCATATCATAGATAAGCAAAGGATACAGGATGAAGTTTTTGGAGGCATGGAGCCAGTAGCTAAAGGTATATTTCCAACAAGCATACTAAAAAATCCTAATAGTAAGGGATATAACAAAGATGTGAGAAAAGCTCGTGAGTTAATGAAGCTTAGTGGAATAAATAATGGTAAAATTAGTTTCGGCGTTTCTAAGAATGATTCTAAGGATACTTCTCACTATAGATTAGCTAATATTTTAAAAGAAAACTTAAAAGAATTAGGAATTACTTTAGAAATAGTGGAAATTGAACCTAGAAAATATTATGATTTTCATTCCATACAAGATACGGATATGATACTATATGGCTGGCTAGGGGATTCTGGTACTGCAGATAATTTTATTGAGCCATTGATAGATGTTAATAATACATCCAACTTAAGTAAATATAACAATCCGCGTTTACTTGAGTTGCTGAATGCTGCCAAAGCTACAAGGAACCCTTACACATATAATGAAATCTTATACAATTTGGATAATATTATTTGTGAAGATGCACCATATGTATTTTTATCACACATTTCTTCAGTATATGCGGTAGCTAAAGATGTTAAGGGTTTAGTAGTCCATCCTCTTAATTCAATTAAATATGAGAATGTATGGAGGTAATTAAAGCGTATATAAAAACACTAGGTAAACTGAAAAGTAACCTAGTGTTTTTGCAGTAATATTTATAATACAAACCAATATTATAGTTAACTTATCGTGCGTTTAAAATATTATAAAGATAGAACATTTTGTAAATCTTGTTATTATAATCATACAAATATGAAAAGCTATTTATTGTTTATAGTCGAATATAAAAGAGTTTTCCCATCAGAATAAAGTAATATGTTTCCATCTTTATCAGTTCTAAAGATTTTTATGTCTTTTTCCTTCAGTAATTTAATAACGTTAGAGTCAGGATGACCATAGTCATTTCCTAAACCGCAAGAAATTACTGCATACATTGGATTAACTTTGTTAAGAAAATCAACAGATGTTGAAGTTTTACTTCCATGATGGCCAACTTTTATTACCTGTGAACTTAAATTAATGTGGTTTAATAGTAACTCTTCCTCTATGACCTTTTCACTATCACCAGTGAAGAGAAAATTTATCTCATTAAAATTTAGCTGCATTACTGGTGAATAATTATTAATATTTTCATAAGTATCTTTCTTAGGTGATAATACTTCTAAATTAATATCTGAATAGATTTTAATATGCATTCCTGATTTTAAAATAGATATTTTTTTATTTTGATTAGCTAACTCTTTAACCAGATTTGTAAAATCTTTTGCTGATGAAGTTACCTTAGGTGCATAGAAAGCCTCAATTTCAAAGTTTTTTAAAATGTCATCCATTGCACCTATATGATCCTCATGAGGATGAGTTGCAATAACATAGTCTATTTTTTTTATTTTTAGCTTTTTAATATAATGAATCACCTTTTTAGAACTACTATTAGAACCACTATCAATAAGTAAGTTTTTATCTCTAGCTTGAACTAATATACAATCACCTTGACCAACGTCTATGAAATGAACTACTAAATCAGTCCGATTTATTTTAGAGTTATCATCATTAAAATTATGTAGATAAACATAAGTGAAAAAAACGAGTGAAACCATAAGGGAAGAAAAAAATAAATATTTCTTTTTAGAAGAAATTCTCATAATACCTCCGTCTATAGCTTTACTTTAAGAATAAAGTAAAGGATTAATTATACATATATTAAGTCTTGACAAAATCATTAAATTTATAGTTCTTTTATATAAATAATTCTATGATTTATATTTTTTATATTCATTAATTATATTTCTTTAATTACAAAGAGATTATTGGTATAATGATTTTAAATATTAGTTTCTATAGAGAAGGAAGGGAAATCATGAGAAAATTTAATTTTGCAGTGAAATTTTTTATTTATATGATATATATCGCTTTTAGAAAGTTAAAATATAATATTATTAAATCAAAGCTTAATGTTAGGGAAAGAGAAAACTATGTATTTGATGTGGTAAATAACTGGTCAAAGGCTATAATTAAGTACTCAGGCTTAAATATTGAAGTTATAGGAAAAGAGAATTTACCAAATACTACTTGTCTTTATGTTGCTAACCATCAAAGTCAATTAGACATTCCATTAATTATGGCTAATATTGATGAAGTAGCTGGGGCAATTGCAAAAAAAGAGGTGGGAAGCTGGCCGATAGTTTCTTCATGGATGAAGGAGTTTGATTGTGTATTTATTGATAGAGAGAATACAAGGGAAGGATTAAAATCTATATTACAAGGAGTAGAGAATTTAAAAAAAGGCAGGTCTATGTTAATATTTCCAGAAGGTACAAGAAGTAAGTCGCATAAAATAAATGAATTTAAAAAAGGTAGTATGAAGCTGGCCACCAAAGCCAAGGTTCCTATTGTACCCATAACTGTTGATGGAGCTTTTAAGGGGTTAGAAGGAACCCCAGAGGATTTAAAAGCGAAAATAATTATACATCCATGTATTAAAGTCGATGAACTAACAAAAGAAGAGGAAAGCAATTTAGCACAGATTTGTGAAGAAATTATTTCTTCATCTATAAAGCAATGATGATAACTTAATTATAAGAGCATAAAAGGTAAATTTATTTCAAAATGTTAAATTTCTTTTATGCTCTTTAATTATATAATATATTGTTTTGAGATTTATTTTAACCTGTTTTAGATTTACAAATTAACGTAAATTTAAACAACAATTATGATAGAGTTAAAGCTAACTTTTTAATCTACTGTAAGTACTATTGATTTAAGTCTGCTCATGGCTTCAATACTGTAACGAATTCCTTGGGTTCCCATACCAGAGGCTTTAACTCCTGAGAAAGGAAAATGGTCAGGCCCTCTTTCAGACTTATTGTTGATTTGAACAGCTCCTACCTCCAGTTTATTAGCCACATAAAAAGCATGATTAATATTTTGAGTAAATACTGAAGACTGAAGACCATATTGTGATTTATTTGCAATTATTATAGCTTCATCCATATCTTTTACACGAATAATAGGGAGAACTGGTCCGAAAGGTTCTTCCCAAGCTAATCGCATATCTGTAGTTACATTATCGAAAAGCGTTGGATAGATTAGATTGTCAATCCTCTTATTACCGCAAAGTAAAGTAGCTCCTTTATTTATAGCATCTTCAATAAGTTCTTGAACAAAATCTGCTGATTTTGTATTTATTAAGGGCGTAACCTCGCAACCATCTTCAGGATTACCAACTTTTAATTTTTGCACCTGATCTAGCATTTTTTTTACTAGTTCATCTGCAATGTCTTCAGTTACAAGTACTCGTTTTATTGCAGTACATCTTTGACCGGAGTAGCTGTATGCACCTGATACAATTTCCCTAGCAGCTTCATCTAAATCAGCATCCTTTAGAACAATGGCAGCATCCTTTCCACCTAATTCTAACATCATAGGAACCATACCCGCAATTTTAGCTATATGTTTTCCTATCTCAGTGGAGCCTGTGAAGTTTATAAAGTTAATTTCTTCTTTTGTAACTATATAATCACCAATTTCAGAGGCTTTTCCAGTCACTGTGTTTAAAACTCCATTAGGTAATCCGGCTGCTTGAAAAATTCTTGCAAGATGGAGTGCGCTAATAGATCCTTGAGTAGGTGGTTTTAAAATTACACTATTACCAGCTATTAGTGCAGGAGCAATTTTTGAGGCCGAGAGATTTATTGGGTAATTAAAGGGAGAAATAGCAAGTATAACACCTAAAGGAACTCTTTGTGCAAAACTCATTTTATTCTTTTTAAAGCCAGGAAAGTTATCAGCACCAATAGCCTCACCATCCATATGCTTACCAGCGTCAGCTGTAAACCTTATGAATTCAGCAGTTCTTTTTACTTCCGAAAGAGAAGATTTTATATCCTTTCCAATTTCATTCATCAATACTTTAGCTATGTGGTCAGCTTGGTCTTCAAGAAGAAAGGCAGCTTTATGTAAAACACTAGCTCTTTCACTTACAGGGGTTTCACCCCACTTTAATTGAGAAGTCTTAGAATTCTCAATTATCTTATCAATATCTTCTTTACTCATAGCTGGTACAGTGCCTAAAATAGTATTATTAATTGGAGAGAATACATCAATAGTCTTTTCATTTGAAACCCATTCACCGTTAAAAAGATTGCAATAGTGATTTTCTTTTTCTATACATTTAAACAAAGAATTCACCTCACCTAAAATAGATTTTACTATTTTAGTATTATCTATAAATATATAAATTATCAAAGGTAACTATTGATTCAGTTAAGAAAGTATTTTTCAATGTAGTTTATCTTTTTTTCTAAACTAGTCATGTCTCCCTCAATAGTCTTTATTTTTTTATTTATTGAAGCTTCTTTGTTTTCTAGACTCTTTAACTCACCTACAAGAGTATTGTTTTCTTTCTCTTTTGAAATAATAATGGGTTCATACATTTTTTTTATAGTTTTTCTTTTGTTAAAAATAAATATAATATATTTATACAAACTATATAAAACACTCATAATTAGTTTCGATAATTTAGTTATACTTTTATTTAAACTAATTAAAAACTCTTTAATATAATTCATGAAAAGCACCTCTTTTTATAATTCATATTAGTAAGCAGACCTGTAGATTATTACATGTTACTTAATAATATATCATATTATTATTGATGAAAGGTAAGATTAAACTGTGAGTGACAAATTTAATTTGAATTATGTAACTAAAATTAATAATTATATAAAAAAACTTGAGGGAAATAAAGCAAACCTTGAAAAAGAAATTAAAAACCATACTACATACATAAACTTAAAGGAAGAGAAACTTAACAAGCTAAGCTTTGAGAAAAGAACTTTAGATGAAAAGTATGAGCAATTTCTTAATTTCTTGATTAATAGAGGTATTTCTTTTGAAGTAAATAATAATACATTTAAATTGAGGCAATGGGATAGTATTAATGTAGTTTCTGTAAAGAACAATATCATACTTAGAGACAAGAATAATCAAGTGGTTAAAGTTATTGAAGATATGGGCTGGACTATATTTAAAGATATAATTAATAGAGGATATAGTATAAAAGCCATTGTTATTAGAGCGGGAGATAAAATTGCTGTTATTCAGGTAAGATTTAATAGTGTGTAGATTTAGTTATTTTAAATAGGCATATTTAATAAAGCTAAAATTTCATCATCAAATAATAAGGCATAATTAGTTATGAAGTCAAAATTCAAATTGTGATGAAATAAAAAAACTAAAGAAGCTAATTTTAGCTTCTTTAGTTTTAAAATTAATCTACGTCTCTATATCTGTTTCTACCTAAGAATGAAAGGGCATATAAACCACATAAGCCTACTAGTCCGTATATTATTCTGCTTAAGCCGTTAATAGTGCCAAATTCTCCTGAACCTGCAAATAAAGCAGCAACTAAATCAAAGCCGAATAATCCTATTAGTCCCCAGTTAACTGCTCCGACTATAACAAGGATTAATGCAATTGTATCTAATGCTCTCATAATAACATCTCCTTTTGAATATATTTACAGTATTTATTATTAACAGAAAAAAATTTTTTATAACCTTACTTTATTAAAGTTCTATTAAAAATAAAGTTTCTTTATTTTTAGTGATTAATTCTAAGGAGTGAAAAATATAATAAAAATACAAAAATAATTAGAATAGTGACGCATACATTAGCTATATTTTTCATGGGAATTATTATATAATAATTTATATAAATAACTTATATGGAAAGAGGGATAGAAGTGCAAACAGTTTTATTTTTTCTTAGTATTATTGTATTTGCCTTTGGAGTTTTGCTTATATACCAAGTACTTAAACCTTTTGTTTTAGACAAAATTAAAGTTAATAAGTGGGTAATATTAGTAGCTGCAATGGTTGAATTTATTGTACCATCAATAATATGGCCAACCATGCCTAATATATTTGTTAAATACATTGTTCCAGGAATTTTTGTGATTTTATTTTTGTGGTTTTTAGATTTATCTGGCTACATGAAAAAAAATAAGCAGAGAATTTCAAATTATAATAGAAATAAGGATAAGAAAAATATAGTAATTAAGCCAAAAGCTAAGCCAAATAGGGCGAAAAAATAAAGGTAGCAAATTAATGCTACCTTTATTTTTAGTATTTTTTAATACCAGCAACGTAGGTTTCGAGAACTTTTACCTCTTTAATTCTTTCTTTAGGAACTTTAGAAATATCTTCTGAAAGCACTATAAAATCTCCGTAATAACCTTGTTTTATCTTTCCTTTTATATTTTCTTCAAAGGACATATAACTTGAACCTAGAGTATAGCATCTAATTGCATCCATAACATTCATACCCTCATTTGAGTAAAAACCTTCTACAGGTTTTCCTTTTAAATCCTGTCTGTTTACTGCACCATAGATACCTTCAATTACATTAAATCTTTCAATTGGTGCATCAGAGCTAAAGGCTACAGGTATACCCATTTTTACCATAGTGTTAAATGCATAGCTATCTTGTGCTCTTTCTTTTCCAACGGCTTTTTCTACAATTGGATAATCGGTCATAATAAAGGAGGGTTGCACATTAGCAATAACCCCAAGAGTTTTAAATCTTTGAAGAAGATCATTATTAGTAAATTGAGCATGCACTATGGTTGGACGAAGATCTTTATTTGAGCTGACTTCTTTTAGTTTTTCATAGGAATTTAGCACACTCTCACAAGCTTCATCACCTATGGCATGAATAGTTAGTTGAAAACCGCCATCATGAGCTTTTAAAACTAAATCATCTAATTCCTCTTGTTTATAAATTAAAACCCCTTTATGAGGTTCATCACAATAAGGTTCTTTCATGGCAGCAGTTCTTCCGCCAAGGGATCCATCTTGAAATAACTTAACAGGTCCTATTTTTAAGGAGTCACTTCCTAGATTGGTCCTTAGGTTTAATTCCTTGGCCTCATTTAGCAATTCATTAGTATTTAAATTTAGCTGAAGAACGAATCTTATTGGAAGGGAACCTTCTGTATCTAATTCTCTATAAGCTTGCAGTAGGTTTTTTAAGCTTTTACAATGGGTCAAATCCTCAGTTTGAATTGTTGTAAGGCCACAACTTAAAGCATCTGTAAATGCAGATTTCAAAGAAGTTTTTATTTGCTCTACTGTTAGAGCAGGAAGACTGTCTAATGCAATATTTAAAGCATTTTCTCTGAGAATTCCAGTTGGATCTCCATTTTCTTTATCAATTACTCCTCCAGAAGGATTTTGAGTATTACTATCTATTTTAAGAAGTTCCAAAGCTTTGGAGTTAACTACAGCAATATGTCCACAGATTCTAGAGAAAATTATTGGATGATCCGTAGAAATTTTGTCTAAGTCGTATCTATTTGGTAGTCTCTTTTCTTTAAATAAGTTATCATTCCACCCGCGAGATACAATCCAACTTCCTTTTGGAATATTTTTATCTTTTATATAAGAAGCTGATCTATTTATTATATTTTCAATTGAATCAATGTTAACTAAATCCACATTATTCTTTTGAACAGCATAGTTTAGAAAATGCATGTGAGCATCATTAAAGCCAGGCAATACAGTTTTCCCTTTTAAGTCAAATACTTCTTCTTCTTCTTTATATTCATTTAAAACCTCTTCGTTAGTTCCAACTCTTGCAAAAAATCCATCTTTAATACAAAAGCTTTCATAAACTTTATCTTCATGTAATGAGAGTATATTTCCATTTATAAATACAGGCATTGTATAAGTACACATCCTTTCGTTAATTATAAGTATATTATTAAATATATTTTCTACATATATTTAAAACTTCCTTTAATTTAAATTAAATTTACTTGAATACCAGGATAAAATATTGTAAATTTTTAATAATGTGGTAAAATCAACATGTATGGTAAGTTAAAATGTTGAATTGCTGTAGTAACATACACATACAAAACTAGTTCTTCTAACATAATATGGGACTATAGAGTAAATATAAATAAAATAACAATTAGACAGATAAAGATAAGAGGAGGGAAAAATATGGCTTTTTACTTATATAATACTCTTTCAAGAGAAAAAGACGAATTTACTCCAGTAAAGACTGGGAAAGTAGGGCTATATACTTGTGGACCAACGGTTTACAACTACGCTCATATTGGAAATTTGAGAACTTATATATTTGAAGACGCACTTAAAAAATCTTTAGAATATATAGGATATAAAGTTAAGCATGTAATGAATGTTACAGACGTAGGTCATCTTCAATCAGATAGTGATGAGGGTGAAGATAAGATGGCCCTTGGTGCTAGTCGTGAAAAGAAAACAGTATGGGAAATTGCTAAATTTTATGAAGATGCTTTTTTTGAGGACTGCAAAAAACTAAATATTAAAAGACCTAACGTAGTATGTAGGGCCACGGAGCATATTGAGGATATGATTAAATTCATACAAAAACTTGAAGAAAAGGGCTATACTTATGAGGCTAATGGAAATGTTTATTTTGAAATAGATAAATTTAAGGATTATACAAAGCTTGCAAACCTAAGTATAGATGAATTAGAAGCAGGAAGTAGAATTGAAATTGACCCAAATAAAAAGAATCCTTTAGACTTTGTTTTATGGTTTACAAATTCTAAATTTTCAAATCAAATAATGCAATGGGATTCACCTTGGGGAAGAGGATTTCCAGGCTGGCACTTAGAGTGCTCTGCAATGTCTATTAAGTACCTTGGGGAAAATATAGATATTCATTGTGGTGGTATCGATCATATTCCAGTACACCATACAAATGAAATTGCACAATCAGAGGCAGCTCTTGGACATAAGTGGGTTAATTATTGGGTTCACGGAGAGTTCTTAGTACTTGATGGTGGAAAAATGTCTAAATCCAGTGGAGATTTCTTAACAGTTTCAAGACTTGTGGAAGAAGGTTTTAGCCCTCTAGATTATAGATATTTCTGCTTACAATCTAGATACAGAAAACAATTAGTATTTAGTTTTGAAAGTTTAGATGATGCAAGAAAAGGTTATAGAGCATTAAAGAAGAAAATCGCTACTATAATAAGTAATGTTGACAATAATTTACCAATAGATAACTCAAAGTTAGAAATTTACATTGAAAAGTTCAAAGATCAAATTAGTGATGATTTAAACATTGCTAATGCTTTTACTGTATTAAATGAAGTGATAAAAGATGCTAATCTTAACAATAATGAAAAAACATCTTTAATAGAAGAGTTTGATAAGGTCTTATCCCTTGATCTAATGATTATTGATAAAGAGCCAGTAAATGTGGATGAAGAATTAATTAATCGACTTCTTGAAGAAAGAAATGAAGCAAGAAAATCAAAAAATTATGGTAGAGCAGATGAAATAAGGAATGAACTTTTAAATATGAATATAGAAATATTAGATACCAAAGAAGGAACTACTTGGAGATTAAAATAAGTTATAGTCTATTCTTTCAATAAATTTTTAAAAAGTTAAATTATTTAAATTAATTTGTTTCACAATGGTAAAATAGTAATAATTTTATTCAGAGACTATATAAATAGGGTATAACTATTTATATAGTCTCTGAAGTTTATTAAAATCAAATTATAAATTTAATGGGGAAATGAGCGGGGAAGAAATATGGACATGCTATTACATTTAGGATTAGATGTAGGTTCTACAACAGTAAAACTTGCAGTTTTGAACCAAAATATGGAGTTGATTTATAGTAAATATGAAAGACATTATTCTGACATTAAAAATACTATTAAAACATTAATATTAGAAGCTTCAAAATACTTTTATGATTATGATATTACTGTAAATGTTACCGGTTCAGGAGGACTTTCTGTATCTAAGTGGTTAGATATAGCTTTTACACAGGAGGTTATTGCCTGTACGAAGACTATAGAAACTACATTAAGTGATGTAGATGTAGCCATAGAACTTGGTGGAGAAGATGCCAAAATTACTTATTTTAAGAACGGGTTAGAGCAAAGAATGAATGGAACCTGTGCTGGGGGTACAGGTGCTTTTATTGACCAAATGTCAGCACTACTTAAAACTGACGCTTTAGGGCTAAATGAACTGGCAAAATCTTATACTACAATACACCCAATAGCAGCTAGATGCGGAGTTTTTGCAAAATCAGATATTCAACCATTGTTAAATGAAGGTGCAAGAAAAGAAGATATTGCTGTATCAATATTTCAATCTGTAGTAAATCAAACTATTAGTGGACTGGCTTGTGGTAGGCCAATAAAAGGTAAGGTTGCATTTTTAGGAGGACCTCTATATTTTTTAAGTGAGCTTAGAAGTAGATTTATAGAAACCCTACAACTTAAAGCGGAAGAAATTATTTTTCCAAGCAACTCACAGCTTTTTGTGGCAATTGGCGCAGGTTTATGTTCATTAAATAGTAATAGGATTTCATTTAAAGAATTAAACAAAAGAGTAAGTAATATGGATAGTAAACATAATAAAGAAGTAAATAGGTTATGTAAACTTTTCGAAAGTAAGAAGGAATTAGAAGCTTTTGTTAAAAGACATGAAGCAAACAAAGTGATTAAAGCTGATATGGAAAGTCATTCAGGTAAGTGTTTTTTAGGTATAGATGGTGGGTCTACAACTACAAAAATAGCTCTTATTGATGAGGATGGAAGGTTATTATTTTCCTATTATGGCAGTAATGAAGGTAACCCAGTGGAAGTAGTAAGAAAAGCATTGATAAAGCTTTATAAAGCACTGCCTAAAAATGCATTTATAGCAAATTCTGTAGTTACAGGATATGGCGAAGCTTTAATCAAAGCAGCTTTTAAAGCGGATTTAGGAGAGATTGAAACTGTAGCTCATTATAAGGCAGCAGAATTCTTCCTTCCAGGAGTTGATTTTATTCTTGACATAGGCGGACAAGATATGAAATGTATTACTATAAAGAATGGGGTCATTAACTCGGTAATATTGAATGAGGCCTGTTCAGCAGGCTGTGGTTCATTTATACAGAACTTTGCAGAATCTCTAAATATGTCTATAGATGAGTTTTCAAAAGTAGCTCTACAGGCTGAGAGTCCAGTAGATTTAGGCTCTAGATGTACAGTCTTTATGAATTCAAGAGTAAAACAAGCGCAAAAGGAAGGGGCTTCTGTTGGAGATATATCTAGTGGGTTATCTTACTCAGTAATTAAAAACGCCTTATTCAAGGTAATAAAGATTAGAAATCCAAAGGATATGGGAAACAAGATTATTGTTCAAGGCGGAACTTTTTATAATGATGCAATTTTAAGAGCTTTTGAAATTACCTCAGAAAGACAGGTTGTAAGGCCAGATATTGCTGGGCTTATGGGGGCTTTTGGCTCTGCACTTATAGCAAGAGATAGGCATATTGAAGGAAATATCTCATCTTTAATAAAGGAAGAAGAATTAAGTACTTTTAATGCAACATCCTCTGTAAGGCGTTGTGAATTTTGTAGTAATAACTGTATTTTAACAGTTAATAAATTTGCTGATGAAAGAAGTTTTATAACGGGAAATAGGTGCGAAAGAGGTGCAGGGTTACAGGTAGAAAAAAATTCGCTACCTAATCTGTTTGATTATAAGTATAATAGAATGTTTAGATACAAACCTTTGAGCAGGGAAGAAGCACATAGAGGTGTAGTAGGAATTCCTAGAGTTTTAAATATCTATGAAAATTATGGTTTTTGGTTTACTTTTTTTACTACGCTAGGCTTTAGAGTAGAATTGTCTCCTCGAAGTTCTAAAAAACTATATGAGAAAGGTATGGAAACAATACCATCGGAATCAGCTTGCTATCCAGCTAAACTTACTCATGGCCACATAATGAGCCTTTTAGAGAAAAAAGTAGATTTTATTTTTTATCCAAGTGTATTTTTTGAACAAAAGGAACAAAAAGAGGCTAATAATCAATACAACTGTCCAATTGTTATGTCTTATTCCGAAGTAATAAAAAATAATATGGATATATTAAAAGAAAAAGGGATTAAATTTTTAAATCCATTTGTATCTTTTCACAATAAAGCTGCAATTACTAAAAAACTATATGACGTATTTGTTAGTTTTGGAATAACTAAGGGGGAAATCTCCAACGCAGTAGAACTTGCATTTAAAGAGGACAAAAGTATAAAAGATGATATAAGAAAAAAAGGTGAAGAGACTTTAGAGTATATAAAAAAGAATAATATTAAAGGTATTGTTCTTGCGGGAAGACCTTATCATATTGATCCTGAAATAAATCATGGAATTGATAAACTTATAAATTCTTTTAATATGGCTGTACTTACTGAAGATTCAATAGCGCATCTAGGTGATGTGGAAAGACCTCTTAGAGTGGTTGATCAATGGGTATATCATTCAAGATTATATGTGGCAGCACATTTTGTAGCGAAAGAAAAGCATATTGAGTTAATACAACTTAACTCCTTTGGTTGTGGATTAGATGCTGTAACTACTGATCAAGTACAAGAAATCCTTGAAAATCATAATAAAATATATACATTATTAAAAATTGATGAAGTAAACAATCTAGGAGCTGCGAGGATAAGAATTAGGTCTTTGAAGGCTGCTATGGAAGAAAGAGACATACAAAAGGTTAGTCCTTGTAAATTAGAAGATAAAAAACAAAGAATCCTATTTACAAAGGAAATGAAACAAAGCCATACTATTTTATCACCACAAATGTCGCCAATTCACTTTCAATTTCTAGAAGCAGCATTTAATGAGGAAGGATATAATTTAGTTGTACTAGATAAGACTACAGCCAACACCATAGATCAGGGATTAAAATATGTGAATAATGATGCTTGCTATCCATCTATATTAGTTACTGGTCAACTGATTGAAGCACTAAAAAGTGGTGAATATGATCTTACAAAAACCTCAATTATTATCTCGCAAACTGGAGGTGGCTGTAGAGCTACAAATTACATTGCATTTATAAGAAAAGCTCTAAAAGATGCAGGTTTTGAAAATATTCCTGTACTTTCATTAAATGCCGTAGGACTAGAGCCTAATCCTGGCTTTAAAATAACATTATCCTTACTAAAAAGAGCATTAATAGGAGTAATATATGGCGATTTATTAATGAGAGTTCTTTATAGAACAAGACCTTATGAGAAAATAAAAGGGTCAGCTAACCAGTTATACAATAAGTGGACTGAGATTTGCAAAGAATCATTAAAAAAAGGTAAATTAGGTGATTTTAAAACTGTGGTAAGAAAACTTGTTGAAGAGTTTGATTTACTGGAGCTTAGGGATATAAGTAAACCCAAGGTAGGATTAGTTGGAGAGATATTAGTAAAATTTCACCCTCATGCTAATAATAATATTGTAAATATTATTGAAGAAGAGGGCGGAGAAGCAGTGATGCCTGATTTAATGGATTTTGTTCTTTATACTTTGAAAGATTCAGAAATTAATGCAAAAGAATTGTATTATCAGCCTTTTTCTAAATACACATCTAAATTTATTATAGCTCTATTGGAAAAGTTAAGAGAGCCAATGGTTAAAGCCTTAGAGAAAAGTATTAGATTTCAAGGACCAAAAACTATTGATTATATTGCAAAAGAGGCGAAAAATGTATTATCCCTATGTAATCAAACTGGTGAAGGCTGGTTTTTAACAGGAGAAATGATAGAGCTTATTGAGAGTGGTGCTGAAAATATTGTATGTATGCAACCTTTTGCATGTTTACCTAATCATATAACTGGTAAAGGCATGATGAAGGAACTGAGAAGAAGATATCCAAGGGCTAATATTGTAGCAGTAGATTATGATCCTGGTGCTAGTGAAGTAAATCAATTAAACAGAATAAAACTTATGCTTTCAGTTGCTTTTAAAAATCTAGAAGATAGCAGCCTAACAAGTGAAGATAGTTTAAAATATAAAGGTAGGATGTTAGAGGATATCTTTGAAGAAGTAGCAGCATCAAAGGATAAGCACTAAAGAAGTTTAAACTCGATCAATGTGTTTAGATTTAAAATCAAGACAATTATTATAACTATTTTTGATAAAACGTATCTTAAATTAGTTAAAAAAGAAAAATAAATAACCTCCATGGTATTGTCCAGGGAGGTTATTTGCATTTACACAATACTTTAATAAAATCATAAATCCTATGCTCAAGTATATCATATAAACATTGAATTTGATTCATGATTTCATAGGTGGTTTTTTCGTAATCTTTTATTTTATGAGTTTTTCTTTTAGTGGTAGTAGAAAGTGAAAGAGACTGAGCTGTGTCCTTAAAAGAGGCAGCAGCAATGCATAGTTGATAAAAAACTGTAAGAGTAGGGGTTATACAATTTTCAACATATATTTTTTCAAAGGTATTGAAGGGGAGTTCGTTAAGCTGATTTTTAAGAGCATTAATAGTAGTGATATACTCTAATATACCTTTTAAGTCCTCTAAAGCAGTAGTGTCGGATCCAATAGTTGAATTATCACTGGTTTTAGCCAATATATTATTTATAGAATCTAATTTACTATTTATATCAGTATAAAGATCTTTATCGCCATTTAAAGAAGAAATATTTAAATTATTCAGTGAGTTAATTAAGCTTTGGATTTCGCTTTTAGCTGGTATATTAGAAGATATATTTAAAAACTCTCCTTCGTCTAGAATGTTTTCTAGAGTGCTAATCTCTTCTCTTTCATTAAAGTCATTTCTAGGTTCTTTCTTATTTTTATAAGTTTCTTGCCTATAATTAGGATTATCATTCTTCATAAAATGCACTCCTTCCTTACATAACTTACTCTTTATATATACTTTTAAAATATTGTTTAGAACTAAATGAATTATTTGTAGTAAAATTGTCAAATATTAAGTAGAAGGAAGTAATTAACTTACAATATAAGTAATAAGTTGTCATAAAAAAAATATATTCAATTACATAATAATTGTAATTTTTTGGAATACATATGTTATCATATTTTTATAAGAGTAAAGGGGGACGTACCTATGAGAAAGTGCATAAGTTTAATATTATCAAGTGTTTTAGTATTTTCCTTCATGGTATTTTTTAATATGGAAACTCATATTAAAGACGTGCAGGCAAGTACTCCCACTTTAACATTGTATACAGAAAATAATAAAATAGAACTAAAAGATAAAATTACAAACGAATCAAATGAACATATGGAGATGATATTGAATATTCCCTATGTACAGGGATTAAACAATAAGGAATTTGAAAAGATAATAAATAACGATATAAGTAGCTACATAAATAGCATGAAGAAGGAGTTTGAAGACGTTCTTCAAAGGGATTTATTATATGCTAAGACAAATGGTTTTTCATTGCCCAAATATGAAATAAAATCTACTTATGTTGTAACTTATAATGATGAAAATCTTTTAAGCTTTACAATAACAAGCAACAGCTTTACTGGAGGGAGTTACAGTACCTCAAATAAAAAAAGTTATAATATTGATTTAAAGAACTCAAGGTTATTAAAGCTTCAGCACCTATTTAGTGAAGAACAGGATTTCCAACAGGTGATTAATAACAAAATTAGTGAAGATATAGCTAAGGATAGGAATAAGTATTATAGTAATAAGTTTAGAGGAATAGATTATGACCAATCATTTTATTTAGAAAAGGAAAGTATAGTAATCCACTTTCCTATGAATGAAATTACACCCTATGTTGTAGGAGTACCAGAATTTAAGATTCCTTTAAATAGTCTTGAATTGCCTTTAGATTTAAAAACAATTTCAACAAGTAGCAGAGCATCAATTAAAACTATGAAGAACTCACAACAAAATAAGGATGTAAACATTAATATTAAATTGCCTAAAATAGAAATTAAGGATATGAAATTAACTAATAAAATCAACGATTATATACAGAAAGATGTTGATTCCTTTGTAAAATCTATAGAAAACGAAAGCAGAAATAGAAGAAAAACTATGAATAATTCCAATGAAGTATTTATCCCTTACAATGTTAATATATCCTATAGGGTGTTTACGAACACAAAGGAGAAAATTAAAATTGAGTTATGTAAAAGTCACTTTGATGGAAATAACTTTAAAAATACTGAAATACTGATTAATATAGATTTAAAAACTGGTGAAATAACAAATAAATAAAATAAAGAGGCTATCTTAAAGTAACATGAGCAATCATTTTAAGAAATAGCCTTTTTTATTTTTAACAAAAAATAGAAGGACATTTTACAAAAATATAGAATTAACTAGTAATTAATAATGTAATAATGATTTCTGTAAATAAAAGTTATACATATTACATAAATTAATGTATAGAATTCTTATTTAAAGGAGGATTGTCCATGCAATATGAAAAATCCTGTGGTGCAGTTGTATTTATAAACAACAATAATGAGCCCCAGTTCTTAATAATTCAACAAAATATAAATACTTATTGGGGATATCCTAAAGGTCATATAATTGAGGGAGAAAATGAAGAAGAAACTGCTTTAAGAGAGGTAAAGGAAGAAACTGGGTTAATTGTACAGTTATTGTCTGGATTTAAGCATAGGATAGAATATAGACCTAGACCAGATATAACTAAGGAAGTAATATTTTTCTTGGGAGAAACTAACAGCAAAGATGTAATTATAGATAAAACGGAAGTGCAAAGTTACCAGTGGGTTAATTTTGAGGATGGAATACAAAAGGTTACTCATGAGGTAAGTAAAGAACTTTTGAAAGAGGCCTATAAGTATATTAAATCAAGGTAATATAATTTTATGTTTTTATGTGAGGCAATATAAAAAGAACCTATTAACTAATAATTTAGTGATTTTAAAGTTAAAGTTTAGTTTTATATACCAGGGTAAATATAATAAAACCTCTGTGTTATTTCACACCTTAATATACATTAAGCATATTGTATATTAAAGAAAAAATAGAAATACACGTGAGGAGATGAACTGGATGATAGAATTAACTACTCTACACTATGTATATTTAGTATTTATCTTACTAATTTTAGGTATTATGATTAAAAAAAGGGATTGTTCCTTAATATGTATTGTGGGAATATTTATGCTGGCGATAATTAGTACAAATTCTCTTTCACTTTCAGTAATAGGGGTATTTAATAGTTTTATATATGCTATAACAGAACTATTACCTACCATACTTATAATATCTATTATTGTATCACTTAGTAAACTTTTAACAGTAACTGGGATAAATGAGGTAATGATACGACCATTTACGAAACTTATAAAGAATGATGTGTTAGCCTTTTGGGTAATTGGAATAACCATGATGGTAATTTCATGGTTTTTTTGGCCATCTCCTGCAGTAGCATTGATTGGCGCAATTTTTGTGCCTGTAGCTATAAAAGCAGGGCTTCCTGCTATTGGAGCAGCAGTAGCAATGAATTTATTTGGGCATGGAATAGCTTTATCTAGTGATATCGTTATCCAAGGGGCGCCAAAGCTTACTGCAGATGCGGCAGGAGTCCCTGTTAGTTCGGTTATCTCAGCTACAATACCTTTAATTATTGTTATGGGTCTAGTTACTACAATTACTGCATTTATTTTATTAAAAAGAGATATGAAGCGTGGAACAATAATAAATGAGGTGGTTTCAGATCCTTCAATGGAAACTGTAGATGATGAGGCTTGTAGTAAAGACAAACTTAATAATACATGGAAGATAATTTTTTCGTTATTAATTCCCATACTCTTCATTTTTGATGTGATATTAATGATTTTTTTGGATTTGAAGGGTGGAGATGCTACTGCTCTTATAGGAGGAACATCTATATTCTTATTAATGCTAATCTCCTTAAAAACCTTTAAACTTGGAGCTTTAGAAAAAATAACGGGCTACTTTATTGATGGATTTCAATTCGGATTTAGGGTATTTGGTCCTGTAATTCCAATTGCTGCTTTCTTTTATTTAGGTGATATGGGGTTTGTAAAAATAATTGGTGAATACTTGCCTCAAAACTCAACAGGCATAGTCAATGACCTTGGGTATGTACTAGCACATTCGGTACCATTAAATAATGTAGTAAGTGTGGCAACATTATCAACTGTTGGAGTTATAACGGGACTTGATGGTTCCGGTTTTTCTGGAATATCTTTAGCTGGATCTATCGCACGTTTATTTGCAACAGCAACAGGTTCAAGTACAGCAACTCTTACAGCTTTAGGTCAAATATGTGCGATATGGGTTGGGGGAGGAACTATCATACCATGGGCCATTATTCCTGTAGCTGCAGTGTGCAAAGTATCACCTTTTGAATTAGCGAGGCGTAATTTAGTCCCTGTAGCAATCGGAATTATAGCTACTTCTATTTTTGCGCTGTTTTTACTATGAATTAGCCTTACAAGTTATAAATTATATTAATATTATCGCAATATAATTAAATTTATAAAGCACCATTCTTAATTTAGGGTGGTGTTTTTACAAGTGATAAGTTTAAAAGAAAATATGAAACTTATAAAAATTATAGGGTGACCCATATGTATATTGAATTTTGTAGCAATGTAAGGATGTTTTTGACCTGATAAAAATTACTATTTATATTGACATTATTTATTATAGCTGATAAAATGTAAAGGCTTAATAAATTAAGTGACATTAATGTATATTTGTGTGATATTGACAATAATATCACTATGGGCGATGATATTAGAGAATTTACTGCAATATAAATAAAGTATCTGTATTGGTCAACACTTTAAGTTCACTTTTATTATCGTAAATTTTATTTTAGGTATCCGGTGATGATGTCTTGAAGGTAACACCCGTTCCCATGCCGAACACGAAGGTTAAGCTTCAAAGAGCCCATGGTACTACAAAGGAGACTTTGTGGGAGAGTAGGTTGTCGCCAGGTAACGTTAAGCATTTTATAAATTTTAAAGTGCTTAACGATATGGTTCACTAGCTCAGTCGGTACAGCACATGACTTTTAATCATGGTGTCCGGGGTTCGATCCCCCGGTGAGCCACCAAATAAAAATCCACTCACAATTGAGTGGATTTTTTTAATTTAAATTAGAATGAAGAGGAATTATCTTTGGAGCTGTCATTACTATTTGGGTGAGAACTATTTTTAACTCCGTTTATTATACCTACATCTGCACCATCTTTTGGATACATCTTTCGGAGTTCTGCTTGAGATTTTTTACGTTCTTTAAATCTATTCTTATTGTTATCAACCATACTTTTACCTCCATTCATTGATTATCTTATATTAATTTGTCCCTAGAAAAGATAATTATGTATTACTACAATTTAAATAATTTCTATAAATGTAAACAAAAATCTAGTATTTTCATATTATATAGTGTACACGGCATTTAAGGTACTTAAGTTTTTGCATATGGACAACTTACTTTACTAAGTATTCATAGCAAACTAAGAAAAATTTAAAAAGGAGAGTTTATTGTATGTCTACTCAAGATTTACTACAAAGCCTTATGAATGATCCAGAAGTAAAAGAATTACTAACAAGATTAAATGCTGGGGAAAATATAAATAATGTTTTAGGCAACAATGAAGTTCAAAATTCATATTCTTTAGGGAATATTGGATGTTGTCCAATGCCACAACCTAAGCCTAGAAATAATGATTTTGGATTAGCTATTGTTTTATTATTGCTATTTTGTTGCTGTGGTTGTGGTGGCGGATTTTTCTGCTGCTAATTATTAAAGTGAAAACTAGACATGCTTATATGTCTAGTTTTTATTTTAAAATAACTATTCATAGGATATATAGTATAAAGAATAACTGCAAGCAAAGGCTTTGCAGTTATTCTTTAATACATACTAAATATACAAAAATAATTTAATTACATTTTATTGCTTGTTAGTGGCATTGGTGAGATCCCTTACATTTTCCTTGGTAAAAAAACCATCAAAGTCTCCATATCTACATATATATTCATTTACTACAAAGGTACTTTCTGAAGGACTTGAAAAAGTTTGTTTTATTCCTTCTTCCTCTGAGCCAACTAAATCAATTAAGAATTTCATATTATTATTTATTAGATCTTTAAAGGTATTCTCAATAAAATTAGTGTAGAAAGCTATGTGATGAACTCTTGGGCCATAATTATAAACAAATTTTTCTGTTGGGCCACTTTGCTCTAAGTCTGTAAATGGGGTAATTCCAGAAGTGAATACCATAGCAAACTTTTCATTTTTCATTCTAGCTACATTAGTTATAGAGTTTAAGTTTTTAACGTAAATTGAAAAATCAAAGTTATAATCTGTAAGCTCCATAAGCTCTAGTATTGCAGCATCTCTATGTTTAGCTATAATACGTGTTGCCGCATGATCTATGAATGTAATATGTTTTGTATACTCAGGCTTTGATGTTAGAGCCATCATGGTCAAATCGGCATCACAACTATCTTTATAAGTTTTAGTACCATTTTTCCATTGTATGAACCCATATGATGTGCCTGTAAAGGAGGAAGGTATTGTTTGAACAAAGTAATAGTTATCATGTTCAATAATATCAGATGTCAAGAAGTTTATACCGCGATTCTTCTGTATACTAAAATATTTATCAATGTTATTTACTTCGAATATAAAACATTCAATTCTTGTATTAGGTCGGATATTGCTTTTGGGGTTTAAATTATATTGTAAAAAAGGATTTTCTTCATTTTTTCTGGAAGTAACCATAATATCACAGGAGTCTTGAAGTTTTAGAATGGTAGCATCTAGAAGATTGTTTGAAAAACTCTCATAAACTTCATACCCAGTGTACATACGAAATTCGTTAACCGCATTATTAAAATAATCATTTTCTGAATTAACTAAAATGCATTGAAGCCCTTTAACTAAGTTGTTTAATCCTAGTTTTGTTCTCTTAAATATTATATCCTCAGCTTCTTTTCTCAATATACTATCATTATTATTGAAGTTATTAGAAGAAAAAACACTCTTCTTTAAATGGGGATGTATATCCCAAAAGTTTGAAACTATAAAATTATTCATATTTGCCCTCCTAAAAGTTATAGTGTAAATAAAATCTTCTATAAATTTATATGTTGAGCAAGAAATAAATATAATTAAATAATAAAAATACTTCAATTTTTTAGTATAAAAGTAATAATTAGAGATAAAACTAAATAATAATTTAGGCCTCAGGATATATATGGAAATAGTTGATGCGTAGGGGGAAATGTTATGAGAGATAGATTGTTAAATATGGATGAAAAGTATTTATCTCAGGAGGCTATCAATCTCCTTGGGAGAATCAAAAAAAAATATAGTGAAATAAAATTATCACAATACGTTAACTGGTGCATTATTAAAGCTATAGATGTAAGAGTATCAAGTGAAATAATAATTAAACATTTAAACACCATAGAGAAAGCAGATGGTTATTCTAATACTATTACAACAGAATTGCTAAATAATTTGAAAAACATTACAAATAAAAGAAGTATAACAAGAAGAGAAGAAAATAAAGCATATGAAATTATGAGTGATATTGCATTTATTATAGAAAGTAGTTACACTAGTAAGCAGAGGAATATTACAATAAGGAAGGGGTTAAAAAATATTTTATTCAATATGCTTAGGTGGATTAAAAATATTTTTTAAACATTATGATGCAATAAAGTTTAATTTTTACAAGGGGGATAATATGGCTAGCATAAAAAAATTAATTAATTTAGTAAAAGATAATTTTGAAGAGGGGGAAGAAATTTTAAGCTATGTTGATGGAGCATTTCAAGCTACTGTGAGAAATAAGAGTACTTTGAGATCAGGAATACTGGTAGCTACAAATAGAAAAGTAAGATTTTGTGGTAAAAGATTATTTTTTATTTATGATGATGTAATTGAGTATTGCGATATTTATAAGGTAGAGATAACAAAAGAAAAATTTGGAGATACGATTTTTATAGACGGAAAGAAAAAGTCTTATTTTATGAAATTTGTTATTAGTAAAGATGTAAAAAAGTTTTTGGATACTTTACAACACTTTAAGGGTAAGAGATTATAATTTTAATGAATATATGCCATAGTAAGATTTATAATAAACCTTTATTAATTTGTTTGATGCTATGTATAAAAATATAATTTATGGTTAAGTTAATTTATGTGACAATAGCATGGCAATACTTTTAAATAATATTTTACTTTGATTAGCAATTTATTTAATTAGTTATACTTAATATAATTCAGAGAAGTGTTTCAGCAATATATGGCATAAATAAACACAATATGATTATATTATAATTAAAACAGGAAATGATATTTAGATTTTTTAATACATTTAAAAAAAAGCCTTGACGAATAACGTTTGCAATGATAATATAATAATACACCGCAGGAAACGACACAATAAAACATTATTTGGTCTTTGAAAATTAAACAGAGAAAAAGGTAAAACCAGTTAATTCAGTGAACTAAAAGTTCACAAAATGACTTTAACAAGTCAGCGATAAATAGAGCATAAAAGTATTTTAGTAGAAACGAGTAGTACTAGGCAACGAGGAGTGAGGAACAAAGCGTATTTGTATACGTGAGTATCGGAGCGACGCAGTTAACAACGTAATACGAAGTTTATAATAAAATACGGCTCAAACATCAATTTTAAATTGAGAGTTTGATCCTGGCTCAGGACGAACGCTGGCGGCGTGCCTAACACATGCAAGTCGAGCGATGAAGCCCTTCGGGG
>NZ_JAGGLL010000049.1 GCF_017874425.1 Clostridium punense
ATTGTTCGTATATCGGACAGTACTTTTTGTGATGCCCTTTTTTAAACTAAGAAATCTTTTAAAAAAACTATTGACTATTACTAGCTGGTCTTTTTACATGTGCTCACTTAAAAAGTTGCGCTGTTCCTATTTTTTATTTCGTCATACCTATAGCTTAAAATTTGCATATAAAATTAAAGACCCTGTATAGTAAAATACAGAGTCTGCACTAAAAATTACTATTTATTTCTATAAGCTATCATCTCAATTTCAACTCTAGCCCCTAAAGGAAGTTCTCTAACCCCTATAGTGGTTCGAGCTGGTGGTGGTGAGTTAAATTGTTTAGAATAAACTTCATTCATTTTTTCAAAGTCCTTCATATCAATTAAATAAACATTTAATTTCATAACATCATCAGAAGTTAATCCAGCCGATTCTAAAATTGAAAATAAGTTTTTAAAGCACTGTTGAGTTTGCGTTGCTATATCTCCTTCTATTAGCTTCCCCGTAGCTGGATCAATTGGTGTTTGCCCAGAAAAATAAACTAAATTTCCCATTTCTACTGCACGTGAATATGGTCCAATAGGAGCTGGACCTTCTGAATTAAAAGCTTTTCTTCCCATAACAAAATCCCCCCAAAGTTTATTTGAAATAATCAATCCTATACATATTTATGATTTATAACTAAGGTCTATATTTGTATTATAAGTTAAATAATTACAATTAACCAGTGTAACTTATCTTCATTTTTAATTTTAATTTCTTTATTTCTCCAACTTATAGGCTTCCTTAGTGAAGGTTTAATTCACTCAGATTCAAAAAGCTTTAAGGGAAACAGAGTAGGACTCATGTATAAGTTAAGTGTTAACTCTATTTCCTTAGATTTAATATGCTGTATCTCAACTTCACATAATAGGCATTAAGATTTACAGACTTTTTACTTCAATTACTTTTAAAACTATTACTAATTTCTCAAGGAGTATTAAGTGTTTTGAAAATAATAAAAGAGTGAAAAGGACTCGCTTTTCACTCTTTACTTATTAATCTCCTACACCAAAATCAGTATTGTTATACAAAACTTCAATATTAGGATTATCATCTAAATAACTATATTTTTCTTTAAACCAAGTGATTAGTTCCTCATCCCTCTCAAGTTTAGAGGTGTTTGGAGTAAATATATTAATAGTTCCACGAGAAAAATGCTTTAAAGTTATTTCTATATCTTTATCTATCATATTTTTTGTTTGCCCTTTAATTCCCACCATTAAGCAAGGAGAATGAAAAAATTCCGTTACTTCTTCTGGAGAATTAAATTTAGCATTTTTATTTAGAACTTCATTTCTAAAATGGTAATCAAAGGTCTCTACTCCTATTTTAAAGGTTATAGGTATTTTAAAGAAATTCCTCATTTCCTGTAATCTATTTCGGTAGCACCAGTGGCTTTCAAAAAATAATTTCTCAATGTTCTTTTCATGAATAACCTCTTTAATTTTAAGTAAGGTTTCTTCAGGAATTTCAAAGCAGCTACCTGAATTTATTACCTCTAAGGTTTTATACTTCCCAGTAACATTTTTTAAAACTTGAAAGTTAAGTTCATTTATCTCCTCTCTTGATTTAGAGTTATCAGAAATGTAATCACAAAAGGAACACTTCCCCCAAACACAAGGAAAAGCTTTTAAAAGTACTATTTCTCTTTTATTTTTATTCTCAATGACACTATATCTATCCATTTTTAGCTCCTTACTAATCTTTGCTTTAAGCCTCCTGGAATTCCTACCAACACTGTGGTTGCTAAGGAAACTGCTACAAATTTATCTGCATAATCAGTTATGAATTGCACTATAAATACACTTACAACCTTATTAACTCCAAATCCAGATAACAATTGAACAATATAGGTAGAACCTGAAGAAGTAATTCCTCCAAATAAGTAAGCGGCTATAACAGCTCCTATAAAGGAAGAAAATATTGATACAACCAACACTCCTAAAGGCATCTTAAACTTATTCATGAAACCTTTTTTGTACATAATACCACCAATAAGCCCTGTGAATATTTGTACTGGTGCAAAATATAATGAGTATATATCAAAGGTAATTCCACTGACAATACTACCCAAAAGTCCAGTAACAACTCCATATATTGGCCCTAATATAAAGGAAACCATAATTGTTCCAATAGAATCCAAGTATATGGGTAATTTAAGATTTAGAGCTATAAACGCTCCCACAATATTTAAGGCTATACCAAAGCCTACTATAGTTAACTTTAATGTTGAATTTCTGTTCATTTATATAACCCCCTTAATATTAGCTATTACTTCTGCACTCTCTGGAAACAACCTTTGAAGAAACATATACATAAATTTAGAAGCATCCACTTCCTGTAAAACTACTGAATTATGCTGTTTTTTCCAAAAGTCCTCCACATCCACTATAGTCTGTCCCATTGCAATTCCATCCTTAACCACTTCTGTGTATGAACTGAAACCACTACATAAGGACCTGTCTATAAAATAAGCTACAGCTAAAGGGTCATTAATTACACAACCAATTATACCTTCCTGCTTCCAGTGAAAGTCCACATAAAACTTTGTTATATCAATTATATATTTTGCCACTTCCCCACCTAATCTATTAATTAATTCAAGAATGTTAGGTGTTAAAACTATTTTTCTTGTCACATCTAACCCTACCATGTGAACTTTCTTTTTTAGATTCTTATAAACATAATCAGCACCATGAGGATCTACCCAATAATTAAACTCTGCTACAGGCGAGCAATTGCCATGACTTCTAAAGCTACCTCCCATAGATACAAGTTCATCTAAGTTATTAAAAACTTCTTTATCTCTCATTAATGCCTTTGCAAGGTTAGTTAGTGGCCCTAAGGCTATAATTGATAGTTTATCTTCAGTTCCAAGACTTTCAATAATAAAATCAACAGCCCCATTCCTTACTATGCCACCTTGCACTTTCGAAAAGAAACACTGACCCACCCCATCTTCTCCATGGGTATCCTGAGCAGTTACTAGTTCCCTTATCAGTGGATTTTCTTCTCCAAAATATACAGGTATGTGAAGGGAATTAGTTAATTCTAATACCTTTAAAGTGTTTTCTACTCCCTGCTTTGTTGGAACATTACCGCATACCACAGTAATACCTTTAACTTCTAACTCTGAAGATTTAAGAGCTAAAAGCAGCGCCAAAGAATCATCAATTCCCGGGTCACAATCAATAATTACCTTTCTCTTTCCTTCCATTTTCCTTCTCCTTTTCTCATTTAAATTTTAGACATTTCCAGAAATAAATAAGTCAACATTCTCATTTATTTTGTGTTATCTCTCCTCAATAAGCCCATTAGATAGTTCTAGTATCTAGGGAACATGTTCCTTATCGGCACAAGCTTGCTTGTAAACTCAAAATATTGTTCACATCTTTCACTTATTATTTCTTTTCAATTGTCTTATCTGAGAACGGAACATATAACTTTTGTTAGTTTTAAATTACTATAGTATCTTTATAAAATAAAACTTTAATTTTATTTAGTTCATATCTTGATGTGCTACTTTCCAAATATACCACTACTTATAATCCCTAAAATCTTCATGTTTATTATAGTTTTATAAAGAAAGTCTATAGTTTTTCAAAAAACAAAAAAAGCTATACCTAAGGATACAGCTATACCGTATTAAATCCTTAGTTTTTTATACTGGGAGTTCTCGAACCAGTCCCGCTAAAATTAACGGATTTATGGATTTATATTAAATTTTCACTAGCTATTATAGCATAAATTTAGCCGTAATTATATAGGTTTTTTTATACATAATTGGGACTGAAATCAAATAAAGTTTTTCACATTAAAATATTCAATAAACAAACCTCTTTATAGACTTGTTTATTGAATATACTATAATATTTACCTAGTTTTATTAATAAATTTCTAATGCGACCTACATCTAGCTTGTAATCTTTATTTCTAATCTTAATAATTTTAATGCTTTGTGTAGTTTATTTTTTACTTGAGATATGCTTATATCAAGTATTTCTCCAACTTCCTCTATGGTATATCCTTGAAAATACTTAAGTATAATTATTGTTCTAAGTTCTGGAGAAAGTGTGTCCACTGCCTCGTATAAATCTTCATAGTTTTTATCCTTATGGATTCCTGCTGTGGTTTGAATATCATCAATATAAACTATCTTTGAATTTCTTTTAATATAATCAATAGAACAATTTACAACAATCCTTTTTAACCACCTATCCAAGAAGGAGTTATCCTTAACTGTTGTTAAATTTTTATAAGCTTTTAAAATACTCTCTTGTAAAATATCCATTGCATCATTACCATTTTTAACATACATATATGCTAATCTATATAAATTATCTTTTTCCTTTATAACTAACTCCTCAAAAACTTTCTCTAACTCCTTTTGTTCCTTGGTCTTAAAAAACAAACCAAGTTCCCCCCTTTCAAAGTTGACGAAATAACTTACTGTATAGTTATTCCACTAACTTCATCTTGAACCCTTCAGTTACACAACCTTCTATCTTTTCTACCTTAAGAATAATCTTACTACCCTTTAATTGCATAAAATCAAGTTCCTGATTTCCACTACCATGTGACATATGCATACCTTTGAACTCAAGATTTTCACCATTTTCATTTTCAGCTTGAAGACTAAATTGAATATTCTTTTGTGAAGAGTTCAGAGTTATCTTGTTTCCTTGTATCTCTATAAGCTTAACTCCTAAACTATTGTCCTCTACTTTTTCGTTCTTTAAGTCTATTGTTAGATATTTATCTTTCTTATTTACATATTCAATCCCATCACATTTAAAGGTTAATCCATTAATACTATTTATACCACCTACTAAGTCCATAACAAGCCTATTATCAACAGCTAAGTTTTCATAACTTATTGGGTATGAATACTCTTTGCCACTTTCATCAATAAGCTTTGGATTTACCACCTTAATCATATCATACTCTTCACTGATAAGGCTTGAGAATACTCTACTCCTTGCTTCTGATAGCTCAAGTTTTTCTATTCTTTTTATTCCAATTTTAGTTTTCACTTCTTTATCATCTAACACCAAGGTATTTAAATCATTTTTGAATATTTTCTCATCAAGCATTATTGGAACAGTTAAAGTTGCTACTTTGTTCTTTTCAAACTTTTCTTTTAACTCCTGTTGCGCTTTCTCATCTAATTCATGAAAACTGGCCGACGTCATATCAAATAAGGCATCATGCTTATATACTTGAAGCTCAATGTTAAACTTTTTAACTAATCTATCCATTGAAACTTCTATTAAGCTTTCGCCATCTTTTGGCATATAACTAAACCAAGGTAGCTCTATATCTGTACTACTATCTTTAAACTTAACTTCGCCTATGATTAAATTATCGCCTCTAAGGTCATAATCTATCCATAATTTTAAGTTGTCTCCTGCAACTGAATTCACAACCACTTTTGCGCCATTATCTTCTGCTTTAACATTAACCTGTTGGATTTTACCCTTGCTTACAATATTTTTTATACCTTTATCCAATGTTACAAGTTTAACTAGTTTGTTAACTATTGGAACTTGATTTAATCCATAAGCAACATTAGAAGATAAATTAACTAGAATAACAAAAGCAATTAAAGCTGCTGCTATTCCAGCAACCCCTTTGTTTACCTTTATAATACTTCTAGCTTTACTATTTCTTCTTAAAGTATTTCTTAAGGTTTTCTCAAGTTCTTCAGGAACTTGGATAGCTTCATATTTGTCCATACCATCTTTTAAAAATTCATTACCCACAAAATAACCTCCATAAGTATTATTTTAAATTTTCTTCTCACTTATATAGACTTTTTTCACTAGGGTTTTGTTTAAGGCATCTTCAAAAAATAAATAAGTCAATCTGCTCGTCTATTTTGTGATATACTGCGTCAACAGAACCCTTAGATAGCTTCACTATCTGCGGAACCTGTTTTCTTGTCTGCACAAGCTTGCTTGTGAACACAAAATATACTTCACATTTTTGACTTGTTATTTATTTTCAGATGCCTAAGTATTATAAAAATAATATTTATAGATTGATTCTATTAATGTTAATATGTATTAAATATAACCATAGGCTAAAAAATTTTATAAATAAAGGATATAGCTGAATAAATTCAACTACATCCTCTAAATATGAATTTAAAATATTTCTTTTTACAAAGCTTGGTAACTACTCATTATAGTATAAACTATCTGAAGAATACTCTGGGTCTGAAGTAACATCAATTCCAAGTTTTCTAAAGGTTTGCTCATCAGTAGTACTAAGTATAGTTGTTGAGTGTGCCTGACACCCCTTAAGTACTGATAATTTCTCTATAGCTAATTGAGCCATTGGGTTTGTAGCTGCACTGATACTTAAGGCAATTAGAATTTCTTCGCAATCTAAGGCAGTAACTTTACTTCCAAAGTTTTTGCTTTTTAGATTAATGATTGGCTCAAGAATTACTGGAGAAATTAAGTGTATTTCATCTGGAATATTAGCAACGTGCTTAATAGCATTTAAAATCACTGCTGCTGTAGCATCCATAGTCTCAGAACTTCTTCCTGTTATTATTGTTCCATCCTCAAGTTCAAGAGCTACCGCAAGACAAGGTTCACTCTTACATTGCATTTCTTTAATCTTTGCTGCTTTTTCTCTTGCTGGTAAAACTACCTTTCTATCTTCTCCTTTGAGATTAAGCTCTTCCATTATTAGCTTTGCTCTATGGAAAGTTTCTAAGTCTACATAACCCTTTTTATATTCACAACCTGTTTTAAAATATCTTCTTATTATTTCTTGTCTTGAAGCTTCTTTTATCACTTCATCATCAATAATTCCAAAACCAACACGGTTAACTCCCATGTCCGTAGGTGACTTATAAACAGCTTCTTCATTTGTAATTTTTTCAATTATTCTTCTTAATACAGGAAAAGTTTCAACGTCACGGTTATAGTTTACTGCAACTTCATTATAGGCGTCAAAATGGAATGGATCTATCATATTTGCATCTTTTAAATCCACTGTAGCGGACTCGTATGCAATGTTTAATGGATGCTTTAAAGGTACATTCCAAACAGGGAAGGTTTCAAATTTAGAATATCCAGCAACCTTTCCTCTTCTAAACTCATGATATAGCTGACTTAAACACGTAGCTAGCTTACCACTTCCTGGCCCTGGAGCAGTTACAACTACTATAGGTTTTGTGGTTTCTATGTAAGGATTTTTTCCATAGCCTTCATCACTAACAATAATATCTACATCAGTAGGATATCCTTTAGTAGCACTATGAGTGTAGACTTTTATTCCTCTACGCTCTAACTTATTCATAAATTGAGTCGCCGCTGGTTGGTTATCATATCTAGTTACTACTACACTATTTACATCTAATTCATAAGACCTAAGATCATCAATTAATCTCAAAACATCCATATCGTAGGTGATTCCAAAGTCACCACGTATTTTATTTCTTTCGATGTCTCCTGCATAAACACAAATGATAACTTCTACTTTTTCTTTTAACTTATGTAGTAACTTAATCTTTGCATTTTCATCAAAACCTGGAAGCACTCTTTTTGCATGTAAATCAAATAAAAGCTTTCCTCCAAACTCTAAATAAAGCTTGTCATAATTATTAACTCTTTCAAGAATAAATTTTGATTGTTCTTCTAAATATTTTTGGGGATCAAATCCTTTTTTCATAATATACCTCACTATAATAAAATGTCCTTTGATTATTTTATCATAAATCTACATAAAATTAAGAGTTTATACGAATATTTTTTTATGTTTTTTTATTTTAGTTAAGAAACCATTAAAACTATGTATTTTAGTTTCCATATTAAATAAAAAGTTTATGCTAAAAACATGCGAGTGTGTTGTTTTTTATTGATAAATCTACTATTTCATAAGAACACTTATCTTATACGTTAAGTTATATAACTTTATAAACATATTTTTTTGTAATTATTGGTATACTAATCTCATATTGATAAAAAGGAGATGACTTCATGAGTTTAATTCAAGTTGGAGCTGTAGCTCCTAACTTTTCTGTTAAAGATAACAACGATAAACCCTTAAGTTTATCAGATTTTAAAGGTAAAAAAGTACTCCTTTCCTGGCATCCAATCGCTTGGACACCTGTTTGTACTGATCAAATGAGAGCTCTAGAGAATAACTGGGATAAGTTTGAAAGCATGAATACAGTTGCTCTTGGTTTTAGTGTAGACCCTACCCCTTGTAAGAAAGTATGGGCTGTAGCTCTTGGTCTTAAAAATCTAAGAATCCCTTCGGACTTTTGGCCTCACGGAAAAGTAGCAAGGGACTATGGAATTTTTATGGAAGAAGAGGGTATGTCTCAAAGAGTAAATATAATTATTGATGAAAAAGGTATTGTTCAATGGGTCAAAGTATACCCACTCAGTGAGCTACCTGATATAAATGAAGTTATTCAAGTACTATCTACAATGTAAATACTCTAACAAGATCTAAATCCAATTACAATCAGTTATAATTAGTTTTTAATTTAAGACCTATATATTTAAACTGCAGATTTCTTATATTAAATTTGAAATCCTGCAGTTATTTTTTTGTTTTTATAATCCTGTAAAATGTCATTAACTGAAATTATTCCTTGTCTCATTACTTACATTGCATATATAGAAGAAACTATATTAAGTTTAATACAAAATTCTAATCTTATAAAAACATTATTCCATATTAACTTTTCATACTACCTGCTTTAATACACATTAATTTAACCTTTAGTGAATTAAATGGATAGTTTTGCCCTCATTATGAAAATACTGGACTGGGGTTGTTTTAGTATTTATCCCATGTTAAGATATGTTCATCAGCAAGGCACCGAAGAAATAAAAGCTACTGATTGCCACAAGGAGTTACACATACCCCCAAGGATGTAAGCAGCAAAATAAAAAATAAGGAGTTGTTGATATATGATAACAAATAAATTATTAGCTTTAGTTTTATCACTATTTACTGCTGGAGGTTCTGCTACTGGCGCAGCATCTGGTACAGTCGCTAACAATATACAGTTACCTAAATTTCCAACTACAGCAGTGGTTCAAAAACAGATTTCTAATCCACAAAACGGTGGACAAACTATAAATTTACCTTTAAATCTAAAAAACTCTTGTGATGCTATTGCACCAACACAAGTTCAATTACCAAAGGATAATCAAGTAGTTGCTGATAAAGAAGATCCAGTAGTTCAAGCACCAATAACAAATGGCGATACAACAGTAGAAACACCCAAAACTGAAGTTCCTAAGGTAGAGGTACCTGTTAAGGAACAACCAAAGGTTGAAGCTCCAGTGACCGAGGAACCTAAAGCTGAGGCTCCTGTAAAGGAACAACCAAAGACTGAGACTCCAAAGGTTGAAGCACCAGCTACAACACCAAGTACTACAGTGCCAAGTGGTGTGCCAGCTAACCCAAATAATAAGAGCTTTGTATATCTGGATACAGTAGAGAAAGAAATTCTCACTTATGTTAACCAGGAAAGAGCTAATGCTGGACTTAAGCCATTAACTTGGGAAGAAAATATGAGACCAGTAGCTAGATATAAATCTAACAATATGCTTCAATATAACTATTTTGAGCATAATACGCCATCTCTAAATAACGCTAGTCCAATGGACTTAGCTACTAAATACTTTAAATATAACACTAATGGATATGGTGAGAATATATTCTATAGCCAAGGATACCCAGAAGGAACTACTACGGCTAAATATCTAGTTGACCAGTGGATGAACTCTCCAGGACATAGAGCTAACATCTTAAATGCTAGCTGGACTAAAATGTCTGCAGGAGTAGTGTTTAGCAGCCAAGGTAACTATGTTTATGCTACTCAACATTTCTCAGTTAACTAAGAAAATACTTGTATCCAGTACATCCCTTAGTTAAAAATAGTAATTAATAAAATTGGATGGGCTTAACCCCTCTGATTTTGTTATAATAAAGGAAAGATGTAGTGAATTTCATTCACTACATCTTTTTTCTTATAAGGATTTTATTATTATAAATTATAAGGCCTTTTATTTTAGTTAAGACTTTATTTTGATTCTCTCTACATTTATTTAGAAAGCTATAACTAAGCCTCCATCATCAGCATAAGTTGAACTTAATCCTTTCATTTCAACAATAACTATATCTTTAAAATTATATTTCTTTAATACTTCCTCTTTAAAGCTTAGTGCTCTCTCTAAGCAATTACAGTGCGCAATTCCAAGAATTTTCTCTTCTAGATTGCTACCTTCCTCGCCAATAATCTCTAAGAATCTATTAAAGGCTTTTTTGTATCCTCTAGTTTTTTCAACTAACCTAATTGTACCCTCGTCTGTAGCTCCCATAATTGGTTTAATTGCTAACATATTTGCAACCTTTGCAATAAACGGATTTAGCCTCCCCGCTTTAGCTAAGTGTTCTAAGCTTTCAAGCAGAAAAAAAGTTTTCATTTCTTTTATATAATTTGTAATCTTATCTACAATTTCTAACTCAGTGAAGTTTTTCATACTAAGTTCATGAATCTTCATAGCAATTATGGTTTCTCCAGCTGAAGCACTTAAGGAATCAAATACATGAATAAATTTGTTACTAACTTCTTCCAAAAAAATATTTTTAGCTAAAATCGCACTATTATAGCTTCCACTTAATTTATTAGAAAGAGTTACTACAAAAACACTCTCTTCTCCTTCAAATCTTTTCATATAATCTTCTGGTGATGGACAAGAAGTTTTTGGTGAAGTTTCACATTGTCCCATAGCCTTAACATACTGTTTTATGTCTAAGGTTTCATCATCAATATACACTTTGTCCCCTAACTGTAAAGTCAAAGGAGCAATTTCAACATTCATCTCTTCTTTCATATCTTTCGATAAATCACAACTACTATCTCCAACAATTTTAATTTTCATATCACTTATTCTCCTTATCTATTAAATGTCTGCAATATATAATACAAAACAATTGAAAACTACCTACTTCTCCTGTTAATTTTAAATTAGAACATAAAGTAAAAAAGTATACCAAAGGATTCCAAAAATATTATTTAGAAATTTCTTATCCTCCATAGATATTTTGCATATATACTAAAACCTCTTCTTAAGTTATTAAATTATTACCTTCACTGGGTTATATTTACATTAATTATATCATTTTATTAGTTTTATTTACAGTATTTATAAAACTTTATCTTCAAAACATTAATATAATAGAATGTCCAAAATTCTAAACCTTATTCTAAATAAAAAATATTTGTGATATTTTCTTGACATTTGATTATATTAATAATAGAATGTACTAAAATATATAATTCTATGAAGGGAAAAGTAAATATTAGTTAGTATCCAAAGCGAGTGGAGGATGGTGAAAGCTCCATGAGAAAGGTAGTATTGAAGGACCTCCCAGAGAAGTTTGCTTGAACTTATTTGTTTATCAGTAGAGCAAACCGTTTGCCTCCGTTAAAGGGCTTTGAGATGACTTAAATTAACTTTTAGTCAAATTAGGATGGTACCGTGAAGCTTAAGCTCTCACTCCTACAAGGGGTGAGAGCTTTTATTTTTATACTAATGTTTTATTTATACTAATGTTTTATTTATACTAATGTTTTATTTCTTATGAATTAGGGCCCAATTCATGGATAATCAGCTTTACTCGGTTTTAAACTACTAATTTATGTGAAAGTTATACTTAAGAAGGACACTAACTTAAGTAATATTAATAGCTTATAGCTGTTTACTATGAAACCATGTTATAAGCTTATATCTTAAGATTTCCTTCTATCTTTAAGTCAATAAGGGTGGTACCGCGATTTTTCGCCCCTTGAGTTTTTACTCAAGGGGCTTTTATTTTTTAGGATTTATTTTAAATTTATATGTGAAAGGAAGATCTGTAATGAAAAGAACTACTATAGAAAATTTAAATGATTATATTGGAGAAAAAGTTTTAATTAAAGGTTGGCTCCACAGAGTAAGAAAGTTAAAAGCTATAACCTTTCTTATATTAAGAGATAGAACTGGAATGGTTCAATGTGTAGTTGAAAATAGTTTCATGGATATTAGTAGTATAAAGCTAGAATCAGTGATTTCTATTGAAGGAATATTAAAGGAAGGAAGCAACACTCTAAATCCCTTTGAAATTATGGTACAAAGCCTTGAAATCATTAATGAAGTCCATGAAGAGTTGCCAATTGAAATCAATAAAAAACAGTTAGAAGTAAATTTAGATACTATGCTAAATAATAGAGTTCTTAGCTTAAGACAGGAAAAGAAAAACTCTATTTTCAAAATACAAGGCCTTATAGCTCAAGGTTTTAGAGAGTTTTTAATCAATGAGGGCTTTACTGAAATCTTTACTCCAAAAATTGTAGCTGAGGGAGCTGAAGGTGGTACAGACATGTTTGAAGTAAAGTACTTTGAGAATAAAGCATATCTTGCTCAGAGTCCTCAGTTTTATAAGCAAATGATGGTAGGAGCAGGTTATGAAAGAGTTTTTGAAGTTGGTGCTGTTTATAGAGCAGAACAGCATAATACCAATAGACATTTAAATGAATATGTGAGTATGGACTTTGAGATGGGGTTCATTGACAATGAAGAAGATATAATGATCATGGAGGAAAGACTTTTAAAATATATATTAGAAAAACTTGAGGACCAAGGTGAAAAGCATTTGAAAACACTTGAGATTTCACTACCTAAAATCAACTCTAATATACCAAGACTTAAATTTAGTGAAGCATTAGAGATTTTAAGAAATGAGTATAGCAAAACTGAATTAGAAGGTGACCTAGATCCCGAAGGTGAAAAGTTAATTTGTAAGTATGCTAAAGAAAAGTTAGGCAGTGAGTTCCTATTTCTAACTCATTATCCAAGAAGAAAGAGACCTATGTACACTATGCCTTGTGGTGAAGAAGAAACCCATTCCTTTGACCTTCTATTCAGAGGACTTGAAATAACAACAGGAGGACAAAGAATTCATAACTATGCCATGCTGTTGGAAAATATAAGGTACAAGGGATTAAGCCCAGAAAACTATGAAGGATATACTAATACCTTTAAGTATGGGATGCCCCCTCATGGTGGTCTTGCCATTGGTCTTGAAAGACTTACAGCCCAGCTATTAGGTCTAGCTAATGTTAGAGAAACTTCTCTATTCCCAAGAGATCGAACTAGATTAATACCTTAACAAAAATAAACACATTAGGATAAACCAATATCCTAATGTGTTTTAAATCCTAAATAATTCTTTAGCCATATATCTCTTCAAATTCAGACTCTATCTCATCTATACTTGAACCTTCACAGATCTTAATATCTACTCCTATGCCACTAAACATGTCAATAATATTCTCATAACCTCGTTCAATATGCTCTACTCCAGTAATTCTTGTAACCCCTTCTGCACTTAAACCTGCAAGAATTAAAGAAATTCCTGCTCTTACATCTGACGCATGGACCCAAGCACCTTTTAAGGTTCTTCTTCCTGGAATTATTACGCTACCCTCTCGCATAATGATGTCTGCTCCCATTTTATTTAGTTCAATACAGTGATTAAATCTGTTAGGATAAACATTCTCAACTATATTGCTATGAGTATCAGCTCCAATTAGCAATGCAGTAATTGGTTGTTGAAGGTCTGTAGCAAAGCCAGGATACATTCCAGTTTTAATATTAATTCCTGTTAAATTTCCTGGACATGTAGCCTTAATATAATTTTCTCCTACAATAATTTCCATTCCAGCTTCTTCAAGTTTTGCAATGCAATTATGGATATGTTCTGGAATTACATTATTAACAACAACGGTTCCTCCAGTTACACCAGCACTCATTAGAAGACTTGCAGCTATGAGTCTGTCTGGTATAATTGTGTGCTCTGTTCCCCTTAATTCCTGAACACCATCTATAATAATAGTGTCAGTTCCAGCCCCTTTAATATTTGCTCCCATTTTATTCAAAAAAATAGCCAAATCCACTACTTCTGGATCCCTTGCAGCATTTCTGAGAGTAGTTCTTCCTTCTGCTAACACAGCCGCTAATAGTACATTAATGGTTGCTCCACAGGTTATTACATCAAAGTATACATCTGCTCCCACTAGATTATCTGCCTCTACCACATAATAATCCTTGTAGAAAGTGAATGTAGCACCTAAAGCCTCTAAGCCTTTTATATGTTGATCTATTGGCCTTGAACCAAAATTATCTCCTCCTGGATATCCTATGGAAACTCTTTTTTGTTTTGCAAGTAAAGCACCAACAAAATAATACGCGGCTCTATATTTAGATGATTTTTCTGGATCTATAAAGGCATTGTAAATTTTAGATCCATCTATCATAACTTCACCAGCTTCTTTGGATACAACTCCTCCAATACTATTTATGATGTCATAAATAACTTGAACATCTGAAATATGTGGAATATTTTTTAATACTATTGGTTCCTTCGATAAACAACAGGCAGTTAATATTGGTAAAGAACTATTTTTTGATCCTGAGATGGAGATATTGCCATTGACACTTTTACTTTTTCTAACCTCAATCCAACGCATATATATTACCTACCTTTTCCACATTTTTTATTTTGATTTACTGCTTAGCTGTTGCTTATTAAAACATTTGAAAATAAATAACAAGTCAAAGATGTGAAAGATATTTTCAGTTAGTCAAGAAAACATGTTCCTAGACAGTAGAGCTATCTTAGTGTTGGGTTGACGCAGTATAACTGAAAATAGACATACATACTGACTTATTTAATTTTTGAAAATGCTTAATAACTCAATATAATTTAAGTTTAATTATAATAACTTCTATTTTTATGGATTAAATGCAAATTTTAACTAATATAGTATACCATTTTATTTATATCAATTAAAGCTTTTATACTATTTATTATAGTATCTCCACTGGTAATTTTTTTTAATAACACATTTACTAAAATTGTTTTATTTTTTATAAAAACCTTTTTTTATTTGTAGTAATCTAAATAAAAGCTCATTTAAATCTGTTAGGGACTATGTATTTTGTAATGCACTTAAACTATGATTATGTATAACAAAAAAGAAACTGTTTAGCTGTACGCAAGACACATCGTACGCTAACAGTTTCCTTAAGCTTTCTATATAATAGGCAAAATCTTAAAGTTATATATAATATACCTTGGTTTCTTTCTACCTAGATTCGTCTATTATTTGCGGTGAACCTGATATTTTTAACTTTGCTCTTTCCTTATTTAAAGTTTCCTCAATATGTTTTATTTCCTCTATTTTTTCCTTGTATACTGATACATTCTCTAGAGCAACATTTTTCTTTCTAAATTCAATCTGCTCTTCACTAAGTGGAATTCTTATAACTTCCTTCTCCACCTCTTGATCACCTGTATTGCTAGATGGAAAGGTTATCTTTTCAATTATTAATTCTTCGCAAGTAACAGGTACAGTAAAGCTTTTTTCCTTAGTATATGTTTCTTTATAAATCTTTACATCTCCAGTCTCTACCCACCTTTTAGCAATATCTAGTTGTTCTTCTTTAATTTGAATCATACCTTGCAAACTATCCGCTTCATGTAGAGTGTTTGATGAATTTTCTACCATAGCTTATCCTCCCTTTATTCGAAAAGCACCTCACAAACCATAGAAGTGATTTGGAGGTGCCTCAAAATTATTAAGATTGGCTCATATTTCCATCAACTACATCAGGATTACCAATTTTATTTATATGAGCTTCTTCTCTTTTTAATGTTTCACTAACTTGTTGTGTATCCTCTACTTCACGCTTATAAGCAGAAACTTCACCTGTTACAACTGTACGTTTATTCACATCTACAACTTCCTCACCTACGGGTATTCTTATTGTTTCTTCTGAAGATATTGGGGTACTAGATTCCTCATTATTTAAAGTTCGTCTCTCAATTACTACTTCTTCATGAGTTACAGGAACATCAACAGTTTTTTGTTCCTCGATAATTTCTTTTCCTATCTCTACTTCACCCTTTTGAACCATACATTTTGATATATCTAACTCTTCTTTATGGAGCTCCAATGTTGCCGAATCATTTTTAGTTTGTTGTTTGTTGTTATTATCAGTGTTGTTGCTGTTGTTGTCACTCTTATTGTCGCTAGTTCCAAAAATACTTCCAAATATGCTCATAGAAATCCCTCCGTTAATATATAATTTGTCCAGTAATATGTTTTCCTTCTAGGAGTCATATTATACTTTAACAAAATTGGAATCATATACATGATCTAGGAGAGCTTTGATAAACTCTTTAGAATTCAATTCATTATTTATAGTTATATTTATTTTATTAATTATATTAATATCTTATCAATGAACAAAAGGAAAGATGTAGGGATTTCACTTCCTACATCTTTTCTTTACTCTAGACCTGTTGAGTCAATAAATCTTAAATTAGTCTTTAAATGTTATAGTGTAGAATCATTTTTTACTTAACTACAAACTCTTCAAGTTTTTCATAATCAATTTTACTACACTCTAAGTTTAATAAAGTTCCTTCATTTTCATATTTAACCAGCTTTACATTAGCATTTGCCCTTAAATAAGAAGTAATATCTCCTTTGTCATATGGAATTAACATTTTACACTGCACATAATCAACAAAAATCTTTTCCCTTATTAAATTTGTAAGTTTATCTATTCCAATCCCATTTTTTGCTGAAATTTGAACTGAATCCTCTTGTTGAATATCCATAGGTTCCTGAGCTAAGTCGATTTTATTATAAGCATAAATTACCGGTATATCCCCAGCTCCTATTTGATTTAGCGTATCATTTGTTACTTCTATTTCATGATTGTAATTAGGATTTGACAAGTCTACAACATGAACTAATAAATCTGCTTCACATACCTCTTCTAAGGTGGATCGGAAAGCTTTAACAAGATCATGTGGTAAATTGCTAACAAATCCTACAGTATCAGTTAAAAGAAAGGTTTTATTATCTGGAAGGACTATACTCCTAACTGCAGTTTCAAGAGTTGCAAACAGCATATCCTTTTCAAAAACTTTCTTTTCTTCTGTATTTTTATAGGCATCTATCATAGTATTCATTACTGTTGATTTCCCTGCATTGGTGTATCCAACTAAAGCCACTACTGGAAGAGAGTTTTTATTTCTCTTCTTACGCTGAGTTTCCCTTTGAAAAACAACAGCTTCTAACTCTTTGTTTAAAGCTACTATCCTTTCCTCAACTTTTCTACGATCAAGCTCTAGCTTTTTTTCACCTGCTCCTTTATTTCTAGTTCCTACTCCTCCACTTTGACGTCCTAGTGCCTCACGAGCTCCTATTAACCGTGGAAGTAAATATTTTAAATTGGCTACCTCAACTTGAAGTTTTGCTTCATGAGTTTTAGCTCTTTCAGAAAATATTTCTAATATTAAAGCTGTTCTATCGAGAATTCTACACTTTAAAATTTTTTCTAAATTTCTTAACTGTGATGGACTTAGCTCATTGTTAAAAATCACTACATCACATTCTTTCTCCCTCATTAAATGAAGGATCTCTTTAACTTTTCCTGTTCCAACATAATAGGCATTAGTTGTTGCCCTTAAATTTTGCGCAACTTCTCCCTCCACTTGAAAATCACAGGCGAAGGCTAAGTTTTTTAACTCTTCCATAGATTCTTTAAAACCTATCTTATTGTTCAAATTTACACCTACTAATAAAGCTTTTTGTCTTGTTTCCATATATTAATCTCTCCTTTAAATTATGGTTCTAACTTACTTTAGGAAATTCATAATAAACTACTAAAACATCAATATATTTATTTTGAATAACTCCATTTCGCATAACCATATTGCTATTTTTGTTTTTAATAGCAGGGATTCATGACGCTCTCCACATTTAAAGGGGCTCCTACTTATCAAGTAAGGAATATCAAATGTAAGTTTAGAAAGCCATAATCCCCCTATTAACCTCTTAATCTAACGCAAAATATGCATGCTTTTAAAATCATTTTTTATTCCTCCTTGCATAATAAAAAGGCTGCAAATGAATATAATTCACCTGCAACCTTAAAATACATTATTATAAAAACATTCATACATAATGGAGCAAATATAACATTACTTATATGTTATTTATTCCCTCTTTTTCATATAAACTTCTTTCTACTATATTTACACCTTAGAAATTCTATGAAAACTTTATATGACGCTTTTGAATAAAGATGTTTTATTGGTATTGAATCGGCTATAAATATTCTTTGTAAGAATCCAAATTAAGGCACATAAAATAAACCTAATTATTTAGGTTTCTATACCTTAAAACTATTTAGTTGTTATATTAAACTAAATTACGGAATCTAAAAAAGAAATTTAACACCGCTTTCACCTCTAACTTCAATATTTATTTAATTATACCATAAATATCCACGATAATTCAACGTAAATATTTATTTTATTTTTACATTTATATGTTTATCAAAATAAAAATCCTCAACACAGACAATTTCTTAAATATTCCATTTCCTTTATGGATAGTTTTGGCCTCATTATGAAAACGCTGGACTAGGGTTGTTTTAATTTTTCCCCCATGTTAAGATATGTTCATCAGCAAAGCACCTAAGAAATAAAAGCTACTGATTGCCACAAGGAGTTACACATACCCCCAAGGAAATAAGCAGCAAAATAAAAAATAAGGAGTTGTTGATATATGATAACAAATAAATTATTAGCTTTAACTTTATCTCTATTTACTGCTGGAAGTGCGGCTACTGGAGCAGCAGGTACAGCTACTAATAAAACTCAAGTACCAAAGTTTCCTACACAGCAAATAGTTCAAAAACAAACTACTAATCCACAAAATAGTGGACAAACTATAAATTCATCTTCAAATTCTAGTAATACTTCAACTGTAACAAAGCCACAAACAGAAACTCCAAAAACTGAAGTTCCAGTTAAAGAGCAACCTAAGGTTGAAGCTCCAGTGACTCAGCAACCTAAAGTTGAGGCGCCAAAGGTAGAACCCCCTGTTAAGGAAGAACCAAAAGCAGAATTACCAAAAACTGAGGCTCCAAAAGTTGAAACACCAGCTACAACACCAAGTACTACAGTGCCAAGTGGTGTGCCAGCTAACCCAAATAATAAGAGCTTTGTGTATCTAGATACAGTGGAAAAAGAAATTCTAACTTATGTTAACCAGGAAAGAGCTAAAGCAGGACTTAATCCATTAACTTGGGAAGAAAACATGAGACCAATAGCTAGATATAAATCTAATAATATGCTTCAATATAACTACTTTGAGCACAACACACCATCTCTAAACAATGCTAGCCCAATGGATTTAGCTACTAAATACTTTAAATACAACACTAATAGTTATGGTGAAAATATATTCTATAGCCAAGGCTATCCAGAGGGAAGTACTACAGCTAAATACTTAGTTGATCAGTGGATGAACTCTCCAGGACATAGAGCTAACATCTTAAATGCTAACTGGACTAAAATGTCTGCAGGGGTAGTGTTTAGCAGCCAAGGGAACTATGCTTATGCTACTCAACACTTTTCAACTAACTAAAATCAAATTTACAGACTCATAACTTTATATAAACTAAAAGAGACATCAAAAGGATGTCTCTTTTAGTTTATTGATTATTGTATTGTTACGGATAGTAAATTTACTCTTATCTTTCTATCCGAATGGTTTCTAATGTGATTATAAAATTCTTTTTAGTTTGTGATTATTAAATTTACTTATCAAAAACTCCTCCACCATTAGAATTTCTTCTTGCCTTTTGACCTTGACCTAAAGTTTTAGCCGGTCTTCCTACTGTTCCTTGAGTTGAACTTTTCTCTTTCTTAGCTTCAATAATTTTCTTCATCATTTCTATATTCTTTTCTGACATGATAATCTCCTTTAGTATTTATTACTATTCCTTGTTTTATTTAAGTTTCACAAAGTATTTTACCACACATTCAACCTTTATTCCTACTATCAGAATTATTACTGAAAGTAATTCTTAATAGTTTTTTTCATATACTCTTTATTTTTTTCAAATTGTATCATCCTATGACCATTTGCTCCCGATGGATGAGGAAATCCCTTTAAACATTGCTCCTGTCTTAATACTCCATACTTAATTAGTTCATTTAAAACCTCTTCAACAGACTTTCCTAGTGGTATAAAAAGTGCATGATTTAAAGCCTCTACTTGTGGATAAAAATATTCTTTAATATACTTTGTTAATAATTCACTTCTAAGCATTTTAGGTTTATGACCAGTATAATTTTTACCTTCTACAAATACAGCAAAAGGAATAACAGATGTAGTATGAAGTAAACAGTCTCTATGTTCAAATAACTCCTTACAACTATCCATACCAAACATCTTATGTAACTCTAGTTCGTCTAGCATATCTATTATATTTTTCCTTATAACACCATAAAATCTTCCTTCCCTTTTGCAAATGTAAGAAATTTCTTCTAAAGTTATATTGCTTTCTATAGCTTCTCGTGCCACAGCAATAGACTTATTCATTTGCTGAAATCCAGGAGTAATTCCAATAATAAAAATCTTTGCTTCTTTATTAATATACTCATTATGAGTACAATAATAAATCTCCATATCTCCTTGCTTTTCTATGCAAAAGTTTGAAGTTAGTATTTCTCCCCTATCATAGGACTCTTTTATAGGAAGTTTTTTTATCTTGTCATAGTATTGCTTAATTCCTAATTGATTCATAGCTATTCCCCCTAAATTTATGAGAATACTTACAAAGAAGTTTATATTTAACTATAGTAAAAAAGTAGCAAGAATAAATCCTTGCTACTTTATTTTTAACTAATTAAGAGTTTTTCATTACAATATTTTCAATGTTGTTAGCTACTTCTTCACAGCTATCACAGCATTTTTCTAATAGACGATATATTTCAGTCCAAACCATTAACTCAATTGGATCTTTTGAAGTTTTATATAGGTTACGAACTCCATTAATATAAAGTGCATCTCCCTCTTCTTCTAAACGGTTTACTTCAACTATTGCATCATGAAGAGTTTTTGATTTTTTGAAATGTTCAAATTCTACTAAAGCTGAATTCATTGATTTACAGCAGTTCATAATTAACTCAGTAAACTTAATAATTTCAGGTCTAATAGCTTGAACATTATATATTTCAATTCCTATTAAAACATCTTCTATAGAATCAATTACATCATCAATATTTTCAGTAATGCTAATTATATCTTCTCTTTCTATTGGTGGAAGAAACTCTTTTACTAATCTGTTCATTACTTTATGCTTTTCAAGATCCGCAGTGTGCTCCACATTATGCATCTCTTTTACTTTTTCTTCTATTGTGTTTACATTAAAGTTATGTAAGTTATTATTTAAAATTTCAGCTGCCTTTAATGAATAACCAGATAACTCAACAAAGGCCTTAAAATAATTAAAATCTCTATTACTTGCCATTATTCCACATTCCCTTCTCTAATTAGAATATTTTCATAAATATATATGCCATTACATATCCAACAATTCCACAGCCTGGAAAGGTTAAAATCCATGCATAGACCATTTCCTTTACTATGGCCCAGTTAACCGCTGAAACTCTTTTGGAAGCTCCAACCCCCATGATGGCAGTTGTCTTAGTATGAGTTGTACTAACTGGAATACCAAATGTTGAAGAAGCAAGCAAGCAAGCTGCTCCTGCTAAGTCTGCTGCAAATCCTTGATAAGTTTCTAACTTTACCATACCCATACCCACTGTTTTTATGATACGGTAACCTCCTATAGAAGTACCTAGTGCCATAACTAGTGAACAAAGTATCATAAGCCATATTGGAATTACAAAGTTAGTTACATTAGCTTGACCATTAGCTAAGAAAATACCTAGCATGAAAACTCCCATGAACTTTTGTCCATCTTGAGCTCCATGCATAAATGCCATTGCTGCACCACCAGCAACTTGTGCATTTTGGAAGAACACCTTAGTCTTACGTCTATCCATTGTTCTACAAATAGCTTCTATAACTTTAGTAACAGCATATCCAAAGCCTAATCCTAGAACAGTAGACATAAATAAACCATAAATAACTTTCATCCATTGGTCACCGTTTATTCCAGAAAAACCACCTTGAAGCGCTATAGCGGCTCCAGATAGACCTGCTATTAATGCATGACTTTCACTAGTTGGAATACCCAGTGCCCAAGCTGCCGTTGCCCATAAAACTATGGCAAACAAAGCAGCAGATAGCGCAATTAAAGCGTCCGTTGAATTCCCTCCAAAGTCTACCATTTTATAGATAGTTTGTGCAACCGTTGCGTTAAATATAGTCATTACAAATACACCTAAAAAGTTGAACACTGTAGCCATTAATATAGCTTTTTTAGGACTAATTGCACGAGTAGAAACACAAGTTGCAATAGCATTTGGTGCATCTGTCCAGCCGTTAACTAAAATAACACCTAATGTAAGTAAAACAATAATTAATAATGCCGGATTTGATACTAGTTGCTGTAAAAAACTGCTTAAAGTAATACTCATTTTTACCTCCCCTTACTTTTAAACATATGTATACATGTAGATAAGAGCAAATATTGCTTTCTTACCCATAATTCGCCTTAGCTCATTAAGTCTTTTAGAAAATACTTACTTAAAATCCCTTAAAAGCTTATGCCCAAGAATAATATAACACCAGTTTTAATTAGAATCAATTCATAACTTCAACTTAACATAGATTTAACAATAGAATAACTGTTTTTTACCAGCATTATATGCATAATTTAAGTTTAATTAAATTTAAATCTGAATTATATAAATAATATATCAATAAATGTATAAATTATTAGAATACATTTGTACTATTTTATATAGTTTACCTGTTCTTGTGATTTTTATAACTTCTTTTTTCAATAAAAGTAATATCATGCATAATAAAAAGTACTAAGAACCAAAAGATTCTTAGTACTTTTTATTGAAAAATTTTTATACTTATTCAAAGTTCTTATGAATTAAAAGGCCCACCACTTTGATTATCATTTTCTTGAAATTGGCTTAAATTATTATTTGTATCCTGATTGAAAGAATTAGCCTTTCTACTACTTATTTTATTTAGCAAATAAGTGCCTAAAATAAGCACTCCAAGCAACCCTAAAATTCCCCACAAAAACCCCATAGAAATTCCCCCTTTTATTCTACTTACAAAGAATATAATACTCTAATTGTAAGTTAACATTGAAGTGTGTACAATAAAATCATATGCATAAATAAACCTTTTTATGCATATAATAAATATTCATTTTTTGTAATCTTGTTGATAAAACTAAATATATGTCTTTAGCTTTTCTTTAGTTTCTAAATCTGTAAAGGCTGCTTCTATGCTATTTAAGTAAATTTTCTTATAATCTTCATAACTTAAACTAAACTCTTCAGCCAAAATATCGCATTCTTTAGTTATATTTATACTTGAAACAGTTCTATTATCTGTATTTATCGTAACCTTAATTCCATCCTTATAAAAATCATAAATTGGATGAGAGCTAAAACTGTTTACTGCTTTGGTCTGTACATTACTTGTAGGACACATTTCAAGAACAATGCCTTTATTCTTTACTACTTCATAAGCCTCTTTGCAATCCTTAATATATACACCATGACCAATTCTTTCTGCTCCTAAAAATTCAACAGCTTCAAGTACATTCTCACCTATACCAGTCTCCCCAGCATGAATAGTAACTCTATACCCGTACTCTTTAGCTAATTTAATAGGCTGATAAAACTTTTCGCAAAAGCCTGCTTCCTCTGAAGAGCATAAATCAATAGCAACTACCCCTTTTCCAAGAAATTTTCTTCCGGCTTCTACAATTTCAAAAGCCTTATTTATTGACATAGTTCTCATACATCCTAAAATTAAATTTCCTTTTATATCATACTTTTCTTCCCCATCTTTAATCCCAAGTAACACACTTTCAATGACTTCTTCTACAGTAAGACCTTTTTTAGTATGCAGAACTGGAGAAAATCTTATCTCAATATACTTCACGTTTTCCTTAGCACAATCCTCCATAAGTTCAAAGGTAACTCTTCTTAAGCTTTCCTTTGACTGCATTACTACATTAGGAAGGGCAAATCTTTTTAGATACTCATTTAAAGATTCACACTCTAAAGGTGCTGTAACTTGCTCTCTTATTATATCTATATTAAAAGAAGGAATGTTTATATTTTCTTTCCTAGCTATTTCAATTATAGTTTCCGGTCTTACACTTCCGTCTAAATGACAATGAAGCTCTATTTTAGGTAAATTTAAAAAATTCATGTTTTTCCCCTTAAAAATTTTATATGACTTATAAGTTAAGTTTTAATTCTGATTCCCAGTAAAAAGAAAACTAATATGAGTTAAATAAAAAAGGCGTGCCTCGGCACGCTCTCTCTTTTGCCTCCAGCTCTTAGGCGTAGCCTGCTATCAAAAAAATACTTGTCTCCTAGACGATTT
>NZ_JAGGLL010000050.1 GCF_017874425.1 Clostridium punense
CGTTGTTAACTGCGTCGCTCCGATACTCACGTATACAAATACGCTTTGTTCCTCACTCCTCGTTGCCTAGTACTACTCGTTTCTACTAAAATACTCTTATGCTCTATTTATCGCTGACTTGTTAAAGTCATTTTGTGAACTTTTAGTTCAATGAATTAACTGGTTTTACCTTTTTCTCTGTTTAATTTTCAAAGACCAACTTGTTATTATCATTTTTTGATGACTTTTTAAAGTTTATCATCAGAAAATTTATTTGTCAAGAAGTACTTCTATTTGATTACTTTTCCTGACAACGAAGATTATTGTATCAGAAAAATAAATAACATAAAATTATTTATTTTATATTATAGGTAGTTATTCTATATATTCTTATTTTTCCTCAATATTACTACTTATTTCTATTAGTGACACACTTGGATAAATTGATGTTAAAATAAAGAATACATATATATAATCTTACTTAATTCAATAATATTTATACAAAAACTTATCCTTATTAAGTTTGAATTTCATAATTTTGGGGTTGAAAATTTATAGAATTCCCTTTATATCATTAAAATTAGACATAAAAAAGTATGCATAAAAAAAGTATGAAGTAAAAACTCCATACTTTAATTCCAATCTTTATCAACCATATCAAACATCATCTTGCCCGTTCTTGCTATAGTTGTAATTCCATATACATTTGTAGGTAAATTATTTGACAAAACAGTAAATACAAAATCTCCCTTTGATATATTTAAAAGTGCAGTATCATTTTCTACACTTTCCAAAGTTCCTATTTTATTTGCAGTTTTAATTTGCATTTCTCGAGGAAAGTAAAAAGGTATTCTTGTTGTTAGTTGATGTCTTTTAAGAGTATCTAGTATTAATTTACTATGTTCTTTATTTAATGCAGTGTTATTATTTAAAATTTTAAAGCACTGAGATAAATCATAACTTGTTGTGATATTTTCATTATTGTCCTCTAGCTTTATTTCTGAAGGGTATTTATTAACTTTTGTGGATTTTAACCCCATATTATTTATGATATTATTAATTCTATTCATTCCTAAAGTATTTATAATTTTACAAGCAGCTGTATTATCACTTTGAATAAGCATAGCTACTAATAATTCTTTTAGTGTATATTGCTTTTCTGAGAATTCATGAATAATTCCGAAAAATCCAGAAACTTTATCTTCATCACCGATACTTACTAAATCATCTAAAGATACACTTCCATTTTCAACTTCCTTTAATAATGCCATTGCGATAGGTAACTTTATACATCCCGCAGCAGGCATTTTTACATTCTCATTAAACCCATAAGTATATCCACCTTTTAAATCTTCAAAATAAAAACTATAGTTCCCTTCTCTTGACTCTAAATAGCGCTTAATCTCTTTCATAAACAGCCTCCAACCTCTAACCTAGTATAAACCTAAAGTAATTATAATTTTCTTTAAATATAATGTCAACAAAGCAATATCTTATGCTTAATTAACCTATTCTAAATAAGTCTTTATTATTATTCTTCATAAAACTCTAAAATCCTCTTTTAATTTACGAAATTGTCAAAAAAATAACCCAGAACTTTCTAGGTTATTTATAAATTGCAATTATACTGTTAATATTATTCAAAATATTAATTTTATAAAAATTATATCCATTATGAAGATAAATTATTCACTTTTTCATTTTTTCACAATATAAAAAAATTATTTTTCCTTCATATTCTCTAGTTCTATTGCTCTAATAGTTGTTTTTCCATCAATTGAAATGCTAACAGTAGTTTTTCCCTTAGGTATAGATAAGTCATAGTAAGTTTTTACTGATGTATATTCTTGTCCATTTATACTTATATAATAATCTTCCACCATATAACTATTTACAAATGCACCTACCGTAAACTTAATATAATCTTCTGTATCATCTTTCACATTTCTTTTTGCAAGGATAATGGTTGGTATCTTATCACTTTCATCATTTCTATAGACGATTTCAGGATTTAAATTAAACACATTGTCTTGAGTTACAAAAATTGTTGGAGGTATATAACCTTTTAAAGTTTCAATTTGGATATCTGCACTATCTTTACTAAATGTAATGTAAGAATTACTCTTTAGTTGTTCAGCTTTATTATTATTAATCTTTATAGTATAAGTGTTTAAGAACTTAGAGATGTATTTAAAATATTTTTTTGCATCTTTAGCATTTTCTAGAACTACGTTATTTAGGTCAGCTTTAATCATTTCTACGGCAGATAGAGGAATAGTATCTTTAGTTAAATAACTTTCTATAGTTCCATCTACCATAACCCACTTTCCATGTGCTTTACTCCATACTTCAAGAACACTATAGCTATTCTCATCGTTAGCTTTTTCATTATTACTAACTCTAAATTCCCCCACTCTCACTATAATTCCAACAGATGTCAATGCCTCTTCTATTATATTATTATAATCTTGTAAAGAAATAACTTTATTACTCTCTAGTCCCATTAACATTTCATCCACAGATTTTTTTGATTCCATAGCTGAAGGCTTAACTTCCGCCCTTCTATTTACCCATTTTATTATAGCTAAGGTCTTTTCTAAATCATTTGCTCCTTCCTTTGCTATATCATCAAAACCGTATTTATTTTTCAAATTCACTAGATTTGGATTATCTTTGTTCATGAAATAAAAGTGAATATTATTTCCTTCATAAACATTATCCCATTTTGTTACTTTCACATTGTAATCGTAAGAATCATTTTTTAGGTTGTTTCTAAATAAGAGCAGTACTATCCCTGATATAACTATAACAGCCCCTATTAAAAAACTTACTATTCTAGATGTTTTCATCTTTTCATCTCCTCATAAAGGTCTATTTTATAAATATATTTTATTATAAGCATTATATAATCTTTATGGCAATACCCACTATTCCATTTTATTTTATATAAAATAAAAGAGCTATGATTCTCCTCATAGCTCTAATAAATTACAATTACTTAAAATGTCTTTGGTGCTGCTTTCTTTATATCTTCACTAACTTCACCAAACTTTTGGAAGTTTTTGTGGAATTGTTTTGCCAGTTCTTTAGCTTTTAAATCATACTTTTCTTTATCTACCCAAGTATTTTTTGGGTTTAAAATTTCTTGTGGTACATTTGGAACTACCTTTGGAACATATAAATTAAAAATCTCATCTAAATCATATTCAACGTCTCTTAACTTGCCTTCTAAAGCCGCTTTAACCATAGCTCTTGTATAGTTTAAGTTCATTCTCTTACCTGTACCATACTCTCCGCCTGTCCATCCTGTGTTCACAAGATAAACTTCTGTATTATGATTTATTATTTTTTCACCAAGTAATTTTGCATAAACTGTAGGTTTCATTAACATGAATGGTTCACCAAAGCAAGCTGAGAAAGTAGCCTTTGGTTCTGTTATGCCTCTTTCAGTTCCTGCTAATTTACTTGTATAACCTGACATAAAGTGATACATCGCACCCTCTTTAGTTAGCTTTGATATAGGAGGTATAACTCCAAACGCATCTGCAGTTAAGAAAACAACAGTATTAGGATGTTGTCCAACTCCGCTTAAGTCAGCGTTATCTATATATTCTACTGGGTATGCACCTCTAGTATTCTCAGTTAAAGAGTCATCATCAAATAATGGTCTGTTATTTTCATCTAAAACAACATTTTCTAACAGAGCACCGAATCTTAATGCATTATATATTTGAGCCTCTTTTTCTTTATCTAGTTTTATAGTTTTTGCATAGCATCCACCTTCAAAGTTAAATATTCCTTTATCACACCAACCATGTTCATCATCACCAATTAACTTTCTATCTGGATCAGCTGATAAGGTAGTTTTTCCTGTACCTGAAAGTCCAAAGAATACTGCTGTATCTCCCGCTTCCCCAATGTTCGCTGAGCAGTGCATTGGGAACACACCTTTTAAAGGAAGTAAAAAGTTCATTACTGAGAAAATAGATTTTTTTATTTCTCCAGAATATTGAGTTCCCGCGATTAGTATGACTTTCTTATCAAAGTTAATTATAATAAAGGCTTCAGAGTTTACTCCATCCTCTTTACCATTGGCTTTGAACCCTGGAGCTACAACTACATTAAATTCTGGACAATGATTTTTTAATTCCTCTTCACATGGCCTTCTAAATAATTGAGTTGACATTAAAGCTTCTGAAGCATACTCATTAACAACTCTAATATTCATTTTGTACTCTTCCATAGCTCCGACATATCCGTCAAATACAAATAAATCTTTGTCACTTAAATACTTTGTTACTTTATCAAATAACTTATTAAATACGTTTTCTTCTATAGGTAGATTTACATCTCCCCAGTTTATTAACCCATTTATGCTATCTTGTCTTACTATGAATCTATCTTTAGGTGATCTCCCTGTGTACTTACCAGTGTTAACAACAAGTGCTCCACTTTCTGCAAGAATTCCTTCTCCTCTTTTAACTGCATTTTCTACTAAGGAAGCCGCGCTTAGATTTCTAAAAATTTTTTTAGAAGTGCTGATATGCAATTCTTCTAAACAGTTTAAATTCATAATTCTTACCCCCGAAATTTCAATGTTTAACGTTTACATAATTAGTGAGCTTGTACTTAAAAGCATTCCATAATTATATATTACTACTTTTATTATAAAATGCAAGAAAAATTTTAAACTTTAACGAATAATACACTTTCATGAATTTAAACCGTCAATATTATACATAAAGTTATTCACTCCACCTAATTGTGTAGCACAATTCTTTTTTTATTCTTTTATTTTAATTAAATAAACTGAATAAATAACTATAATAGTTCCTATTAATTGTATTATTGAAATACTTTCATTTAATAAAAAATATGATAGCACTATTGAAGTAGGGATTTCTAAATTTGATATTATAGAAACCTTAACTGAACCAATATACTTAATTCCAGCATAAAGTAAGGTAAGTGGTATAATTTCACAAAATACAGCCAGAATTGTAATATATCCATAGGTTTTTAAATCTACCTCACCCCTAAACAAGAAATGAGGAAATTTATAAATGATTAGAGAGATTAAAGAAAATAAAGTTGAGTACCCATTAATTGCCAGGGGCGTTACCTGAGATAAATTTCTTTCAGAAAATATATTCATAAAGGCATAAAACACTGCTGCTAGTAGTCCAAAACCTATTCCCATCAGAGAATAGCTCGTTTCTGCATTAACTAAATCCAAAGAAATAATGCAACCCAAAAATGCCATGATTACAATGAGTATCTTAGAGCCCTTAAATTTCTCTTTACCTTTTATAACTGCATAGAAAAAAACCATTATGGGATAGGTCATTAATAGCACTGTAGTCATTGCTACAGGCAAGTAGTTAAAAGAAAGATAGTAAAACACAGTCATAAAGCTATTTCCTACCACACCAAGAATAGCTAAATCCTTCAACTGAGTTTTATTAACTTTCAGGGCTTTTTTGTCCTTGAAAAACAAGATTATAAACATTATAGTTACAGCAATAACATATTGTACTGTAAGTAAGCTTACAGAATCTAATTGAGTTTGGCCGAGTTTTACAAATAGCCCTGCACTACCAAAGAGTATTGCAGATACTATAGCATATAAATATCCAATCTTTTTCATTAATTCACCTTCAATACTTAATTCTATTACAACTAAAACTATTTTAACTAAATTAGTGACAAAATTCTATAAATATGTAGTAGGATTATTTTATCATTATATGTTATAATATACTACTGTAGATTTTCATTAATATATTTGTTGCGCTTAGGAAAACAAATATAGTTTAATTATTATAGTGTTAAACTTTTTTTAATTTAAAAATATATTAAGGTGAAACTAAGTCATATTAATGTATAAATCCTGTAATAATTTAAAATTCATATAAATATATCTTTAAAACTTATGAAAAAAATTAAAAAGGAAGTGTCTAAAATAAAGATTAATTCATTTTTAGCTATTATTACCTCAAAACTTATTTTGAAAACTTCAAAACTTTTATTTAAAGGTGGATCTAATTTTCCTGGTAAAATTGCTCTTTTTTTCGATAAACATATAATTAGTACAGTTTCTAAGGGTTATACAACTATTTTAGTTACTGGAACTAATGGCAAAACTACTACTACTAGTATGATTTGCAATATATTAAAAGAAAGTGGCAAAGAAGTAATAACAAACAACACTGGTGCTAACATGAATACCGGAATTGTTAGTTCACTTATTTCAAACTATAGTTTTTTCAGCCAAAATACTGATAAGTTTGCAGTTATCGAAGTAGATGAGGCTTACCTTCAGTTAATTACAGAAGATTTAAAACCTACTTTAATTACTGTTACTAATTTATTTAGAGATCAATTAGATAGATATGGTGAGGTATATACAACCTATTCAAAAATACTAGAGGGAATTCTTAAAACTCCTAATACTAAGCTAGTTTTAAATGGTGATGAATCTCTTCTTGGGAAATTAGATATACCTAATCCTATAGTTTATTATGGTTTTAATAAATCCTTGAGAGAAGATAACAAAGTCTCTGTCAATGCAGATAGTAAATTCTGCAAGGTATGTAAAAGCCCATATAACTACGATTTTGTTACATATAACCATTTAGGCAGTTATTTTTGTAGTGAGTGTGGATATAAAAGACCTACATTAAAATATCATGTTGATGAAATATTAGAGTTAACTCCAGAAGGCTCTACAGTGATTTTTAATGATGATACATATTTTATAAACCAGGCTGGTGAATATAATATATATAATGGTCTATGTGCTTATGCTGTTGGAAAAGAGTTTAACGTTGATAACTCGGCTATTAGGACATCTCTTCAAAACCAAAGCACTAGCTTTGGAAGACAAGAAACAATATCTATAAATGGTAAAGAACTAAAGATCATTTTAGTTAAAAATCCTGCGGGGCTTGATCAAGCACTTAACACGATTTTATTAGATAAAAAACCAATAAATCTTTCAGTAATTTTAAATGACAATTACGCAGATGGAACAGACGTTTCTTGGATTTGGGATGTGAATTTTGAAAAGCTTAATACCTTAACCGTAGATAATATTATAATTTCTGGTACGAGACTTTATGATATGGCAATTAGATTAAAGATTGCTGGTTTTAACAGAGATAAATTTGTTTTATGTGAAAATGATGAAGAACTTTTAAGTGGACTTAAAGACACTACAGACAATACAACATATATTCTAGCTACCTATACAGCAATGCTACATCTTAGAAAATTACTATTTAGCGAAGGATATATTGAAAAATTATGGTAAGGAATGATGAATATATGGAACTAAATATATGTCACTTATATCCCGATTTATTAAATGTCTATGGAGACATGGGAAATATTCTTGTACTAAAACATAGAGCTGAGCAGCGTGGAATTAAAGTTAATATTATTAACGTTTCGTTAAATGATAATTTTGAAGAAAATGCATACGATATAGTTTTCTTTGGTGGCGGACAAGATTATGAACAATCTATAGTTTCTCAAGATTTGATAGAAAATAAGAGGGACTCTATTAAGAATTATATTGAACATGGAAAAGTTTTTTTAAGCATATGTGGTGGTTATCAGCTACTTGGAAAACACTATACAACCTTCGAGGGCGAGAAGTTAGAAGGTCTTGGAATTATAGACATATATACAGAGGCTGGTAATGAAAGATTCATTGGAAATACTATAATTTACAATGAAGAATTTGATGAAACCTACGTTGGTTTTGAAAACCATTCTGGTAGAACCTATACTAATGACTTAAAGCCCTTAGGTGTAGTAAAACTTGGTAAGGGTAATAATGGAGAAGACCAGAAAGAAGGTTGCATATATAAAAATACTTATTGCACTTATTTTCACGGAAGTCTTCTATCGAAAAACCCTGAGCTTGCAGATAGATTGATAAAATTGGCCCTTGAAAATAAATATGATGAGATATGTCTAACAAATCTTGATGATACTTTAGAAATTAAAGCAAAGCAATCAATTATAAATAAATTCCAATAATATATAAAAGCTACATAGTTTATCTATGTAGCTTTTATATATTATATTTTTTTCTCGAGCTGTAAAGCTAAATTAAGAAATTTAACAGCATCCTTCACTTCTCCTAGATTATGATACATACTCCCCATTTCTAAATATCTCTTATATATTTGAGTTTTAGTACCAAACTTAACAAGAGTGTCAAGAGATAAATTCATATAAGTTTCTGCCATTATAAAATTGTTTTGCTTTAACAAAATAGATGCCTTAAAATAGTATGCTCTTTCTATATAAACTAGATTATCAAGAGTAATAGCTAAATTTAACATATTGTCACAATGTTCTTGAGCTAGGTCTAATTCTGAATGCTCTATTAAAGTATCAATGATTAAAACTAAAAAATCACATAATACATGCTTGTCTTCCTTAGGAAACTCTTGTACTGCTGTATTAATATACGCCAATCCCTGTTCTCTTTGATTGTTTTCAAACATAGAACAAGCAAAGTTATGTAATGCTCTACATTTTTTATCAAAATTACTTCCATAACACTGAAGTGACTTCTGCTCAAATTCATTAAACTTATCTATCCCTAAAGATATGCACAGCATTGCTAAAATCTGATAAATCTCACCTTTTAATACGCTGTCATATGTTAAACTTATAATCTCCTCTAGTTCTTTTAACATGTTATAAGCTTTTTCATCTTCTCTTAGCATAATATAACATGCACACTCATTATAGGTAGCCTTTGCATACTGGATTGAGTGCCTATTATTCATTTCTTTTAGTGTCTTTTTTACAGTTGTGTAATAACTACAAGCTTGTCCAAATTCTCTATTAATAAATAGATATTTAGCAATAGCCATATAATAATCTACTCTAAGCATTTCATCCTTTGATTTCTGACACATATCATAATATCTAGGGATAATAACGCTTAAATCCTCATACTTTTCTTTATCTAAGTATATTTTAAATAGTATATGAAGAAGTTTACATGCTAAGTCGTAGTATTCATATCTCTCAGCATATTCTAGATTGTACAATATTTCTTCTATCTTATTGCTAACTTCTTCATCTCCATAAAAGGCTTTTATATTTTCCTCAATTTGTTCTCTAACATCATGTTTTAAATAATTTAAGTCCAAATGAAGTTTTTCACTAATATACTCTAGTATCCAATCTTCTGCTATAACTTTATTGTTTTCAATACAACTCATTTTTGAAACTGAAACTTTATTTTCACAAATATCTTTTAGAGTTAATCCCTTATAAATTCTAGCTCTTTTTATTTTTTCCCCTGTCGATAATATTTCCAACCTTATCACCCACTATCAAAAGTCCTTTAATATATTTAAATCATTTAAAGCTTTTACTCCATCATTTAAATATTTTGCAGCTTCATTATCTCTTCCATTATCAATATAAAACTTTCCTAAAATAATAGCAATTTCTGCGCTTTCTTTTTTATAGCCCATTTTAGTTACAAAGTTAAGGGTTTGAATTAATGTATTTTCAGCCTCACTTAGCTTTCCTTCTAAAAGTTCTACTCTATATTTTAATAGATAATAATTGCAAAGAGTTCTTTCATTTTTATCACTACTATTCTCTAATTGATCTAAGATTTTATTTAGTATTTCCTTAGATCCTTTTTCATCCTTTAGCTTTATGTAATTTTCACAAATATTACATAAAGTCTCAACAATTTTATTATCATGAGCTTTTTCTCTTATATCTTTTGCCTTAAATAAATGATTAAAGGATTCATTTAAATCATCAAATTCAGAGAATAATTTTCCCATATCGTTTTCTATATCCCCAATATAGCTAGTATTACTTATTTCTCTGTAAATCTTCATACTCTTTTCTGAGTATAATATGGCACTTTGCATATCTCCTTTTTCAGCAAACCCCTTAGATAAATCCATTAATGAAGCCGCATAAGCTTTTTTATCATCAATTTTTTTGAATTTTTCCTCAGCTAAATAAGAATATTTTATTGCCTTTTCAATAATACCCAACTTGAAGAAGGTGCACCCAATATAATAATAAATTTGACCGATTAAGAAATCATCTCCTAAATTACTATCTTGAAAGACTTTCTCTGCTTGTTGGAAATAACTATAAGCCGAATGATACGCCTTTAAATTTAAAGTAATTCTTCCCAACAAAATAAATGTGTTTATAACATCCTCACTAAGATTATTTTTAATAAAAAAACTGTTTGCCGTCAATAAGAATTGCTGAGCAAGAGCACTATCTTTCTTTTTCTCATAAATTATTGCCTTGAAATAAAGGTTTTTAGCTTTCCTAATTTCTAGTCCATATTTATCAGCATAAAACAAAGATGTCTCAATATTTTTTTCCGCTTGTCCCAACTCACAATTTAAAATATTTGACTCTGCTATATTTTCATAGTACTTGCATATTTTGTCTGCTTGAGTCTCTTCAGTTTCCATCAAATACTCTACACTAACATTTAAAGTTGTAGCCAAATATTCTAATAAATCCATACTTGGATTTGATTTTCCTGATTCTACAAGACTAATTTGCCCAGCTGTAATTCTGTCTCCAGCAAGATTTTTAAGAGTTAAATTAAGTTCTTTCCTTCTTAATTTAATTTTTTCCCCCAAAGATAAAATCTTCATAAAAATTATCGTCCTTTTCTTTAAAATAGTTTTAACTACAATGATTTATAATATTTTATCGCCACTATATTATTAATTATTATAGCATAAAAAGGTACAAAATTGCAAAAATTTCTACATATTCTGAAATTAATTTTGTTTAAAATTATATTTCTTTAATATTTTTAAGCAAAATTGTATATTAATTTATAATATTTTACTATTAGCAACTAATTATAAGAGTACTCTGTGCTTAAAACATACAACATATAGATTATTTGTCATTTTATAACAATCCTTATATAAAATTATATATCCGCTCAAAATTATACTTTTATTAATATAATTTCACTATAATTTACTTTACTACTGTGAAATTAGTCACATTAAGATAATAAATAAATGCTATCCACTAAGTGGATAGCATTTATCTATTATCTTAATGCTCCAACTAAATTGCCAAACATGCTACCTACAATTCCTTGAATCATTTTAGCTTGTCTTTTTACTCTCTTTTTAGTTCTTCTATTCATCATTGGCATTCCATAGTTAGCAGCTAATCCAACGGCAGTCCCAACCATGGCTAATTTCATTAACATCTTCATAAAAATGCACACCCTTTCTCATATTATAAATATATAATGTGCATTTTTTCTTAAATTAATCCATTAAAATTATATATTGTATAATTGGCATAGTATCTAAAAACTATATTTTTTATCTACAATCTATTTTTCCTTTATTCTCATCCAAAGTTCTTTAATTAATGATTTTTTTTCGCTATCTTTTAACTTTTCTATATATTTCATTAAATCATCTTCATTCTGAAGCTGAAGTATATTCTCAGCTATAGATTGTGAGAATCCATTTAGTATATTATAGCTTTCCTCAACAATTATGTTGTCACAATTATTCTCAGAAATTAAATCTAGTAGCTTATCCTTAATATCTCCACTATTGACTTTTATTTTAGCATTTCTAATTAGTTTCTCAACGGCCCCACTAGGACAAAGTCCAGCCCCTTTTTTTGCCTCTTCATCTGCTAGTTCATTGAATAAATCATTAGTATGACTATCTACTTTTACAAATATAATATTTAGATTATTAATTTCTCTAATGTCTTTCATCTTTTCAAAATACTCTTGTGATGATTTATCCCTTCTCTCCCAACCTCCAGTGGCATGATGGCATATACCTTCATAATCATGAAATATCACAATCTCTTTAAATTTTTTCTCTGCAGCAAACTGTGCTGCTCTAATAGCACCTTTAAGTTCACCGGCAATTTGTCGTAAAGATTTTTCTGAATCATTCTCAGCTGTGCCAGATTCTAAATGTATAATACTGCCCTTTAATATAATTACTACTCCATAACCATATTTACCTGTAGCAGTATTAAAACTTCCGTCTACATATGCATGTGGTACATCTAAGGGATAATTATCTACACCTTTTTTTAATATTTTAGTATCATCGCTTAAATACGTTTTCACTTCATCTAAGGACTGAAAACTTTTGTATATGGCTCCCTTGACTCCTTTGACATAACTTAAACATTCGTCCCAACTTTCAACGAAAATATTCTCTACAACCCTATTTTCCTTTGAATCAAAGCCTTTTTTAATTCCATAATATTTCTTTGCCATCTTAATGCTCCTTATAGTCTATTCTACAAAAAAGTTATATCCCTTCTCCATGACTTTACTGCAAAATCCTATGATGCTATTTATCTTCTTGATTCCCATAATCTTTGACAAGTACTCTACATACTTTTTAACTAACTCTACTATATTTTTCTCGCCTTCCCAATTTTCCATGATAACCTCTTCAGGAATATTACAAAATATCTTATTTAATATAAATACAGTTACTGTAATATCATCAAAGGTTCCTATAAGTGGTATCCAATCCGGAAGTATATCAATTGGACATAACAAGTAACCTAATGCTATTGATATTGTTATTTTTATATCTTTTTTTACCCTTCTATCTTTGTATAACCTTAAAAGAAGAGAAAGTATATCAGGCATTAAAAGTATAAATTCTTGTATTTTGCTGAATTTGTTCGGAAATCTTCCTTTTATTTTTCTTCTAAGGGCTGAATAACTAATTGTTCCATTTTCTTTATTACAATAAGAACTATCTAAACATTTATTAATGATTTTCTGATCTTCTACAAAAATTTCTTTTTCAGTTACTACTTCATTGGTTTCTTTTTTTTCTAATTCCTCACTAAAAAAGTTAAAATCACTGAATTCAGCATCTAGTCCCCCTGGAATAAGATTTATGCCTATTAAATTAAAGCTAACTATTTGAATCACCTTACAAATTTTATCTAAATCAATTTTTACAACGTCATTAATTACAGAAACTCCAATTTCATTAAATTCTTTAATAACCTTTTGCATAATATATTTTTTAATACTCTTATTGATGCTTATCCTTTTAATACTTACACTTTGCAAAACTAGGGTTACTTTATTATTTATAACTTCTATGATTGAAATTTGTGCTTCAAAAGGAATTTTAACCTTTGTATTGTAAACCCCTGAGATTATTATATACTTGTTAATTATAATATTTGTAATCTTTAGTTCTGGTACCTTTGCATAATTTATAAGCACATCATTTAATATATTATTTAAATCTTTTTCAGTAATAATAGCTTTTATATTTGAAACCTTCACTTTAATCCTCCCAATATAATCAAAATAAATTTAAACCAGCAGTTTTTACTTTCTTTGCTAGTTTACTTTTTAAAAATTATTATTATGTATAATTATATAACTCTTTCTATTATTAGGTTTGGAGTTTCTAATAAATCTATTTCGTAAAACTTTATTGGTATTTTTGTTTCATTGTCATAAAGTATTCTTAGCACAGGCCTATCAGGAAAATTTTTATTTTGCTTTATTACATAACCTTCTATACCATTAGAAAGTCTAACACAACATCCTAAGGGATATACTGAGAAAGTCTCTTTAAAAGATTTGACTATGCTACTATCAAAACTACTTCCACAACCTGCTAAAATAAGTTCATAGGCATCACTAGGATTAAATTTATTTCTATAGCTTCTATCGCTACTTACAGCATCGTACACATCACATATACAGATTATTTTTCCGTATTTAGAGATTTCATTGCCTGTAAGTCCATAAGGATATCCCTTACCATTAACTTTCTCATGATGCTGCTCAATGCCTACGATTGAAGAATGGGGTATATTTATATTTTCCTCTAGTAGTTCCTTACCATAAATAGGGTGTTTTTTCATTTCCTCAAACTCTTCATCAGTCAATGGCCCATTTTTGTTAATAATTGTACTTGAAACTTTTATCTTTCCCAAATCATGAAGCAACCCTCCAATAGTTACCTCCCTAATACTTTCCTTAGTCATATTACAAGATAACCCTAAAAATGTGCACATTAACGCTGTATCAATGCAGTGCAGAAAAGTATAGTTATCATGAGTTTTAATATCATATAAACTTTTATTCACATCACCTAGCTCTAAAACATAATCTATCAATTCATCTAGCATGGCTAAACATTGTTTTGTATTATTTTTATCTAGCATGCCTGTATTTTTCATTATTGAGGATAGACTTTTCATTGTTTCTTGTTTTAGTAAATTTAACTTATCATCTACTACGTCTATGTCTTCTAGCCTTTCATCCTCCACATATATATAATATACTCCTAATTCATGAAGTTTTTTTATGTACTGTGTTTTTAACTTTACTCCAGCTCTTAATAAAACTAAACCATCATTAGTATAGATATTTTTTCCTAAAACTTCATTTTCTTTGACTCTATTAATATATTCTAATCGCATAATTCCCCCTATGTCTTAACCCACAAAACCCTTCTGCTTCTAAAAGGTTTTAATAAAATCTTTCCTTAAGCTTCAATTAGTATGAATATTATATCCTATAGGTTATTATACATAATTTTTACATATATTGTTCTTTTTTATCTAAAATATCATTAAATGTTTTTCCCATGGCATCACTAATTAAACCGCATATTTCATTAATCTTATCTTTAACTAGATTATAATCCTCATCATAAGGAAACTTTACAATCCAAGTAGGATTATATTCTTCATCATAAGCCTCAATATAAAATCCTTTATTTTTAAAAACTTCTTCATCAAACAAATCATAAATGGCAGTAAATTCCCACTCTTCTACATCTTTATGAGTGTCAAAATACATATTTATATTCTCACCATCAAAGAATAATTTAGTAACATACTCCGCACCATCTCCAACTTCATAGCTTCCTAACTCCTTTGTTAAGAAATTAGTGTTTCTATCCTTTTCCATCAAAACTAAAGAAGAAAATTCCATTTTTCCAGCTCCTTTATTGTAAATTATTGACATTTTTCCATTTATTGTATATTATATAATTATAATTTTTCACCTTAATATTTTATGGGGGTGTGTACCTTGAGTACAAAGATAATAAGAACAAAGAAGAAATCTCAAAAAAAACTATATCTAAAAAAACATAACAAATTAAAACTATTGCTACTTTCTTTAATCTTCGCAATAATAGTATTTTCAATAATAAATAGCAAATATACCTCATATAGATGCAAGGATTTAGACTATGCTATAAAAAATTACACCACTACCGGAATTTTTAACAAACATAAGCTTTACTCAGTAGAAAGCTATGAGATAAAATTCTCTGATGGTAATTTTGCAATTATTGATGTAAAGGGATTAGAAAACAAAGCTCCTTATAAAGTTGTAACTTATAAACTCCATATACAGAAAAACAGTAAAGGAACGTGGAAAGTAAAGGAATACTATCCACGTTCCTATTGTTTTTTATTCTCTGAACTGCAATCCTTACATATTCCTTTATTCAAGTTAACACAACTATCTAATAGGGTTAACCCTGTTTTTGCTTTTACATATTCTTGAACCTGTTGCATTGGACAATCTATTTCTACATGTTTATGACATACTTCACACTCTATCAAGTGTTTATGACCTTTATCCTTTAGCTTATAATTATACTTGCCCTCTCCTAAGTCAAACTTTTCCACAATCCCATGAGTGTAAAAGGCTTCGAGAGTTCTATATACTGTAGATAAATCTATTTCTATGCTTTCTCCGTCAATCTTTGTATAAATATCCATTGCACTTAGACACTCATTAGAATTAGATATTATCTCCATGATTTTTATTCTGGATCTTGTTGCTTTAAGATTATTATCCTTTAGGCATTGTACTATATCCATACCATCACCCACATATATTTCATTATTATAAGTATACACTAAAAACTCCTATTTCTCAATAAGTTTCAGTTAATACAATAACTTATATTAAAAGACTTCCTTTACACAGGAAGTCTTTATGTTTATATGAGTACTACTCTACTTAATGTCCTTTAAAACTGCTAGTAAGTAACTATACATTCTATCTACAGATGAAATGCTTATATGCTCATCTGGAGTATGAACATCGTAAATATTTGGTCCAAAGGAAATTTGATCTATGTTTCCATTAAATTTGTCGCTAATTAAACCGCACTCAAGACCTGCATGAATAGCAGAAATATGAGGTTTATTTCCAAACATCTCTTCATATACTTTTTCAAATACATTTCTAATTTCCGAGTTTGGATTATATTGCCATTCTGGATAATCAGACTCAAATTCAATACTTCCGTCTAATATCTCAGTAAGAACTATCATTTCGTCACAAATTGCTTTCTTTAAGCTTTTAACAGAGCTTCTAACAGCACTATCAAATACTACAGAGTCATTAGTAGTTGTAACTACTCCAATATTTGTAGAACTTTGTACTAAATCTTTTATTGCCATACTCATTGACTTAATTCCATTTGGCATTAAGAATAACATTCTTAACACTTTAGTTTTGCTGTCATCACTAAATACTCTTGTAACATTTTCATTTATATTTTCAGCTTTCAAGCTTAAGTCTGGGTCAATTCCCTGTAGCTCGTTTGCAAATATTTTGCCCCACTCACATACCTTATCTTGAACCTTGTTAACGTCTTCTTCTCTTACTAGTATTATAGCATCAGCTTCTCTTGGAATAGCATTCATTTTAGCTCCACCATTAATTGAAGCTAATTTAAAATCTACTATTGAGTTTAAATCCATTAAGAATCTTCCCATTAACTTATTTGAGTTTCCTCTTTCTTTGTTAATTTCCATTCCTGAGTGTCCGCCTCTAAGTCCTCTGATTCTTATAGCTAAAGTGCTATAATTCTCAGATATATCTTCGTATTGAACTGGAACAGACATTTTAGATCTAATTCCGCCTGAGCAGCTTACTAATAATGTTCCTTCTTCTTCAGAGTCTATATTTATTAACATTTTACCATTTAAATTAGCAGGGTCTAGGTTCATTGCTCCACCCATACCTGTTTCTTCTTCAGTAGTTACTAGTAATTCTACTGGAGGATGTGGTATATCATTTGAATCAAGGATAGCAAGACCAAATGCAACAGCTATACCATTATCTGCGCCTAGGGTAGTTCCATTAGCTTTTAAAGTATCTCCATCAACTATGAAAGCAATTGGATCCTTTTCAAAGTCATGAACTGTTCCTTGGTTCTTTTCGCAAACCATATCCATATGTCCTTGAAGAATTACAGTTGGTGCATTTTCATAACCTGCAGTTCCAGGTTTCTTTATAATAACATTTAAAGCGTTGTCTTGTATTACCTCTAAATTACGGTCTTTTGCAAATTTAACTAGCCAATCGCTAATGGCCTTTTCATTTCCTGAACCTCTTGGTATTTCATTCATTTCTCTAAAAAAATTAAAAGCTTCGTAAGATTTAAGATCTCTTAGTTTGTTAATCATTGTTTTCATCCTTTCTTAAAAAAATATCATCTTTAGTCCAAATAATATTAAGATAACTCCTCCAATATAGTCAGCATATTTACCTACTACTTCTATTTTGCTTAAATATCTAGAAATTATGAAAGCAAAAATACTCATTACAAGAGTAATTCCTCCAATAATTAAAGTATAAGTAAGTAAGGTATAAATAGCCTCTATATTTGATAAAGTTACAAAACCAACTACTATGGCATCAATACTAACAGATACTCCTAATATAACATACATCTTAGGTTGTAGTATAGGACATTCTCCTTTATTTTCTAGTCCTTCCTTAATCATTAATACCCCTACAATAGCAATAATGATTCCTCCTACCACTGCTGGTACAGATGCAATTTTCTCAGTGAAGACTTTTCCCCCAAGTCCACCAATAAGAGAAAATAAAAATTGGAAAAACCCAAAAGATATTCCAAATAATAATTTTTGTCCCTTAGTTGCTCTATCATTTAATCCAATACATAAAGCTACACCAAAGGCATCTAAGGATACCGCAAGAGCAATGAACAGTAAATCAACAAACCCCATAAAAACCTCCACTAAAAATAGTTTACAAAATTTAATAAACTATGCAAAAATAATAACTTATGTATAAATTTATTAATATTCCATTACTATTATGATTAATTAATGCCATATTGTCAAATATTATTGACATAATCATAAATATTTATTAGCCTAAGATATGGAGGTGATATAATGATTTCCATATACAAAAGTGATTTAGCAGGAAATTTAAATAGTGTTGAGGATATAGAAGTGGGTTCCTGGATTAACTTGATTGCTCCTTCTGATGAGGAGATTTTGTTAGTAGCACAAAAACTTAATATCCCCAATGATTTCATACGTGCAGCACTTGATGAGGAGGAAGGATCTCGTATAGAAATAGAGGATGATTGTACTTTAGTAATTTTAGACATTCCTTTTACTGATATAGATGCTAATTCCCTTACCTATGATACATATCCTTTAGCTATAATTAGCACCAAAAATACTATAGTAACAGTTTGTTTAAAGAATAGTAAGATATTAACAGATTTTATAAACAGAAAAATACCATCTTTTTTCACTTTTAAAAAGATTAGATTTATGCTTCAAATTCTATCAAGAATATCTAACTATTATTTAATTTATCTAAGACAAATAAATAAAAAAAGTTTACTTATAGAAAAAACTGTATACAAATCTTTAAAAAACAGAGAAATTATACAACTTCTAGCCCTACAAAAATCTTTAGTTTATTTTTCAACATCATTGAAATCTAATGAAATAACATTAGAGAAACTTTTAAAACTAGAAGTGTTACAAAAATATGATGAAGATAAGGACATTTTAGAAGATGTCATAATTGAAAATAGACAGTCCATAGAAATGTGTACTATATATAGCGATGTCTTAAGTGGCACCATGGATGCTTTTGCCTCAATAATATCAAATAACCAAAACTTAGTTATGAAAAATTTAACTTCTGTAACCATTGTATTGGCCATACCTACCCTAGTATCAGGGCTTTTTGGAATGAATGTAGGTGGAGTGCCTTTTGCGAATTCTTCCTTAGGTTTTGGTACAGTGACCTCTATAGTGCTATTTATTACAATTGTAGTAATTATATATTTACGAAGAAAAGATATGTTTTAGCAACTACACTGTTTTAGAAGCAATACTACTTATTTAATAATGAAGCCATGTATAATTTAGGAGTACCCCTGATTATTCATGGCTTTTATGTTGTTTAGAACTTTATTAATTATGAAATAATAAGCTTTTTATCACTTCATGTCGAAATTTATTTTAAATTTTTTTTATTTTTTTATATTTTAATAATCACCAATTTTTAGGTTTCTCATATATTAATTTTAGAAACATTCAATTGTGAGGTAAAAAATGTATTATCAGCCTAATAGATATTTTAGAAGTGATGATATGATGGGAAATACCAGTACTGCCGGAAATTCAAATACCACTGTAAATGGTAATACCCAAACTGGTAATATTCAAAATGAAAATATGATGTCCTATGTTAGATTATTACATGCTGCTGCAAAAGCTCCTACAGTAGATGTTTATGTTAATGATAGTTTACTAGTAAAAAATTTTAACTACAGGGAATTTACTGATTATGTTAAACTACCAAGCGGAACATATAATGTTAAAGTTTACCCTACTGGAAACAAAACAAATCCTGCAATTGAAACAGATTTGTTTGTGCCACCAAGCAGTGTAATCACTGTAGCTGCTATAAGAGATACAAACAATGATTTTTCTCTTCTTCCAGCAGTGGAAAAACCTCTTACAAATCCTACAGCTGGTAAAGCAAAAGTAAGAGTTGCTCATTTAATTTCAAATGCACCATCAGTAGACATAGCTCTTCCAAATGGCACAATTTTATTTAAGGATGTTCAATTCAAGGATGTAGAAGGCTATATTGAAGTGCCCATTGGAAGATACACCTTAGAAGTAAGACTTGCTGGAACCGAAATTCCAATATTATATATACCTAATATCAGATTAAGGTCAGATAAATATTATACTGTCTATGCTATAGGTTTAGTTGGAGACGAACCTTCTCCACAAGTTTTAATTCCCCTTGATGGAATAAGCTATTTAAAGGTTTAAATTATAATTTATTATTGCTATTACACATTCATACTAATTATAGTTTGAATGTTTCCCCCATAAATAACTTAGGTTGCTAGCATTTTTTGCTAGCATTTTTTATTTTATAGAAAATTAACCTTTCTTTGGATTACTTGAGTATAAATTAAGCCTTGAAATTAATAATTTATATGAAGAAATTATATGTCCTGTAATTTCTCGAAATGCTATGTGAATAAACACATCTATTCCTACGAAGAAAACTAAGTTATTAACTAAAAAATGCAAAATGTTTATATGACAGAATTAAAGTTCATATCTATAAACTTACAACTACTGTAATAGTATTGAAAGTATTGTAAAACAGAATTTCTCCTTTTCATGATATTACAATAAAGACTAACAAAGCCATTATGAACTCAAAGGTTCATAATGGCTTATACTATTGTCCTTCATACTGTAATTTATAAAGATTACTATAAAGTCCTTGTTTTTGAAGAAGTTCTTCATGATTACCCATTTCTCTAATTTTTCCCTTATGCAGAACTATAATCTTGTCAGCATTTCTTATAGTTGATAATCTATGGGCAACAATAATAGTAGTTCTTCCTTGTGTTAATTTGTTTAGAGCATCTTGAATCAAGCTTTCTGTTTCTGTATCAATATTTGCTGTAGCTTCATCTAAGACCAAAATAGGCGGATTAAATGCTAGTGCTCTTGCAAAAGCAATAAGCTGCCTCTCTCCTTGTGAAAAAGTTGAACCCCGCTCGTTTACCGCTGCATCATACTTTTCAGGAAGTTTTTCAATAAACACATTAGCATTAACATGTTCACAAGCTTTTACTACATCTTCGTCACTAATATCTTCATTGTTTAATCTTACATTTCCTTTAATATCTCCAGTGAATAAAAATACATCTTGAAGAACCGTTGCTAAGTTTCTTCTTAAATCTTCTTGCTTCATGTCTTTTATATTTATACCATCAATTAGTATTTCTCCCTTTTGTATATCATATAGCCTGCTAATTAAGCTTATAATTGATGTTTTTCCAGCACCAGTAGCTCCAACAAAAGCTATGGTTTCCCCTGCACTTATTTTAAAGCTCACATCTCTTAAAACCCAATCTTCATCATTATAAGCAAACCAAACATTTTTAAATTCAATAGTTCCTTTTAACCTGTTTACCTCAACTGGCTTGTCAATATCTTTAATTATGCTATTATTATCTAATAGCATAAATATTCTCTCAGAGGAGGCCATAGAAGACTGAAGTATATCAAACTTCTCTGAAAGATCAAAGATTGGCTGGAAAAACTTCTGTATATAGCTTATAAAAGCATATAAAACTCCAAGATTAATATCCATGCCTAGTACTTCTCTTCCTCCTACCCAAATTAAAATTGCAAGAGCTAATTGATAAACCATATCCATTAAAGGTCTAAAGATAGCAAAAACTTTTATTTGCTCCATAGCAGCATGAGAATAAGAGTTATTTATATTGTCAAACTCTCTAAACTTCTTATCTTCAACTCCATAAATTTGAACAGTTTTCATTCCTGTAATATTTTCTGAAAGTGATGAATTTATTCTTGAAAGTCTAGCTCTAACCTTCCTATAGGCCTCTCTATCATATTTTCTAAACACCATAGTTAAAGCTATAACTACTGGTAATGTTACTATAGATACTATTGCAAGTTTTACATCAAGAATAAACATTGCAATTATTATACCCAATAATAGGAAAATATCTTTAAACAAATAAACTAAAACCGATGTGTACATTTCATTCAAAGTTTCTACATCATTAGTTACCCTAGTAACTAATCTTCCCACTGGATTTTTATCAAAGAAAGATAGTGAAAGTCCCTCTACATGCTTAAATACAGTAGCTCTGATGTTATACACTATTTTTTGCCCTGTATATTGCAGGATAAATATTTGAGTGTAATTAAATACGAACATAGCAATACAAATCGCTAATACATATATAGCGCTTGTATTTATTGATTTTAAATCCTGTGCTCTTAATATAGCTAAATCATTTTTAGTAATTTTATAAGCTTTAAATTCCTTTTTACCTTGTACTAGCTTATTATCTTTAATATCAAAGGAAGTATTTTCTTCTACAATTCCTTCAACTATAAAAGGTTCATTACTTGTGTTATAAACTAAGGCTCCCTTTGCCCCTTCTGACAACTCTCCTCTGACTACAAACTTATCGCCTATTTTTACTGACTTATCTCTTTCAGCCTCAGTAATGCTATAGACAGCTTTGCTTGAATTAACATTATTGTCTATAACATTTTTTATTATATAGGGCATTAATAAGTCAAGACATATTACTACAAGCATTAAAGCAACAACTATAAGAATAAGTCCTTTGTAAGGGCTAGCAAACTTTAAAAGTCTTTTCATAAGCTTAGAATCATATTGTTTCCCTAAGCTTTCTTCTTCGTAATTAAAGCCTTCCATAATTACACCTCCCCTTCAGCCATAATTGCTTGTTCAATTTGCTGCTTCTCATAGATTTCTTTATAAATTCCCTGTTGATTTTTTAGTTCTTCGTGAGTTCCGTTTTGAACTATTTTACCTTCATCTAGAACAATTATTTGACTTGCTTCCTTAACTGCAGAAATTCTATGGGAAATTATAATAGAAGTCTTATCCCTCATAATTTTATTTAAGTTATCTAATATTTTCACTTCTGTTTTTGCATCTACTGCAGAAAGGCAATCATCTAAAATTAAAATATCTGGATTCTTTATGAGAGCTCTTGCAATAGACGCCCTTTGCTTTTGACCTCCTGATAAGGTTACGCCTCTTTCACCCACCATTGTTTCAAAGCCCTCTGGAAAATCTATAATATTATCATAAATATCCGCATTTTTAGTTGCTTCAACTACTTTATCCATGTCTAGCTCATCAAATGCCAAATTTATATTTTCAGCTAAGGTAGTTGAGAATAAAAATGGATCTTGAGATACAAATCCAATATTTTGCCTTAAGGCCTTTAATGGAATTTTATTAATATCCTTTCCATTAATCTTAATCTTTCCGCTCTCCACATTATAAAGTCTTAATAGTAAATTAATTAATGTGGTTTTACTGCTTCCTGTACGTCCCACAATTCCTAAGGTTTCACCTTTTTTTATGGTAATGCTAACATTTTGTAATGCTGGCACCTTTGTGTTTGGATATAAAAAGGTTAAATCTCTAATTTCAATATCACCCTTTAAAGATTCTATTTTATCTACATATTTATCAACTATTTCTGGTGGAGTATTTAAAACTTCCTCAATTCTTTCTAAAGAGGCATATCCTCTTTGAAGGTTATTAATTACCCAACCCATTGCCATCATTGGCCATACAAGGTTTCCCAAATACATGTTAAAAGTTATAAATTCTCCTAAGGAAATGTTTCCTAAGATAACAAATCTTCCCCCAATAGCTATTAGAATTACAAAGCTTAATGAGGCAATTAACTCTATTAAAGGTGAGAATATGCCCCAAACCCTTATGAATTCCATATTTGCATTGAAATTGTTTGTATTTTCATTTAAAAACTTCTCATATTCCTTTTCCTCTTGAACAAAGGATTTAACAATCCTTATTCCCGAAAAATTTTCTTGAACAATATCTGTAAGTTTTGAAAAACAGCTTTGTACCTTAGTAAATTTTCTATGAATGCTCTTTCCAAACTTTCTAGAAATTATAGCAACAAAAGGTAGTGGAATTAAAGCTATTAAAGTAAGCTTTACGTTAATGCTAAGCATAATTATTAGAGTAGCTACAGTTAACACTACGGCATCACAAAACATAATAATTCCTTGACCTAAAGCCATTCTTACTGCATTTAAATCGTTAGTTGCTAGAGCCATTAAATCCCCTGTTTTATTTTTGTTATAAAAGCTCGTAGAAAGATTTTGAAGATGCTTAAAAAACTTACTTCTAATATCATATTCTACAAATCTAGCAGTACCATTAATATAAATTCTCCACATAAAACGACAAGTAGCCATTATTGCTGCTATTAACAGTATTCCTACTACAGCAGTGGTAATCTTCTCCTTGTTTGCAGTACCTTGAGATAGGCTATCAGTAAGATGTCCTAAAATCTTTGGCGGTATTAATTGTATAAAGTCTACAATTATAAGAAATACAATACCAATAAAATACCTCTTCTTGTACTTCTTGGCATATTTAAGAAGTGAATTTAATTTTCTCATAGATGTCCCCCCTACCTCAATAATTTTAATTTATCTTTTATTTACTTCTATTTTCATAGAATTTTATTATTTATAAACAAGTAGTTTAAGATGAATATGTGA
>NZ_JAGGLL010000051.1 GCF_017874425.1 Clostridium punense
ATGGTACTTTTTTACATACATTCTGAAACCCTTCAATTCCAAGGCCTTCCAGGCATTTTGCTAGCGCAAAAAAAGTTGAAATTCCTATATAATAAAAAAAGCTGCTAAGATTTATCTTGGCAGCTTTTTTATTTATGCATTCCTATTACAAGGATAAATTCCACTCTATTTAAGAGACATTAAGTCCTCACTCTATACAGTTATTTCAAAAGAACCCGTTGATTACTAATAGAGTTTTATAGTTTTAAGTTAAAGCAAATAATTATGGACAAATATATAATAATTCTATACTAAGACTTAATTACTGAACCTTATTTTTTAGTACTGATGCCTTGTATTCTGCATTAGTCTTTCCTGAGTTAGTAACAACCTTTAAGTATTGATTATAATTCATTGATGCAATATTTCCATAGGATCTTAAAAGATTTTCAAAGTATCCCATAGTGTAATGAAGCTTCATTAATGGCTCTGTGTTACGAGTATTGAACCTCAAAGTATAGCTTTTTTTAGCCTTATCAGCTCTTTTTTTAATATCATTATAATAATCTGAATTAATGGAGATTAATTGTATCTTTTCGTAGTTACAAACCATAGCTTCTCTATAATATGGCATTAAAACCTCTACCATTAACTCATTAAAGTGCTCATTTTTTTCTTTTTCCTCTTCAATTTTCTCTAGAAGCAGCTTTAACTTTTCATTGGTTTTAATTCTTAAGGCACTAAGTTTTGTTAAAGTGTTTTCAACTTCTTTTACTCCCTTTACTGCAGTTTCCTCTTCATCAACTTTTTTCACTTGCTTTTTATTTTTATCAATTTTACTATCTTTTTTACTTTTTTCTTTCTTATTAATTAACTCTAAAGCAAAAATAGCCTGTTCAAAATCATTATTAGTTTTCTGTAAATCACCATCTCTTTGAAGAGCTGCAATTATACTATCTTTATCTTGACTTAAGAAAGCATCCATATAGAAGAACAATCTGCCTAATCTTAGCACTGTATTTTTATTATTAACTATTTCATTATTCTCATCTAAATATAAATATTCCTTAGGATTTTCTCTAAAATTTCCCAAAACCTTCTTTTTAAATACTACTTCTCTATATAAACTACCTTGAAGCATTGCAGGTTGTGATACCAGAACCTCTTCAAAGGGTTTCTTATAGCTGTTTATAACCTTCATAACCTCTGGTGAGGGCGTTGTATATATGGACATGTAATTTCCTCCTTAAATAGTTTAATTCTGAAGTTATTTAATTTATACTTATTGTTATAGGCTTTATCATTTAATTTATTTTGTCTATCACGGAAAAGCCTTTGATTACCTTTAGTAAAATTATATTTAATTCTTTAAGACCTTATATAAAGACTTAAAGGTAAGAATTTATTTTATCGATTTTTTAAGTTTTAGGTAAGCCAAGTTATCTTTATCAATAAGTCATGTTCCCCCATAGATAAATTTTATTATAAGTTTTTGTGGGTATTATTAATAGTATATATTATATCAAATATTTTGACAAATTTTATAGTAGTTAATTTATAAATTTTAAATAAATAATTAAAGGAATTAGCTTGTACACTTTTACATTGTTGTCTTTAAGGCTTTTTAACAAACTATAGTGAAGTTATTTCACTAATTATAATTTACAAGAAGAAGTTTTTCAAAATAGCTAAGACCAAAACCACTTTAGATATACATAATTCTTCTTAATGTAAAATGTTTATATCTCACTTCATTAACCCTTTATATACTTATTCATAACTAGAATGTCATCTTATAGTTTTATATAGGTTTATATATGTATGTTCTTAGGACTTTATAACCTAAAACTATTGCTGCACCATAAAAAGAAGGTAACCTTATGGCTACCTTCTAAAAATTTTCTATTATGCTTCCATGCCAGCTTTTAATGCTTTTTTATTAAGCTCAATTGCCTTTTCTGGTACTAATGATGCAACTACATCCTCCCAGTTGATTTCTTCTAGATTTAAAGCCTTAAGTAATGCTCCAAGTAGTACTACGTTTTGTGCTTTAATATTTCCTAGTTCTTTAGCAATTTTAGCTGCATTAATTATTAGGGTATTAGGAATTCTGTTTTTTAATTCTTCGCTAACTCCCTCTGGATATTTTTCTTCTCCAATTAAAACTGGTACTGGATGGATTTCATAGTCGTTAACAACTAAGTGTCCTCCATCCTTTAAATAAGGAAGTGCTCTTAAAGCTTCACTTTTCTCAAAGGCAACTATTACATCAGCCTTTCCTTTTTCAATTAATGGTGAGTAAACCTTCTCTCCAAATCTTACTTGAGTAGTTACGCTTCCACCTCTTTGAGCCATACCATGAACTTCTGACATTTTAACATCATATCCATGTCTTAAAAGTCCTTCAGACAATATTTTTGAAGCAAGGATAGTACCTTGTCCTCCTACTCCAATAAATAGTATACTTTTAACTTCCTTCATATTATTCACCAACCTTCTCTATTGCAGTAAATGGGCATACTTGCTTACAAACTTCGCAACCATTACACATTGATTCATCAATACTAACTACACCATTTTGGAATTTAAGTGCTGGACATCCTGTCTTTAAGCACATTTTACACTTTCTACAAACTTCTTCATTAACTTTGCACTTTAAGTTTACTCTTCTCTTCATTACTTCCTTTATTAAAGCACATGGTTGTTTTGTGATAATAACAAAAGGCTCTGTGCTGTCATGAGCTTCCTTAACAGCCTTCTTAGTTTCTTCAAGCTTGTAAGGGTCAACTACTCTAATATTTTCTTTCTTAATTCCGCAGCCTATAACTAGTGTTTCTATATCAATTACTGGTGCTACTCTATTTTGAAGAGTTTTACCTGTTCCTGGGTTCTCTTGATGTCCAGTCATACCAGTAATGCTGTTATCTAAGATTACAGTTACTATTGGACTGTTGTTATATACAACTTCAATTAAGCCAGTAACCCCTGAATGATAGAAGGTTGAATCCCCAATGAAAGCAAAAACCTTCTTATCTTGTCTTCCATCTGCCATATCCGCTTTTTGTAACCCTACTCCACCAGAAATTGAAGCACCCATACAAATTACTGTGTCAGTAACATTTAATGGAGCATTCATTCCTAAAGTATAGCAGCCTATATCCCCTGCAGCTACTACATCTTTATATTTTGATACCGCATGGAAAATTCCTCTGTGTGGACATCCTGGACATAATACAGGTGGTCTTGATGGAGCTTTTAGTTCCGAACCATAGTTCCCCTTACTTTCTTCACCTAAAATAGCTCTTCTTATTATATCTGGATTTAATTCTTCACAAATTGGAATTATTTCTTTTCCTAAGCATTTAATACCCAATGCTTTAACTTCTTTTTCAATATAAGGATCATTTTCCTCTACTACATAAAGCTTTTCTACCTTAGAAGCAAATTCTTTTATCATTTCATCTGGTAGTGGATAGCTAAAACCAATCTTTAAATAAGAAGCATTATCCCCAAAAACTTCTTTACAATATTGATAAGATATTCCACTAGTTATGATACCAATCTTTGTATCTCCCATTTCAATTCTGTTTAAGCTACAGTTGTTAGAATACTTTCTTAATGCTTCTAATCTTTCTTCTACTTCATAGTGCTTTATTTTTGAATGGTTTGGAGTCATAACATATTTTTTTATATTTTTTTCATAAGGTTTAACCTTTACTTCTTTTCTTTCCCCAAGTTCTACTACAGTTTTAGAGTGAGAAATTCTTGTAGTAACTCTAAATAGAACTACAGTATCGTATTTTTCACTTACCTCAAAAGCTTCTCTCATGTAATCAAGACATTCTTGAGAATCTGAAGGCTCAATCATAGCAACTTTAGCATGTGGTGCATAAAGTCTGTTATCTTGCTCATTTTGAGAAGAGTGCATTCCTGGGTCATCAGCATTTACAACTACAAATCCCCCATTTACTCCTTCATAAGCCATAGTGAATAATGGATCTGCAGCTACGTTTAGTCCAACGTGTTTCATGGTAGTCATAGATCTTGCTCCACCAATTGATGCTCCAGATGCTACTTCAAAACCAACCTTTTCATTTGGAGCCCACTCTGCATAAACTCCTTCGTATGTAGCGAAGTTCTCTAGTATTTCTGTACTTGGTGTTCCTGGATAAGCTGATGCAACATGACATCCTGCTTCATAGGCACCTCTTGCAATGGCTTCATTACCAGTCATTATAACTTTCTTCATTTTTTTCCCCCCATTTATTTATTCTTTGGAATGGATTAGCTGCTATAAAACAATAATCCAATCCATCCCCATTTTACAAATTAAACTAATACAGCTCCTAATGCTATTGAGTATAACTTAGACTTAGCACTATCGGCTCTTGAAACTAGTACCACTGGGCACTTAGCTCCAACAATAACTCCAGCACTTTCAGCTTGAGCAAAGTAAGTTAAAGATTTTCCTAAGAAGTTACCTGCTTCAATATTTGGAACTAATAATATATCTGTTTCTCCTGCAACCTCACTTACAATTCCTTTGTGATGTGCAGCTTCCTTAGAAATAGCATTATCTAAAGCTAATGGCCCATCTATAATGCAGCCTTTAATTTGTCCTCTTTTATTCATAGTAGCTAGAGCTGCTGCGTCTAAAGTTGCTTGCATTGAAGGATTAACTACTTCTACAGCACAAATTGGTGCTACCATTGGTTTCTCTATTTGAAGTGAGTGAGCAACCTTTACTGCATTATTAATTATTCCAATCTTGTCCTTTAACTCTGGATAAGGTACCATACCTCCATCAGTTAAAAATAATAACTTGTGATAAGTTGGTACTTCATAAATCATTACATGAGATAAAAGATTACTTGTTTTAAGTCCTGCTTCTTTATTTAGTACAGCCTTTAGTAAATCAGCAGTTCCTAAAATACCTTTCATTAAGAATTGTGCTTCTCCCCTACTTACAAGGTCTACTGCTTTTGCAGCTGCTTTATTAATATCGCACTCGTCCTCAATTCTCATGTTAGATAAGTCTAATCCTAATTCTTCACCTAGAGATAATATTCTTTTCTTATCCCCAACTAATATAGCATCAACTATGTTATCCTTTACAGCTTGTACCACTGCTTCTAAAACAACCTTATCTTGAGCTGCAGCAATGGCTATGGTTTTCTTTTGTCTTTCCTTAGCTAGGCTAATGAGTTCCTCTAACTTTCTTATCATAGTTTCACCCCTTGATTATAAATAAAAAATTAAATACAAATTATTATGCAAGCCAATAAATTTACATAGCAATTAAGTACTATGTAAATATGGGCACATAAAAGATATATATTTCTAAAAATTTCTTATATTCACAATTTTAGTATAAACTTTTTGCTATTTTTCGTCAATTTTACCTGCTAAAGTAAACACACTGTAATTAATTTTTTTTCACCTTCAAATCTAATATTTTTAAAGCCATCTAGCATCATTTCATCTATAAGATTATCTGTTAAAATATAGAACATTGGATTTGTAAATACATTTTCGTCACTTGCTATATCTAAACTCCTTGTAAGAAGATAAACATTATCATCTACACTTATAGTGGCCCTTGCCATGGAGTTTTCCTTTTTTCCATATATCTGAATTTTATTCTCCACGTCATAATTTCCATAAGTTAGTGATGAACTTGGAAAAATGTCACAAAACTCAACTCCAACCCTATAAGTCTTTATTTCACTACTAGAATCTTTAAAAGTGATAAAGTTCTTCCTCATATCATTTCCAATATTAAAGAAATTTCTATGACCCAACAGCATATCTTTCATAAATTCCCCTGTATTATTAATAATTTCAGCAGTATGACATAATACAGGAACTCCTGGCAGCATCAAATAGTATTCATTAATTTTCAAGCCTTTATATTGTTCATTTTCAGTTATATTCAAGGAGGTTTTTATTCCTTGCCACTGATTTCCACATGTATCGGTGATTTTAACAAAGTTTGCTATAACTTTTTCATTTAATAGACTTGTAGATTCAACGTACCAATTTCTAGGTACAGTCTGCATTCCACCAAACCATGGATTATACCATGTTCGCATCTCTGACTTTGTAAATCCACTATGGAGATATTCCTGATTTCTATGGGTTAATGAATATATTCCACTTGTAAATTCTGGAGAAGACTTAATAGTGATTACCCCATTATTTATTGAGTAAATATTAAATCCTTTATATTTTTTTATCTGGGTTTTAAAATCTATATCTTTAATTTTAAATAAGGCAGCATTTTTTTCAAAAAGCAGTAATCCTAAATCTGTTTTAACAGAGATAATATCATAATCATACCCACCTGTCATTGATGTAAAAACATCCATAGCTAATGTCATATTTTCAAAGCTTTTTTCTATGCTGCAAACTGATCCTTTTTTTGAGTCAACTTTTATTTTTCCTTTAACCGGAATTTCATTATATTTTTTTAGTTCTATTGAAGCCCCATCTTTAATAAAAGGGTTTCCCTTATTTATAAGTACCTCACAATCATTAGTTGTCCATAAATTAAGAGGTTCTTTATCTTTTAAATCCTCAACTTTTGTGGTACATATTAACCCCTTGTGAAATGTCTTCATAGTAAAGCTTCTCAAATCTTGCCAAGTTTCGAAAGTTGTTAATGCTACAAAAATTGATTTAGTAGTTTTTTTACTTTTTCCATTAACTATGCCAATACTTTCTTCAATGTACATGTAAGGCCACTCGCCAAAATAGAAAAGTTTCTCTTCATCCCACCAAAGGCTACGAGCATTATCCTCATCCCCTGAAAAAATCCAATTTTCACTTAATAATTCACTTCTAAATGGAATTGTACTTTCTAGAGACATATCTGATAATTTAATAAATCTGTTATTATAAGGTATTACTCCTCTACTTAGTTCATCATGATATATTTCTTGTTTTATGGATATTTCCTCTTCTGTTTTAATGTCACTGAAATTGTATACTTCAAAATAACTCTGAGCAATGCCATTTATGTGAAGTTTTACTATTAAAGTTAACTTCATTTCACTATAATTATTAAAAAAATAATCTCCTTTGAGGATCATGTGTTCATCCTCTTCATACCAGTGAACATTTTCTATTTTCTTACTCACAAACTCATTACGGTTAAGCATTTCAATTTTAGGAGTAAATAAAACCATTTCTCTAAATTGATTTTTAAACTTTCTAAATTGTATACAGTTATCATCTTTATCTAAAATAACTGAATACGCACCATTTACAATAACATAACTATTATTTGTCTCTCCCCCAAATTTGCCTTCTCTTCCCTTAAAAAACTCTATTACATTGGTTTTAAATTTAATTTTCTCTCCACTTTTCAAAGTTGCCGTAACATTAATTGACTCTGAATAGGCTATTGGTTTTTTAAGAGTGTACGGTACTTCTATGGAAGTTTTTTCATTATCATTAATTTTAACTTTAAAATCTCTATTCTTAAATTCTATGTTATCATTTTTATTAAGTTTAAATTCAAAAGTAGCTTCTTCACGTAAGTTATTTTTAATATTTATATAAAATTTTGAGGATTGTCCAGGAACTCTTTCAATACTCTCTGATATAATATTTATTTCTGCTGGTAATCTTGGTAATATTCCAAATCTAAACAAAGCCATTGTATTATTTATGAAAATTTGTGCTACAATTGATGGATGTGTTTTTTCATTATTGATTTCCTCATTTGAATGATTAATATAAAACTCACCCTCAACTATTTCCCTTTCATAAACATTTACTTCTTTGTTTAATTGAAATTTTATATTCTTATTATCTTCGCCTTTTATTTTTATTTTTAGTGCTTTTCCTGTCTTATTGCTTATTTCATAGAATACTTTGTATGTCTTCCCAAACATAAGAGTTTCATCATTAATTATTACAGAGACCAAATAGTCATCTGTTTCAATAAGTCTTAATCCTCTACCACGTCTTTCAAATTGTAGCCTTAGTTTTTTATTATTTCTTTCCCAATTATATTCATAAAATTCAAATCCATTCTCTTCAATTTCACTAGGCTCCATGTCCATATTTTGCTTTAAACCACTATACCACTCCTGATTTTCGAAGTACCCTTTAAGAGCTTCTGTTTTTAAAACATATGGTATAAAACTTATACAATGAGAACCTTGGCTATTTTCCAGAAAAAATCCACAACGCTTATAAAATGGTATAGACTTTTTATTTGAAGACCACGTATGAAGATCTATCATTGAATAATCAAGTTCTAAGGCTCTATTAGTTACAGCTTTAATAATTTCTTTTCCTACTCCATTACCATGACAGTCGTACCTTGTATTTAGTAGATTTATCTTAAGTGCTTCTTTTTCATCTAGTAAAGCACAGTAGCCTAGAACCTCTTCATCATTAACAGCAAGAAAAGTATTTAGATTTGTATTAAATTTATGTGACTCCAGGATACTTTCCTCAGTTACACTTGCATAACTTCCATTCCATCCTTCAGTACTCATTGTCCACATCCTTGCAATTTCTTTTGCATAATGTGGTGTATAGTCTATAATCTTAATATTATTCATAAACCCAATCATTCCTTTCGCTGTGCTCAAGGCACCTCCTAGTGGTACTATGTGAAGAAAAAGTGCAAGTTGAACATGAATCTTCTAGCGATTTAGTTTTAAGTTGAATTAAATTGCACTTTTGCATAAATTTTGAAATGCAATTTTATACTTGTCCTCATACTGATTAGGTGATATACACCTGCTGTAAATATGTATTCCCACTCTATTATAAAATGCTTCTATGTAGTTAAATACCAAGCCATATGCATGATTATATAATTTATTAGACTGAGGTGTTACAACCTAAATATATCAGGTCAAACCTTAGAAAGAAGCCAACTTTACTTGACAATCTACACTAAAAAATTGATTTATACTACGGTATCTCAAAAATTTTATAATTTAAATTTTCTTGATACTTTATTATATTCAAGATATTATACCCAAATTAAAAGGTACCCTATTTCTAGAGTACCTTTTATACAAGCAATCTTTACTTTATTAACCCTAATCCCCTAATTTTTTTGAATACACTTCTGCCCATGCCGGAAAAAAACCCGCATTTATAGCCGTATTCTTAGAAATTATATGAGATACTGCGGTTCCATAAAAAGGTACCTTTCCACGCTTTAATATTTCCTGCTTTAATAGTGCAACTAGATTTGTGCCAATACCTTTTCCTCTATATTCAGGCAACACATTAATCCCAATTTGATATAGATTTTTACTATCTTCACTAGCTCCTGCCATCCCCATTATAACATCACCATCAAAAGCAGCAACACCAAGAACATCCGCGTAATTATCACTAAACATGAAAGCTTCACTAAATCTTCTATCACCCTTAAATTGTAATATATCTTGCTGTTCAAACCATTTTATTGTAGTAATAGGCTTTGCAGCGCAAAGAACCGGATTCGGTAGATAAAAATGAGGCATCTCATCAATTTCATGACCAAACTCTTTTAATTTATTATCTATAGCTCTAAGATTACCATAGTCAAATAACCAGCTGGCATTTTGATTTAAAATTTTCTCTTCAACCCAAGGTCTTATTTTTTCATCGGCATAGATTACCGCACATCCCCCTATACTGATTATCTTTAGAAAACATCCATCACTTTCATATATACGGCTACCTTCTAGACGTTTATTTTCCGTAATTGTATTTCCATCTTTTTCAAAATCTAATGGTTTACAATTATAATCAAGTGCTAATTGCTTTTTTGCTATACTAAGTATTTCAGTTTTTGAATACATATTTTTATACTCCCACCTTTTAATTTTCTTTTAAATGCATTTTAGATTATCTTTCATTTTACTACTATATTTGTATATTATTGTAAATGAGCAGAAATCAAGGAAATATTTTCAGTATATTAACCAAACAGATATCTACACAGCATTGAAAAGCTTTAAAATATAATCTAAAGATTCTCTTGCTTGAGTTTTTTGATAAATGAAAGTTCTTTTTTCTGAATCAATTAGTAATCATAGTTTATCTAGTTCTTTTTCACTAATATATAGAACTTTTACAACATAGAATTCCATAAAATTCCCCATTGTAAATTTTTTATTTTAATATACTTCAAAATATTCCAAAATAATTAATGTACTTCCATTAACTAACATTATACAGCATTTTAACTAAGCTATCTGTCATATTCTGTATTTACTTTACATTTATTACCGCAATTTGTTTCTGTTTTTTACATTTTATTTCATTAAATATTATTTTTTTGTGCTTTTATCAACAAATTCTAATCTCATTATGTTTTATATTATAAATTCTTGTTTTTTAATTTTTGCTTTTTCTTAGTCTCTTTATTAAATCATTATTGTTTTAATACGCATGACATTGTATGAAATTTTTATTTCACTACCATCCTTTTCTTTAAATGTTCTATTTACTTTTACATGTTATACTTGTAAATCAGTTACAACTGTTCTTTGTATTGTTTTTATAAACGCTTTAAATCACGAGCTATCATATTTTCTCTATATTAATTTCTTATATTCGTACTGACATCTTTCCACTAGTTTCCACAGTTTCTATTATGTTAGTAGTGAATCATAGTTTGTTACTTCAGAGTATTTATAGTTTCCTTTTAAGTTTATTACAACTAAGGACATATTATTGTCATCTTCTTATTTCTAAAATCTTTAAAGTTATTTATAAATGCTTTGAGTAATAAGTTATATATAAGTTCTAATTAACTTTCTACATCCCAAACCACTGAAAATATAGGTGCTTATAGAGACTATAATGTCGCTTATTTGTTAGATCATATATCATAACAAGTTATAAAATCTAATTTCTCCATGTCCTCTTATTATAAAGATTTATTATTATATATATTTGTTGTTATAAATATATATTGTTATCTTTAAATATTTATAAGAATATATAGTATTCATGCGGGTTCCAGAGCTTTTTATGAACTTTACCTTTGTTTTTTTCTTTTAAAATGCCTACTAATATCTCTTAATTCTTTTCAAGAAGGAATTATAAAATAAATAATTTAAATACCGAAGGTGTTGATTGTGAGGCATTACTACTGGAAAATGCCGTTAAAATATTAAATGAATTTACTACCAAGGAATTAAACATTAAACAAAAGCTATGATATTCTAAACTGCAATGTGCTCTCAAAAGAATACACTGTAATAATTTAGCTTATCATAGCTTTTTATATTTTATAGGAAACCAAAGTCAAAACTTAATTATACATTGTCCTACCTTTGTTCCCTTAAGGCCTTTTGGAGATAAATAAAATGAATTTCATTACGAAAGCCTATTTTATACTAATTAGGAACTGTATTTATGAATTGCATCAATAATCTTTCTTAACTCCTCCACTGAAACTTGCCCTGGAGCAGAAGCTTCTTTTCCAGCCCCAAAGGTTATAGCAGAACCAAAAACTTCACCTGAAATTCTGCTAATTAGTCCCCTCTTACCCATAGCCATTGTGATAATAGGTATATTATTATAACACTCATTCATAATTCGAGTAGCATCTAATAGATTAATCACATCTTTAGTGGAATTTGGCATCACAGCAAGCTTAAAAATATGAGCCCCTAAACTAACAGCTCTTTGAAATTTTTCTATCATTTCCTCCTTAGGAGGAGTTTTTTCAAAGTCATGAGTAGATAGAATAATAGCAACACCATTTTCTTCAGCAATTGAAACCATATCTTCAATATGCTGCTTCTCATTAAATAACTCTATATCTACTATGTCTACTAACTTTGTTCTTATTATTTCTTTATTTAATTGCACATAATATTCTGTAGAAACTCCCTTCTGTCCACCTTCTTTAAGGCTGCGAAAGGTAAAAATAATAGGTATATGTGATAATATCTTCCTAATTTCTTGAAGTACAGTTTTAACTTTCTCTATATCTAATAAATACTCATAAAAATCAACTCGCCACTCTACTAAATCCAATGGTAATTCTTTTAAATAACTTGCTTCTTCTAAAAGTTCTACAAGGTTTTTTCCTACTAAGGGTGCACAAATTTTGGGCATACCTTCCCCAATTACAACATTTCTAATCTTAACTACACTCTTCATATGAATCCTTCCTTTTATGTATTTGTGTATATTTTATCATAAAGAATAACTTTTCCTTTAAGTTTTTAATATTATTTCAAAACGCTTCTTCTTTTACACCTCTTTTCCAAATTGTGTAATATAATATAATCAAATACTTATTTTTGCTTTGCACTAGTTTAAGCATAACAATGCCTTGTATACATAATGTTATTTTATATAGAGAAGTATTAATCAAAGGGGATGATTTAATGGAAAATTTGCTACGTAAAAAACCATTCATAATAAGCTTTGTGGTCTTCTTACTAATAGTTATATCCACTTTATATTTTTCAAACAAAATCAGTTTGCGAACTTATAAAACTTCTCACTCATGGGCAATAGATGTAAAAGACCCTAAACAGGTATATGATAATTCAGATTTTATTTTTATTGGAACAGTAGAAAAACAAGTTGGAACAATAACTTATAAAAACGTACCAGAAACTCAGTTTTCTGTAAAGGTTCACCAGCTTATTAAGGGAAATATAAAAGATACTATTATTGTAAATCAAGAAGGTGGTATAAAGAATTACACATTGACTATAGCAGAAGGAGACAAGTTGCTGATTCCTGGCGAGCAATATTTACTTATAGGAAAGTTTCATAAAGAAACTAATACTTATACTTTATTGCCAGTATATGGTGATGTTCTAATTAACAATGATTCAGATATACAAAAACATCTGGATACATTTAGCAAATTTAACTAATACAGAACTAGAATTATCTTATAACTTTGTTTTAAGATACATTTTTTACTATAAATAAAAAATTAAGAGTAGACCTCCTTCTATGAAGTCTACTCTCTTTTAGTTGATACCTTATTTATTTTCTAAATAAAACTCTACCATCTATATTTTTAACATCTTTGCAACCTGTTAAAACCATAGCTGATTTTAATTCTCCCTTTAATTCTTCTATGTAGGTTCTAACGCCCTCGCTTTGTCCTCCAAAGGAAGCTGTAACGAAAGGTCTTCCAATAAGCACTGCATCAGCACCTAGAGCTATAAATTTAAGTACATCCACTCCAGTTCTTACTCCACCATCTGCTAGGATAGTTACTTTTCCCTTTACAGCTTTAGAAATATCCTCTAAAACATCAGCTACTCCTGGAGTTTGATCTAATACTCTTCCTCCATGGTTTGATACTACTATAGCATCTACTCCTGCTTCTACTGCTAGTAGAGCTTCATCTACAGTCATGATTCCTTTAAGGATAAATGGAAGCTTAGTGCTATTTACTAATTCTTTTATGTCTTCAACAGTTTTAGGCATTACTGGTTTTCCGTGAAGAGCTAGGGTTATAAGTCCACAAGCATCTATGTCCATTCCCACCGCAAAGGCTCCAGCTTCTTCAGCCATTTTAATCTTTTTAATTACATTTTCATTTTCCCAAGGTTTTATAAATACAATTCCTTGTCCATCAGCTTTCTTTAAAGCTTCAAGATTAGTAATCAGGAAGGAGTCCACTGCTGTATCCCCTACCATTGGATATATCCCTGCATTTAAGCATCCATCAATTACCCATGATATGTATTCTTCTTCAGTGAATTTTCCACCCATGTTTAAAGTAGTTCCTGAAACTGGGGCTGCAAACACTGGAATATCTAGCTTTTTACCAAATAACTCAATTGAAGTTTCAGGATTTTTAGCATCATGAATTACTCTCATGTTTAACTTATATTTATTTAAGGCATCAATATTTACCTTAAAGGCATCTCCTGAACCTTTGCCACCCATTCCTGGTACTTGTCCAGCACAAGCAACTCCATTACAAACTGGACAAACTTTACAGCTATTGTTTAGGTTTTCCCTAGCAGCTTTTCTTACTTCTTTAATATTCATAAAAAAATCCCCCATAACAAGTTATAATTTATTGTATATTTTTATAATTAACTTACAGATAAACACTTATATATCTTAATAAGTTCCACACTTAAGCAGCAGTGCTTTACTCTAAGACATATAATTACTTGCCTATGTAAAATGCAATAAAGCTATGCATAAACATATCTATTTTATTTTCCATTTTCTTTTATATAAGTTGTTTAAAACTTTCTTATAATATAGAAATACTTTTGTAACTTATATACGGATTAAGGCATCTGAAAATAAATAACAAGTCAAAGATGTGAAGACTATTTTGTGATAGACAAGGAAACAGGTTCCGCAGATAGTGGGGCTATCACAGGGTTCTGTTGACGCAGTATAGCACAAAATAGACGAGCAGATTGACTTACTTATTTTTTGAAGATGCCTAAAGCCTATTTTCCTCAAAGAACTTTTCTAGTTCTTCTTCAGTGTAAACCTTGATTCCATTTCTTAAAAGCAGCTCCGCAGCAACTCCATTGCCAGGCTTTTTACCACCATTAAAGGTACCATCATAGATGATTCCCTTTCCACAAGAAGGACTTCTAGCTTTTAAGATTGCTACCTTTGCATCTATTGCCTTTGCAATTTTAAGGGTTTCTATGGCTCCTTTTATAAATTCCCCTGTTACATCATCATTTTCATCAGTTCCTTTAACTCTAGCTTTTCCATCTAATACTAAAGCTCCATCCCCTTCAATGATTTCATGAGCAACTCTTGGTGTTTCTTGCCCTCCAAGTTGTTCTGGACATACTGGAATAGCCTTACCTTCTTGTAACAATTTAAGTACTTTTTCATTTAAATTATTACCACCGTCATATTTGCAGTTAATACCACAAAGACACCCACTTACTAATATCATTTTATCACATCCTTACGTAAAGTTTATTTTACTTAGCTTTAAAAAGTCTTAAGGGAACCACTGTAGGTTCCCTCTATAAATCAATTCTTTATTTTAGTTCCCTGTACCATAGGTAATGTGCAAATGTAGTCTAACCTTAGTTTCCTACACTAAAGTTTACTATGGTTTTAAATCTAATTACGAAAATTAAACTATAAGTTACTTTATCTGTACTACTGTAACTCCTGTTCCACCTTCACCATAGTTTCCTAGTCTAGAACCTTTTACGTGAGGGTGTCTTCTTAACAGGTCAGTAATTGCACTTTTTAGTACTCCTGTTCCTTTTCCATGAATAATAGTAACTTCATTTAGCCCACCAAGATAAACTTCATCTAAGTACTTATCCACAGTGTAAATTGCTTCTTCTGCATCCATACCTCTTAAATCCACAGAAGTTGCTACATTTTTAAGATTTAACTTAGCTTCTCTTTTTTGCATTTTAGCTTTTTTCTTATCTTCTTGGGTTACCTTTGATTTTCTTAAATCAGAAAGTTTTACAGAAATTTTCATTATACCAGCTTGAACTTGAACCTCACCTTTATTATCTGGTTTTGAAAGCACAATTACATTTTGGTTTAAGGATGGAAGATAGACCTCGTCTCCCTCTCGAACTGTTTTTAGTTGTTCTCCTGTATATTCTTCTGACTTTTTCATGGAGTCTTCCATGTTTTCAAGTTTATCTTTTATTTTTCGTCTTTCAGTTTCTAACATATTTCTTGCTTCTGAAGAATATCCTAACTTTTCAAGGTCTCTAATATTTTTAAGAATATCATCTGCCTCATCTTTAGCAGTTTTAATAAGCTGTTTGGCTTCCCTTTGAGCTTGATAAAGGGCATTTTCCCTGTTTTTCTCAAACTTATATAATTTCTCTTCAAATCTTTCCTTAAGCTTTTCTGCATCCTTCTTTAGTATTTCAGCATCACGAGCATCATTTTCTGCCTTAATACTCTTTTGCTGAAGACTTTGAATTAAATCTTCAAATTTAAGACTTTCACTTGAAATATTTTCTCTTGCAGAGCTTATAATATATTCAGGTAGTCCTAGTCTTCTTGAAATTTCAAAGGCATTAGATTTACCTGGAACTCCAATTAAAAGATTATAAGTTGGTCTTAAAGTTTCCACATTAAATTCCACAGAAGCATTTTCAACTCCTACAGTCTTAAGTGCATAACCTTTTAACTCGCTATAGTGGGTAGTTGCTACAATTTTTGTATTTCTACCTCTTAGGTTTTCAAGAATAGAAACTGCAAGAGCCGCTCCTTCTGTAGGGTCTGTTCCTGATCCTAATTCATCGAATAGGGCTAGGGTATTTTCATCTGCACCTTCAATAATTCCTACAATATTAGTCATATGAGAAGAGAAGGTAGACAGACTTTGCTCTATACTTTGCTCATCTCCAATATCTGCAAATACTTTATTGAAGAAGCTTACCACTGAACCACTTCTTGCAGGAATTAAAATTCCGCTCATAGCCATTAAATGAATAAGTCCAACTGTTTTTAAAGTTACAGTTTTTCCTCCAGTATTTGGTCCAGTAATCACTAAGGATGTAAATTCTCTTCCTAAATAAATATTACTTGGTACTACTACCTTTTGATCTATTAGTGGATGCCTTGCTTCTATTAAATCAATGATTCCCTTATCATTAACCTCAGGGCATATACAGTTAAGTTCCCCAGCATACTTTGCTTTTGCAAAGATAAAGTCTAGTTCCCAAATTATATTTCCATTGTTTTCAACAATATCTACATTAGCAGTAACCTTTGAAGAAAGTTCCCTTAGAATTCTTTCTATTTCTGCCTTTTCCTTAAGCATTAATTCCCTAATTTCATTGTTAAGCTGAACTAAGCTCATTGGCTCAATAAATAAGGTTGCTCCAGAACCACTTTGATCATGAACTAATCCTGGTACTTGGTCTTTGTATTCGGCTCTAACAGGAATAACATATCTATCTCCTCTAACGGTATATAAGTTTTCCTGTAAATATTTTGAGTTAGCTCTAACTAGTGAGCCTACTTTATCTTTAACTGATGAGCTTTTATCTCTTAAAGTTCTTCTAATACTATATAGCGCAGCACTTGCTCTATCTGAAATTTCTTCTTCACTTACAATTGCATTAAAAATTTCATCCTCAAGCTTTTTAAGCGGTACAAGTCCCACTATAATATCCTCAAGAACTCTATAGCCTTGCTCTTCCTCTTTATGAGCTATATAATCCTTAAATAATCTTGCACATCTTAGCATGGAACCAATTCTTAAAAGTTCTCCTGGCATTAAGGCTGAACCCTTAGCTGCCCTTGAAATCCCTTCCCTTACATCATGAATTCCATCAAAGGGTGGCGCCCCTTTTAAGCTTGAAATCTCTAGAGCCTCCTTAGTTTCTTCTAAGTGCTCTTTCATTTCATAAAGATTTTTATAAGGCATTAAATTATCAATTATATCTTTTCCCGCAGAGGTTTTTGCGTACTTTTTTATACTTTCTTTGATTTTTCCGTATTCTAATACCTTTAAGGTCTTTTCGTTCATTATTTCACCTGCTCTCTTTATTCTACTCCTCTTTTATAATGTCCTCTTGTGTATTCCTTATAGTCACCCTCATACTTTTCGTCCATAATCATCTTTAGTACTTCTTTTATTTTATTTTCACCCTCATCTATAAAATCCACTCTAAAGAAGTTAAATCCATTCTTTTTAAGCTCCTTCATATGAGGCACTAAGTTTACAGGCACATGATTATAAATATGACTTCTGCAATACTTATCAGTTTTTAGAATAAACTCCTCACCCATTCTATCCCTTAAAGTAAAGCTATCTTTTGCGCAATTAGCCCTGCAGTTTTTACTGCTGCTTCTTTCTCCGAAGGTACTGCCAATAACACAGTACTCACTTATCATAAGTTCATATTTTCCATAAAGAACAATTTGCATTGGCTTTTTAGCTTTTTCTGATAGCTCTCTAAGTTCTCTTCCGGTTAGCTCTACACTTAAGGCAGAAATATCTGCATAGCTACTATAGAAGTCATAGCTGTTATGATTAAATATATTTAATTTATAGTCTCCAATTATTGAAGTTCTCTCTTTAAATCTATTAATAATCCCAAGATTTGCAGTGACAATTCCCCTAATATTACTTAAGTTTTCTTCCACTACCCTTGCAATTCCCTCAAATTCTTCTTTTATTATATTTGGCACCTTAATGTAGATGTTATTATAATTTAACTCATTAATTTTTATATCATTACCCATGGAAAATAAATCTAAGGCTAAAGCAATATTATTATATTTACTATTGAATTTTTCTTCTTCAATAAAGTTAATTACTGTATTATATTGTTCTGTTGAAGAAATACAAATTAATAAGTCTGGAATTTCTTTGTGAGCTTTTACTCTGTAGTTTTCTTCTACCTTTAATATATTTTCTTCACTTTTCTTATATCTTAAGGTTATGAAGTTTATAATTTTATCTATTAATTCTCTACGAACTAAATTAATTCCTGCAACTGGCAAGAACCCTTCTTGAAATTCCTTGAAATCCACTTTATTTAAATTAAAAGGTGTATCCCCTAGCTTACTTAAATTCTTAATTATACTTTCCTTGTCTAAAGGCCTTTTTTGGGCTACTTGAACAATATCCCCAGTTACTTCAAAAGTTTCTCCTTCATACTCAGCCTTTAGCCTAAAAGGCTCATTGACCTTAAATTCTACTTCTATTTCTAGTGGAAGCTTCTTTTCATATATATTTTCATAAGCTGTAGAAAGCTTCTTCATAAGCTTTGTATCTGAGGTTACATAAAGCTCATCATTAGGTTTATATTTTTCAGGCTTAAGCTTTACTACCTCTCCTTTTCTAGCAAACTCCACTTTTTCTTTACCCTTTACTATAGAGGTTATATTAAAGCCTCCTTGATTAATTCTAATTCCATCTCCCAGAGAAATATCCTTAGATAAGGTTACAGACAAATCTTTATTTGCTTTTCCAAGATATACCCCTGTATTTTTAGGGAAGTTATAAGCCATCATATCCTTGCCCACATTGCCACGAAGATAGGCTTTAGAAAAACCCTCCCTATTAAACAATTGGGTAAGAATTTCTTTATGACTACTGCTATCGTAGCCTTTTTCCTTATAAACACTTTCAATAGCATCTCTATAGCTCGATACTACCCCAGCCACATATTCTGGTTTTTTCATTCTTCCTTCAATTTTTAATGAGGAAGTATTACTTTCTATTAAATCCTTAATTTCATCAATAGTGCACATATCTTTTGGACTTAATAAGTATCCTTCCCTTGTTTCCTCATTTCCCTTGTTAATAACTGTATAAGGTAATCTACAAGGTTGAGCACATCTTCCTCTATTTCCACTTCTTCCACCAATGACGCTACTCATAAGACATTGTCCCGAATAACTTATACATAAGGCTCCATGGACAAACACCTCTGTTTCAACGCCTAAATCTGTAGAAATATACTTAATTTCTTCTAGGCTAAGCTCTCTAGAAAGCACTATTCTTTGGAATCCCAAGTCTCTTAAAAACAATGCACCTTCTCCATTGTGAATTGTCATTTGAGTTGAGGCATGTATTTCAAAATCCATCATAGAGGCTTTGACTAAGGTAAATAAGCCCATATCCTGAATTATTAGTGCATCTACACCAATGGTATATAAATATTTTGCATATTCAAAGGCTTCTTTCATTTCATTTTCTTTTATTAAGGTGTTTAGTGCAATGTATACTTTTACTCCATAAAGATGGCAGTAATCCACTGCTCTAATTAAGTCCTCATCACTAAAATTACTTGCATAAGCTCTTGCTGAAAATTTTGTTCCTCCCATGTAAATAGCATCACAACCTGATTGTACTGCTGCATACATGCTCTCCAAGCTTCCGCCTGGTGCTAATAACTCTATTTTATTCATATTCATCTCTCCTATTGCCATACCTATAATTATACAATACTGTGAATATAAAACAAGGTAATGTATTTGTACAAATTATAGTAAAACTTCCAAATAAGGCAGTATTTTATAGTTTACGTAAGTTTTCTTCTTTAGTTTTAACCAACTTTTCTATTTAATGTGCCTATTTAAGGTTATACTCTGTTTTATATTTTTAATCATCTATTTAATCTAGTACATAATATAACTTCTTTTTAACTTCTATATATTGTTATTTTAGCATTAATTTGTATATAATTGTATTACACTGTTGAAAAGTTTAATATAAGCTATTCTAAAGGAGAGGTTTATCAATGTATGAATATAAGGTTTTTAGATGGAGATTTGATTTAAATACCCCAGAAGAACTAGAGGTTACTTTAAATGATTATGCTAAAGAGGGCTGGAGATTATTTAACATCATGCCAAATGTTAAAGGAAGTGGAGGCGCCATATTTGCGTCAGTAGATGGAAATGAAGCTACTATTGTTATGGAGAAATCTAAATAAGCTTATCTTTAGCAAGTTTCGATTTACTAAAGCCTAAGATAAATCATTTTTAAGAATTAATATACCCACAAATTTAAGCTAACTATCAGCATCGTAGATTATTAAAACCAGGATTGCAAATGTAGGTAAAAGCACAATTTACAATCTCTAGAAAAAGAAGATGAACTTGTTGCCAAATCTATTGTAACTAAATTTTGTATAGGTGATTTTGCAATGATGAAGCTGCTACACAGTTAACCACATAGTGAGTTGTATAGCAGCGCTGTTCTTTATTAATTGAAGTTAAAAAGCTTTTATTCCAAGTATGCCTACTTGCACAAAATTTTCCCCTTAATTTCCCACATTGTAAGTCCATTAGATTTTAACAAATTTATTTCATTAAGGCGATTAAGTGCATCTATGCGAGGATATCTTCTAACAAGTCTACTATCTATCTGTTCAAAAGGCAATAACCCCTCCTCTGTATAGTACTTCACGGTACTGTACCTCATACCAGATAATAGAACCAATTCACTGATTGTAATAAATTCAGAGTTTTCAATTACGTCCATGCTTCTAGGTCTAGACATTTTCTACACTAACCCCAAAAGCAAAGCAAATATAGAATTAATCTCGATTTCATCAATTGCTTTCTTTATTACCTTGTATTTCTCAGACTCTTTTGTTTCATACAGCTGTTCCATTTTTTCCTTTATGGCTTTATATTCATATTCAGAAAAATATCTCATAAGCATCTTATTCCCATCTGCTAGAAGTGCAAGATATAAAGTACTTTCACCAATTTGCCCATCTTCTAACAATTCTGCTCTTATCTTCTGAATTATACAATCACCAATGTTATTAATATCCTTATACTCTTTCCTATTACCCAGTAATACATCTTTAGTTTCAAGCTCTAAAACCTTTTTACTAATAATACTTTCTGCAATAGAATTGCATATATTACTACCTAACTTTGAATTTACATACAGGTGTTCAATCCACCTTATTAATTTCATTGGTTTTTTACTTGCCAATGTTGCTAATATAAGATCAATATACTGTTTTCCTGTTAAATCCGAATTAGTTACTACAACTTGTTGTTTTTCGTTAAGAGCAATTTTTTCATCTAAAAAGAGCTCAATAAACGCAGATGTAATTGTATATGCCTTATCATTTCCTAGCCTTAACTTCTTTGACTTAAACATACTCTTACCAAGCAATGTTAAAGTAACAAATTCCTCTGTAATTGATAGATTGAAGTCTATAAGTCTCATAAACATCCTCCTTTATTTACTACTTACTACTTACTACTTACTACTTACTACTTACTTTTATTATATATGCTTTTTTTGAAATAATCAACACTTATTTCAAAATATTGTAATTAACTTATCCTTAATTATTCATCAGGTTTATTTTTAATGAGTATCTGTAAAAAAAGATATTTAAAGTGAACTTGGTGACTATTTTTTTGTTAAAATCGAAAATCTTATCACTTATACGTTTCTTTCATAAGATTTTATCACGCCAACTTCTTAAAAAACGTTAGTTTTTACCTACACACTTGTACTTTAGATTTTAAAAATAAACCTTGAATAATTGCTACTATAAACCCGCAGGATGTTGTTTAATACAACTAAAATATTCTGTTTTTATGCACATCATAAAGGAATAGAAAATTTATTAATATTCTCCAGAGTGTTCCAAAATGCCTCTTTATAAGCACAACTGCTACACATTTTAAGATTCAAGTATCTACCGTCTCTAACTATTTTTAGAAGCTTAATTATAATGGTTTCAATCCTACTAGATATCATTAACTTACACAAAACTAAACGTCTAAACCAGTTATTAAAGTTGTAAGCAAATATTGCTACTTGAAGCTTATTGGCATTAGCAATAAATTCAGAACTGCTCATTGAATCAAAATCAAATCCATTTTTCCCTTCCTTTATAAAGTGTTGCATTAACTTTTAACCTTATTGCATAAAAGACATTGTTTTCTTCAACAAGCTTATGTACCTTGGGATTAGCAAATCCACCATCTCTCCTTACAAACCTTGATATGGTTGGATATTGTTCTGAATACATTTTTAGGGTTGCCCCTATAAATCTTACAACTTGGCTTGAGGTATATACGTTTCGAGCTCTAAGCTCCGCTTTAATTAAATCCCCAGTTAGACCATCAAACATTAATAATGGGTTATACCCTGTACATGAATAGTGAAAATTATATGCTAGATCATTAATAAGCTCATCATCATTGTCATCAGTATGGTAACCAGCTATATTTAAATAGATTTTTTGTATAACTATATCGGAATTAGTATGTTTTCTAAATTTAGCATTATCTTCAACTTGTAAGATATCTTTTATAGCTAGGCTTAAATCTAACTTTTCATCAAACTATTTATAAAGAATTAAACCAGTGTCAGATGTTAAATCTCCACCGTGAAAAATAATCCTAATCTTTCTAGTGAAATTTAATGATTTTTCTAATAGACTATTCATGTGAGACTGAAATTTGTTAAGTGTTTTTGTGCAAATTAACCATAACAAATTTGAGTCTCTTTTCCCGTATCTTTTCACTTTTTAGGTGAAATCTAAAATTAATGCAAATTCACTTATATCACCATGCTACTCATAGTTTTGATTATAATGATGAATACTTAAGGCTCATTATAATCAAAGTGTATAATTAGTACTAGAAAGTGTTTTTTCCAAATTATAAGAAGTTTTTATGTTTCTCACTTTAATTATTATTCTATACATAATTAAAAATGCAAGCCAAAATAGTATCTAAATAGGTAACTTTACCCTGATAAGCTTGCATATACCCATAGTGGATATATCTGTAATGAAAATACTTTTACCACTGAACCATGAAATGAATCTTTCTAAATTTTTTCTTATAAAAGATTTTTTAGCAGCTTTTACGAAAAAAATAATAACAGTACTTTGTAAAGAGCACTATTATATTTTGTAAAAATTTATGAACAGTTAAAAGTGCTTCATTTAGATCAAATTCTTTAGTTATATTACTATTAATTAGATATAACTATGTTTAAATATTCAATGACAAAGGTGTAAACCTTAAGTATTAATTTCAAAGGATTGCATAAACTCTTAAAGGTCTATAGATTAATGTCCGCCAACTCCAGTACTTTTTACCACGGCAATGAGCTTACTCCATATTGTAGTCTTCAAGAATTCTTTTTTTACTCGTTCAGATGGAGTTCTTTTTTTATTACCTTTCTGAAATGCCAACTTACAGGTAGGCTACTTATTTTAATACACTTGTCACAAGTCCTTACATGAAGATTTTGTTGACCTTGATAGTTGGTACAATTACCGAATTTCAACCAGTCTAAAGCATAAAGAAGGAAAAATTGCTAGAAGTTTATTATATCCAAGTTCATGAAACAACAATTTTAGTTCTTGGTTCTAAGAGTGAAGATTCAGATGCAAAAATACATGTGTTTATATAAGACTGGTGAAACTAATTCACTCGTTATCTTATATGACTATTAAAAACAAGATCCAGCACTTGCTCTAAGGAATTTTGACACTTACTTATAAACTAAGGATATCTATATCAAACAAGTTCAAGGATAAAAGCTCACTTGTGATTGCACTATAAATCACAAGTGAGCTTTTATAAATACTATTCTTAACTATTTTACTTATAATTAACAACATTCAATACTTCCTCAAAACTATCACATTTAAGCAATCCAGACTTTTTCCAATATTCATATTCTGCTGGTTTAATCTCTGCCGACATCTCAATCATTTGCTTGGAGGCCTTAAATACCGATTCAAGGATATGATCGCTTTCTATCTTTTTATCAGTTAAATATTCTGCAATCTCTTAAGCCCCGAAACTATCTTGGACAATTCCTTATACATTCAGTATAATGTATAAAGTGAATGGAGGTAAAGAAATGAAAGGTAGAAGTT
>NZ_JAGGLL010000052.1 GCF_017874425.1 Clostridium punense
ATCACATATTCATCTTAAACTACTTGTTTATAAATAATAAAATTCTATGAAAATAGAAGTAAATAAAAGATAAATTAAAATTATTGAGGTAGGAGTATTAACATGAAAAATAAGTTATTTGTCACAGTTCTTTCACTATGTGTTACTTTTATGTTTATATGGACTTCAAAGGCAAGCGCAAGTACCCTAGATTATAATAATGTTTTACAAAAGAAGGCAATAGCAATAGAATATTTTGGGCAGTCTTGCTTTGGAATTAGTGACAATGAGGGGATGAAGATAGTTACAGACCCTTATGATCCAGAAGTAGGATATAAGCTTCCGAAAATTTCAACAAGAATACTCACAGTAAGTCACGACCATTTTGATCATAATTATATTAAGGGAATAAATTCCTATCAACAACTAATATTTGGTGATACAGGAAGCTTTTCAAATGGAGGCATTAAGATAAAGGGTTTTGCCTCTTGGCATGATAATGAAAAAGGAAACTTAAGAGGACCTAACACTATATGCACCTATGAAATAAACAAAATAAAAATATGTCACCTTGGAGATTTAGGCCATGAACTTTCAAAAGAAGATGTGAAAGCCATTGGAAAGGTTGATGTACTAATGATACCAGTTGGGGGATTCTTTACAATAAACTCAGATGAAGTAATGAATACAATTAAAGACTTAAAGCCTAAAATAGTTGTGCCAATGCATTATGGAACTGAGGAGTCAAGACCTGTATTTGAAGATACTTTAGCACCAGTAGAAGATTTTACTTCTAAAATTCAGCAGCAAGGCTGGAGAATAGAAAAGGGAGGACTTCTAACCCTTACTAAGGAAAAGATTAACAAGTTAAAAGGTAATACTGTATTTGTATTAGACTATAAACAATAAAGTATAATAATGCTAAAGCCATGTGTAATGGGGGATTAATTTCTCTATATTATGCATGGCTTTATTTAGTGATATTAATATTACTTTGGACAGCTATTTATAGAAAGTGAATTTAAGTTTTTTAACTGAAGACACTAGCAAGACTTTATTGCTAGATTTTTGGGTTCGGTATAGAACTTATGATTAAATTTATAACTTAAAAAATGACTATAAACAAACACATGGATTTCAGTAGAAGAATAAGTTTTTTTAATAGTTGGGTTAGCTCTGTTAGACACCATATATTTTAACTAGTATAAACCTGCATAAGAAGATTAAAGTGAAAATTGTAATATAATTGGAATTATGGTAAAATAAATAAAAATATTGAGAATAAGGTAGGAGATTATTATGGAGTTCTTCACCATGGATGAAAAAAGAAACATTGGACTTCCATTATATTTAGAGAAAAATGAAACTTTTGGATTTTCTACTCATTCCATGTTTCGGCTTATATTCATATATGAAGGAACAGGGATTTTAAAGATTAATGATAAAAGAATTTTATTTATGGCACCAACAGTTATTGGACTCAATGAAAAAGATGTTATTTTAGTAGAAGAATTTCATAATGTAAAGGCAAAAACCATTTATTTTAATCCTATTGTAGTAAATAATATTTTCACCATAGAAAAATTAAGAGAAGATTCCAGTGAATTATCTCAAACAGAGTTTGCAGATTATTGCTTGTTAAGCCCATTCTTGACTGGACCTGATAGAGTAGGAGAAATAATTCAGATGGGACTAACTGCAGAAAAGAGAATTATGGGGTTTTTAGACAGGTTAAGTAGTGAACTAGATACTTTAGACAATAATTTCTGGAGGTGCAGAAGCAGATCAATTTTATATGAAATATTGTCTTTTCTTCAATATTTATATACTGAAATGGATATTGATAATAATTATAAGGTTTTAGAAAGTGAAAGCGATGTAGATAAAGTTATTCTTCATATCCATGCTAATTATGAACAAAAGATTACTTTAAGTAGCCTTACGAAGCTTTTTCATATTAACAGAACCACACTTTCAGAGGAATTTGCTAAGGTTACAGGAATGTCTGTTATTGATTATGTTATAAAACTAAGGATTAAAATAGCCTCCCTGTTGCTAAGTCAAACTGATATACCTATTAATGAAATTGTATACAGGACAGGCTTTAATGATAGCACTCACTTTGGAAAAATGTTTAAGAAACACACAGGATTTTCACCTTCCCAATATAGAATAAATAAATCCTCATAGACTAATAGCAGAATTTACTTAATAGTTGTAGATGGTAGTTTATTTTAAAGGCTTGCACTTGTTGAAAATTTATTCAATTTAAGTTGGTTAAGTTTTTAGCCTTGAAGAAAATTAGTATTAAAAGTTGCTCTTTTTAAAAATGCTGGCATAAATATAATAATCTGAGCAACAAGTGAATATGAGATATAGGAAAAATAATAGTGCTTTTAGATGGTTAAGACTATAATAAAGGTAAAATGTAGAATACATGCATAATAGGTGGATTAATGAATATATTGGTAAAGATTTCTTGAATAAACTTAGAAAAACAGGTAGTATTAAATAAAAATAAAGATAAATATAAAGGGTGGAGATTTTATATGATAACTTACAAAAACTTATATGATAATAAAAATATGGAAGTAATAGCTTCAAAAGGGGATGTAAAAGTCCTTGAATATAAGAGAGATTTAAGTGTTGACTATTCTAATGCAGTATCAGCATATTATGCTTCAGAAATGAATGTGAGAAAAAGGCAGGTTTTAATTGAATTAAAAGGCAATGCTTACACTATAAGTGCTGGAGCAATGCAGTGGACCTCAGGCTCTGTTACCATGGTAGCTGATGTAAAAGGAATTGGAGATTTTTTAGGAAAAGCCCTATCTTCAAAAGTAACAAAGGAATCAGCAATTAAGCCTAGGTATCAAGGAAACGGCCTATTAATGTTAGAACCTACCTATAAGCATATTCTACTTGAAGATGTGTCAAACTGGGGTGGCATGGTCCTTGATGATGGTCTATTCTTAGCTTGTGAGTCAAAAGTACAACAAAAGGTAGTGGCTAGAACTAATCTTTCTTCAGCAATGTTAGGAAATGAAGGGCTATTTAATCTATGCCTAAGAGGAGAAGGAATTGCAGTTTTAGAAAGCCCAGTACCAAGAGAAGAACTTATTGAATTTGAACTTCAAAATGATGAAGTTAGAATTGATGGAAACTATGCTATTGCTTGGTCTGACACTTTAGATTTTAGAGTTGAAAAATCCGGTAAGAGTTTAGTTGGGTCAGCAGTTTCAGGAGAAGGCTTAGTTAATGTGTATCGTGGAACAGGAAGAATATTAATGGCTCCTATAAAATAACCTGTAAACATTGTAAGACTTTATGAGGAAGTTTTAATACATCTAAAAACTATTAATAGATTTTTCAGATGAGAATAAAGGGTTGTTTCATAAGGTATTTTTCTAAAAATTACTTTGAAACAACTCTTGTTTTATATGTGATTACTAATTAATGAGTCTTTAAATTTGGATTGTAGGTATGCAATATTTATTAATATATAGAAAACTGCACATAGTGTGAGTTATGCAAAATATACTTAACATTTTATTTATTGTTATTAAAAAGTAAATGCAGAATTTACGAAGAATAAAGGAGCGAAGAAGATGAATATTTATTTTCATAATGTATTAACTAAGAAAAAGGAATTATTTGTTCCCATAGAAGAAGGAAAAGTAAAGATGTATGCTTGTGGGATTACAGTATCAGGAGATGCTCATATTGGCCATGCATATCAAGCAGTAATATTTGACGTTATAAAAAAGTACTTTGAGCATAAAGGTTACGAGGTTACTTATGTAAGAAATTATACTGATGTAGATGATAAAATTATTGCAAAGGGCATAGAGTTAGGCATCGACCCACAGGAATATGCTAAAAAGCAAATTATTAAAACAGATTTAGAATTAAGCAAACTTGGAGTTGATAAGCCAACAGTTCAAGCAAAGGCAACAGAGAATATTGAGGACATGATTAATTTTATCAGCAAATTAATTGAAAAAGGTTATGCATATCCTACAGAGGTTGGAGATGTATTTTTCTCCGTAGAAAAATATTCTCAGTATGGAAAACTATCCAATAGAGTTATTGAAGATAGCATTAACGGAGTAAGAAAGGATATTGAACCAGGAAAGCTTGATAGCAAAGACTTTGCTTTATGGAAAAGTGCCAAGGAAGGTGAAATTTACTGGGAATCTCCATGGGGTAAGGGTCGTCCAGGGTGGCATATAGAGTGCTCAACTATGAGTATGAAATATTTAGGAGAAACAATGGATATTCACGGAGGTGGAAAGGACTTAATTTTCCCACATCATGAAAATGAAATTGCGCAATCAGAAGCATTAACTGGGAAACAATTCTCAAATTATTGGATACATAATGGACTTGTTAAAATAAATGGTCAAAAGATGAGTAAATCCTTAGGTAATGGAATTTCTCTAAAGCAACTCTTAGATAATTATCATCCAGATATTATAAGATTTACTCTGCTTCAAAACAGCTACAAGTCAGACATTAACATAATTGATGGAGTATTCGAAGAAAATGAAAAGCATATATATAATTTCTATAAAATCTTTAATGCCATTGATAACTTAAAAATTCATGAGGAATCAAACACTGAAAAGATGTTAACAGATATAGAAGTGGAAATTAAAGCTATGTTTGATGAAGCAATGAGCAACGATTTTAACACTGCTGTAGCAATTTCTCATTTATTCCAGTGGTTTGATAAAATGAGAGTTATGCTTAATAAACCTAAAGAAGCAAAGAACTTGAAGGCAATAAAAGAAACAATGATGAAAACCTACTATGTATTAGGAATTTTCCAACATGAGCCTAAAAAGATTATAGATGATATAAAGAGTAAGTACCTAGAGAAATCTGGGATAACAGAGGAAGAAGTTAAAACATTAATCGAAAAAAGAAGTGCGTATAAAGTAAATAAAGACTACGAAAATGCAGACAAAATTAAAGAAGTACTTGTAGAAAAGGGAATTCTTATTTTAGACGGTGCTAAAGGTACAGAGTGGGATGTTAATATAGGGAAAAAGTAGTGATTAAATAATAATGTGAATATAATTAACCGATCCATAGCTGGTCGGTTTTTATTTTTACCACGATATAGAATAAAATATTAAAATAAATTTTAATATTTGCTTAAATATGGGAACTTTTAAGATAAAGAAATAGTCTTTAGTGTAAAGCTACTATTAATAAAAGCCAGGGGGTGAGCTTTTGGTAACTGATGAGGTATTAGTAACCAAAGTGTTAAGCGGGGAAAGAGATGCTTTTGATATTCTTATAAGAAAGTACCAAGGAATTATCTATAATTATATTTACAAGATGACTCTAAGTCGAGAAGATTCAGAAGATATCATTCAAGAGGTTTTTATAAAAGCCTATGAGAATTTATATAAGCTTGAAAATAAAGAAAGATTTTATAGCTGGTTATTTAAAATTGCTATAAATACTATGAATACCTTTTTAAAAGGAAAGAAACATCACACTTTAGTTGAAGAAGATGTGATTTTAAATATTCAAGTTAATGCAAAGGATACTCCAGAAGAAATACTTCAAGCAAAAGAAGATAATAGAGAGTTATTAAAAAAGCTAAGTGTTCTTAGTGAAGAACAAAAAAATGCCATGGTGCTAAAGTATGTGCAAGGCTTTTCTTATAAAGAAGTGGGAGATATCCTTGGAATTAAGGAGGAAACCATTAAAACTAAAATTTTTAGAGCTAAGAAAAGGCTATATGATTTTAATAAAACCAAGAGAGATGAGGGAGGTGCTCTAAATGAAGTGTAATACTGATATGCTCTTTGATTATGTTGACGGAGTATTAAGTGATGATGATGTGAAATTACTAGAAGATCATTTACAAAGCTGTGAGCCATGTAGAGAAACTGTAAATACCTTCAACCTAATGGAGAAGGTAGGGGATTATGATTATCAGATTCCAGTAGATGTAGTACGGTCAGTAAGAAACTCAACAGACAGTGATTTATACAAAAAGAAAAAGCTTTTATATATAAATAGGCACCTTTCAAGAAATAGGAATATAAGAAGATACGTAGCAGTAGCAGCAATAGCACTGGTAGTAACTGGGGGCATGATGTTTAGTAAAAATTATAATTTTACTGAAAACAATAAAAAATATACAGAATCTGGAGAAAATATAAAAAATCAAGGACAGGATTTTACCAGTACCTTTGGATTGCCTGAGTATATTGTTATTTATAATCAGGGTTCTCAAAGCAAGTTAAGTAAAGGTTCGGAAAAGTACAATGCTATTATAAAGTTATTGGATGAGAATTTAAAAAAAGAGAAGACCCTAGGTATAATTAATTCTAGAATTACGGAGGATGAAGAAAAGCTAAAGGCAGAGGAGATATCCCTAGAGTTTGTATATTTTGAACTAAGCAGTTATCCTTTAAGTGCTAAAGCTGAAACAGGGAAAAAGCCCTTTATCAGATTACTGTGGACACTTACAGGAGAAAATAATGACTCCTTTGAATTAGGACTAAATTCAGCTTTTCAGCCTTATGGTAGTGGTGCAGTTGGGCAGTTTTCAAAGGATATATCTATAGAAGTTCTTAATATAATAAAGTAGCTTAAAAAGAAATCTAACCTGAATAGTTTGTTTAAAAGGAGATGGATTTTAAAACCATAAACTACTAACCAAGGTGAATAGCCTTGGTTTTATTATTTATATAGAAGTATTAAGGCGATAAGATAAATATTTAATAAAATAGGGGAAAAAAATTAGAGATTATGATAAAATTATTGTTATGGTGAAAGAACTTATAAATAAGAATTAACAGCAAAGGTAGCATAGGATAAAGTTAAGAAATAATATTAGTTGACGACGGCTTCTAAGGTGAAAAAACTTTATTCATCACCAAAAGGCCTTGAGGTAGCAAAGTAGGTTCAAACTTTTGTTCCTTGTACTATAAATTTTATTGGTTAGGTGATTATTATGAAAAAATTTATTTCTGAATTATCTATAGGACTGGTATGTTTACTTCTTGGATTTTTGATAATATGTCAACTGAAAGCTATTAACAATAAGATGATTTTGGGAGAAGATAAGCAAAGTTCAGAGGCACTTGTAGAGAGTGAGCAATTACTAAAGCAAGTTGAAGAGCTACAGAAAAAAGTAGCGGAACTTACAGAGAAAAATAAGGATTTTGAAACTGCTGCAGTGCGAACCCCAGATGAAACTATTTTAATATCAGAGCAACTGCAAGAAATGAAGCTTGCAGCTGGAGTGCTTGATGTAAAGGGAGAAGGAATTACTGTGGATATAACTCCTAAAAAGGATAGAATAGTAAGTCCATTTAATGATGCTCCAATTATTGATTATGATTTACTAACTATAGTTAATAAATTAAGGGCTGCAAATGCAGAGGCTATTTCTATAAATGATATAAGAGTTACTGCAAACAGTGGTATTAGAACAGCAGGGAATTATGGAATTATTATAAATAATCAAAGAATACCTTCCCATCAACATGTTGTAATAAAGGCTATAGGAAATAAGGTTGATTTAGAAGGGATAATGAAGTTTCAGGGAACTATTTCAGAAGAACTTTTAAGGAACTGTGATATTACAATAAAACCTAGCAATGATGTGGTAGTAAAAAGGTCCCAAGTTATAGGAGGGTACCAATACGCTAAGCAAGTAAATGAATAGAACTAATGTAGGTAGTTAAAGACAACGGTTAGGACAGTTACTTCATATATAAGTTATATTAGAATTTAAGGGGAAGCATAAATATATAAGCATATGAAAAGGAGGCTTTGGCCTCCTTTTTCATATGCTTATATTGAGAAGGTGCTAAACTATCATGGAGCTAGCTTCGTTGGATAAAGGAAGCTTTTTAGTATATTTATCATTTTCTTCCCAAACTAATTTGCCTCCCGAACCCTTCTTAGGCTCCATAAACTTAAGGTTAATAAAACCATCTTTACATACAGGGCAGTAAGTTAAGACTGCAGTTATGTATGGTTCACCATATTCTTCAAATGGCCTCTCCTGTTTAATAAAATCATCAAATTCTTCTTTTGTTTTTTGCAGTGCCTTTTCTAAAGCCATAACTTCATTATCAAAACTAGAGTAAGTAAAATCATAAAGCTTTTTTTCTTTCATATATTTTTTGCATTTATCACAGTAAGACTTATCTCCCACTACTGTAGAACCAACTGTTAATCCTCCAATAATAAAACCAAGCATAGTTATATAAAATGAAGTTTTATTATAACCCTTTCCAAAGCTAATAGAACTACCAGAGCTATGGCCTCCAACAGACACCACGCTTTCAGAAGTTTCAAACTGGAATTCTAAATAATTTTTAAAGGTAAAAGGTTCAGTATCATTGTACATATAGTTACTGATATGCTCTCCTTTGAAAGTATTGTTAATACTCTCATCATCTACATATGTAGAAAAATACGCAAAGTAATTTATTGCCCAAAACCCAATAAAAGCCAGTATAGCTGATGTTATAGTGTGCTTAGCAGTTGCTTTGATGTTGGCATGTTTTAAATATAAAAATATACCTTTACCACAGAAAGCTCCTAGAATTGCACCGCCTATGGGTAAGATAAACCAAAGAGTGAAGCTATGGACAGAAATACCAATGAAGGCCATAATAAGGTAATCAGCCAATATTGTTAATAGCAAGCTGATTAGCCCAAAAAAAATAAACATATAACCACCTACCTCGTAAATTAAATTCAATACAATATTTTTATTCTATCAATTCTCGGAAAATCCTTCTAAATATACAAAAAAATATACAATATTTCATAATTATGTAAAATTCTACAGAGAAAAACTGAAGATTAAATTTAATGATTATGGTAAAATAATAGGAATAATAAATTTTTATATAAGGGAGAATCACTGATGAAAACACTTATTTTTACTGGAACACCTAGAAAAAATGGAGATACTATGGCTTTAGTAAAGGAACTTATAAGTCATCTTCAGGGAGAATATAAAATTGTAAATGCTTATGATTGCAATATAAAACCATGTATTGATTGTAGATACTGCTGGGAAAATTCAGGTTGTGCTGTGAAGGATGAAATGCAAGAGGTATATGACTACATTGAAAAATGTGACAATGTGATAATTGCATCACCACTTTACTTTTCAGAACTTACTGGACCTTTACTTAGTGTTACAAGCAGATTTCAAACTTATTATTGTGCAAAATTTATTCGTAAGGTTAAACCTATTGAAAAAGAGAAAAAGGGAGGAGTTATACTTGTGGGTGGAGGAGATGGCAGTATTGACAAGGCATATAGCACAGCTAAAATACTGTTAAAGGACGTAAATTGTACAGAAATTGCACCTGTAGTTTATAGCCATAATACAGATAAAGTTCCTTCTAAAAATGATATAGAAGCCTTAGCAGCAGTAAGGGAATTGGCTAATTTTTTCAATGAAAAATAAATTAATATAAGGAGCCTATAGAACAAATTATAAGGTTATTGCTATTATTTAGAGATAAACTGCATCGAAAGTCACCAAGTAGCTTAAAGAATATACATTTTCTTTAAGCTACTTTCATATATAAGAAAAAGTTTTTCTCTAAAATGTAAGGATAAAAGCTTAATGAAAGATGAAATATGCATTTAATAAGGATAAAAAACATATATTTATAATGTAGGTAAATAAACATTTATACAAGTAAATATTTATTTAAGTATGTTAAAAGGAGGCTTTTTATTATTGTACTTCTTAAGGCCTTTGAGAAAATTTAAAAGGAACAAATAATTATGTATCCAAGACAGAGATTTGTTGCTAGAGAGTATCAATAATAGGAGGAGTTTGTAATGAAAAAAATAATCCAAACAATAATTGAAACAATAATGGACCAAATGAAAAGTTTTTTAGTATATGCAATTTCAGGTGTTGTTATTTCATTAATTATTATAGCTGCATGTTACTTTGGAGGATACAACTATAGGAGCATAATGAAATATACAGCTATTGGGGTAATAATAATAGGGGCTGCTGGTGCTATGGGGGGCTCTAAGATGAGTAAGGATTACGAATATATACGAAACCGGGGAATGTATCAAGATGAAGTAGATTCAGTTATTGAGGAGCAAAACAGGTCAACTGAGAACATTTATAGAGCTATTAAAATGTTTTTAACAGCAGCTATTATTTATGGCATATCATTAATTTAAGATAAAGGAACAAATTTGACAAAGAATAGTAAAATAGTTTATTATAGGATAAAAAGGGAAGTGGATTGGATATGTGTCAAACAATAGTAGTAGGCTCCATGCAAAGCTTGTAGAATATGAAAAACTTTTGCTTGGAGCTAATAAATAGATATCTGCAGAAAAATTAAAGCTATATAAAAGTGTGAAAAATATTTAGTTTTATTTTAATTTATAATGTAGCATACCTATATATGTAAAAAAATATAAGGTTTTTCATATTTTATTCAGTCTTTGCATCTTCATTTAGGAATTAAATGTAGATTGGAGCGAAGAATTATGAGATATGAGAAAGCAGAAAATATATTACCAAACAATATAATAGAACTAATTCAAGACTATATTGATGGTGGGTATATCTATATACCTAGAAAAGATGAAAATAAAAAATCTTGGGGAGAAAATACTGAAACCAAAAGGCAACTTGAAGCTAGGGATAAAGAAATCTTTAGCAAGTATTCCTCAGGGGTATCAGTTAAAATCCTATGTGAGGAATATTTCTTAACGGAGAGCAGCATTAGGAGAATAATCAGGAATCAAAAAAAATATGGGTGATAGAGGCTTTATAGGATAAATAGCTAATTTATCAATGTCAAAAAGTCTTAGGGGAACCAAGGGAGATTCAATGTATAAACAATTATTGATTTTGCTTCCCTATATATAAGGCATATTTTCTTAGTTTTTACTATGAAGATATGCCTTTAGTTTTTTTGGTTATGTTTATTACAGAAACATTTATAAACTTGGGTCACTGTACTTCTGGTGGTATCATAGTTATGAGGGTACAAGGAGGTAGAAATTTATGAGCATTTTAACAATTGAAAATATGAATCATTCTTTTGGCGATAGAATACTTTTTAGCAATGTATCCTTTAATCTATATAAGGAAGAACATGTGGGGCTTATTGGGGCTAACGGAGAAGGGAAATCCACCTTTATGAAAATTATTACAAATCAGCTTCTCCCAGATGGGGGCACTATTCAGTGGAACAAAAAATACACCATTGGATATATGGATCAGCTGGTTGATTTAAAAGAAGGGGTTAGCACAATAGATTTCTTGAGAGAAGCATTTATTCATTTATATAATATGGAAGACAAGATTAATGATTTATATAATAGCCTTGGGAATATGAATACAGAGGAAATGGATAAAGCCTTAAATAAAATAGCTAAAATCCAAGAAATGCTAGACAAAAGTGATTTTTATAGCATTGATTCAAAAATACATGCAACTGCAAATGGTCTTGGCTTTAAGGAGCTTTTAGAAAAGGAAGTTTCCACCTTAAGCTGTGGACAGAGGATTAAAATTTTACTTGCCAAGCTTCTCTTAGAAAAGCCTGATATTTTATTATTAGATGAGCCCACAAACCATTTAGATGAAGAGCATATAGAATGGCTAAAAGGTTATTTGATAAACTATGAAAATGCATTTATACTAATATCTCATGATAATAGCTTTATAAATAGTGTAGTAAATGTAATTTATCATCTTGAACACAAGGAACTAACAAGATATGAAGGGAACTATGATTACTTTGTTAAGCTTTATGAAATAAGAAAACAGCAGAGACTCATTGAATATAAAGAACAACAAACAGAAATTAAAAAGCTTGAGGATTATATAAGAAAAAATAAAGTAAGAGCTTCAACTGCAAAGCAAGCTAAAGCTAGAGAGAAAAAGCTTAATAAAATTGAAAGAATAGAAATTAAAAAAGATATTATAAAACCCTATTTTAATTTTATAAGTGTAACAATGCCAGAAAACATTATTTTTGAGACTCAAAACTTGATAATCGGGTATGATAAGCCACTAAGCAAGCCTCTTAATTTAAAGATGAAAAGAGGACAAAAAATTGCAATAACTGGAGCTAATGGTTTAGGAAAAACCACTCTTTTAAAAAGCTTACTTGGACTTTTAGAGCCTATAAGTGGTGACATAACCTTAAGCGAATATACAAAGATAGGTTATTTTCAACAGGAAATGGCAGAAGATAATACCGCACAGGTTTTATATGATATGTGGGATGGCTTTCCACAAATGACTGTGACAGAAGTAAGAAAAAGTCTTGCTCAGTGTGGATTAACCAGGCAGCATATAGACAGCACTGTGGATATATTAAGTGGAGGAGAACAAGCTAAACTAAGACTATGCAAACTAATTAACAAACCCTCAAATATATTAGTTTTAGATGAGCCTATAAACCATTTAGATATTCATGCAAAAGATGAACTGAGACGTGCCTTAAAAGAATATGAGGGCAGCATAATTTTAGTATGCCACGAACCAGAGTTTTACAATGATATTGTAACAGAGGTTTGGAATTGCGAAGAGTGGGTAGTTTAGGTAGTAAATATTAAGAATGCACAAAACCTTAAGTAGAGGAATAAAATGAATAATACTTTCCTTAGGAGGTGTTATTATGGAGATGCCAACTATTATAAAAAGTGTTATTTCTTTATTTCTAATTATGCTAGTAGGTGTATATGGTAGTAAAAAGGGGATTATAGATGACCATGTGAATAGGGGTTTAACTAAGATATTACTAGATATAACACTGCCTTGTATGATTATTACTTCTTTTAAATTTTCCTATGATGGAGGGGTTAAAAGTAATATTTTAAAAACTTTTTACTATAGCCTTGCAGTGTATATAATTCTTATTATTATATCTAAGATTTTAACGGTGCCAGTAAAAAATCAGAAGAGGACTATACTTCACTTTGCAAATGTTTTTACTAATACAGGTTACATTGGATTTCCTATTTTAAATGCTATATATGGTGCTGAAGCTGTTATGTATGGGTCTATATTTAATATTTTCTTTAACATTTTCCTTTGGACCTATGGAATTATTATATTTAAAGGTAGGATGGAAAAGCAAGAACTTATAAAGGAACTATTGAAAGCACTAAGAAATCCATCCCTTATAGCAGTATATATCGGCATTATAATGATGCTCCTTAATTTGAAATTACCAGCAGTAGTTTTAACAAGTGCAAACTCCATTGGTACTATCACAGGACCACTATCCATGATAATAGTTGGAGTTCTAGCAACTAAGGTAAATATTAAAGAGCACTTAATAGATTGGACTCTATACTATGGCATAGCTATGAAGTTAGTATTAATACCAGCAATTTTATACTTCGTTTCACTACTCATAAGGGATAGATCCATAGTTTCAAATACTGTAATAATCTTAGGATCCATGCCAGCAGCTGCAATGACCTCCATATTTTCAGATAGCTTTAACGTTAAGAGGGAATATGGTGCTGTAGTGGTAGTTGCTACAACTTTATTATCCATATTTACAATACCTATACTTCTGAGAATAATAATATAGAAGTTAATATAAAGATAAAAAAGGTTTGCTTAAGTTTTGAGCGAAAAATGAAGTTATACATTAAGTTTGTTGATTTATTCAGCAAACTTTTCTTTTGATAATGGTGAAAGCACAAAGGATGAAATGTTCGTTTAATTAACTCAGTTATGGGTACAATACCTCTTAATACTAATACCTTTGAATTTAAAAAGATTAAGGGGTGTAAATAAAATGAAAAGAATATCAATAGCCATTGCTTCTACTATGTTAATTTTTGCTTGTACAGCTTGTAATTTTCAATATAAAAAAGAGTTTAAAGATAACAACGTATATGCGGCTTCATTAGGTGAAGTTGAACCAAAAGTTGAAGGTAATGACAAGAACTTGAAATATAAAATTATGAAGTCCTTTGTAAGTCTAGCGAAGTATTATAAAAATATTGATGAATTAAATAGTGATTCTAGTATTATTATTGAAGGAATTGTAAAAAGCACAGAATCAGTGTACTTTAATCATAATGTTACTACAGTTTCCCAAGTAGAGCTATATGAGGTTTATAAAACTAATGAATCTGCTATTAAAAAAGGAGCGACAATTTGCATCAAAGAGATAGGGGGAATGCTGGATAAGGAAACATTATATAAAATATATAAAGAAAAATTTCCAGATGAGGAATTTGATAAAGAAAAGTTTATACCACAAAAGGAAGCTCCTAATGGAATAAGAACAATGGAACAAGGTGACCATATTATAATTTTTGCAAATAAGTCTGCACAAGATAAATGTTATTATGTTACTGGAGTTTACCAAGGAAAGTACCTTGTTTATAATGATAGAGTTGAACATCAAGTGCCTAGTGAGGAAGAGGCCAGATTTGAGAATAAGGTAAAAACCAAGAAAGAATTAATCAAATTAATAAATAAAAACTAAAAAGAATTAGCTTTTATATTAATCTATAAATTAAGAGTCAATTTAATAGAAAAGAAATTATCAAAGGAGCTATTAAAGTGAAATATTTTCAATTAATTGCATTTGTTTTAGAGATAGTTTTTCTAATCCCATTTATTTTGTGGGGAGTATTATCTAGTACTAATATTATAAAAGAGGAAAGAAACTGGCTTAATTCAGGTAAACCTTACAAGGTTGTAATAGAAATTTTATCAAGATGTGTAATGTTTTTATTTTTTATGTACTTGGCATATTCATCACTTGCCCCAAGAGTAATGGATATACCTAATTTAGTTACTGGAAATTTAAGTACTGTAGAAGGTTATGCAATTAAAATAGAAAGAAGAAGTAAAGATTTATATGAACAAATTGATATTAATGGAACAAGAGCTAGATTTTTTCTTGGTTCTGGAGTGGAGGGGTGGCAAGAATACAAAGTAGGCTATTTGCCAAAATCACACAGAGCTATAATTATTGAAAGAAAATCGCAAGGACCATCCAGTGCAGGTAAAAAAGTTGGGCTTCCATGGAAACCTATTCTTGTAGTATTGTATGTAGTTGGAGTAATACTATTGTTAAATAGGTTTGCTTTTTGGTTTCTGTCAATAGGAAGTGCAGTATATTTTCCGTTACATGCTTATTTTTATTATAGCTATGGAAAATTCCATGGAGTATGGGGTTTAAAGGGGAACGATGCTTTAGTGAATTTAATAGGTGGATTAGTATTCTTATTAATGTTAGGAATGTTTTATTTTATGGAAAGGTGGATGAAAAAACGAAGGATAAGAGGATACATTCAAAAATATGGTGATTCGGAAGATTATTATATAACAAAATTGACGGCACATTTTATAGTTTTTATTTATATTTTAGCAACATTAAAATATCTAAATATGCTTTAAGATGAGTAGAGGTATTAATCAATTAAAGTGGTATAGAGATGATATACATATAGGTATATGTGAACTTGAATTAATTTATAATATTAAAAAACTAATTTTGTGAGGGTAAATATGAGTAATAGTAAAGAAGAACTAAGTAAAATGATAAATCTAGACGTTGTAGCAGGATTTGCAAAGCTTATGTCCATAGCATATATACTTATAATTATTATAAATCTTGCTACACAACCTGAAGTATGGTACCTAGTTATTCCTATCGAAATAACTCTTATTTTAATATATAAGATTAGAGCCAATTTTATAAGAAATAAGTTTAAAGCATATAGGGTTGTTACTGCAAAAATTACAAAGATGAATGCAATATTCATTCAAGGTACCCGAAAAATAACATATTCCTATGAATATCAATCTAAGGAATACATAGGGAATTCAATTATACTAGATTTTCTACGTGATTCATTTTGTGTTAAGCCAGGGAATTTAATAAGTATAGCAGTTGCCATAGATAATCCACAAATATCTAAAATTTTAGAACTATATTAGTATTAGTTATGGTTTAAGTATAACTATATTTTTATATGGAGATAAAAATGAAATTAATAATTGAACAAAAGAAATTTAAGTTTAATTACCAATATAAAATTTTTGATGATAATGAGTTGGTATATATAGGAAAAGCTAATAGGACAGTTATACCTCAGCCAAGAAAGATTGGCTTATATGATTTAAATAATAATGAATTAGGTATATTAAAGGAAGAAAATATTATAAAATTTATAATAGCCTACATTCCAATACTAGGTTGGTTGAATTTTAGTACATGTCCATACAACCTTTATGTAAATGGGGTTAATCAGGGCTTTCTTAGTAAAGTTGCGCAGATAAAGAATACACATCCGTCAATTATAGGGGAAATTAAAGGACATAACTTATCTATTTATGAGCATACTGGAGAGCAATACACTATCTTTAAAGATAATTTACAACAAGGTTTAATAAAAAGAGAACACTGGAAACAGGGGGATGGAGATAGATACATAATTTTATATAATAGAGAATTTGGTACTGAGTTAGCAGCTTTAACAGGAATTTTAGTTGATATAATTTGGGGAACTACTGATACTTCTATTAAGTCCTTAAGCTATGAATACACATGGGTATTAGGAGAGGAAAAATTAAATAATCACTGGGAGCCGAAAGATTAATGCCAAGGTGGATAGCCTTGGCTATATTTATATAAAGATAGAAACTATAGGGTTTATTCCAATATGTATATGTAAGTAAAATACAGAAATGGTATAATTAATTCATGTTGGTTTATAGAACAAAGATGGTATTTCAAATATTAGAGATTTAAATCCACTAGTTAGATGAACCTTCAAATATAGGAAAGAGCCTAAGAAAAGAAAGGAATAAATATGTGTAGATTTGAAGAGTACTATAATAAGTTTCTAGGTGTAAACAATAATGAGATAACTGAGCATAAGGTTTTTGAGTCTAAATACAGAGACATGCCCTTAAATAATAAATACTTTTATCCTATTATTATATCTAATTTTAATGATAGCATCATATGCTCTTGTTCTAGTAAGTTTTCTAGCATGTGTAAGAGCAACTTTGATGGTAGCATGGAATCTATTTCAAGTATACTAAAAGCTATGAATATTAACCGTAATAAATATAGGTTTAGAAAAATGAGGCGATATTCAATAGAAAGTCCAGATGTATTATTTGATACAAAGGCTGAGGTGTTAACAGAAGACATAATTAGAAAAGTTAATTTTCAAGGAATAGAAGACAAAGAAAATTACATTAGAAAAAAAGGAAACATACTACAAGAGAAAAGACAATTTTTCATGTTAAAAGATGGTAACATTGCAGCAACAGCCTTTATTTCAGAAGTATATAGTAGTGGGTGCAATATTGTGGTTTACACTTCTCCTAATTATCGCAAGAAAGGTTATGGCAAAGAGGTAGTTAAGGCATGTATTAATTGGTGTCATCAGAATAATCTTTTGCCAATATATCTAGTTGAAGAAGAGAATGCAAATTCAATTAAATTAGTAGAGAGTTTAGGATTAGAACTGAAAAGTCATGAGTGGATTATATCGGAGTAGTCTTAATTATATGAATGTATTAAACATCATCATATAACAATGAGTTAAAGTCTAGGATTTTAATTAAAAGAAGGGCAATCTTATGAAGGAGCAATAAATATAATACAATTTAGAATAACTTGGATAAATAAAATAATTTCAAAGAATACATTGGTAAAGGCACATATTTAGCACTCTGTATTGCAAAATAAGGGGGAAATTTAGTGTAATGAGTGAATTAATATATATGAATAATGATAGTTATTTTTATTTCCAATAGGGGGAAGTTTTATGATAAAGGCAATTTTATTTGATTTTGATGGAGTACTAACCGTTGATGCCACTGGGTCTCAATCAATTTGTAATTATGTGTCTAAAATTACAGGTGTAGATAAGACCTTATTTACTAAGGAATATAAAAAGTTTAATAAAGTACTATTAAATGGAAGCATAAAACACGAGGATATATGGGAAAAGATATGTGAAGCGATTAATTTTCAGATTAGCATAGAAGTACTATTTGATTCATTTATAAATACTCCAATGGATATTGAGATGTGTAAATTAGTAAAGAAATTAAAGGGCAATAACTATATTATAGGAATGGTTACACATAACAAGAAGGACAGAATAGACGCAATTAGAGATTATCATAGGTTTAATAATTTATTCGATGAAATAACTGTATCAGCAGAGGTTGGTTCAGGCAAGGAGGATAAAGAAATATTTTTAAGAACTGTTAAAAAGCTAGGAGTAAAAGCTAATGAATGTGTTTTTATAGATAATACTGAGAAAAACCTTATTGTACCTAATGAGATGGGGATGGAAACTATTTTTTATGATCATACAGAGAGAAATATTGATAAGCTTTTATCCCAACTGAAAGCTTTAGGAATCAAATTATAGATAATAGATAATAGGAAGTGAAAACGGTGAGCTATAGAGAATACAATGGATTAATGAATAATACCAAGTGGCAAGAAATTAGAATATCAATGGACAATTATCCAGGTACAGTATTATGGAGAATAAAAAATATTGATAATGGCTTATTAAGCAATTGGAACTCAGAATGGTTTAATCATTTTCAATTAAGGGAATACAATAAGATTCAGTGGTTAGAAATTAAAGTTACTAGCGAAGAAATGAAAAATGAAATTATTCATATACTAAGAAAGATTCATGTCCCCGGAGAAGTTCTTGATGATTCAATAAAAGTATATGGATATATAAAAAATGGTTTTATTGACTATATATAACTTTATATTTTGTACTTAAGGATTAGTATACAATAGTTCTTAGCTGATTATTTATAAGGAGTTGATAGTGTTGGCTATGTATAAACTGCCATTAGGAATTGGAGTCCCTAAAGATGAGAATTACCCAAGTGAATTAGATGCAAAAGCAATTAATGAAAAGAGAAACTCGGCAAAGATAGTAGAAGGGTTTGTATTACACGAAGTTTCTAATGAGAAATTCTCTAATTATGCAGAAGTAAATGTTGATGCAGATAAAATCTGGGATGTATTTTGTAGTTTAGCAAATAAGCTAATTGATGATGTTGCTTATGGTATTGTAGGGTTTAAGGACGAAGATCCAACCTTAAGTAATTTTACAAGCAAAGAAAAGCTTTTAGCAATATTTGAAGAGTATAAATTTGAAATAACTAATGATGGATATTTAGAATTTGGCATAGCATACTATGATGAAAATTCAATGAATGAAATATATGTGTCAAGTTTTAAGTATATGAGAGTATGGACTGATAGAAAAGAAGAGCTAGTTAATAGCTTAAATGAATATGGAATCAAGGAAATACAAGGACTTCAATTTATTGATGAGTTTCCAGTGGTTTCTAAAGCACTTAAAGCAGATATGGACAAAGGAATTAGGCATTATTCAGAAGTAATTGATACTATTGAGAGGAAGCTTGCACAGCTGTAGTATATAAAAGAAATATATTGAAATATATGGAATAAAGAAAATGCAAACGAAATAGTTGCTAAATTCTTGGAATAATTATGTAGAAGAAATGATCCAGCTAATAAATTATCACAGGGGGAGAATATGGCTAATATTGATTATAGGGATAATGATGACCTTTTTTATATGACTCTGTTATAGAAAGCTTAGAAGTAAATCATAAAAATAAATCAATAGTTTTTAAAATCTTAAAAGTAATTGATAGAATTGATAGGGAAGGGGGTTTTACTTATAAGGTCAAGCTTGGAACCCTAACATTTGAGGAAGTAGTGTACGCAACTATACCATATAGTATTGAAATTGGAGAGTGGTGTGAGTTTTATCGTTCAGCAGTGTTAGATTCATCTGAATTATTAGAAAAACTAAAACAACATCCTAATCCGGAACTCAAAAAAATAAAAGAACAATTAAAGCATGTTTATTTAGGAATAGATAATGGCATTGAATATAAGGAGCTTGATATTATATGCAAAAGTTTTACACTTAAGTTAGAATCAGAAGAATTTGTAGTATGTGATGATTTCCAGTGGCTATAGGATTAATATTTAATTTATAATATTCTTAAGAGATGTAGCGATAAAACAAGATGAATTAGGTAAACTAATGCTTTGCAGTTGGAATGATGAGGAGTGATATTTTATACTTCTTTTTATTTTGCTCAAAATTTTCATGTTTTATCACGGTGAAACATGAATCTTAGGTTAAGTAACTTTTATTTATATTAGATGTAGCAGACTAAAAAATAGTCTGTTAATTTTTTTTGATAATATGGAAAGTTTACTTTACATGAGTGGTATATCATGGTAATATGTATGTAAAGTTAACTTTCCAATATTGAAGAAGGGAGTTTTGAAGTGAAAAATAGATTAGAAGAAATTCGAAAGTCAAAAGGTATTCGGCAGGAAGAACTCGCTACAGCCTTAGAGGTATCAAGACAAACCATTGGCTCTCTTGAAAATGGACGGTATAATCCATCTATTATTTTAGCCTTTAAAATTGCACGGTATTTTGACATGAGTATTGAGGAAATTTTTATTTATGAGGAGGAATCATTATGAAAATATTAAAGAAAAAATTCGTTTTACATGGAATAATTGCACTTGTTGGCATAGCACTATTTATTGTTAATATAATCAAATTAGGTAATAACAAGAACATTAAATGGCTGACATTATCATTTACTGCTATTTCAATTAGAAAATTGATTCAATTTATTAAAATATCAAAGAATCCTCAGATGCTTAAAGAATTTGAGATTCAGCAAAAAGAAGAACGATTTAATTGGATTTATGAGAAAAGTGGAAATTTCACTTGTTTAGTAACAATACTTGCTGAGGTTATTGCCATGTTTATTTTAGCTTTATTAAATCAAGAAATCATGGTAAATATTGTAGGTGTCATTGTGGTTATACAAGGGCTGATTTATATCTTAACTTATTATTATCTTTGCAAAAAATATTAATATTGAAAATGAGAATACTCTTAGGTTAATAAGTACTCAGTTTTGTTAATATATGACACTAATGAAAAATATAAATAGTTTAAATAGTTTAAATAGTAATATAAAACAAATAGCTAGAAACATTAATAGACTTATAAATTGTTTAATTAAGCAATTTATAAGTCTATTAAAATATTTTTATGTATGAAGAAGTACTTTACTTAAAGTGAATTCATTTACATTAATTACAATTAATAGTAATATGTAATTATACAAGTATTACATTTATGGAGGAGATATGATTTCTATTGAAATAAAGTACAATTCAAAAGACACCTTTGAGTTAGCACAGTTTATTTGCAAAAAGCTTTATAAAAACAGCATTATTGCAATAAGAATTATTCAGACTATCTTTTCATTTATAATGATATACATAGCCACAGTATATGTAGGTGTAGAGGATAAAATCATCCTTAGTATTATTTTTATTGTACTATTATTGCTTTATATTTTAGCCTGGAACCTCTATTTAATTGTAAATTATTCTTATAGCAAGAAGAATAGTAACCTTCATGAAAATACGAAGATTACATTTGAAGATGATTACTTTATAGTAAAGTCCCAAAGTGGAAAAAAATCATATTGTTATCAATATAAGTATTCTACGATACAAGCAATATATGATGAGGAAAATAAATTACTTATAATGTTAGATAATTTAGCTACCGTTATATTAATTCCTAAAAGAGAACTTGGTGTAGGAGATTATGATAAATTAATTGATTATTTAAAGTTAAAAATTGATAATAACCTTATTTATAAAACTAATAAAAATTAGGGGGCACAATATGCAAGAAAATCTTAATTATAGGGTTACTTCACAGGTAAATATAAATGATACTAAAGAGTTAATTTTAGTTTTACTTAAAAAATCAAGATTAGTAATAAAAGTTATTAGCTTATTTGGAATGGTTATCCTAGCAATTCCATTAGTAGGTGTATTATATGAATATACCATTGGGCAGCCTACTGACTGGACATTAATAGTACTTGCTTTGTTTCTCTTAATACTATTTTTAGTATTTTTTATTAATGAAAAAAAACTTGTATTGATTCCCTTTAAAAAATATCTAGACAGAAATAAGAATTCGCAGGGTGTTCAAAAAATTTGCTTTTATGATACTTACTATACTGTTGAATATAATAGAATTGATGTTAGTGCTAATATCACAATAAGTTATGAGGATATAAAGTATTTTGTTGTAGATAAGGATTTAGTTGTTTTGGGAGATAAAACTAAGGATAAGTCACTAACATTCATTAGAAAAAATGCAAAATTTGAGATAGGTACATTAGACGATTTCATACAGTTTATTAGAAATAAAGTAAATAAATAAAGTCAAACAGATAAATTTTGATTAATGAATTTATCTGCTGTTTAATTGATAAATATTGATTTTGGAGGAGTTATGAAAAAACATATATTATTTTGTATTATTGCCGGAATAATGACAATCTCATTAGTAGGCTGTCAAAAAGAAAATAAACTAAATAAGGAAGTACTTAATGAAGCTAGTAATTCTAATTCTAGTATTATCATTAATAACACTTCTTATGAAGATGAGCCAGATAATAGTGTTATTAAAAAAAGATATGATAATGTTAATAAAGAGCAATTAACTTATGAGATAGTACCACAATCAGGCTATTTCTATGAAAGTGAAAATGAAATAGTATCTAGTTTTCGATTAAATGAAATACCTAGTATTAATAATAAAAAGTATTGGCATATATTACAAGATTACACTTATGCATGTGAACTTAATCCAACTAAATTATCTTATGATGAAGCAATAAAGCTGATTAGCAAAGTATTACCAAGTGATATAAAAAAAGAAAGAGAAAAACTTAAAGATGGTGATGAATATTTGATAAGAAGTATAATTTATTCTTCTAGCAAAGGGAATTTTATTGTACAATTAGTTCATCCTAAAATTGAAGATGAAAACCTTAAGAAAACTACTAATCTTGATTCTGTAATAGGTATTTCGTATTTAAAAGAAGAATAAAGGCCCACGTATCATGATAAAAGATATGGGATTTTGATGGCAATGAATATGTTTGAAAGAGTGGAGGTTTTATAACTTATTAATAATTATCTCGTATTTGTTTGATAAAATCGTCAATCTATATAGGTATTAAAGGAATAAAACTGAAGAAAAAAGTAAATGGTTTATGGATTTTATGAAATAAGTTATAGGTTTCTTATTAATGATTTAGCTTTCTCAATGTTGTTCATTCTCTTAAGCCCCGAAACTATCTTGGACAATTCCTTATACATTCAGTATAATGTATAAAGTGAATGGAGGTAAAGAAATGAAAGGTAGAAGTT
>NZ_JAGGLL010000053.1 GCF_017874425.1 Clostridium punense
AGCATTTTATTGTGAAAAATGCAGTGGAATAATGAAACCGAAGTTCTACGAAGGAGTTCATAATATAACTTATACATATGAGGAATAGCTTATTTACCATGCTTCGCATTATTAGTGTAGTAGTAGATTAAAAAATCGTCTAAGAGACAAGTATTTTTTTGATAGCAGGCTACGCCTAAGAGCTGGAGGCAAAAAGGGAGAGCGTGCCGAGGCACGCCTTTTTTATATCTAGAATAAGTTATTAATATCTTTATTAATAAGATAACTAGTCCAAGTGTATGGACTTGGTTAGAAAATATGCTGCTTAGTATATGTCTAAATTTTATAGAGGTATAGGAGTTAATTATGAATACAAAACATCTAAATAAATGTGCAATTATCAACAGCTTAAAAGGACTGATGGAAGTACCCTTTACTTTGATAATTTCAGAATTTATTTCTAAAATTATTTTTTATGCAGGGGATGGCAACATTGATAACGTAAAAAATAAATCTTTAAAGTTAATAATTTTTATAATCTCATATCAGGTTTTAATTTTTATTATCAACATGTTAAGTCAGAGAGAAATAGAGAAAGCTAGTTAGAAGTTTCGGGAGCGTGTTTATAGTTGTTTTCTCAATAATTCCTTTAATGTCAATAAGTCTACTGGAGAGATTATTGTAAATTTCACCAAGGACGTTGATGAAGTTATCAGATTGTATTCGAAGTCTTATTCTAGTTGCTTAGTTAACTGTATCACCACTGTTTGTTATCTTCTATTTATTGGACTTAATCATATGGGATTATCTATAGTAGTTTTATTAGTTAGCTTAATACAAGCTATTCCACCTATCATTGTTAAGAAGTTCATGGTGAAAAATTATGATGCAACCATGGATATTGAGGGGCAAATAACAGACTATATTGTAGAAGGCTATAGGGGAGTGGCTACTATCAAACTTTTCAATCTATATGAGCCTTACATAAAAGGCTTAAAAAAGCTTCATAATACATACTTAAAGGTTGGTAGAAAGAGTGAATTAGCGGCTCAAACCCAAAACTCTATGGAAAGTGCTGTAGATATTATATTAAGATTTGGAACTTATAGCTTAATAGGATTTTTTCTTCTCCAAAATGTCATTACTTTAGATGCAGGAGCTAAGGCAATTGTGTTGGCAGGGAGTTTATATGCAGCAGTTAATGGAATTTTCAGGGCTATTCCAGAAATATATGTAGCTAAAAAAGCAAAGGATAGATTGCAGCTATTAATTATTAAAGATAAGAAGACTTATGAAAAATTAAAGGCAAATATTAATAAACCAGCAGAGTCGGATATTTTAGAAGTTGAAAATCTTTCTTTTCGGTATGAAAATAATATTATTTTAAAGAACATATCTTTCAGCATAAAAAAGGGAGACTTAGTTGTTATAAGTGGAGCTAATGGTTCAGGAAAATCTACCCTATTAAATATCTTAATGGGTTTTTACAATAATTATAGTGGACATGTATTTTTTAATGGCATGGATTTAGGAAGTTTAGATTTGGAAAAGTATTATAAGTCAATTTCTTGTAACTTTCAAGAAGAAAGAGGGTTTTCTAAATCCTTAGAGGAGCTATTAGATATATTAGAGCAAGGACGAGTTCTGAGAAAGAAAGAAGTATTCGGTTATGGGAAAAACTTTAAATTAACAGATGAACTAATAAAAAATGAAAGAATTAATAAGCTTTCTGGGGGCGAGAAAAAGAAGATTTACTTAATAATAAGCTTGCTGAAACAACAGGAAATATTATTTTTAGATGAACCAAGCAATTCTCTTGATATAGGTGGGAAGAATGTGCTTAAGGATATTTTAAAGCATAGCAAAAGTACGATAGTTATGATAACCCATGATCCCTATTTTATGGACATTTGTAACTTGAAAATCAATTTATGTGAAGGGGGAGTTACTGTTGAAAGGGGGGAGGGCTGAGGATGAAAAGGAAGGTAATAAAGGATATTCTTAAAATTATGTGGACAGTTATAGGTATGAATGCCATTAATAAGGTTATTTCCGGATATTTAGTTATTTTTACAGGAAGCATAATAGGAAGTTTTGCAGACGCTGCAATTAATGGTAGTAAAACTATAGCTAAGGAAAGTTTTATGGCATTAGTTCTAGCAATTACAATTACAATTGTTATTATACCTTTTATTAGATATATAGCTAATTGTATTTTGTTTAAGGCATCCCTTAAATACGAAAGACTTATTGTGAAACGCTTTTTAAGTAAGTCCTATAAACACATGATTAATTATGATGTGGGAGAAATCTCTTATAGACTGGAGATGGATGCAAATGAATTAATGTGGACAGTGGTAACAATTATTTCTACTTCAGTTGCAACCGTAATTGTAGCATTAGGACTTTTCACTAACTTGTTTAATATTAATAAGGCTTACGGATTAGCTTGTGTTTTCCTTGGAGCAATACCAGTTTTTATAGTAATTATTAGTAGTAGCTTTGAGAAAAAGTACAAGTTAGAAAGAAAAGAGTATGAACAAAAATCCAGAGATATGCAAAGTGATATATGCCTAAACTTTAAGTTTATAAAAGTGTATGGAATTAAAAAGGAGATACTAAAGGATTTTTCAAATACCTTTAATACTTACTATGAGAAAACTATAAAAAGAGTTATAAAATGTAATAGTATAGTGGAGTTAGCCAATAAATCAAGTAATTTATTATGCCAAGTAGCAGTTCTTTTATTAGGAACTGTTCTAGTTTCTTCAGGAAGCATTAAATCAGGTGCTATAGCTGCTATGATGGTGTATTTTAGCAAGGTTCAAGATATATATAAAGATATTTGTGAAATAGTTAAGAACTGTAGGCTACTTCCTCAATGTTTAGATAGGGTTGTAGAATTTTACTTATTGGAAGAGGTAAGTGGTAAGAAGAAGCTAAAAAACTTTTCAACACTTGAAGTAAAAAATCTTGCTTATGAATTTCATAGCTTTAATAAAGCTTTTCACAATATATCATTTACTATAAAAAAAGGTGATAAGGTTGCAATTGTAGGGGCTAATGGAAGTGGAAAATCAACTTTACTAAAGGTTATAAGTAGGCTTTATGATGGCTATGAAGGGAGTATGAAAATTAATGGAACAAAGCTAGGGAATTTTGATTTAATTGACTTTAGAAATAATATAGTATATATGGAGCAAGAGCCCTTTTTATTTAAGTCAAATATTTATAACAATATTTCCATAAGTAATATTAAGGCTTCTAAAGAAGAATTAGAAAAGTGCATAGAAAAGGTTGGATTGACTGAGATAAAGCATAAGGAATCTATGGAGTTAGGAAACAACTTATCTGGGGGAGAAAAACAAAGGGTATCCATTGCTAGAACCTTAATTAGAAATCCCAACATAATATTAATGGACGAACCCTTTAATAATTTAGATAGCAAAGGAAGAGAATTAATTGAAGAAATTCTTGAAGATAAATCAAAAACTACTATATATATAACCCATGACTATGAACTTTTAAAATATGCAGATATTATTGTGGATATGGATATTAAGTAAGGATAACACGTAAATACTAAAATAATATAGGATAAGTTTATTAAAAATGAGTCATTAAAAATGTGGAAAATCCAAAGGGATATTCTGTCTTTTTAATGGCTTGTTTATTTGCTTATACTATAAATTGCATAAAGAAACATTGTAATTAATGTAAAAACAAGACATAATAAAATTACCAATAAGTATAAAAGGGGGATAACCATGGAAGGTTTTAATGTAATAGCAGTTTATGATAATAACTGTGAAAAACTACTAATGTGTAAAAGAAGAAAAGAACCATACAAGGGTTTATTAAATTTAGTTGGAGGAAAGATACAACCTAATGAAGAAGGCTTAGATGCTGCATACAGGGAGCTAGAAGAAGAAACAGGAATTTCAAGTAATGACATAACTTTAACTCACTTAATGGACTTTGCATATTATATTCACAATTGCTACCTGGAGGTTTATGTGGGAAGGTTAAATAAAGAATTTAAAGTATATGGTGATGAGAATGAGTTATTATGGACACATTTAGATGAGAACTTCTTTGAGGTAACTAAATATGCAGGAGAAGGAAATATTGGTCATATTATTGAACATGTAAAAATGTCAAGGGATATACTTCTAAGAAAATAATATTATTAAGTGAGGGTGATAAGATTGAATAATAAGTATAAAATATTTAAACTGCTCTGTGTTTTAGCATCAATTATATTAATAGGGTGTCTATTGCTAACTAAAATTCCTACTATGCAATTAATCCCTTTCGCTTTATTGAACTTAGCAGTTTATGATATTCTCAAAAATAAAGAAAATAAAGAGAAGAATAACTATAAAAAATTTGATGTTATTAAAATAATTATTGTTAGTATAATGCTTTTCTGGTGCGTGATAATTGTGATAGGAGTAGTTAATAGCTTAGTAAGGTTACCCTAGAGTAAATTGACCAAGTTTTATAATGAGATAAAGGTGATGATTTTATGAGTAGTATTATACATATATGCTTTTCAGATAGCGCAGGAGGGTGTCTGAAATATGCTATCAGCACAAAGAAACTATCAATAGGGGATAAGGTTGTTACCTTTTGGGATGATATTTCAAATGGATATATAGGAAATGGTGTAACTGTAGAGGAAAGAATTAAATGGCTAAATGAGATTTTTAGAGAAGACGACACATACTCTTTTGAGGATGATGAGCTACAACAATATTATGCAAGTTTCAAAAAACATATTTCAGAAATTAATGACAAAGACACCGTCTATCTATGGTATGGAAACTCTGGCAATGAGTTTTGTGCCATGCTTTATACTTTAGAACTTTTAAAGGTGAAAAATCCTAGTATTTATCTTGTAAATGTTTCTGAAGTAATTTATGAAACTCCCATTGGTGAATTATTTTCATATAGAGCAGTAGGAGAAGTTGATGCTGAGAAGCTTCAACCCTTTATTAGATTAAAAAGAAAAGTTGAGCCTAAAGAATATGAGGACTTCATTAAGCAGTGGGAGGCATTAAAAAGAGAAAGTTCCTTACTTCGTATATTTAAAAATGACAAAGTGGAAAGTGTAAATGAAGACTATTTCGATATAGATATATTAAAATATACCCAGAAGAAATTTAAAAGGGCAGCAAGAACAGTGGGAATGGTATTAGGTTTAAGTGAAACTCCTATTTCGGATTCTTATATATTTTGGAGAATTAAAGAACTTGTGAAAGCAGGTATGATAGAGTTTAGAGGGAAATTTGGTGTTATGAGAGAAATGGAAATTAAAATAACAGAAAATGGACTTCAGCTCTTAAGCACAAATAAAGAGGCGTTGACACTTTGGAAAGGTAGGGAACAAGAATACCAAAGGGAAAGTGAACTTTTAGAAGAAGGTAGAAGGCAAGGAAGAATGGAAGAAAGAGTGGCTATAGCTAGGAAACTTGTTGGCATTTTAGACAACGAAATTATTGCAGAAAAAACAGGATTAACTATAGGTCAGATTAAAAATCTTAAAGATTAGCGGAGGGTAGCAGATGCTTATTAATAATAAATTGATTCAGCACAAAGGACTTGATTGGGTATTACGTTGTGCTAATAAGGAAGATGCAGCTCAGCTGACTAATTTGCGTTTAAAAATTGATGGAGAAACTGAAAATCTTGATAGAGAGTCTGGAGAAGGTTTTCTAAGCAAAGAAGATTTTCAAAAGATTATTAATGAGGATTCAATTGCTGAAAGGAATATATTTTTGGTAGCAGAAGTTGAAGGGAAAATTGTTGGGTTTGCGAGGATACAAGGAAATACACTAAGTAGATTCAAGCATAAGGCAGAATTTGGAATATGCATATTAAAGGACTATTGGGGCTATGGAATTGGGTCAGTGTTATTAGAAAATATATTAATGTGGGCGGATTACTACACTGAAAAGTCACTGAAATTCTCATGAACACTATATCTTCTTTTATTGAAATCAAGTTATAAATATAAGAATAGATATTTATAACTTGATTTCAATATACGTTTTACATATAATGGAACTATGGTATAATAATTGTATTTATATTTTGTATTAGTTGACAAGTTTAAAAGGAAGCCTTATATCTGTTAGGATATAAGGCTTTGTGCTTAAGTAATTAATTTATATTTGAATTTCTACTTATAGATAGAGTATTTATATAATGAAAGGTCGGATAAAAGTGAATTTACAACATATTCAAGAACTAGTTGAAAGTTTTACAAAGAGCAAAGGAATGAATTCAGATGTCAATGTAAGAGTTATTGATTTAGCTTCTGAGGTTGGAGAGTTATCAAAGGAGGTTTTGAAGGGAACTAATTATGGTAACAAGGATTTCAAAAAAACGGAACAATGGGATAGTGAGATTGGAGATGTATTATTCTCTCTGATTTGTTTGGCAAATGAAAGCAACACAAGCCTAGAAGATTGCTTAAAGCAGGTACTTAATAAGTATAAAGAAAGATTTGCAAGTAGTGGGAATATGGGTTCAGGAAAATAATTAGAAGAAGCATAACTTAAACTTAAAAATTTTTAAAACTTAGGTTTTAGAAAAAATATATACTTTGAATTTGAGGTGGTTAAAATGAATATTTCAGTTTTAGGATGTGGTAGATGGGGAACTTTTTTAGCTTGGTATGCTAATAAAGTTGGACATAATGTTTGTATTTGGGGAAGAGAGGGCTCTGGTAATCTTCTTCAGCTAAAGGAAAATAGAAAAAATGAGTACTTATCCATATCTGAAGAGATAAAGCTGACAAATTCTTTGGAAGATGCAGTTTCTTTTGCGGATATTATAATTATCTCAATAAGTGCTCAACAACTACGAAATCTTGCAAAACAATTACTGCTTATATCTAAGGTTCAAGAGAAAATATTCGTTTTGTGTATGAAAGGGTTAGAGGCAACAAGTGGAAAACGTCTATCTCAAGTTTTTAAGGAAGAGTTAGGTTCCAGTACAAATGTGGCTGTATGGCTTGGTCCAGGGCATGTACAGGATTTTGTTAGAGATATACCAAATTGCATGGTAATAGGTAGTGAAAATATTGAAGTAACAAAGACTGTGGTTAATGCTTTTAACAGTGATTTGATTAGATTTTATTATGGACAAGATCTTGTGGGTAATGAAATTGGAGCAGCTACGAAGAATGTTATGGGTATTGCTGCTGGTATGCTAGATGGAGTAAACTATACTAGTCTAAAGGGAGCTTTAATGGCTAGAGGAACTAGAGAAATATCTCGTCTTGTTAGAGCAATGGGAGGTAATGACATTACTATTTACGGATTAAGTCATCTTGGAGATTATGAAGCAACTTTATTCTCACCTTTTAGCAATAATCGGAGGTTTGGAGAGGATTTTGTTGGGGAAAGAAAGTTTACTAAGCTTGCAGAAGGGGTTGCTACTCTTGAAGCTCTTAGAAACTTATCGAAACAGTATGATGTAGAACTTCCAATTTGTAATGCTTTGTACGAGGTTATTTTCAATGAAAAGTGTTCAGAGCAAACCCTATTGGATTTATTTTTAAGACCTGTTAAGTTTGAATTTTAAGTTAGGCATTTCGAAAAAATTAATAAGTCAGTATATTAAGTTTGTTATTTATTTTCTAGTGACTTATAAGAGGATTCCTTAGAGTTAAAGTCCTTTTCAGGATTTTACTTTGAGGGATCTTCAATTTTATAAAAAATTTGTAATTATAAAGAGGTAAAAAACATATTATAACAATGATGCATAATAATAATAATAATTACAGTGACTCTTAAATAAAGCTACATAATAAGCTCTTATATCACATTAAATTAAAAAGTTTCGAAATATGATGGTTTTGTATAGGATTTATAAATTTGAAACGAGGAGCAGGCAATGAAAAGAAATTTAAATATTATTATAGACAAGGTTAGAGTTCAGGGAGATGGTGCAATTCTACTTATTGGACCTTCAGGATGTGGAAAGGGGGAAATTGCTAAATCACTATGCAACTTCTTATCTATTCCACAAGAAAGACATTTGTCCATGGGGGATATTTTACGTAGAACTATAACGAAAGCAAATAAGAATGAAGAGTTTAAATGTACTTTAGGGGAAAGATATAAAATTAGTAGTAATGTATCTATTTTCGATAAAGGTAAAAACACACCTGAAGTTATAAAAAAGGCTGAAAGTTATTTTAATGATATAGTTTTATTCTTAGGATTACACTCTAATACTATTTCACAGTTTCATTGGTTAGAATTTTGTGTGGGAAATGGTCTATTGATACCAGATCATTGGGCAGCAAGTATAATTAGTTCGTTATTTGAAAGCACTCCAGAGCTTTGTAAAGGTCTGTTTATTTTAGATGGCTATCCGAGGACAGAGGTGGCAGCGGAAAAACTCTTAAATACTTTTCAAAACCTAAATATCTCCATAATTAAAGTTTTGCATCTTTTTATAACAAAGGAACAAATGAAAGCTAGAGCTTACAATAGAAGGCGTATTGATGATACTGAGGATAGTCTAGAAAGAAGATATGAATTTTACGTGGATAAGGTACAGCCTTGTGCCGACTATTTGAAAAGACACTTAGGTAGAACTATGGTTTCCTTAGTTGATGCACATCAGCCAGTATACAATGAGGATGGTAGCTTAAAAGTTGAAGAATCAATCGAAAAAGTTGTAAACAATGTTTTAGAGGAATTAGGAATACCTGCATTTTTGATGAATTTAAGTCATTGTACCTAATTATTGCATTTAATATACAGGTTTTAAACATATAGAAGAGTATTAAATCTTCCTATGGGTATCCGAAAGGCTATTAGGAAAACCTAAGAGCCAAATTTAATTATATACCAAGTAACAAGTGTAGTAGTAATTCTTATGGTAGCAGTTGTTGACGGGTTTAATAATATAAAATCTAAAATTTAGGAGCGTTAATTCATGGTAGCTAAAGAGTACGGTACTAAAAGATTATTTATTCAGCTTAGCTTAATCGCTTGTATTTTTATTTATATAATTTTTTTATTTATGGATGTCCTTACTAAAAGTCTTGGAAATCCCTATTCTATTTATTTGAAATATACTATTATTATTATTTCCTTCCTTATTACACTACTCATAGGGAGCAATGGATATAATAGAAGGGATACAATATTATTACAATTGTCAAAACTATTTACGTTAATTGCTGATTACTACCTTTTAATACAGGATAATTTCCCCTTAGGAATTTTTTTCTTTTGTATTGTACAAATAACTTATATTTTAAGACATTCTTATATGGAAAAGAAGAGATATAGAAACCTTATATTTTTATGCACTAGTATAATTTTTTCAATTTTGATATTCTTTAGAGTAAAATTAGAACCTTTAGATAACAACTTAGTTTTTCTTGCATTAATTTATGCTGCATTATTAGTAACTAGTGTATATGTTGCTTTAAGCACTCTTAAAAGAAGCAAGTATTCAAAAAAATCCTCATATCTAATTGGAATTGGGATGTGCCTTTTTTTTCTATGTGATATAAATGTAGGACTAAATGCATTAATCGGAGAAACAACATTAAATAACATGATTACTCCAAAAATTAAATTTTTAATAGGATATTTAATTTGGTTATTTTATGCCCCATCACAAGTGCTTTTAGCATGTAGTGGCTTTAAAAGTAAAGGATCTCAAACTTAAACAGGTAGAATTGAAAGACTTATCAGGCCTTAGAACATGCAATCCTATACATGGGAAGTTATTTTTGATATAATAATATGTCAAGTATAATAATTATTAAATGTATTATATAAGCATATAGTTTTAACATATTAAGGGCAGTGAATTTAAGTCTTAGATTAATTGTGTTGTTTGAGCCCTAAGGCTTAAAGTTTTCGAGGTGAAAAATGAGAGAATTAAAAAGTGTTGAAGAAAAGATATTAGATAGAGCATTATATTTGATCGGAAGAAATGGGGCATCTAATGTACCTATTAGAGCTATTGCAAAAGAAGCTGGAGTAAATGTAAGTGCTGTAAATTATTACTTTAGAACCAAAGAAGAAATGATGAAACAAGTTCAGGAGTTTTATATACATAATACCCTTGAAGCATATAATATTTTAGATAATGATTCCTACAGCAATGAGGAAAAAGTAATATTATGTGCCAATGAAATAATGGAGTATTCTATAAGGTATCCTGGAGTTATAGTTATTCAGAAAGAAGCGGCCTATGAAGTAGAAAAAAGTGAGATGGCATCAAGAATCATTGAGGTAACTGAAGAGATGAATTCAAAATTAGATAAGGTGCTTTTAAATGTACTTGGATGTAGCCAGGAAGAGTTTGTATTTAATAGAATGATATTTTTATCATCCATATTGCATCCTGTCAATAATATGGGACCATTACAATTTAGTAATGATAGTATATTGGATAGGGATACAAGGTTACAATATATTAAATTTATTATATGTAAATTAAAAAGAAATTAGTTATATAAAGGTATTTTATCTAAAAAAATAAGTTGCTTATATAAATATAAAGCAGCCTATTTTTTTTGCACAAATTAAAACAGATTGTTTAAAACATATTGATTAACATTGTGAAATGATATACAATCTCTTTAATAGATATTTAAGTAAATATAATATTTATTTAAGATTTCAAACAAATTTGTGGTTGATGATGGAGGGAGTTACAATGAATTTTACTAATCTTTTTAGTCCAATTAGAATTAGAGGTTTAGAATTGAGAAACAGAATTGAGTTTCCAGCAATGGGAACAAAGATGGCTACTGAGGATAAATTTGTAACTAAACAGCTTATAGATTATCATGTGGCAAGAGCTTTAGGCGGTAATGGGTTAAATTTTACAGAAGTATGTTCTGTGTATGCACCGGCTGCACCTAAAAAATTTCTATCTATAGCGGAAGATAAGTATATAGAAGGTTTAAAAGAGTTATCTGATGCAGTTCATAATGCTGGTGGTAAGGTAGGAATACAACTTTGGTTAGGAGGATTAGCCGTTGGTAGTGACCCAGAGGCAAAAATAATGATGCCTAGTGATATGAAAGTTCAAGGGGGATATGTAATTCCAGGAATGACCATTGAAGATATTAAAGAAGCTACAAAAGCCTTCGGAGAAGCAGCTAGAAGAGCTGTAGAAGCAGGATATGACTGTGTTGAATTTCATGCAGGACATAACTATGTGCCGCACTCCTTCATAAGTCCAGCTTTTAATCACAGAACAGATGAATATGGTGGATCCCTTGAAAATCGCTCAAGATTCTTAATAGAATGTATAGAGTCTATCAGAAATAATATTCCTAATGATATGCCATTATTTATGCGTATAGATGCACATGATGACTATTTAGAAAATGGATTGACTATAGAAGAAATTATAGAGTTTTGTAAAATGTCAAAAAAAGCAGGTGTTGATGTATTAGATATTTCAAGGGGAAACTTCTCCACAGCTGCAATTAAATATGAAGTACCGCCAGTGGATTTACCAAGAGGATTTAATGTTGAAAATGCTGCAAGAATAAAAAGAGAAACTGGAATGGTAACAGTAGCTGTAGGAAGAATTAACGATCCAGCACAAGCTGAAGAAATAATTTCTAATGGGAAGGCTGACATGGTAGTAATTGGTCGTGGACAATTAGCTGATCCTGAATTTTGTAATAAAGCAAAGTCAGGGGAGGTAGAGAGTATTGTTCGCTGTGTAGGATGTAATCAAGGTTGTTATGATGGCTTTGTATCCACAGAAGTGCCTTATATAACTTGTCTTAGAAATCCAGCTCTTGGAAGAGAAGAAGAGTATAAGTTAATTAAAACTGATCAGGCGAAAACTATATTGATAGCTGGTGGTGGAGTTGCTGGGCTTGAAGCAGCAATTACATTAAAGCAAAGAGGTCACAATCCAATTTTATGTGAAGCTTCAGATTCTCTTGGAGGACAATTTGTTCTTGCTGGTGCAGCTCCAAGAAAAGAAGAAATGAAGGAAGCAGCTATTTCTATGGGAGAACAAGCAAAGGCAGCAGGTGTTGAAATTAGATTATCCACTCCTGTTACTCCAGAGCTTATAAGAGAAACCCAAGCAAAAGAGGTAGTAATTGCCATTGGAGCTGAGCCAATGAAGCTAAATGTCCCTGGGGCAGAACTACCACAAGTTACAAATTCTCATGAAGTGCTTGCAGGAAAAGTGCAGGTTGAAGGTGAGGTTGTAATAATAGGTGGGGGACTTGTAGGCTTAGAGGTTGCAGAACTTGTAGTTCATAGATCAGGAAAAGTTACTGTGGTTGAAATGCTCGACCAAGTAGGAAAAGATCTTGGAGATTTACGTAAGATTGTAGTGATGGAAAGTTTACATCAAGCTGGAGTAAATACTGTAACTAATGCAAGATGTGTTAAAATAAAAGAAAACTCTGTTGTTATTGAAAAGGATAGTAGAATAGAAGAAATAAGCTGTGATTTTGTAGTTGTTGCTATAGGGGCTAGATCACGCAAGTTTGATGATATAAAAGATTACTGTGAGAAAAACAGTATTCCTTACTATGTAATAGGAGATGCGCTAAGAGCACGTAGAGCACTTAACTCTACCGCAGAAGCTGCTGCTATTGCAAGAGATATTTAGACGCATGGTTATTTTTAGTAAACACTATTGGTACTAAGTTAATAAACAAAATTATACTAGAGTATAAATTTCATTTAGTTCATTATAAAACTTTTTTATCAAATAAGATGTTGTTAAATACTTCATAAAGATTTTAAACAATAATGAAGCCATGGATAACTAGAAAATTTATTCGCCTCTATTATTCATGGCTATATTAATATTAAATTAATTCACATTTATTTTGAATCAGCTCAATAATTTTAATCTTATTGCAAAGATATAAGATTTTTGAAAACATATTTTATTGCTTTTTCACTACTGGCACATAGATATCCATGGAAATTTTTTCATACTCCCAAGGGTGACAACGCTCATCATAAAATTCAAAATCTAATTTTGAATCATCAATTTCATATCCAGAGCTTGGGAACCATTCTTCGAGGATGTATTTCCAAGTACCTTCAATTGAAGCAACAAAATCTTTATCCTCGACGGCTGGGGTAGTAAAAACAGCATAAGTTGCTTTAGGCACCAAAAGAGTGTACATATCTTTTTTAGCATTATAAAAGTCAGTAACCTCCACCCCTAATACATAAGAAAATTCCTCTGAATCTGAATTTGTATTTACACAAAGCCCATATTCACCATGCTTTACAGTGTTTTGTGAAGCATATAAGTTTCTTTCTGAATCACCAGTGCCACACTTATCCCAAAAGGCAGGAATATCTCTTGAGTGAGCATTATTCTTTAGTGTAGTTTCAAACCTATAGCCAATAATTTTGAAGGCTTCTTTTTCAATTATTTTAGGCTCCATAATAATTCCTCCAGTTTTATTTGCATTTAACTTTTTTAAATCTACTCTTTGAGGTACTGTAATTGCTGCATGTATTCTATAGAAGTTTGGAGCATATCCAAAGTATTTCTTAAAAGCTTTGGTAAAACCAGCATGAGTTTCAAACCCATAATTCAAGGCAATATCTAATACCTTTTCTCCCATACTTAGTTCATAAAGAGCAAATTGTAGCTTTCTCTTTGTAACATAATTCATTATGGTTACACCAACAAGGGTTCTAAAAATTCTATAAAAATGATAAGTAGAGAATCCAGCAAAGCTTGCTAGTTCCTCACCAGTAAGTTTTTCTGTTATATGGTCATCTATATAATTTAATACTTTTTGAGTTATATCAATATTGTTCATTGGAGCCTCCATTTAAAAAGTTTATGTCAGTACTGTAAATATATTTTATCATATTAGCAAATATTGTACTTTTCCTATTTTGCTAATTGATCATGTGAATTACTGAATTATTAAAAAAGTTTTTTCAGTAGCTTTTCGGAATTTAAGTAACTATGTTGTACAGAGTATATATGCTGTTACTTGTGATAAAGTATAGGGGTAAATCCTTTTATATGATATTAAGGCGATTCTCAGTTTTATTGAATTTAGCAGTATAAAAATCTTAAGACATAATAGGACGGTGATTTATAAAATAAAAAGAACTAGTAGAAAACCTTTTCTACTAGCTTTTTAAAACTAATCAAGGTAAATATTATAAGATTTATTTAATTCCATATTTATTAGCATATTTTGATACCATGTTTTTCCAATGGTCATATTGTAAATAGCTCTGTGCATCAGAAATATCTACATAGTCACCATTTATAAGGTTTTGTACTATTATTTCTACAACTAATGCTTCCTTTTTATAAGGATCACTGAAGCAGTCCTCTAAATCTATATTCATTCTACTATTTATACCTTCTACCATGCCGCTATAAATAGTATTATCTTTACCTATTAAATTTCCTATATTCGATAGATTATCTATTCCAAGCTTTATATCTTTGGTTGATATTTTTTTGTTAAAATTCATTAATCTTTCCCCTCCATTTAAAATATTATCTACAGTAGTTTCTAATATAATTGCCAAATCAAGTAGTAATAGGGTATCAGGAAGCGCTTCTCCACGTTCCCATTTTGAGACAGCTTGGTAAGATATATTAAGCCTGTCACCTAATTGAGCCTGAGTTATACCTTTCTTTTTTCTTAGGGTTTGAATATATTCTCCAATTTTATTTATATCCACTTTTATATCATCTCCAACTATTACTTAAAACCGGTTTCTATAATATAATGATAAATTATTATCCATTTATATACAATAATCCTATGGTTTATAGAAAGCCTTGAAAACTAAACTATTAGTTGAAAGAAGTTATTATATTTATATGGAATGTTCTTAAATTTCTGATATAATGAAAGCAAGTACAGAAATTTGTTAAAGAAGAAATTTTATTGTATTTAAATATAGAGGGAATTTTGTGAGTAACAACAGAGCAAGGAGGCGTTTTTATGCTGGAATTAATTAAAAAAGCAGAAGAGTTACATCAGTTGACTAAGGATGAAATAGTTTCTTTATTAAATAGTAATGAGTATGATAAGGAGCTTTTTGAAGCTGCTGATAGAGTTAGAAAAAAATATGTTGGAGATGAGGTTCACTTAAGAGGCTTAATCGAATTTACAAATATATGTAAAAGGAACTGTCTTTATTGTGGGCTAAGAGCACAAAATAGTAACATAAAAAGATATAGGCTTCAACCAGAAGAAATAGTTGATTTAGCTAAAAAAGCTGTTGGTTATGGATATAAGACTTTAGTACTTCAAGGTGGGGAAGATGACTATTATAATGTGGAGAGAATGACTTATATAATTAAAGAAATTAAAAAGCTTAATGTAGCTATGACTTTAAGTCTTGGAGAAAAGACCACAGAGGAATATAAAGCTTATAAGGAAGCTGGTGCAGATAGATACTTATTAAGAATTGAAACTACTGATAAGAAGCTTTACGAAGATATGGACCCAGGTATGAGTCATGAAGAAAGAATGAGATGTCTTGAGGATTTAAAAGCACTAGATTTTGAGGTTGGTACTGGCTGTTTAGTTGGACTTCCAAATCAGACCATGGAATCTCTTGCAGAAGATATATTATTCTTTAAGAGTATTAATGCTGATATGATTGGAATTGGGCCTTTTATACCTAATGAAGACACTCCTTTAAAAGACGAAAAAGGTGGAGACTTTACAGTAAGTTTAAAAGTAATGGCGATTACAAGATTATTGCTTCCTGATATAAATATTCCAGCAACTACTGCAATGGAATCTTTAAATAAGCAAGGAAGAATAATTGCTCTTCAAAGTGGGGCTAATGTAGTTATGCCAAATGTTACTGAAGGAGAGTATAGAAAGCTATATGCTCTTTATCCAGGAAAAATTTGTGTCAATGATACTCCAGGGCATTGCAGAAACTGTATCACTGGAAAGATTAATGCTATAGGTAGAAGAGTTTCTGATCAGTACGGATATAGAAATAAAAATAAAAATTAGATTAAGCATTATTAAAAGGAGATGACCAAGGTCATCTCCTTAAATATTTTCTAGGAAATAAATTTTATATTACTTAACACCTAGGTCTATAACAAGAACCTTGGGGTTGAGATCTCCAAACTTCACAACCTTGGTAAGGATTTGCGGTACCTACATAAAGTCTGCCATCATCTGCAGAGAAGAGTTTTCTCATACCATAGTTTTTGGGGTTACAAAGACCATTTAGAGAAATTGGAAGCCAGGACTCTCCATTTTCAGAAACCCATAAATCTCCGCCCATAGTAGGAAGGGAGGTTATAATAAATTTTAGGATAGCCTTTATTATAGGAAGAAGGTTACCTAAGTTTTCCTCATCCAAGGAAGGCAGGGTTATATTATTTGGTAAAATTGTCTCTAGAAGAGACGAATTATTTCTTAGAAGCCCTATTATATCATCTATATTATTTATTATAGAGGCAATAATTGTAGGGATAAGCACTGACCAATCCCAAGTTCCACAGTAAAGTTTTCCATCATATTCTTCTAATTGCCAGCAATAAGCATTTGAGATAAATCCAAAACCAGCAGGAATCTTTGGATTTCTGATTCCATTGGTTACTGGATTAGTTGGAGATAGAGGAGTGCTACCAACTATTACTTCCCACCTGTCATTTTTGCATATTCTAATTAAATCAAATCCTTTTGGAGGAATCAATCTTAGATTAGAAGGAGTGCTAGCTATGCTGTAGATTCCAAACCAGATACCTGTACCAACATAAAGCTGACCTCTGAAAGTCTTCATGCTTAGAGCATGCTCATTGTAAGCATCACCAGCGCCTTTATCTACTACTAATTTCCACTGATCTGCTATTGGTTCATAACCTAAAGTCCTCCAAACTTCAAAACCACCTGGAAGAGAAGTTCCAAGATAAAGATGTCCATTAAAAGATTCCATAGAGGCAATTTCGCCTCGTGGATTATTTGGAGAGCTGCCAAAGGTAACTCTTGTCCAACCATTTAAAGGGTTCTCAGTTTCATACAAAATGGTTTCAGTAGTTCCGCCTAGTCCGATCATAACACCCATATAAAGCTTACCATTATGAACAATCATAGATCTTACAGTGTTACCAGCAGAAAGACCATTATTTGCTTGTAACCAGTCTGTACCATTTTCACTTACTAAGATATTCAAACCACTAAAATTACCACCTGCAGCTACAAGAATCTCCCTTCCATCTCTTAAAGTATAGTTAATCATAAATCTAAAACCATTACTAAAGTTTTGAGGAGTTGATTTAAAAACTCTCTGCCAAGGTTCCATTCCATTTTTATTATATCTCCATATCTCTGCATTCATATCGGGAGGAAGAGTTGGTATAAATGCCTTAGGAACTCTTTCTGGAGGAATATTAAATACTCCAACAGCAACTGAAAATACTATATTTCTACCTGTACCAACATAAATATAATCACCTAACTCAGACATTGACCAAGCATAGTTGTTTTGCTGGCCAAGTATTGGGTTTTCATAAAATCCATTAAAAGGTGTGATTTTATTTAGTGCTATCATATTATTAACTCCTTATTTATATATTTTCCTGTTATGCTTGTACTAAGTTGTAATATATTATATGCAGACCAAGGCAATAGGTGCAGTAGTGCACTATAGAAATATACAAATATAGGGGCAGATAGGATTAACCTATGGTATAATTTAATTGTAATATTTTATAGATTTATGTACTTTATGGATAAATAAGAACATTATTTCATATAAATGTTACTAGTAATGGAGAGAATTGTTACTTATTTTAGAAAGGAAGATAATTTCATGGGTATTTTTAAAGCAGTTACTAGTTCAATTGGAGGTGCTTTTGCGGACCAATGGCTTGAAACTATTGAGCCTGAACAAATGGACAACACAACTTTAGCATCTTATGGAGTCTTTGTAAGAAAAGGAAATTGGCGTAGTTCAAATAGAAGGGGAACTGAAGATGTGATATCTAATGGTTCCGTTATACATGTACCTGAAAATGTATTTATGCTTTTAGTTGATGGGGGAAAAATTGTTTCAGCAACAGATGAACCTGGGTATTATCAAGTTGATAACTCAAGGTCACCCTCTATATTTTTCCAATCAGAAGAAGGAACTGAAATTTCAGGATATGGAAATACAGGAGGAAGTTCTATTCAGCGCCAAGGCGGACTGGCTAACACTTTAAAGGATTCTTGGGAACGTTTTAAGTTTGGTGGCACAACACCAGCAAAGCAAAGAGTTATTTATATTAATAAGCAAGAAATTCCTAACATTAGATTTGGAACAAGAAATCCAGTATCCTATACGGATAGAGTACTAGTTCCTGGAAGAGTAGTTCCATGCAAGGTTACATCTTTTGGAACTTACTCAATAAAGATTGGCGATCCAATTCTTTTTTACACTGAAGTTTGCAGTAAAGTAGGGAAGAGTGCCGTAACATCTAGTGATATGGGAGAACAGTACTTAAATGAATTTTTACAAGCTTACACTACAGCTTTAGCTAATTTATCTGTAAACCATGTATTAGTTTCAGACATTACAACTAGAACCATGGAACTTGGACAATATATGGCTGAGGTTTTAGATAAAGAGTGGCTTACTAAAAGAGGTTTTTATATTCAAAGTGTAGGTATTGCAGGAATATCCTTTGATGAAAAAACAGATAGCTTACTTGAAAAGTATGCTAATGATTCTATATTGTTTGATCCAAATGCAAGAGCTGCTCGTATGACAGGAAGCCTAGCTTCTGGGTTAGAAGCAGCCGGAGCTAATGATGGCGGATCAATGGTTGGCTTTGCAGGAATGTCTATGGGAATGAACATGGCTGGTGCTATGGGAGCTATGCCTAACCAACAGGCAAACTATGAAAAAAGTAATATTGCACAATCACAAGCAGTGGGCTGGGTATGTATCTGTGGAAATAATATGACTGCTGAGGCTAACTTCTGTGCTAAGTGTGGTGCAAAGAGAGTTGTTACTGAAAATAAACAGGACAACGGATGGAAGTGTAGCTGTGGAAGATATGTTACTGATGGAATATTCTGCCCAAGTTGTGGCTCTAAGAAACCAGAGGAGAAGAGGTGGACGTGTTCCTGTGGTAATAGAACTGAGGATTTATTTTGCAGTAAATGTGGAAGTAAAAAGCCAGATAATTTTGGAAAAGAAGCATTCTTTAAATGTAATAGCTGTGGATGGGTTCCAGAGGATGCTAAAAATCCTCCTGCATTTTGTCCAAAGTGTGGAGATAAGTTTGATCATAGAGACAAAGAATATAAAAGTTAAAAATTTTCAAGGAGAATTATAATGAGTTCAGTAAAGGAATATAAATGTCTCAACTGTAAAGCAGGGTTGGAGTTTTACCCTCCTACTCAAAATTGGAAATGTAATTATTGTTTCAGTGAATTTACAAAAGAAGAACTTGATGCAGCATTTCATCAAGATCAATCACAAGAAGAATCCCTTAAGGAAGATACTCCAGAGCTAGACTCCTATAAGTGTACTAGTTGTGGAGTTGAGCTAATAGCAGATGGAACAACTTCTGCTACCTTTTGCCTATATTGCAAAAGCCCTACAATTATTAAAAGTAGATTTTCAGGAAAATTCAAACCTAAAGCTCTAATTCCTTTCAAATTAACACAAGAACAAGCTAAGGATATTTATAAGAACTGGATTGGGAATCGTAGATTTGCTCCTAATGAATTCAAGGGTAAAAGAGAAATTGATAAGATAACTGGAATATATGCCCCTTTTTGGCTCTTTGATTGCAAAACTGAAGGATTTATTGAGGGAGAAGGAACTAGAGTTACTGCTTGGGAAGATGGGGAGTATAGATATACTAAGACTAAGTACTATAGAGTAGTTAGAAGTGGAAATGCAGAATATCATAAAGTTCCTGTAGATGCTTCTAAAAAGTTAGATGATAAGTATATGCATTTAATTGAACCTTATAATTATAAAGATTTAAAGGAGTTCTCTATGCAATATATGTCAGGGTTTATGGCTGAGAAGTATGATGTAGAATCAGAAGAAGCAAAGGGCATACTTAAAGAAAGAGTAGAGGAGTACTTTGAGGAAAGATTAAAAGGCACTGTAAATGAATATGACTCCTATTCTGTAAGAAGCAATGAAATGAGGATATCTAATTCTAAGGAAGACTATTCAATGCTTCCCATATACCTTTTAATTAATAAATATAAAGGTAAGGATCATGTTTTTATAATAAATGGCCAAACTGGAAAGGTAGTTGGGGATACCCCAATTAGTCGTTCTAAACAACTGGCTTTTGCTGGAGTTATATTCGCTATAGTATGGGTTTTAGCTGTGTTTGGAGGTGCTTTGTTTGTTTAAGAAAGTTAGTGCTATGGTCCTTGTTTTTATTTTTCTTTTGCTAACACCAGCTATAAAGGTTAGTGCAGCAACAGAAGAGAAAAATGTTAAGGATTATATAAATTTACTACAAGACAGTGAAGCTAAAGAAATTCAAACTATGATAGAAAGTGTAAAAAAAGAGTTAAATTTTGATGTGGTTGTAGTTACAACTAAAGATACAAAGGGGAAAAGTTCTAGGGATTTCGCAGATGACTACTATGACAAGAATGGCTTTGGAGTTGGCAGTGATCATTCAGGAATATTACTTCTTATAAATATGGAGAAGAGGGAAGCGTGGATAAGTAGCAAAGGTAAGGCAATCGAAATTTTTACTGATGGAAGAATAAAAGATATGGTAAAGCAAGTTAACAATGAACTTGGTAAAAAGAATTATGGTAGTGGTTGTAAAGTTTTTGTGAAGGCTGTTGAGAATTACGGGAAGCTTGGAGTACCAAAGGGACAGAAGACCAGTAAAGATCCATCAGCACCAAAAGAACCTTATCTAAAAAGAGTGGTAAGGATGATAAAGTTCTTTCCAGTGTATTTAGCAGCATTGGGCATAGCTTTAGTTGCTACCATAATAGCCTCTTTATCAAGTAAAGGAAAGGTAACAATAAATAATAGAACTTATGAAGGCGGTTCTTTCAAACTTTTAGATTCTAGAGATGATTTCATAAGGGAAGCTATTAGTAGAACAAAAATTGAAACCTCATCAAATAGTGATAATAATAGTAGTACACATACCAGTAGTAGCGGAGAAACTCATGGTGGTGGCGGTGGAAGCTTTTAGATAATATAAATATAACTTTTAAGTTTTATGTTTATAAAATTACAGTGAAATAAGGGGGATAAAGCAATGGAGTTGAAATCTAAATTAATTATAGTAGAGGGGCTTCCTGGCTCAGGAAAGTCCACTATAGCTCAATTTATTGCGCACCAGCTTCAAGCAAATCATGTAAAGGCACAGTGGTATTATGAAGTAGGATTATATCACCCTTTAGAATTTTGTAGTGTTGCCTGCATAGATAAATATAAAAATGAAGAAATCTTAAACAAGTATAGTGATTTTAGAACCATACTAGAGAATGAAATGGAAGAAAAGTACGGAATGTATTTTTATAAATATATAGAGTTAGAACGAAGATATAAGGAAATACTGCCAAAGGAGCTTTTAGGTGAGTTAGAAAGTTATGATGTAGAGAATAGTAATGTAGATACCTACATGGAGTTAAAAGCTCAGATGTGGAGAGAATATAGCAGTAATATAAAAATATCTGAAGAAATTACTATTATAGAAAGCAGCTTACTTCAAGGACCTATTGTAACCATGCTTTTGAGCAATAAGCCTAAAGAAGAAATAAAAAGATATATAAATAATCTTTTAGCCTTTGTAAAAGAAAGTAACCCTACCTTAATATATCTTTATCAAGAGGATGTTGAAAAAGCTATTAAAAAGATATTTGATTTTAGAGGAGCGGATTTTACCGATTATATCATAAACATGGTATGTGAAAGTGACTATGGGAAGAGCAGAGGGTTAAGTGGTATAGAGGGAGCACTAGAATTTTTTAAAGAGTATAGAAGTATAGGAGATGAACTTTTTACTGAATTTAATATAGCTAAAATCCCCATAGAGAATTCAAAGGGAATTTGGGATAGTTATAGAAGGGAAATAATAAAATCCTTAAGCCTAAATTTTTATGATAAGAAGGTTTTACCAGTTACAACACTAGAAAAGTATGTGGGTAGTTATTATAATAAAGAAATTCAAAGAGAAATTCACATAAAACTTGAAGATGAGCGATTATTTTTTTATACTAACTTAACTTATAAAGAAGAACTAATACCAATTCACAATAATAGTTTTCATATAGAAGCAAGTACTCTAGATGTGGTGTTTATAAGTGATGAAATTGGAGGTGTTACTAAGTTTGTAATAAGTGGTAAAGATACAGCAGCTTCTTATGGAAACGTTGGTATGGTATTTGGTCGTATTTAAAGATAAACTATATCATTGTTAAAAGTGTACTTGACATGAAAAATAATAATTATTATACTATTAAAAAGCAATAAATTTTAAAACTTCGTATAACTCCAATAATATGGTTTGGAGGTTTCTACCAGGAGCCAATAATTCCTGATTACGAAGAAAATACCCAGCGGTATTTTCTTCGTAATCAGGTTTTTTTATTATATAGGAAATTCAACTTTTTTTGCGCTAGCAAAATGCCTGGAAGGCCTTGGAATTGTTGCTTTTGAGAGTTTGTGTAAAAAAA
>NZ_JAGGLL010000054.1 GCF_017874425.1 Clostridium punense
CATTGAGCAGCGGTAGCGACTGGCATCATGAAAGTTATAATCTTATGGTGCTAGTTTTTGTTGGCTCAACATCCGAATACAAATCTATTCATACTCCGAATTAAAGTAGTATATTCTTGATAGAAAATTTACTTTCATAAATTAAAAGTATTCTCAATAACACCTGGTAATATGCTGTATATAGATTTGCCCATTTTTTCCTCAAAATAATTTTTTAGTTCCATGAAGGCTTTCCATTTAGGAACATTATATTCATTCACTCCATGTCGCAGGGCAACATCAATCAGTCTTTTTTCTATCAGAGTAAAACCATTATGCAATGCTAATGCATCACACAATTGTATTAATTTATCATAATCATTATATTCAACTTTATTAAAATAGTCTTCAACAAACTTATATTCTTCATCAGTGCAGTTTTTATTTACAACATCATCAATATCATAAATACTTTTAGTTGGACAAGAATGAGTTATACAAATCTTTGCTAATAAATCATAGCCTAGTTTTTTAGAGTAATTATAACCACCTAACAAATGTACCATAGTTTTTCTCCCATATTTAGGGCTATCTCTCCTTCCAAAATCATGAAGCATTCCCAATATATAAGCCACCTCTGAATCCAATTCCTCACAATTCTCTGCTATTAGTTTTGCTGCTTCAGCAGTAAAAATTGAATGTTGCACCCATGGACCTGGAAATAGAATTTCTGCTTCCTTTAATAATAGTTTGGCATCTTCTATGCTTGGCACTCCTTGTTCATAACATTCTTTCATATATGTACATCCCCCTTTAGTTGAGTTTATTACGTAATTTACTGTTGCTTTACAAAAATTTACAAGTATGCCCTAATTAATTAGTTGACTTTAAATATAAATTCCTATGATAATTTAGTCCTTGCTTCAAAGCTTCTTCTCCATAAGATAAAATTTCCCTTTTCTCCAATTTGCCTCTCCTACTTTCACGTAGCCATTTTTATAATACATTTTTAAGGCAAATGGGTTTAGTGAAAAAGCATCAAGTCGTATAGTTTCTACACCTTCACTTTTTAACTTCTCTGAAATATGATTTAAAGTTAATATTCCTATTCCCTGGTTTTGAAATTTAGGATTTACACACATTCTATGAATTACAGCATAAGTTGCCTTTGGATATTTCCAATTTCCATTAATATACTCTTCATGGCATTCATCATTTACAGCATATACGCAAGCTATTTCACTATGAATCTTACCAACATAAAGCTCTTTATTTCTAATATCATTTTCAATGGTATTTTTATCTGGGTATACTTCATCCCATTGCAAAATATTATGTTTGTTCATCTCTTCAATTGCATCATTAAATATATTAATTATTTCTTGTAACTCTTTTTCCTCTGCAACACTAAATTCTACTTTCACCAATGATTTTCCCCTCTACAAATTACTACTTTTTATAGCTTAAATAAAATTAAGATATTAATGTTTTTAAACTATTAATTACTATATCTGGTCTTTCCAAATAGATTTCATGCTCACTATTTTCAGCAATTACTAATCTTCCTTGCTCTGAAAGCCTAGATAACTCAATTTGTAGTTTGCGCCACTGATCTTCATATAAAATTGCCTCTTTCTCTAGAATATTGTATTTTATCCACTCTTTTTCTGCTACCTTATTATCCCTTGCTATGACTATTAGAGGGATATTAGGAAATTCAGGAATACTCCTAATTTCATTACTATCTATATGCCAATTTTCAAATTCCTCTGCAATAGTTTTGTGAAGCATTGCGCTTGTAAAAAACTCTTCTACAGCTTTCATATCTTCATCACTTATAAGATTTTCATAAGCCGAAATTATACTTCTATTTTGCTGCCTTAATTCTTCCTTTGATTTCTTTGAAGAATCAATATTACTCTCTACCATTTTATCTATTTCAATGAGAGAATTCATCACAGGTGTATGAAGCATGTACAATTGTTTGTAATTGAAGGAAGTAGAGTCAAGTAATACAATACCTTTTAATTTATACGGGTACATTTTTGCATAGTGCTGTACACACAGCCCTCCAAAAGAATGTCCCATTAAAATAAATCTCTCTTTTATTCCTATGCTTTCTAAAAGACAATTTAATTCTTCTGCAATATTTTTTGTTGTTCTTGGCGTTTTAGGAGTTTGGCTTTTCCCATATCCACATCTATGGTACAAAACAACAGTAAAATCCTCTTTTAAATCTTCCACAATAGAATACCAATCATAAAATGAGCCCCCTATGCCTGTTTCTATAACAAGCACTGTTTTTCCTTTACCCAAAATTTTATATTCTAAATCCATTTCAATCATAGCCCCTTTCCTTTCTTACTAAAGTATCTTATGAAGCGACACCTCCAACCCACATAGTACTCGAGACTTCATGTGGATTTATTACATTCATAGCTTCTTTATAAAGTTTTTCCCATATTGGCTCCATATCAATCCATTAACCCCCTATTTATTTCAACTACAAATTACCATTTATCATGGTCAATATTAAATTTCAAAACTTATTTATTTGTTAAAACTTCTAAAATAGATAATATTTTTATCTAGTGCATAGAAACTGATATTTTCCGTTCCCATGGACGCAGTTTAGGTTATTGTTCACTTACTCAACCCTTTAATCTAAAACTTTTAAAATCAATGAATCTATTTTATAAACTTTTATAGTTAATAAATTCCTTATAAATTATATTTTACCATGTTGGTAATGTAAAAATATACCTAGAATCTTTTATTATTTCTATAAACAAAAAATAAAGACAATTTACAACCAGTACTCCAATTTAAACTTTAGTTGTAAATCGCCTACTTGCTTAAAATGCTTAATAATTCCATTACTTGAAATTATTAAGTATTTTATTTATACTTTAGTTTGTTGTATCTAATTCAAGTCATCTTCATGTATAAGTTAAGTCTTAACTCTATTTCCCTATATCAATATTTTTTCTATCCATTTTATACCTCACTATAGCTTTATAAAGGTTACTCAATGAGTTAAAGTGGTTGACCATAATAAAACCCATTTATGGATGTTATACCACTACTTCTTTTAACATAAGAAAACAGAAAGAGAGATTACATATGAGAAAATTACATAATTATCTATCAAATATTTCTGTGCCTAAATTTATTTTTATGGCAACTATTCCCCAATTACTTATATCAATAGTTATTATAGTCATAGCAAATGGAATTTTACCAATGCCATCTGACTTCAATAAAGATTCAATTACTAGTACTGCAAATATTTATAATTTACTTATTACAGTAGGAATTGTAGGTCCCTTTATTGAAACTATCATATTTCAAAGTTTTATTATCAGCATATTTTTTTGTTTTTCTGAAACAAAAAGGCTAAAAATAATTTCAATAATATGCTCTAGTCTAATTTTTGGCTTTATACATTATTTAAACACAAAGAATTCCAGCATATCTTGGAGCATATTTTATGGATTAAGATCAGGATTATTTGGTGTCATATTGAGTTATACTTATGTACTATATTATAGTAAGACAAATACTAAAATGAAGGCTATATTATACACTTTTCTTGTACATGCACTAAATAATTCACTAGCTATTGTAATTGATCATTACTTAGGCCTATAGAAACCCTAAGTAATTCTTTGATAAAAAATCCAGTATAAACAGTTTTATACTGGATTTTTAGTCCTTAGTGTAACCTATACATATATCATAATTATTTCTAACAACAATATCCTCTTCTTTCTTCAATTCATATTCCTGTCCGCCTATTTACTCACTCCATTAATCATCTCTTTTATTGCATTAATTACTACCTGTGGCTTGTCCTTCTGTATGTAATGACCACAATCCTCTACAATAATGTGTTTACTATAATTTGATAAGGTTGCTAAGTCCTTTTGATAACTTCTCCAAATTTCTTCCGTAATCACAGATGATTCTTCACCTTTATGATCCGCTGTAAGGACGATTATTGGAATATTCCTCAATACATCCTTTTTTCTTGCCTCTTTTACTTGCTTGCCACTAATTAATAGTTCCTCAAAATTTTGCTCTTCATCAATCAATTGTCTTTTAAATACTTCTATTTCTTTTGAAGTACAGCGCTTCACCCTATCTTCAAACTGATTTTCGTGAGAACAATCAACGAATATAATACCTGCCACTTCTTTAGGGTATGTAGCTGCAAATATCCTTGTATTATAACCCCCAATTGAATGAGCAACCAAGATATAAGGGCCTTTAACCTTTGCTTTACTTAAAACAGTATGTAACTCATGTACTTGGTCTAAGCTAGTTCTTGAGGAATTATCTGCATCACTATTTCCAAGGCCTAGCCTATCGTAAGAAAATGTACTCGTATGTTTAGAAATTTGATTTTGCACCACCTTCCAATCATCCTGTGTACATCCTAATCCTGACTCAAATACAACTGTTGGAGCTCCGCACCCACAACAATTTACATATATGTTCAATGGTTTCATTTTGTTAATTTCTAGAAACATAAAATCCCCCTAACTACATCCTAAATCTGAACTACCATGATATTAACTTCACTTTTTATATACCATTAGTCCAGCTCAATTGAAACATTTTTATATACTCCTTCACCATAGCCATAGGTAACTTCAACAGAGTCATTGCTTATCCAAGTTAATCCATAGGAATTACTTGAAAATGGTCTATAATTATCATCAGTAGATTCAACAACCTTTAAATCCTTTACTAGTATTAATCCTTTTCTTTCATAAAATCTAATAATTCCGCCCTTAAAAAAAGCTCCCTCTTTTACTACTAGTGTTTTTGAAGAATTAGGTGAAGGAAAATAAAAGTAGCTAGGCTGAGTATTGAAAATTAATGAAAATAATAAACTCATTGTGATAAATGTACTTGCTATAAAATTGACTAAGCTCTTTAAAGTCCTATTTAATCTTGGGTTTATTAACCTTAAGATAGATATGATAATCAAAGCATTTAATATTAAATTAATTGGATTTTGATTAATACTAAAAATTAAAACATATAGAGAAAAAACCTTATTCAAGAATAATAAAGCGCCTCTAATTAGTAGCAAAATTAATAAGTTAATCCTTAATCTTTTATTATTTAAAGAACTACTCATCCTCTTTACCCTCTCACTTCCCTAGTTTCCTTTACTACTTACATAAAACTTCTTGCTACTATTCCCAATTGAAACAAACTAATCTCTTATTTTCATTGTTCTACTCCCAAGCTCCTGAATCACAGTTATTATCCCTATGACCAGTATATATATTAGAGCTATCCACCACAGAATTATTATAAATGAATAAAGCTTTTGCCACATATGCCCCATTTCATCTGCATATAAAAATTTAAACCCATAATCATCATACCAATTATAGGGTAAATTACTGTTAGTGATTTTATATGTGTTACTTAATAATTGAATATCTTTTGTTCTTACAATAGCTACTGTTGGGTCATTATTAAAAGAAACTTGAAGAGTATAAAACTTAAAATATGATAACATGGTAAAAGTAATAACAAAAATACCTATTAAAATCTTCTTTGAATTTATGCTCCCTTTGCTCATCCTAAGCTCCACCCCTTCAATATTATGCTTTGTACAAAAGTTAAATATCATTGTTACTTAAATTTTATTTATTAAATATAAACAATTGAAGCCTTCTATGTAACTATTTACACATCTTCTGAATCAATTACTTTATAGCCATTTTCAATCAATGCTTCAGCAAATAAGCCTCTCCCTTTGATTAGTTTTCCCGAAAAGCTACCATCATAGATTTGATTAACTCCACAAGTTGGACTTCTTGATTGCAGAATTGCTAAATCAATATTCTCATCCTTTATTTTTTCTAATGCCAATTTAATTCCTTGTTCATACTCTTTATGAACAACTCTACCATTACATTCAGTAACACATCCATTTACTATTTCCGAAGAAGCTCTTGGAATACTCATTCCTCCTAATATTTCTGGGCAAACTTCAATTATTTCTTTGCCCTTTAAGAATTCTACCACTCTTGGATTTAAGCTATTTCCACCATTATACTTACAGTTGCATCCTATAATGCATGCACTAACTAATACTTTCATATCTAACACCTCTTCAAATTCCTATTTTATCTTCAATTCTATAAGTCGAAACTTTATTTAATTATTTCTAGCAATTCACTTAGGGATTTAATCTCAATAAAATTCTTCTTATTAGTATCACTATTATGTTTACGATTTATAAAAACAGGTGTGAATCCAAAACTTTCAGCCCCTAGAACATCTGCTTCAAAGTTATCACCAACAAAGTATACTTGTCCCTTTTCCACGGTGGTATCAGCTTTTTTAATATCATCAAATACAACTTTAAATAAATCTTTATGTGGCTTCCTTAATTTATAATCTGCGCTAAAATGTATATTAACAAAATACTTTTCTAAATCATATTGATTAATGAATTTTTTCATTTCATTCCTTTTAAATATAGAATTGCTTAGTAAATAAATTGGAATTCCTAACAAATTAAGTTGCTCTAAAGTAGAAATAGTGTCATTAAACAATTCAGTAGCATTCATTTCAATTGCACAATTAAATAAAATTTCTTCTACTGAAGAATTCACTTTAAAACCATATTTATTTTTAAAATCTAAAAGTTCGTCCTCAAATGCCAATTCTGAATTATCCTCACTTCTTTTATCATAAAGTCCTTTCCAATATGTAGAAGCATAATGTAGAAATTCAACTTTATCAGTATCTTTTGATAAAATATTTTCATGTAGATACAATAAACCAGAATTAAAATCAAATTTAATATCATGAAGTATTGTCTCAAATAAATCAAAGACAATAACTTTAGCTTTTGCCATAAAACCCCTCCTAACCATCAGGTTGTTTTGATAACTAGGTTTTATAATTGCCCAGTCTTCACCAGTACTATTTTACCATATAATTACTGTAATAATACACCTTAACTTCTAATTACTTATATCTCAAGTGAAAGTATTATGCTCTGTTGCTAAATGTTACAGCAAGAACTCACAGATATATGACCCATCTTCCCTGTCCCCTTTGATTTAAATATTCTACTAATCCGCTAATAGAAATAGGTTACTTGTTTTTAGCTTTTTATAATTTGTAAGTAAATAGAAAAAGCTTAATTGGATAATCTATCCCTTATTATGAAACCTTTGGACAGGGGTTGTTTTAGCTTTTGTCCCATGTTAAGATATGTTCATCAGCAAGGCACTGAAGAAATAAAAGCTACAAAACACCACTGAGTGTTAGAGATACCCCCAAGTATCTATATAATTTATATTCACGAGTATCTAATTAATTAGGAGTAGATTGTTGTAGCAACCATTCCTAATAGATATTTAGTAATAAAAATTATAGGAGCAAAATAAAAAATAAGGAGTTGTTGATATATGATAACAAATAAATTATTAGCTTTAACTTTATCTCTATTTACCGCAGGAAGCGCGGCTACAGGAGCAGCTAGTACAGCTACTAATAAAACTCAAGTGCCAAAGTTTCCTACACAGCAAATAGTTCAAAAACAAACTACTAATCCACAAAATAGTGGACAAACTATAAATTCATCTTCAAATTCTAGTAATACTTCAACGGTAACAAAGCCACAAACAGAAACTCCAAAAACTGAAGTTCCAGTTAAGGAGCAACCTAAGGTTGAAGCTCCAGTGACTCAGCAACCTAAAGTTGAGGCACCAAAGATAGAAACTCCAGTTAAGGAAGAACCAAAAACAGAGGCTCCAAAAGTTGAAACACCAGCTACAACACCAAGTGCTACAGTGCCAAGTGGTGTGCCAGCTAACCCAAATAATAAGAGCTTTGTATACCTAGATTCAGTGGAAAAAGAAATTCTAACTTATGTTAACCAGGAAAGAGCTAAAGCAGGACTTAATCCGTTAACTTGGGAAGAAAACATGAGACCAATAGCTAGATATAAATCTAATAACATGCTTCAATATAACTACTTTGAGCATAATACACCATCTCTAAATAATGCTAGCCCAATGGATTTAGCTACTAAGTACTTTAAATATAGCTCAAATGGATATGGTGAAAATATATTCTATAGCCAAGGTTACCCAGAGGGAACTACTACAGCTAAATACCTAGTTGATCAGTGGATGAACTCTCCAGGACACAGAGCTAACATCTTAAATGCTAACTGGACTAAAATGTCTGCAGGGGTAGTGTTTAGCAGCCAAGGTAACTATGCTTATGCTACACAACACTTCTCAACAAACTAATTCCTAGTTGTTAAAATAAGTTTAAATTAGTAATTAATAAAATTAGGCAGTTAAAACCTTCTAATTTAGTTATAGTAAAAAGAGGCAACCAAGATTGGTTGTCTCCTTTTGTTGTTAACTTATAATAACTAGTGAAAAATAATTAACATTAATTTTCAAGAACTATTACCTATTACAATAAAAATTCAATTGTAATCTAAATGTAGCTTATTCAAGTTGCAACTGTCATGTATCCACTTTTGCTTTCATCTGTATTTTTACTATTCTCCTAAATAGTTACAACAATTTCATTATAAGCCTCTAAGGTTAGTAACACTAAAGTTATTCATTAAATTGTTTTAGCACCCAAGGTAATACCACATCAACATTGCTTATTAGCTCATAATGATCTAGATTATTAAATATTTCTAAGTTTATGTTATGCTTATTTAGCTCTTCTTTTTGAAAATTTAGTTGTTCTAGCAATTCACAATTATCGTTTGTCCCAGAATAAATAGCTAACTTAGTATGAATATCCACCGGCATAATGCAGGGCCACTCTTCCCATGCTTTATATTGAGCTATCAATATTTCCAAGTTTGTTTCCTTAATCCACAACTTATCCTCAAATGTTAAATCTAGTTCATCTAGGGAATTTATTCTCTTGTGATAATTAAATTTTTCAAATTTATCTATCATCTTTGGTGCAACAAATTTGAAAAAATAATCCCCCAAACAGCTACCTGCACATACAGCTTTCTTTATTTTATTGTTGTTTTTTAACACCTGAAAACCTATTGTTGCCCCATATGACCACCCAAAATAATAGTAAGATTCTATATTGCAATCTTTTAATATATTGTTAAAATCCTCCATTATATTTTCTATTGAATAAAAACTAGGATCTTCAGATTTATCGCTATCACCATATCCCCTTATATCTGGCATTATTAAGAAAAACTTTTCACTTAAATTTTTAACCCAATTAGTGTCATTCCATAACTTCCTATTATAACGTCCTGCACCTCCATGTGCCAATAACAATGCAGGTCCTTTACCAGCTACACTATAAGCAATCTTTGCTCCGTCACTTGAAATAATATATCTTGTATCCATCTTAGCTTCTCTCCTTCATCTATGAAAAATAATCGCTATTTTCTTGATAGAACCATAAAGTGTTGGCTCATTCCCATAACTTGATCCTTTCATCTCACCAACTTACTCCTTTTAACTTATAATTTTACTTGTTTAGTTTACTGTACATCCTTCACACAACTAAATTGGTAATTCTTTATTTAATAGCTAACAGCTCTTTAATCCCCATTTTCAGCATTTCAGAATCGTCACGTTCATCTCCTAAAATAATCTGTTGTATAGGCCAATATGAGTCATTAATTTCTGCTTTCTTTTCAGCAAGCAGAGGCTGAGGATGTCCATAAAATTTTAAGACTTTTCTCCCAAACTCCTTGCCAAAATCATCTGTGCTGCTGTCTAGCAAACATAAAAAGTCGTTGTCAGGGTCCCCTACCAAGAAATCTCCAAAATCAATAACCCCAACTAATCTACTATTATTGAAAACCATATTTCGAGAACTAAAATCATTGTGCACTAAGCAGGGTGAATAATTAAATAAGAAATCACTGCTAAATAATTTAGAATATATACTACTTATTAATTCTTTTACCTTATCATTTAATAAATTCATCTCTCTTAATATATTAGCAAGTTTTTCTTTATCTTTTAGATATTCTTGTTTTTTATCCTGAACTCTACCCTTAAACAATGGATTCCGTAAATCAATGCTAATGGAGTGCAGTGCTTTAAGAAAATTTGCCTCATCCATAGCTAGTAAATTCTTTTCTTTTTCACTTAAGGATTGGTAATCATCATAAGATAAGTGCTGTCCCTTAATGTATGTAGTCACCTTGAAGTTCTCACCACTTAATATTGGTTTAGGTGTTTCAAAGGGTAAATTACACCTGGATAAAAAATCATACAGCGCAAATTCTTTATCTTGCGTCTCTTTAACCTTTTCCCTTTTAGGTACTTTTATAATATATTCCTTATTACATAAATAAACCTCACTATCATCACCAGCACCAATTCTATTTAAGCTATTAACTTTTAGGTTAGCTTCAGCCAAAAATTTTGGCAATGCTAATTCACAAATCATAAATACCCCCATTTAAAATCTTATTACATTTCTCAAGCTATGTTATAGCTCTGCTAATTCTTATAAACACTTGCCTTGTACCATTGATAATTCATTTGGTTCATATCTAGCTGACTTCAACATTCTATTGAACTATCTTTTATCGTTTTCCTGTTCCCCTTGCAAATAATAAAATCATTCTCCTAATTTTATATTTCCACTGATAATATCATTAACCACTTCAATTAAAAAAGAATGTTCCCTTTCTAAAACTCTAGCAGCTAATTCTTCTGGTGTATCATTTGGCATTACTGGTACTTCTGCTTGTGCAACGATTTCTCCACTATCATATTTTTCATTTACTCTATGGATAGTTACTCCAGATATTTTCTCCCTTGCTTCTATTACAGCCTTATGTACATTCATGCCATACATTCCCTTTCCTCCATACTTAGGAAGTAATGCAGGATGAATATTGAATATTCTATTAGAGTATTTTTGTAAAACTGAAGTTCCCAACATTTTTAAGTAACCAGCTAGAAAAATCATATCAATTTCATTTTCATCTAAAATACTTAGTATTTTATTATCTAATTTACCATTATCAGGAATTACCTTTTGGCTAATATGGTATCCTAATATCCCTTCATTTTCAGCTCTTTGTAATGCCATAGAATTTGAATTATTGCTAATTACTAGCTTAACCTTTGAATTTACCTTTCCTGATTTGCAACCATCAATAATAGCTTGTAAATCAGAACCTCCATGAGATGCAAATACTGCTATATTCATAGCTAGTCCCCCCTATTAGTTAAAATTATATGTAACACCTTAAATCTAAAGCTTTAAAAATAAATAAAGTTAGTTCCAAAACTCTCTTGCCTTTATAGTTTTCTAAATACAATAACTTGAATGTGCCCTTCTCTCTTAAAATCCACTTTCTCAAAGCCATATTCTTCAAAATTACCTTGAATTTCTTTTGGAGAATAAAACTTTACATCACCTGCTTTTGACAATAGTACAAATGGATTAACAATTGCTCTAATAATTAATGGAAAGTATATCTCCGAGATATAAACCACCCCTTTTGGTTTTAATATTCGGCTTACTTCTTTAGCAAAAGCTTTTGTATCTGGGAAGTGGTGATATGAAGCACAAACAGTCACCGCATGAAACATTTGATTTTTAAAGGGTGTATATTCACAACCACTTACTTCAAATGTCATACTTGGACAGCTTTTTTTTGCATTTTCAATCATCTTTTCTGAAATATCAATGCCATACCCTTCAATATTATAATTATTTGCCAACATTTTAAGAAATGTTCCATTCCCACAACCAACATCTAAAACGCTGCTATTATTCTCCATTGTAATTTCCTTTAATAAAAGTTCTTTAAATTTTGCTGTAAACTTTCCATCAAAGGTTTTATCATAATCATTAGCTTTTTCATTGTAACTTTTTCTTGATTTATCTTCAAAAGTTTTCACCACTTACCGCCCCCATGGTATAAATTATTGTACAACAACCTATTCTTCACTTCTGTGATTAATAAATCTATCAATAATATTGCATTTTAAATATTATATGCTTTTAACTTCTCTGTTTTATAAAAAAGATAAACATCTAAACTATACTTACCTCCCAAAACTATTGTGATATCCTCATAATTTACTATCTAGATACATCACCTATTTCAATAATACTTTGCACTCTTGATTCTTCAATCAAGACTATTTTACCATATAATTACTGTAATAATATACCTTAACTTCTAATTGCTTGTATCTCAAGTGAAATTATTATGTTCCATAGCTAAATATTCTTGGAAGAACTCACAGTTATATGAATCAGCTTCCCTGCCCCCTTTGATTTGAAGATTTTAATAATTTATTTACGCAAGTATGTTATTTGTTTTTAGCTTTTTATAGTTTATAAAGAAATATAAAAAGCTTAGTTGGATAATCTTGCCCCTATTATGAAACCCTTGGACAGGGGTTGTTTTAGTTTTTATCCCATGTTAAGATATGTTCATCAGCAAGGCTACTTACGAAATAAAAGCTACTGATTGCCACAAGGAGTTACACATACCCCCAAGGAAATAAGCAGCAAAATAAAAAATAAGGAGTTGTTGATATATGATAACTAATAAAATATTAGCTTTAATTCTTTCATTATGTACTGCAGGAGGTCCAGCAACAGGAGCAGTTCTTGGAAACACAGCTGGAACAGCTGCTAAGAATATAGAGTTACCTAAATTTCCGACTACAGCAGTAGTTCAAAAGCAGATTTCTAATCCACAAAATGGTGGACAAACTATAAATTTACCTTTAAATCTTAAAAATTCTTGTGACAGTATAGCACCAATACAAGTTCAATTACCTAATGAAAATTCTGTAGTTTCTGATGAAGAAAACTCAGTAAAAGAAACCCCAGTAACAAATGATAATACAACTGTAGAAACACCAAAAACTGAAGTTCCTGTAATAGATAATTCTAAAACTGAAACTCCAGTTGTAGACGAGCCAAAGGTTGAAGCTCCAGTAATAGAGGCACCAACAGTAGAAACCCCTGTTAAGGAAGAACCAAAAACAGAAGCTCCAAAAGTTGAATCGCCAGCTACAACACCAAGTACTACAGTGCCAAGTGGTGTGCCAGCTAATCCAAACAATAAGAGCTTTGTATATCTAGATACAGTTGAAAAAGAAATTCTAACTTATGTTAACCAGGAAAGAACTAAAGCAGGACTTAAGCCGTTAACTTGGGAAGAAAACATGAGACCAATAGCTAGATATAAATCTAATAACATGCTTCAATATAACTACTTTGAGCACAACACACCATCTCTAAATAATGCTAGCCCAATGGATTTAGCTACTAAATACTTTAAATATAACACTAATAGTTATGGTGAAAATATATTCTATAGCCAAGGTTACCCAGAAGGAACTACTACAGCTAAATACCTAGTTGATCAGTGGATGAACTCTCCAGGACACAGAGCTAACATCTTAAATGCTAACTGGACTAAAATGTCTGCAGGGGTAGTGTTTAGCAGCCAAGGTAACTATGCTTATGCTACACAACACTTCTCAACAAACTAATTCCTAGTTATTTAAATAAGTTTAATTTAGTAATTAATAGAATTAGGCAGATAATACCTTCTAATTTTGTTATAATAAATTGGAGACAACCAAAATTGGTTGTCTCTTTTTGTTGTTAACTTATAATAACTAGTAAAATCATGATTTATTATAAATTTTTATGAAGTATTAAAGGTTAAAGAAATGTTTATTAGCATGAAATTATGCTAACTGTAGAGTTAGTAAAAGAGAAGTAGAGGATTAATCAAGAGAACTTTAATATAATTCAATCCTCTTTATGTATTATATTACATAATCACCGATCTATTATGAATTTATATAATTGAAAAATCTTCTATAACTTATAACTATTGGTAACACATTTACTTTTGTGCTATTATGAACTCTGGTTTAAGAGTTGCTATATTGTGAGTTTTAATATAGCAATTTTTCATCTTATAAATTTTATGTTGGTGATTATATGAAGATAAGAATAGATAATTTAACAAAACAGTATGGTTCTGTTACAGCAGTTGATAAATTAAATATAACTATAAATGATGGTGAGTTTATCACAATTTTAGGTCCCAGCGGTTGTGGTAAAAGTACCCTACTTTATACCATCTCAGGTATTTATGGCCCTACAAGTGGTGATATTTACTTTGATGATGAAAAAATTACTCCAATAAAAATAGAGGAACGGAACATTGGAATGGTTTTTCAAAACTATTCTTTGTATCCTCACATGACAGTAGCAGAAAATTTAATGTTTCCTTTAAAAATCATGGGTGTTAAAAAGAAACAAGCTCTAGAAAGAGCAATAGAAATAGGCAAATTAATAAAATGCGAAGAATTACTAAATAGAAAACCCAAAGAACTCTCTGGCGGTCAACAGCAACGAGTAGCAATTGGACGAGCTATAATTAAAAATCCTAAGGTTCTTTTAATGGACGAACCTTTTTCTAATCTTGATGCAGGCTTAAGAATTGAAATGAGAGAGGAAATTAAAGAGCTTCATAAAAAAACTGGGATTACTACCTTGTTTGTAACCCATGATCAAGAAGAAGCTATGAGTATTTCCGATAGAATTTTAGTGATGAATGAAGGAAAAGCTGTTCAATTTTCAACGCCATTTGATCTTTACAAAAATCCAAATTCAGTATTTGTAGCCTCTTTCCTTGGAAATCCTAAGATAAACCTAATAACTGAAAAATCTCATATGGAAAAACTTAATTGTAATTTAGATTTAAAACATAAAACAGTTGGTATTCGTCCTGAAGATATTGAAATTAAGCTAGCTGATAAAGAAAACTCTTCTGATATAACAGGAATTATTAAAGAAATACAACCCATGGGTAAGGAGCTTTATCTTAAACTTTCCTTAGATAGTTTGGATTTAAAAGCTGTAGTGTCAAGTCATTCAACCTTAAAATTAGGTGATAAAGTGGCCTTGACTTTTAAAAGTATCCATTATTTTCAGGAGTAGATATTATGAGAAATAAAAAAGCTTTTCTTTATCTTTTGCCAAGCTTAATAATCATCATTTTATTTCAAATATATCCTGTATTTAAGGTGTTAGCCATGAGTTTTTATACTAAATTTGACTATATAAAGGATATTGTTTATAAAAGAGGCCTGGACAACTATGCTTATGTTCTTAAGGATCCAGAATTTTATTTAGCTCTAAAGAATACCTTTCTTTATGTGATTATATCTGTCCCCTTATCAATTGGAATAGCTCTTATATTTGCATTGATTTTAAACTCTAACATAAAATTTAAAAATTTTTTCAGAACAATTTACTTTATTCCCTTCGTTACTTCTACAGTTGCTATTTCTGTGGTTTGGAAATGGATCTTTAGTAGAGATATGGGGCTTGCAAATATTCTAATAGGGTTAATTGGTATTAGTCCTCAAGCATATCTTTCAAACAGTAATCTTACTCTTCCCTTATTGATTCTTTTAAATGTATGGAAAGGGTTAGGCTATAAAATCATTATAATCCTTGCGGGACTACAAACCATTGATGATAAGTACTACAATGCGGCAATGATTGATGGTGCTAATAAATTTCAAAGATTTAAAAGCATCACAGTGCCTCTTCTTTCGCCAATTATTTATTTTCTAGCTATTACTTCTGTAATTGGAGGTTTTAAGATTTTTGATGAAGTCTTTGTATTTTATGATCAAAAACCTGGTCCTCTTCAGAGTGGGCTCACTATTGTTTACTATGTATTTAATAAGTTTTATATGAATTGGCAGTTTGCAATTGCTTCATCAGCGGCCTTTGTACTCTTTATCATAATCCTAATTTTTACTCTTATTCAGCTTTTTGCTGGCAAGAAAAAAGTTCACTATTAGGAGGCTTGGCTATGAATAAAAAACTGAAGGACTTAAGTATTTATATTGTTTTAATTATAGGTGCTGTATTCATCCTGCTTCCTTTTGTATGGATGATTCTAACTGCTCTTAAAGCTCCAGATGAGATCTTTACAAATTCTCCTGTAATATTGCCTAAAAAGTTAAGATGGGAAAACTTCCTTGAAGTATTGAAGATTCCAATGTTTAAAAGATATTTTTTAAACAGCATAATTATCACAGTTTCAATTACTATTGGAGAATTAATTACTACAATTTTAGCTGCTTTTGCCTTTTCTCAATTTGAGTTTAAAGGCAAGGAAATTATATTTACTCTACTTTTAGCAACCATGATGGTTCCAGACGAAGTTTTAGTAATTCCAAATTTTGTTCTTCTAAGCAAACTTGGATGGATTAATACTTATAAGGCACTAATTCTCCCTTGGTGTACCAGCGTATTTGCCATCTTTTTCTTAAGGCAATATTTCTTAGGCATACCCAAGGAGCTATACTATGCTGCCAAAGTTGACAATTGCAGTGATTTTAAATATTTGGTTAAAATCATGATTCCACTTTCAACTCCAGCCATTGTCACAGTGGCTATTTTAAAGATCATTAATAGCTGGAATGCTTTTATGTGGCCTCTGGTGGTCACAAATTCAGAAAAAATGAGAACTCTTCCAACTATGCTTGCTAACTATACTAGTGAAGCTGGAATAGATTATCACTTACTTATGGCGGCTTCAACCATAGTTATCTTACCAACGTTAATTATTTATATATTTCTTTCTAAGTACATCATTAATGGTGTAAGTAGAAGTGGAATTAAAGGATAAATCTAGATAAAAAGGAGAAATGAAAAATGAAAAAAAGACTATTATCAGTTCTATTAGCTGGGGTTATGGCCTCCTCTTTAGTTGCTTGTGGCACTAAGCCTGCAGAAAGTAAAGCTCCAGCCATAGCTACTGAAATAAAAGAAAATGTAGAAATTAACTTTTGGCACTCAATGAAAGGTGTCAATGAAGAAGCACTAACTAAAATCACAAAGGACTTTCAGGATAAAAATCCAAAAATAAAAGTAAACTTAGTTTACCAAGGTGGCTACACAGAATTATTTGAAAAACTCATGGGAGCTGCTAAGAGTAACACCCTACCAACTATGACTCAAATTTATAATAACAGGTTATCTTGGTACATAGACAAAGGTTTAGCGGAAAACTTAAACCCTTACATGGAAGACAAGAATGTTGGGCTTACTAAAGAAGATAAAGAAGATATTCCAAAAATGTTCTTAGATGACGGTATTTTCGGAGACGGTAATTACTCCTTTCCTTTAAATAAAAGTGAAATGGTTCTTTATTATAACGAAGATATGTTAAAAGAAAAAGGAGTAGCAGTTCCAAAAACTTGGGACGAACTTAAACAAGCTACTGGAAAATTAACTATAGATAGCAACAGTGACGGCAATCCTGAAGTTTATGGATTAGCTCTAGAAAATAACATCTCTACTGACTTTAGTATCTTTGTACAACAAGCTGGTGGAGAAATTATTGATGAGAAAGCTGATAAAATAAATTTTAATACTCCTGAAACTAAAGATGCTGTAGAATTTATAAGCAGCATGATAAAAGGGAAAACAGCGACTTTAGCTGGTGAAGACAAAAATGCTAACAACACTTTGATTAAAGGTAAAGCTGCAATGTGCATTGCTTCTACTTCAGCAATTCCTTATTTAGAACAAGGAATGAAATCAAAATGGTTTGCAGCACCACTACCAACATATAAAAAAGATGTTCAACTTTACTATGGTACAAATGTTGCTATGTTTAACACAAGTACTCCAGAGCAAAAACTTGCTGCATGGCTTTACACTAAATTCTTAACAAACACTGAAAACACTTCATACTTCTCAATGCAGACAGGCTATATGCCAGTGAGGAAATCTGCCTCTGAAAGCGAAACTTATAAAGCCTTCTTAAAGGAGCACCCAGTTAAAGAAATTCCTTTAAAAACTTTAGATAAAGGATATATCGGTGCAAGACAAGTAGGAACAATTCCAGCTCTTAATGAACTTGGAAAAGAGTTAGAACAAGTATTCCAAAATAAGAAAACAGTTGAAGATGCTTTAAAAGCTGCTCAAGAAAAGGGCGAAAAAGCAATGCAAGAAGCTAGAAGCAACTAATAAAAACCTTAGGTACTGAAAATTCAGCACCTAAGGTTTTCTGCTTCTTAAAATCAAATTAACTGTGCAATCTAATGGAAAACTTATCCTTGCAAAAACTATTAAAGCCACTGTTTACTTTTAAAAATACTTTTACCTATAACTTATAAATTTACCATTGTGGGAGAATGTTACTTTCTCTTACTTCTACAAATTTAGTGTCTATGTTTCTTTCTTCAATTATATTAATTAATTCTTCTATAAAAACTCCAGATCCATCAACACAGTTTACAGTTTTTAGTGTATCGCTTAAATTCTCATTTTTACTCAATTCTCCATACCATAACGCAGAAGAACAAGTGTGATAAACCCCACAGCTTGGACTTCCAAAGACGCCAACTATATGCTCTAGTGTATATCCATCATTTATATAATCCTGAATCTCATCTACTATAGGATTAAGTAAATCTCTTGAAACTTTTCTATAGAAATTATTATCAAACTGTTCCTTTACATGACCCCAACGCCTAATTCCATATATGGTATTTTCAGGACATGGTAGTTGAATTATGCCATAGCCTCTATCCATTAAGGCTTTAACAACCTCCACATTTGCTCCCTCGTACTTGCATGAGCCCCCTACTTTTGAATTGCCATTAAGAATGCAATGGCAAACTAAACAAAGCTTCTTACCTCTTCTCATATAAACCTCCAAATATATCATCATATAGACTTCCATGATAAAAACTAATTTTATTCATGTTTAGAACTTCTTAAGGGAACCAAGAAAAGTTCAATCTATAAGTTATGTCTTGACTTTGATTCCCTATATATATTTAAATCATAGAATCTTTAGAGGTACTTTACTATAATTATCAATAAGAACTATGCTATTAAGAAAAAGCATTTAAAATTCTAATAATAAAACCCTTATATAATTCATATTGCTGTTTCCTTAATAAGCTTATTTTCCATAATGCCCTCCAACATAATAATTAATATACATATATAATAGATTAAATAATTAACTATTCCATTTTATTCAACAGTTTTAGAAGCAATTAATTTGATATGAATGTCCTTATCTTTTTTCTTTTTATAATATCTAATAATTAAAGTTGCTAAAAGAATCATGGATATAGTGGTATAAAGTTTTACTTCTATAATATCCTGAATAATCCACGTTGACGACAATGCATTTATCATACTGTGAAAAAGAATACACAGCCATATACTTTTACTGATATATAATATAGTTGCTAATGCAAATGACATTCCGAATACCATAATGAAAAATAGTCCGAAACTTCCGCTGCTTTGCACTGTTCCTTTAATAAAAAATAAAGGTAGATGCCATACTGCCCAGATGCATGCTGTAAGTGAAGTTGCCATTCCAAAAGGAAGTTGTTTTTCTAATGATGTCTGTAAAATATATCGCCACCCAAGTTCTTCTAATCCGCCAAACAAAATCATAAGTGGAATGCATAAAAGTCCAACATAAAATTCTGCCCCATGTACTATACCTTGCGTAACCGCAGGAACTCCAAAATACAGAGATATAAAAACTATTAGCACCAAATAAAATCTTGGTTTCTCTTTGATTGAAAATGCCTCTTTTGCAAAGTGCTTAATAGTTTTTATTTTATTACCTTTCCTTAACACTGCATATGCTACAATTGGAGGTGCATTACCCCCAATTACATATAATATCATGGCTATAGGTGTACCGTATTGGAGATATCCAAATTGATTTGCAATAATAATAGTTCCCCACATAATGAAAGTCATCAAAAATGTTCCAATTAAATAGTTAATTGTTATTCGTTTATCCATATATCCTCCCACAAAAATATTATAGTTTTGTAAATCCTCCTCTTCCTTTAAATTGCACTTACTTCATTACTTATTTCCATTAGGAAATATCAATAGTTCAACTATTATTTCCCAGTTTTACAATTAACCAATATCTACTAATATCATTTTATCATACAATTTATGTAAAAATATACCTATAACTTTTAACTACTTGTTCTTGAAAAGGGAGTATTATGCTCTGTAGCTGAATGTACACTAAAGATACACACACTTACCTCCTCCCCCTTCGATTTAGGAATTTTCATAATTCATTAGTACAAGCAAGTTATCGATTTTAGGCTTTATAAAACTGTTATCTTAATAATAAAATCTTAGTTGGATAATCTTACCCTTATTATGAAAGCATTGGACAGGGGTTGTTTTAGCTTTTGACCCATGTTAAGATATGTTCATCGACAAGGTACTGAAGCAATAAAAGCTACAAAACACCACTGAGTGTTAGAGATACCCCCAAGTATCTATATAATTTATATTCAAGAATATCTAATTAATTAGGAGTAGATTGTTGTAGTAACCACTCTTAATAGATATTTAGTAATAGAAATTATAGCAGCAAAATAAAAAATAAGGAGTTGTTGATATATGATAACAAATAAATTATTAGCTTTAACTTTATCTCTATTTACTGCAGGAAGTGCGGCTACTGGAGCTGCAGGTACAGCTACTAATAAAACTCAAGTACCTAAGTTTCCTACACAGCAAATAGTTCAAAAACAAACTACTAATCCACAAAATAGTGGACAAACTATAAATTCTTCTTCAAATTCTAGTAATGCTTCAACTGTAACAAGTCCACAAACAGAAACTCCAAAAACTGAAGTTCCAGTTAAGGAGCAACCTAAGGTTGAAGCTCCAGTGACTCAGCAACCTAAAGTTGAGGCACCAAAAGTAGAAACTCCAGTTAAGGAAGAACCAAAAACAGAAGCTCCAAAGGTTGAAACGCCAGCTACAACACCAAGTACTACAGTGCCAAGTGGTGTGCCAGCTAACCCAAACAACAAGAGCTTTATATACCTAGATACAGTTGAAAAAGAAATTCTAACTTATGTTAATCAGGAAAGAGCGAAAGCAGGACTTAATCCATTAACTTGGGAAGAAAACATGAGACCAATTGCTAGATATAAATCTAACAACATGCTTCAATACAACTACTTTGAGCATAATACACCATCTCTAAATAATGCTAGCCCAATGGATTTAGCTACTAAGTACTTTAAATATAACTCAAATGGATATGGTGAAAATATATTCTATAGCCAAGGTTACCCAGAGGGAACTACTACAGCTAAATACCTAGTTGATCAGTGGATGAACTCTCCAGGACACAGAGCTAACATCTTAAATGCTAACTGGACTAAAATGTCTGCTGGAGTAGTGTTTAGCAGCCAAGGTAACTATGCTTATGCTACACAACACTTCTCAACAAACTAATTTCTAGTTGCTTAAATAAGTTTAATTTAGTAATTAATAAAATTAGATAGGTGAAACCTTATAACACCACTTTACAACAAAATTAACTTACTTCATCTAAGTGAATTAAGGAATTAATTACCTCTAAAGCCCTATCATTAATTTTGCGCTTTTG
>NZ_JAGGLL010000055.1 GCF_017874425.1 Clostridium punense
ACTCGTTCCCATACCGAACACGCAAGTTAAGCTCTAAACGGCCAAGAGTACTGCAAGGGAGACTTTGTGGGAGGGTAGGTGGTCGCCAGGTCATAGTATGGCTCGATAGCTCAGTCGGTAGAGCAGAGGACTGAAAATCCTCGTGTCGCTGGTTCGATTCCTGCTCGAGCCACCAGTGTGGCGCCATAGCCAAGTGGTAAGGCAGAGGCCTGCAAAGCCTTTATCCCCAGTTCAAATCTGGGTGGCGCCTCCAAAAGACTCACATCTTATGATGTGAGTCTTTTTGGTTTAATTTAGTTATTGCATAAATTAGGTTTTATATTAAAAATTTAATAATTTTCGATGCTAATAATTAAGGCTCACAGCAAAGTTTTGTAAAAATAAATATTCACATTAATTCTTTCATTAAAAATAAGCAGTTATATTTTATAAAAGATAAAAGTTATTGCTTGTAATAACTTTTACAATAACATATAATTAATCATTCCATAAGTTTATTTTAAATAATATTTATAAAATATTAGTAACAAAAAAATCACCATGTTATATAATAATTAATGTAATACTTCCTAAGAAAACTTCCTTAGTATTAAAATACTTAGAGTCTGAATATATATAGCTTATATATTCAGAAAGTCACTTTTAAATTATGAAAAACTTAAGTAAATTCTACATTATAAGAGAGTAAAAAATTAATTATGAACTCAATGGTAAGCTAAGAAGTTTTATTAGAGAAGTGTTTAAATTGTTATAAAAACATGTAAAGAAACATATTTATATTGTTTTAATATTCTCATTTAAAAGCAAAGTTAATATATATCAAGATATATTGTGATTGATAGTATTAGTTTGGTATAGTGTCAGTTTATTGAGTTTTATTAAGGATAGTGATGTTTAAATGGGATTAGTTAAGGTAGAAACTTATGTGAAACATTAGTATAATACAATAGTCAATTAAATTTAGGGGTAACTTTTTAGGAGGCATTAGCTATGGGAGCTATGTATAAAGAGATAATTTTTAGGAAGACACTTCCAGTTATTATAATACTTTTTTTGGCTATGATGTTTTTGATATCATTTCTAAAATTAGTAGAAGTTATGGGATTGATACCTGTAGAGATCTCTAGAATAGTGGATGTGATTTGTTTAGTTAGCTTATCTTTATTTGGTTTTTACGAATACCAAAAATGTAAAGTTCAATATAAATATTCTATTATTGGTGATGAACTTATTATTCATAAACTTAAAGGTGAAGAACAGATATTGGTTGAGGATATTAAAATACACGATATTCAGTATATAGGATATATTAGTAAACTTTCTAATAAGAAAAAGAATCTAAAGACAAAAAAGTATATATGTTCAATTTTAAACATTAATAAGTTTTGTTGTGTTTATAATCATGATGGCAGAAACTATAAGATGTATTTTGAGCCAAGCAAGGACCTTGTTGATATAGTTAAAAGAATAAAGGACAAGCAGCATGTATTTCATCACCAGCAAGATAATTTTAATGTAAATAACGGAAACAGTACGGTTTTAAAAGCTTAAAATTATATAGCCTATGAAATATATCGATGTATTGTAGAAGTTAAGAATAGGTATTTCTGATGTAAAAACAGATAGCCCATAATATTTTATGGACTATCTGTTTTTTTATAAAGCTTTGAAGGTGTTTTATGATTATAAATCTAATCATATAGCTTTATAAGTTTAATTATCTGTAATTTTATGAATTTAGATAATTAAATTAATCTTAGGATTTCTAATTAAATAGATAATTATTCATGGACACTATAAATTTAAATCTTTATTTAACTCAGCAGTTATCTCCTCAACTAGGTCTGTTCTCTCTATAAAATCTACCCCTGTAATTGCTAAGGCTTCTATAGCTTTATAAATATTCTCCTCAGCAAAGCTAGATACAGTAGAATTTTTAAACTCCTCTGAAGGGCAAGATATATTAGCATTTTCCACTATGTTTATAGAAGGGTATATAGTTGGTGTAGTATGACTTACAGTACCGATGCCTAAGGGATATACTACGTTTTTACAGCTATTTATATCTATTATTCCACGCTCCTTTAGGTTATTAGAAAATATTCTAGATAGAGTTTTATTTGTTATGAGTTCACTACAAGGAAGTTCGTATAAGCTGATATCATATTTTGTGGATATTAGGGGCTCAATGGCCTTAATATAATTTCTTATATTATTCTCGATAGCTTCACCTTGACAAATTTTCTTAGATTTAATTTCAAATTTCATATTAGCTTTTGATGGAAGCTCATGACTACTATTTCCAGCCTCAATACAAAGATGGTCAATATAGCATCCCTCACAGCTTTCCTTTACAATATCATTAATAAAATTCATAGTATATAAACAAGCATCCAAAGCAGTTTTTCTAGAGATAGAATTATTAGTAGTATTAACTTCATAGGTGATTTTTAATGAAATAGTTGCCATGGAAGTTCCGCTTTCTGCATTTGAATTATCAACATGAGGTGCAAATATCACATCCATATCATCGAAGACCTTATCACGAGTCATAATGATTTCTGAACCATTAGAATACTTACCAGGACATCCAATAACAACTACACTTCCTCCAAGCTTATCTATTATAGATGATAAGCCTATAGCGGCGCCAACAGAAATAGCAGCATTAGAATTATTACCAAATACATGGCCATTTTCACCATCGCTACTATATTTACATATGTAACATATGCAAGGATGACCATTACCTACCTTAGCATAAAAGGCAGTAGGTATATTTTCAAAGCCTTCCGTTATAGAAAATTTGTGCTTTCTTAATAGATCTGAAATATATTTAGATGATTTATATTCCTTAAAGCAAGGTTCAGGATTATCATATAAGAATCTATTTAATGCTAAAATCTCATCCTTTACATTAAATAAAAAGTTAATAACATTATTTTTCACTTAATTTTCCCCTCTCTATTTTAATAATTAGTGTAAAATAAAATTTTGCAAATATACTTTAATATGATTAGTATAACCAACATAAGATTTAGTATTTTAATTAAATTAATTTTAAGTGGATTTCTTTCAATTTAAAGAATATATCATACTTAATAGACTTAGTTTTATCTAAACTAAATATAGTTATCTTAAAGCTTGTAGGGTAGTAACCTATATAAGTTTTATATGTTACTTTTAGTAGAAAAAGTAGGAAATGTCACAGGAAATATTTTTTGTGGACAAAATAAAAATTTCATGTTAGTTGAATAAAATATAGGGTAGGGGGCGATAATTAAGACAAGTTAAAAAGAACAATATTTGAGGGGGATATTATGAAAATGGATTGTATTATATGTAGAAAGCCTCTAGAAGATGGTATAATTATTTATGGAAGAGGAATTTGTAAATGCTGTGAGGAAAGATTACTAAAAGCAGACATCAATACAGATTTCTATGAGTTCTATAAAAACTGTATAAGAAAGAACATAGTTCAGCTTATACAAAGAGGAGTGAATGAGGAGTGTCAAAATTACCGCTTATAGAGGAACTGCTTAAATATATAAAAGAAGATAATTCCTATTTTGCTATGCCTGGGCACAAAATGGGAAAGGCATTTGCAACAGTTCCAGAGGGAAAAGTAATTTTAGATAATTTGATAAAATTTGATGTTACAGAAGTTGATGGGTTGGATAACCTTCATAATCCACAAGGGGTTTTAAAGGAAGCACAAGAACTTTTAAGTAAGTATTATAAAAGTAAAAAATCCTATTTTTTAGTGAATGGAAGTACATCAGGTAATTTAGCAATGATTTTTTCTTCCTTTGAAGAAGGTGACAAAATTATTGTGGAAAGAAACTGCCATAGGTCTATATATAATGGCATAATAATGAGAAAGTTAGTACCAGTTTATATTAAAAATAGAGTTAGTAATATTTATGATGCTCCTTTTTCAATAGATAAGGAGCATTTATTTAGTTTAATTAAGGGCAATCAGGATGCAAAAGGAATAGTTTTAACCTATCCAAACTATTATGGAATATGCACAGACTTAAAGGCTATAATAGATGAAACAAAAAAGTATAATATGAAGGTACTTATAGACTCTGCTCATGGTGCACATTTTGGTGCAATCAAGGAACTGCCAGAAAATCCAATTGAATTAGGCGCGGATATGGTCGTGCAGAGTGCACATAAAACATTACCAAGCTTAACCCAAACTTCATTTTTGCATATAAGTGGAAATGTAGATACTGAAAAGGTTGATTTTTATGTGAGTAGTTTTTTGAGTACAAGCCCTTCTTATATGTTCATGGCATCCATGGACTTTGCTAGGTTCTTTATTGAAGCCTATGGGCAGCAGGTGTATACAGAATTATTATTTAGATGTAATTACTATAGAGAAAAAATTAATCAATTAGAAGGATTTCATATAATTGATGAAGGTGACTTAAAAACAGAAGAAGTATATGGAGATGATAGAGTATTAATTGATAAAACTAGATATGTGATTAATCTTCCAAGAGGATACAGTGGGCATAAGCTACTAGATTACCTAAGAGAAAATAAGATTCAATGCGAAATGAGTGATAGCAGGAATGTGGTTTTAATCTTTTCGCCAGCAAATGATGAAAGAGACTTTGAGAAGTTATACTATGCTCTTGAAAATTGTGATTTAGAACAGCTGAAGGATATTTATACAATACCCTTAGAGGTTAAAGTACCTAAAATGGTAATGCTACCCCACGAGACTTTCTTGAAGAAAAAAATACTGATTCCTATGGAATTAGCTGAAAATAAAATATGTGGCAAAGCAATTGTTCCATACCCACCAGGAATACCTTTGATAATGCCAGGAGAAAAGATAAGTAAAGAAGCAATTGAGGTAATAAAGTATTATAAAGAAAAAGAAGTAACTTTATTAGGAGTGGAAAGTAGCCAAGTAGTAGTTATTGAAAGTTTTTAATAAAGCAAATTTTAATATCAAAGATATGATTAAGAAAATCTGTCCAATGGCCCATTATGTACTATATAACAATCAATAGATTAGAATAAAATAAGGAATAATAGAAACTATAATTTACTTCTCAATAAGGATAATTTAGTGTTAAAATAAATAAAGATTCATCCTTAAATTTTCGGGTATAAATGATGATTGGTATGGTTTATATATTATGATTCTATAACTTTTTAGAAAAAAATCATAGAAAGCATTGTTTTTTATGATATTATGTGATGGATCTAAATGAACATAAGTATTAGTTTATTAGTTCATGGAGTAATATATAGGTTTTAAAAGTAAAAGATTACTTTTAAACACAGAAGTATTAAAGTAGCTGACATAGAATTATATATAAATTTTATTCTGTATTAACTTCTATAATTATGTTTACGGAGGGTAAATAAATGAAACAGGGATTATTGATTGCACTAGAGGGGCCAGATGGGTGTGGAAAGACAACCCAAATTCAACTATTAGATAACTATTTTAAGATAAAAGGATTTGATGTAATAAAGACTAGAGAGCCAGGTGGGACCGCTATTAGTGAAAAGATTAGAAATATAATTTTAGACAATAATAATAATGAAATGAGTGATATGTGTGAAGCATTACTTTATGCTGCCTCTAGAGCTCAGCTTACTGATGAAGTTATAAAACCTGCTCTTAACAGTGGTAAGATGGTTATTTGTGATAGATTTGTATACTCCTCTATGGTTTATCAAGGCGTTGGAAGAGAACTTGGAATGGATGCCATAAAATCTATAAATGAAGCTGCCTTGAGAGGATTAGAAGCGGATATAGTTTTCATGATTACCATACCTTATGAACAAGGGTTAGAAAGAAAAAGAAATCAGAGGGAATTAGACAGGTTAGAGAATGTAGGCGATAATTTTCACAAAAAAGTTTTTGAAGGATATTCGAAAATATGTGAAATCTATGATAAAATAATAGTAATAGATGGAAATAGGTCTATAGAAGAAATACACCGTGAAATTATTACACATATAGAACAAAAGATAGGAATATAAATTATAAAATTAATATAGGAGGGATTGTTATGAAGTTAGTTATTGCTATAGTTCAGGATGATGATGCAGGAGACTTAGTTGACATTATAACTGAGAATGGATTTAGAGTTACAAAGCTTGCAACTACAGGAGGCTTCTTAAAAGCTGGAAATACTACTTTAATGATAGGGGTAGAAAAGGAAAAAGTCGACCTAGTGTTAAAACATATAGAAGATGTGTGCAAAGTAAGAAAGCAAGTAGTATCCTCACCATCTCCAGTAGCAGGCTCAACAGGAGTATATGTTCCATATCCTGTGGAAGTTAGTATTGGGGGCGCAACTATATTTGTAGTTGATGTAGATAAGTTTCTAAGAGTATAATTAATTATACAAATAATGTACAATAATCCTATGGATTATTGTACATTATTAATATTTAGGAGGGAAATATGGGCATTATAGGACATGAACAAGTACTTAGTAGTTTTACAAGAGCAATTAATAGTAATAGAATATCTCATGCTCATATTCTTGTAGGGGATGATGGCATAGGGAAAAGTCCATTAGCCACAGCCATTGCAATAAAATTGATTGGAAAAGAAGAAAATAGGGAATACATAGATATAGTACATTGGACTGTTGAAAAAAATAAGGCGTCTATAGGGGTTGGCGCCATAAGGGAACTTATTCAAGAGATAAATAAGAAGCCTTATGAAGTAGATAAAAAGGTAATTGTAATTCACCAAGGAGATAAGATGACGGCTCAGGCTCAAAATGCACTATTAAAAACTATAGAGGAACCACCGAAGAATGTATTTATGTTTATACTTTGTGAAAACTTAGAAAGTATACTAGATACAATAAAGTCTAGGTGTCAAATTCATAGATTAAATCCTCTTAAAGAAAGTGATATGAGAAATTTTTTAAAGTTAAAATATCCAAGTTTAGATGAAACCCAACTAAAAGTTGTTGAGGCTTTTAGTGATGGAATACCTGGAAAGGCAGAAACACTTATCCATGACGATAATTTTAATAAGTTAAGAGAAGCAGCAATAGAAATACTAGGGAATATAAAGAAGGTTTCTACAGAAGAATTGCTAGGATATGAAGATTATTTTACAAAGCTCAGTGATTCTTGGCAAAGTATCATTAATATAATTATTACAATACTTAGAGATACTATTATATATAAAGAAGTAGGAGACGAAAATTTAATTATAAATGTAGATAAATTACAGAATATAAAAGAATTGGCTAATATGTTTTCATTAAGTAAATTAAATGATATTATTAGTATTGTTGAAGACACAAGAAGGACACTAGAGAAAAATGTTAATTTATCATTGACCTTTACAGTAATGTTACTTAAAATACAGGAGGCTTAATATGGTAACGGTTATAGGAGTAAGATTTAAAAAGGCAGGCAAAATATACTATTTTAATCCAAACGAATTAGGTATAAAAAAGGGAGATTTCGTTGTAGTTGAAACAGCAAGAGGCGTAGAGTTTGGAGAATGTGTTATTGGTAAGAAAGAAATAAGTGAAGCTGACATAGTGGCACCTCTTAAAAATGTTATAAGAAAAGCTGAAACTGATGATATAGAAAAGAATGCTGAAAATAAAAGAAAAGAAGAAGAAGCTTTTCAACTTTGTTTAGAAAAAATATTAAAACATCAGCTTAATATGAAGCTTATAGATGTAGAGTATACTTTTGATAATAATAAGGTTATTTTCTACTTTACAGCAGATGGAAGAGTGGACTTTAGAGAGCTAGTTAAGGATTTAGCAGCAGTATTTAGAACTAGAATAGAATTAAGACAAATTGGCGTTAGAGATGAAGCTAAAATGACAGGTGGATTAGGTCCTTGTGGAAGAACCCTATGCTGCTCTACGTTTTTAGGTGAGTTTGCCCCAGTATCTATTAAGATGGCAAAAGAGCAGAATCTTTCTCTTAATCCAACTAAGATATCAGGTATATGCGGAAGACTTATGTGTTGCTTAAATTACGAGCAGGAAACTTATGAGGGTATAAGAAAGAGACTTCCAAAGGTAGGTTCCATAGTTGAAACTCCTTATGGCACTGGAGAAGTTGTTGCAAATAGTGTGGTTAAAGAATCAGTGAAGGTTAAAATTAAGGTTAAAGATGGCGAGGATGAAATTAAGGCAGTTAAGATAGAAGATGTGAAACTAATTTCCGGAAGTTTTGAGGATATCATTAGTGATGTGGATATTAGAGAATTAGAAGGTCAAGTTGAAGATCCAGATATGATAAAAGAATTATTTAAGGAAAACTAGGAGGATAAAAATGAAAGCCGTACTTAAGGTTTGTGACATGGTAACTTATAAGGATGTAAGCAATATCAGAAATGCTATATCTAATAATGAGGGGGTTCTTGCTTGTCAAATAAGACCTGAGAATAAAGAAGTTGAAATTGTTTATGACACTTATTTTATAGATATAGATGATATAGTAGCCTCAATTGAGGATAAAGGATATACTGTTATTTAAAATAATATTAAAGTGACTAAAGCACCAAAACCTAAAAGTTTTGGTGCTTTAGTTATTTTTTTATGACTCTTCCATTACGCTCATATTTATAAATAGTATTACCTAATTCTGTTAAGAAAGGCATACCTATTTTATCTTCATTGAAGTGAGAGTCTGCAAATATTTCATCTTCATTAGAGAAAACTACTGCAGTTAAGAAAAATTCTATATTGTTTTTAGTATCATTTATATAAGCATTATCTATTAGATAACCATTTGCATTTCCAATTTTATTATATATTTTTATGTTAGAGGGGATGGATTTATCTGTTGAGCCATACATAAAGAACTTAGCATAATTGTCAGGAAGATCATAGGATGGATAAGTGCATTGTCTAGGCAATGTGCTCAGGTATTTTTTTAAAAATGCGATATCATCCTCTTTTAGATTAAACCTTTTACTCTCAGGAACTGATTGGGGAAATATTACAGCTTTCATTAATTCTTGAAGAGTTTCAATTGAGGCATAGTTGGATTCGGAAAAATCATGTGGACCATCTATAATGTCCCCATCTTCTTCATGCATACTTCCTTTTAAGGTGTTTTCCTTTGGTATTAGGCTGGTATACTCCGTAGAATTATAAACCAATGGTTGTTCGTAAATAACTTTGCCATTGCTATCATAAAACACAAAAGGATTTGTATATCTATTTTCTTCAGTCATAGGACCATCACCAATACGCTGTCTTATTAGTATATCTTTGTATCCTTTATTCCAGAGAGTTTCATTTAAGGCCTCCTGACCAATAAACTCATAAAGCCTGTTAAATGCATCATTATCACTGGCTACTAACACTTTTTTTATGTACTGAGCAATACTAGGCTTACCATTTTTAGCAGTAAAGTCTTCATCTTCACCACTTTCACTTTCACGGCCACTAAGAACTTCAAGGGTAGTATATTTATTTAAGCCTGGTATATTTAAATTATTTAATTTATCTAAGGCAACAATAGTAGCAGCAAGTTTAACACTGCTTGCTGGATAAAAATACTTATTTTTATCTAAGTTGAATCCATTTTTAGTAAAGGTAATTGTACCATCATTATTTCTATTAATTTGAGTATACAAAATTTGAACATCATATTTATCTCTGTTATCAAGTATATTTTTAAACTTTTCAGGATAAGCTTCTAAAATGCTTTCTAATAGTTCGTCATTAATTGAAGGCGAATCATTATTAGTTTTCATAGAATCATTATTAGCTTTTGCAGAATCACTAGTTTGGTTAAAAGTAGATTGTTCACTATCCTTTTTATTTGATATCTTCACGTATATTAAGCTTGTAGTTATAAAAGCAACGAGAAGAAACAATGTAAGTAAACCATTTAATTTATTTTTTCTCCTTTTTATCCTTTTCATTTAGAACTCCCTTCATAATATGACAACTTAAAATAATTATAGAAAAAAATTCAATATAATTCAATAGCATTAATAATAAGTTTAATATTATTTCAATAATAGTGATAGGTAAAATTATAACCAATATTACAAAATTTAACTAATTCTAATTGTAAATTTAATAGCTAATTATAATAGAAAAGCTAGGTAGTTTGCTTTCGCAAAGAATTCAACTTATCTATAAACAGAATATTTAAGGGTAAATTAAGAAATTTTTAAAAATGTGAATAAAAAATAATTATATGACAAGATTTATGGGTGTAAAATATTTATTTATTATTTAAGGAGGATATTAAAGTGAAAAAAATTGCAGTTGAAAAGGGGTTAAATCCACTAAAAAGCTACTTACACCAAGAAGGATATAATGTAAGAGAATTTGACTCAACTAAAAAAAATGCAGCTACTGTATTAAATAAGTTTGACGCAGTAATAGTTACAGGCGCAAATTCTAACTTTATGGGAATTCAAAATGCAGATTGCTCTGCAACCGTGATAAATGCAAGTGGACTTACACCTATGGATGTAAAAAGTCAACTAGAAAGAGATAATTCAATGGAATAAACTTTGAAAGTAATATCATTGAAATGATTCAAGTAAAAATAAAATAATTAACATTTATATGTATATTTTCCATAAAATTGTTAAATATTTAAGTATAACTTATTTTAATTAAAGAGGTGTTAAGAGTGAAATTTAAAAAACAAATAATTACAGCAATTACCTGTGCCGTAGTAATTTTAGGCATTTTCTTAACAGTTAGCTATATTGGAAGAGATAACAATACTACTGCTAGCAGTGATAAAGAGAAAAACCAAACTACTACAGATACTAAGAAAAATGAAAACAAAACTACTGAAGATGAAAAGGCTAAAGCGCCTGATGAAGCTGAAGATACAGATAATAGTCAAAAGAATATTGAGGATACTGAAGTTAGTAATGATGGACAGCAATCTAACAAAGATAACACAAAAACTGGGTCTTATACAGTTCAAAAGGATGATACTCTTTATAGTATAGCTAGAGCATATATGCCAAATCATGATTTTAAGGAAGTTATTAGCACTATATTAAAAACTAATAAACTACAAAAAGAAAGCACTATAGTTGTAGGACAAAAACTAATAATTCCTTATGAAGTAGCTCTTGAAAGTAAAGCTACATCTTCTACTTCTGTAGATAAAGCAAAAGAAGAAAATAAAGAAACTGCACAAAACACAAAAACAGGTAAGAAATACGAAATTAAAGCTGGAGATAGCTTATTTAAAATTGCAAAAGAGCAATTCCCTCAAATGGCTATGACTGAAGCTATTGAAAAAATCAAAGCTCATAATGGATTAAAAGATGTTAATGCTATAAAAGCTGGAGATGTTATTTACATACCACAGTAATAGCAATAGATTGTAACTCGTTACAGTGTAAAATATGAAAAAGTATAACCCTGCAATATTATAACGCGGGGTTATACTTTTAATACGTTAACTTTGCTATTCTCAGCATAGATGAAATCTCCATCTAAGGTCAGTAAATAATTAATGTTATAATTTTCGCATACTGCAAGATGCGTAGCATCATTTATAGAAAGCAAATCTTTAGTCATAAGCTCTTTAGTTCGTGCCATACACTGCTTATTTATCTCTACGTAATTAAATTTCAAGGTGTTTTCTAACTGATTATGCATAGTTACTGCTGTTTTATAGTACACCTTTAGTAAATGACGTTTAAGACTATTTTTAGAAAGATTATCAAAATATTTTTTATAAGGTATCTCCCGAAGTTTATCCTGTCTTTTATCCTTAATTATTTTTCTATCATATTTGTTAAAACAGGATAATATCTGCCTTATGTTTGTTTCTGAATTGAAGGGGTTACACTTATCAATTTTATGCCTTATATCCATGATAAAAATTTTATACATTATTTGATTTAAGACTTCTGCTGAGATAATGTTAGTAACATAAAGTCTACACTTTCCAATAAGAATTTTTTTTAATGCCTCAACGCATTGAGCATGCCTTACATCATCATCATATACTAAGCTAAGTAGAAATGATGCATCAAGGAGTATAGAAGTATTGTTACTAAAGGTTACAGTGGGAAAGGGATAGAGCAACATTTCCATAAATAGCATACCTTCTTTAATATATTATATAGTTTATTTTATTAAACTGAAGGTACACTTATTACAATGTATTAAAAACTTCCTTAGAAAAGGAACTGATTTAAAAGTTTAACTAGTATGGGAGCAAGAATTACAGTAATTAATCCAGCTATACCAATGGAAAGGCTACTCATAGCCCCTTCAGTTTCACCTAATTCTACTGCTTTTGTAGTGCCTAGTGCATGAGAACTGGTACCAATAGAAATTCCTATGGCAATTTTATTTTTAATTCTAGCTATATTATGAATCATAGGAGAAATTATAGCACCAAGCACCCCTGTTATAATAATAGCGGCAACAGTTACTGAAGGAATTCCATTTAAATTTTCAGAAACCTCCATTCCTATTGGAGTTGTAACAGATTTAGGCACTAAAGATAATATAAGTTCTTTAGGTAGATTTAACATTTTACCTAAAATTATTATACTTATAATTCCACAGGCACTTCCTATAAGAATTCCAATAATAATAGGCAATGCGTTTTTCTTTAAATGATCTATTTTATTATAAAGTGGAACAGCTAAAACTACAGTTGCAGGAGTTAAGAAAAAGGATATTATTTTTCCTCCATTATTATAGTCTTCTAAAGGAATATTAAAGGTTAATAAGAATACAACAGCTATAGTTATTGCAATAAATAGTGGGTTTAGGAAAGAAATCTTAATTTTTTTATTTATATTTTGTCCAATAAGATAACAAATTAATGAAAGCAATACCCCGAAAATAGGGGTTTTAAATATTTCAGACATGAATAATTCCTCCAGTAATCAAGTATTTATAAAAACATAAAGATAGAAGCTGGACTGTAGCCAAATTTATATTAGTTTTCTAGATTTAAATTTATTGTTTAGCTAGACTTTTTTCTGTTTTGTAAGGAAATTAATCCCTGTACAGTATAACCTGTAACTAATAAAACAACTAAGGATGAAGTGGTGATTACAATTAGAATCTTTAGGGTATTCCCCTTTAGCAGATCAAAGGATGAAATAATACCCACACCTGCAGGTAAGAAGAAAAAAGCTAGATTATCTAGGAGATATGAATTTAGGATTTTGATAGATTCAGTTCTTACTATTTTTAGTAGCAAGAAAGTGAGAAGAATTAACATTCCTAAAATACTTCCAGGTATAGGCAAGGAAAGCCCCTTGCTTATACTTTCACTTAAAAAAGTAATAAATAAAATTATAGTAAGTTCCTTAAAAATTTTCATATAGTATCAACTCCAGTTAAAATATAAAATGAATTTCTAACTCATTATAAAACAAATAAATAAATTTTACAAAGTTCATAAATTGATGTATATTTTCAAATTAATCTGTCAATCATATTAATGACAGATTAAAGCATAAATATAAACCCTTAAAAGCAACATGTGGAATTTACTAATATTATTGCATATTCGTTGTAATGTTTAAGCACTCCATGTTGCTTTCCCCCCATATTAAAAAAGTAAGCATCTCGTTTGAGGTGCTTACTTTTTTAGTAAATAAAACCGCCTTATAATGAAAAACCTAAGATTATGGTATATAATGAACTAGGTATTTCAATTATCGAAAAGAGAGGAATATTTATGAGTTTAATAAGAGAAGATGAGACCCTTGATGATTTGCAACTTAAAGGGATAAAAGTAATCCAAAAGAAAAATGGATTTAGATTTGGAGTAGATGCAGTGCTATTAGCAAATTTTGCTAAGGTAAAAAGAAATAATAAGGTTATTGATTTATGTAGCGGTACAGGAATAATTCCCTTTATAATGGCAGGAAAAACAGAAGCAAGTAGCATTACTGGCATAGAGATTCAAGAAGAATTTGTTGAAATGGCTAATAGGACATCACAGTATAATAACTTAAATAATAGGATAAATTTCTTACATAAGGATTTAAAGGATTTAAAGTTTTTGAAAACCCTAGAGAAGGCAGAGGTTGTCACAGTTAACCCACCATATAAACTTCAAAACTCGGGGATTATAAACCCTAACGATAAGAATGCAATAGCAAGACATGAGGTTTGTTGCACCTTAGAGGATGTCATAATTGCTGCTAGAGTACTTCTAAAAGACAATGGAAGATTGTTTATGGTTCATAGGCCTGAAAGGATTGTAGATATTCTAACCCTTATGAGAAAGCATAAGATTGAGCCGAAAAGAGTAAGATTTATTCATCCTAAACCTAACAAGGCTCCTAATATAGTACTCATAGAAGGACAAAGAGATGGGGGAGCATTTTTTAAATTTGATGATCCCTTATATGTTCATGAAGAAAATGGTGATTATTCTAAAGAAATTAAAGAAATCTATAACTTAGGCATTTGAAAATAAATAACAAGTCAAAGATGTGAAGGATATTTTTAGTTCATAAGCAAGCTTATGCGGCAAGGAAACAGGTTTCGCAGATAGTAGCACTATCTAAGGGTTCTGTTGACGCAGTATAACTAAAAATAGACAAACATACTGACTTATTTATTTTTTGAAAATGCCTTAACAGATATAAATATATAAATAAGAAGCAAGGTGATAAAATGACAGGTAAATTATACTTAGTTCCAACTCCAATAGGAAACTTAAAAGATATTACATTAAGAGCATTAGAAGTATTAAACTCAGTAGACATAATTGCTTGTGAAGATACAAGGCAAAGTTTAAAGCTACTTAATCATTTTAATATAAGAAAAACTTTAATTAGCTATCATAAGCATAATGAAAATGGTAAGAGTGAAGCTATTACAGAAAAACTTCTTCAAGGGCAAAATGTAGCAGTAATTAGTGATGCAGGTACCCCTGGAATATCTGATCCAGGAAGTGTTATAATATCTAAATGCATTGACCAAGGCATAGATTTTGAAGTTTTACCTGGGGCTACTGCAATTACTACGGCTCTAGTATACTCTGGACTTGATACCACTAAGTTTATTTTTAGGGGATTTCTCCCAAGAGAAAATAAAGAACGAAAGCCTATAATAGACGAACTAGTAAATAGGACAGAAACTTTGATATTCTATGAAGCACCACACAGAATATTGAGTACCTTAGAGTTTTTACATGAGAATTTAGGTAATAGAAAAGTTGCACTTTGTAGGGAGCTTACAAAGCTTTATGAAGATATAATGAGAACTACTTTAAGTGAAGCCATAGAGTACTATAAGTCTAACAATGGAAAAGGCGAGTATGTTATAGTTGTAGAGGGAAAGAGTGAAGAAGAAATTTTAAGGGAAGCTAGCTCAAAGTGGGAGAGTATGTCAGTTGAAGATCACATAAAAATGTATATTGACCAGGGTGAAAGCAAAAAAGATGCTATTAAAAAAGTAGCTAAAGATAGAAATTTATCAAAATCTGAAGTATATAAATTCTCTATAGATTTATAGGGATTTTGGTAGCATATTGAAATAAAATTGATATTTTATATGATTTTATGAAGATATATCCACAAAATTATTACTTTAATATTAGATTTTATTTAAAATATGGGGAAAACCTTGAGATTTCAGCATATATAATGCTATAATTATGATAAACAATGAGGGGGGAGGGATTTTTTTTGAACAAAAAAGTATTAGCATTGGCTTTAACTGCAGCACTAGCAACTAGTTATATGGGCTCCACTGTCTATGCAGATCCATATAGTGACAAGACATCACAACAACAAAAACTATCAGATGACAAAAACAACTATAAAAGTGCTCAGGAAAAAGTAGATGAAATTGAAGCTGCAATTCAAGCAATTAACACACAAATGGAAGATATTAATGCATCTATAGAAGCTACAAACAACAAGATTACTTACACTGAAGGACAAATAAAAATCAGTGAAGAAGGTGTACAAGCTGCTGAGGCAAGTATTAAAAAGGAAGAAGACCTTTTTAATAAAAGAATGAGAGCTATGTATATGAACGGTATGGATAGCTATGCAGAAACTCTTTTAAGCTCAAAGAGTGTTGGTGACTTTATTTCAAGACTAGAAAACGTAGTGAAAATAATAAGCTACGATAAAGAAGTAGTTTCTAGTTTAACAGAGAAAAAGGTTGCACTGCAAGAGCAAAAAAATGTTTTAGAGCAAGAAAAGGCTCAATTAGTAACATTACAAACTGAAAATCAAAAGAAAATGGATGAGCTTAGCGCTAAAAAATCAGAACATGATGAAGCTATGGCAGTAGCTGAAGCTAATAGGGATGTATTTGAGGCCGCTATGAAAGAAAGTGAAGCTCAGTTAGCAGAGACTATAAGACAAATAGAGAGCATGCAAGCGCCAGCATCGCAAAGACCAAGTAGAGGCGGAGGCTATGATGATTCTGTAGTTGTTCCAGATAGCGTAAGTGGAAATGGAATAGTTTCTTATGCTTATAAGTTTTTGGGTACTCCATACCAATGGGGTGGAAATGGCCCAAATACATTTGATTGCTCAGGGTTTACTAGCTATGTATTTAGAGCTAATGGAATTGGCTTACCTAGAACTGCAAATGATCAGATGAGTACAGGAAGTTATGTTCCAAGAGATCAACTACAACCTGGAGATCTAGTATTCTTTGGATATGGTGGCCATGCAAATCATGTAGGAATATATGTTGGAAATAACAGCTATATACATGCACCACAAGATAATGAAGTTGTTAAAATATCACCGTTAACAAGAAGAGACTTCATACAAGGAAGAAGACACTAAAACATATAATAACTAGAAGTTTTATAAAATAAACCAATAAGGTAACTTATTGGTTTATTTTATTTTAAGTTATAAAATTTAATTTAAAAGATATCTTCCAAGGAGTGATTTCTCAAAAAAGATATAGATAAAATTAATGCGATGATAGTACCTAATTTATCCTTAGGATGAATAAATTTTAAGGCATAAAAGAGATATAAAGGATTGAGGCTGTTTATCTATAAGTTAAGAAATAGTTTCATAAATAAACTTTCATAAGTGAATTAAGGAGATAAACGGTAGAGAGTTATATCATAATAATAAGTAAGAAGATTTAATGTAGGAATATTACATTAGTGTCTTTACTAAGTTAAATAATGAACAAGTTCATTTTGTTAATAACTTTAGAATCAAATTTAGACCGAACAAACTGTGTTTGTTACACCAAAGCAACTTATCTATGCTGAGCAACTGCCACTTTAGAAGATGGCAGACTTGAAGCTTCCAAAATGTTGTTAAATTAATAAAATTAAAAGCATAAAAAAATAAACGTTAGAATTCTAACGTTTATCAGTAACTTGTCCGTTTTATATATTGAAAAATAAATCTTTAATTATTCTGCTTTTAGTGAAGCTAAACACTGTTTGCATACATTTTTAGATTTATAGTTTATTACATCTCTAGCATCTCCACAGAATATGCAAGCAGGCTCATATTTTTTTAATATAATATGCTCACCGTCTACATATATCTCTAAAGCATCCTTTTCACCTATATTAAGCGTTCTTCTCAATTCTACTGGAATAACTATTCTTCCTAGCTCGTCCACTCTTCTTACAACACCTGTTGATTTCATAATAAGTTCCTCCTTAAGTAATATTTCGACAAAATAATATAAAAAATTTTATTATTTTAATTTAACAGATAAAATTCATAGTTTAGCGTTCGTAGAAAGTTACAAAATTACTACTAAATTCCATCTATAGATAATATACTACCAATTAATACAAATGTCAATAACATTAATATATAAAAATACAGGATTTTACAATACCTTAAAACCCTTTATTTTCAGGACTTTATAAATTTATAAAAAGGTATAACAGAAAAAAGTAAGAAGATTAGGAAGGATTTTAATTGGAAATTATAAAATAGTAAGTATATGGAATTAATTTATATATATGTCGAAATATGAATAGCATAACAACGGTTTCAAGCAAGTAAGTGAAATAATTAGTATAATAAGGGTTTTTGAGGATTAAAACTTAGATACCTTAACAGTAACATTTATAAATTTATGAATAAGAACTTAAGAATAAAAAATAAATGTAAAAAAAAAGAAAAATTTATAAGTATTTAAATTTACATAAAAAGGGAAAAATAATGGTGGATTTTAAATTACATAAACTTACAAAGAAGTATTCATTATAACGAAAAACTGTAAATTAACATTAAAATTCTATTTATTACAACAAAATAACAAAAAATTAAATCTGACATTGTAGAATGCTGCAATTATTTCCACATAAAATCTAACAGGTTATACACAGGCAAATTGTTAGTAATGTGGACAAATATCCAATGTGATAATTTTTCATAAGAGCATTTAGAAAAATAGCTGTAGTTAATACCACAATTATGCACAATTTATGTTAGTAACTTGTGGACAACGGTGGATAAGTTACTATGAATGTTAATAACTTCTTCTGTATAATATAATTATTGCAATTGATATGTCATTAAATTTCAGTTGATAGTATTGTCGAACTTTATGATATTTTAAAAAATTTTGAAATTAGTTCATATTATTAAATAATATATTTGTAAAGATTTAGCTAGTAGCATATAATATTTAATATAAGTGTAGGAAAATATGACGAGGTGTACCTATGAGTAAAGATAATAAGATAAACAGTGAAAGTTTTAGCAGTGTAGTAAGTAAAATTTCAGAAATGATAGAAGAGATTTCAACTAAAAGTATTATTGAATATGATGAATTGCCACAATATGACCTATTTTTATCTCAGGTTAAGGATTATTTAAATGATAAGTTTGAGCAAGATAATTTCACTAACAATATACTGCAAAATTATATAAAAAGTGAAGTCATTTCAAAGCCGGAAGATGGTAAAAAAAGAGGATACACCAAGTTGCACCTAGTTCAATTGGTGCTTTTGGGTTACATGAGACCGGTACTTACCACAGATGAGGTAAAAGAAGTATTTAGATTAGCTTTTAATGGAATAAATAATAGAGCTGATGATATACTTTCTTGGGAAGATACCTATAAGTTGTTTTGTCATCTACAAAAGGAAAGCTTTTATTTAGGATTTTTAGATAGTAGTACTCAAGATAAGGAAGCTGTATTTAAGTACCTTGAAGATTATGATTTTAATGATCAGGAAAAAGAAAGAATAATTGTATTTTTAATGGTAATGAGCTTAGTAGCTCAGGCTAGTAATATAAAAAAACTGGTTAGTATGATTGTGAAAGAGTATGGTGATAAATATTAAACATAGAATACACTAAAGTAATTTGCTATTAAATACTAAAATTTTAACAACATTTTGGAAGCTTCAAGTCTCCATCTTCTAAAGTGGCAATTGCTCAGCATAGATGAGTTGCTTTGGAGTAACAAACACAGTTTGTTCGGTCTAAATTTGATTCCAAAGTTGTTAACAAAATGAACTTGCTCATTATCTAATAAAGATTTGATGTGAAACTTTGAACTAATGTATTTAGAGATTTAGGAAAATAAAACAAGCTGATATATTAATTAGTTTAATATTTTATTTAAAATAATAACTCTTTAAAATAAGGGAATGAAAAGTTAGGTAATTTAATTTACTAAACTTTTCATTCCCTTTAATGATTTAGTTTTTTACTTTTAAATTAACTAACAAGTACTTTCTCCTACTGCTGAAGATATAACTTTAAAAGAATCTCCAAATAAAGTTTTAGTATAAACTACTTTAGAATCTTCAAATATATATTCTTCATCTTTATCTACTACGAAAGTAATACCTTCTACCATTGCAGATATATCTTCAGGCTTTTGTTCATCCAGAACAACTCCAAGGGTTGGGCCGCCTCAACCAAAACCTTTAATCATAAATCTAACAGCAGATTTTTCGAACTCTTTTAATTTTGAGCTAAGAGCTTCTTTCGTTTTTTCATCAAGAGTAACTTTCATTATAAAACCTCCTAAGTTAGGCATCTGAAAATAAATAACAAGTCCAAGATGTGAAGGCTATTTTGTGATAGACAAGGAAACAGGTTCCTTAGATAGTGGGGCTATCTAAGGGTTCTGTTGACGAAGTATAGCACAGAATAGACGAGTAGATTGACTTATTTATTTTTTGAAGATGCCTTAATACTATATTATTAGTGTATCAAAAATATAAATTTTAATTACACTTATGCCTTAACAATAAAATCTAATAAAGTAATGAAATAGATATAGGGATTAAAAGTAAGACATATTAATTACATAAACCAAAACAAATTAGATCAAGTGTACTTTGAATAATCGAAATTTAAAACACTTCATTAAAGGATAATTAAGATGAATTCCTAGTTTCAAAAGTCACTTTTTTTAAGTACTTAAAGATATAGGGTTCCATGATGGAATTTTAACTTATTCATCCTCATAAACCCTTAAGGGAACTAGGGTAGTATTCATGTAGAGGCTAAGTTTTAACCCTGGATACTTATAGATTTACCACTCCGAAATTTAAAGTATTAACAAGCTTAATCTTCCCAATAATAACTCTAAGACTTATCAAAGGAGTTATTATTATGGGAAG
>NZ_JAGGLL010000056.1 GCF_017874425.1 Clostridium punense
TGGAGAGGATACAACTAATATTCAGATAAGAGTGTAAATCTAAGAAAATCGAAGAATTTATTAGGTTTTGTCCAAAACGAAGGGGTTAATCCGCATTTATCCTGAATTTATGATAGATGAATAATGGTAAAATAATGTGGTGTAAAGATTATTTATATAATTTATAAATAAGAATTTGCAGGAGATTACTTATATTAACACAAGGAGGTATACTAAAGTGAAATATGTATTGTTAAGTGCTGATAATAATCCATCTGTTTATTCAGTTCCAAATGAAGTGGCTGATAACTTAAGAAAATACTGTATTAATTTTTGTGGCAAATGGCTACATGAGAGTCCACATGCGAAGAGATATCGCATAGATGGAGGCATTTGCTATGACGAAACGGACTTTATTGAGTATTTGAATAAATGGATTTTTCCTAAAATACCATCAATATTTATTGAAACACTTGAATGGATTGATTCAAAGGAAGAGATTCCAGAAAAGTATAAAGGATGTGAATGGTTCAATTTTTAGTAAAGGCTTAAAATATTTTGCTTGAATAACATAAATATAATACCTGATTGAGTTAATTTACAAATTTCTAAAAAAGTGACTCAAAGATTGATGACTCATCACTCTTTTTATTTTGCTCAAAATCCTAATATTTTATTATAGTACAACCTAAATTTTAAGTTATTAATTGGAGCATACTACATTTAATAATAACTAACTAAGACTTATAATTTAGGAAGGAGCAAATTAAATGAGAAGAAAACTAATATTTCTTACTTTTTTCATAGTGGCTTTATTTACGATTAACTCTAATAATAAGCTTGAGCAAATCTTAAAATTAGATAATAAAAATTCAGCTACAACAATTTCAGTGATAAATCCAGTGGATAATAATGATAACAGCTTAGAATATGATATAGTTGATACAAAACCACATCTTATAAAATACTTTAATAACATAGAAGAATTAAAGCAATACTCGGATATAGTAATAGAGGGTATAGTTAAAAACACAAGAAATGTAATATATACACAAACCCCATTTACTATTTCGGAGATAGAGATTACTGAGGTTTATGAAAGCAATAATAATATTATAAAAGGTTCAACAATATGTGTTGTAGAACCAGGCGGTATTATGGATAAAGAGTTTTTATACAAAAAATACAAGGAGAAATTCCCTGATAAGTACATAGATATAAATAAAATTAAACCTGTGAAACACAGATTTGATGGTATGCCACCATTAGATAAAGGAGAGCATATAATAGTATTTCTTAACAAGTATACTGGTGGAGTCAAAGTAGAGAATTGTTATGAACCAGTGGGCATTTATTACGGAAAATTTTATATAGATTATAATAAAGTAGAACATAAATTACCTAAGTATTTAAAGGATAAGTTTGAGGATAAAGTTAAAACGAAAGAAGAATTAATTAATCTAATAAATAAAACTAAGTAAACCAAGGTTAACATCCTTGGTTTTATTACTTAGTAAAATCTTTAGGAAAAATATGTTTAAATAATAATTCTTATGAAACCATTATTTAATAACACTTTTCCTTCTTAAATCATATTATGGATTATGCTTAAAAACTAGTTCATAAAAAATTCCAAGAGTTCAAAGAGCGGAGAACTAAAAGGAAGAATTTAAGGAGGTAAAACATGAGGAAAAATTATTTTAAATTAACAGCCATTGTTACAATCTTATTTATCTTTGCTACAGCTTTTGTAGGCTGTAAGCCAAAGAAAGACACTACAGTTACGAAGATTAGATTGAATGAAGTTACTAGATCAATTTTCTATGCACCAATGTATGCAGCAATAAATCAAGGCTTCTTTAAGGAAGAAGGCATAGAAATCGAACTTACCACAGGACAGGGAGCAGATAAAACCATGCAACAACTACTTAGTGGAAACGCAGACATAGGTTTTTCAGGTCCAGAACAGGTGCTATATATTTATAATCAAAAGAGAGATGATTACCCAATAGTATTTGCTCAACTTACACAAAAAGATGGTTCTTTCCTAGTTTCAAGGAAAGAAGAAAAGGATTTTAAATGGGAATCCTTAAAAGGAAAAGAAGTTATAGGTGGAAGACCAGGTGGAATGCCTCAAATGGCTTTTGAATATGTGCTTAGGAATCGTGGAATTAATGTTAAAACAGATATGAACATGATAACTAACATTGCTTTTGGTGTAGTACCAGCAGCTTTTAAAGGCGGGACTGGTGAATATGCAGCAATTTTCGAACCTACAGCTAGTATGATAGTTAAAGAACAAGGTGGTTCAATTCATTCAGTTGGGGAAGCAGCAGGAACTCTTCCTTACACTTGCTTCTATGCAACAAAATCTTATATGGAAAAAAATCCAGAAATCATTGAGAAGTTTACAAGAGCTATATACAAAGGACAACTTTGGGTTGAGAAAAAATCAGATGAAGAAGTTATAAAATCTATTAAATCCTTCTTCCCAGATACAGATGAAGCTATAATGGTTCAAGTTGTTAAAAACTACAGACAAATTGAAGCTTTCTCAAAAACTCCAGTGGTTAAAAAAGAAGATATGACAAGATTAATGGATATAATTCAGTCTTATAACCCTGAGCTTTTAAAAGAAAGACCACCATATGAAAAGGTAGTTGATAATCAGTTTGGGGATAAGGCAATTAAGGAAGTTAAAGAGGTTAAGTAATAGAAATTTAACTCCAAGATGATTAATAAATTATAGACAGAATTATTTTTAAAGAGGGTATGTAATTTTACATGCCCTTTTGTTTGACCTTAAATTAATTACTTCAGATTTGTAGGCCATGAATTTAACTTATGTTTTGACTGATAGATTGCATTAAACGAAATAGGGGTTATAAATTACTTATAAGGGAAGTCGAAAATTTAGGTATATTATTACAATTAGTTCATGATAAAATAAAGTTGATAGGGTAGTATATTTGGGTAAAAAAGTTTCATTAAATGGGGGATAGCAATGATTTTCCAATCAAAAGATTTTTATGTAAGTTTAGTAGAAAATAAAGATATACAAGAAGTCCTTGAAATGTACAATTCCAACGAGAAGTTCTTAATTAATCACATGGACAAAAACAAAGTAACAAATGAATGGTTAGTCCAAGAACTTAAAAGTATGAAGGACATAGGGTTTCACTCTTATAAACTGGTTGAGTCAAATACTGAAAGGATAATTGGAATAGTAGACTTAAGAATAGGTAAAGAAGCGTATTTGTCTTTACTGATGATACATGGTGATTTTCAAGGCAAGGGTCTTGGAAATATTATTTTTAAAGGGATTGAGAAATATATTAAATCACTAAAAAGTAAGTCAATTAGGATTGATGTAGTTACTAATTATGATAATTCAGTACTAAAATTTTGGATTAATAATGGGTTTACTAAAATTAAAGATGTTGAATTAAATTGGACTGGTAAGGTGTTACCTGCAGTTGCCATGAAGAAATTTTTATAATAAAAACCTATGCTAATAGAGTAATAATATGCTCTCTTTATGGTGACAGTTGAAATAACAAAACTGCTACTTGGAATGGAGTATATTATATTAAGCATAGGTTTTAACATTACATTACTTTAAGTGTCAGTAAAAAATCTAGTTTTACAATTGCTTAGAAATTAGCTTTACTAATTTGCTTGCGGTATCCCGATTAAGAGGCATAACTGTGCCATGATATATATAATAAATTAAGTATGAGTGAAGAACCTCATAGCCACCTTTATCATATTCTTCAGCAGTTGGTAAATAGCCATCACAGCCATTGGTGTATCCACCTAAGTATATAAGTTCATTATTACATACCTTGGCTACATCAACAGCAATTTCACACATAATCTCATTGGTAACTCCACAAAGACATCCTTCATTGAGCTTAAAAAACTGAATCTCAATTTCTTTACATTGCTGCCTTATGGCTTCACTATGCAAGCGATTAATTTCCTTAAGCCAATTTGTGCCGTCTATATTATTTTCATTCATAGCCTCAGCTGAAATTTTTTTTGCTTGCTCTACAGTAGGAACATCAGCAAAAAAAGATTCCTTTTGAGAAAACATAGATAGATTTTTAATTGTTTGTGGTTTAAGATTTTCAATGCATTTATCAATAGAATTCTTAATTTCAATTGCCATTTTATCTAAAGCTTGTAATGAACCACTATATTTAGGTTTTACATTACCAGAAGCCCCTTGGGTTATCATAACTTTGCATCCATACTTTTCTTCAAGCAAATTTCTTGTAACACCAATAAAGTCTGAGGATATTAAATAATTATCTCTAAGCAAAACATTAGCATGAGCTGTAAGTCTTAAAATAAGCAATTTTAAATTAGAGTTTTCAGCATGAGCAATTTTAAGCACAGCTACACGTCTATCTAGAATTCCATTATCATCTCGTCTATTAATTCCTATATCAGCTTCTACTATGCCCCAAGCAGCTTTAATGGGTTCTAAATTTCTTTCTGCTTCACTGACACCTAAAATAACTTGATTACAAAGAAAACTAAAATATTCTGGTTCAATACTTATATTAGGTGCAGAGTGGGTGTGGCTAAAGCAAAGCATAATTTTATCACGGGTAATGCCAAGCTTGTTTCCTATTAAATCACGAAGTAGATCTGCTTCATGGCATGAGAATCCTATGTGATCTATAGCAATGAGACAACATTTTTCTTCCTTTGAATACCAAACTGAAATTTGTGCAAAGAGCTTATGCAGTACTCCCTTTGACATATTATCTTTTCTATTGAAGCCAATAGTTTGCAAATTAGAGGAGGGCGTAATATCCACCTCGGAAAATCCTAATAATACATTATTTTTCATAACTTTGCTCCTTTAATCTATTATTATATTTAGGAAAAGCAAAGCCTAACTTCGGACAGTGAAATTTATATCTCCATGCAAATCACTGTCCTTTATCAGACCATGCATGGAGCTGAAACAATACAAAGTGGTTGTATTAGCATAATAACACCTCGAATTTATTAGTTACACTTATTAATAAATTTCAATACATAGTCTTTTACAATATTTTTAGATGCTGGATCAGCTTGCATATTGTGTACAAAGGTTGTCTTAATTGCACTAAATCTATGATTTATGCTTGGAAATTTATCGCCTCTATCTCTTAGAACATCTGATATTTGGTTAAGGTTTTCAAGAGTAATATTAGGTAGTTTTGCAGCGTCTTCTGGTGTTAAATTAAAATTTTCGGGGTTTTGTTTTACCGCATTAACCATATCTACTATTGATGGATTTACTCCATCAGGTTTTAGTGAATCAGGGTTTGCAGCTACTAAAAGTACTTTTTTCTTAATGTTCCAGGTTTTTGATATGTCATTGTCATAGAACATGTCTATGTACTTAGAAAACACATCTCTACCCATTTTTAATTGTGGATCATATCCAACTATTTTTGTTAAGTCTCTTGTGAAATTAAGTTTTTCTAAATCAGAGTAGTTATAAAAGGCCCTGTCCAATAATACTATTTTTTCAACTTTATCAGGATATTTTTTGCTATACATCATGGAAATATCCGCACCTATTGAGTGTCCTACTAGGTAAACTTTCTTTAATCCATATGATTTAATAATGGCATTGATTGCACCTAACTGGTTGTCCCAATTTATTTCATCTGGCGTAACCATAGATGATTTACCATGGCTAAAGTTATCGTAAGATATAGTCATATAAGGATTTTTGGAGTCATGTAAAAAACTAGCTGCAGAACTATCATCTCCTAACCCGTGGATAAAAATAATTGCAGTTTTTTCTTTACTGCTGTAGTTATAGCATTGGGTATAAATAGAGTAATCCTTATACTTAACATACTTTTCTTTAGCTTCGGCAGCATAAACATTTGTACTTGTTAGTAATCCAAGTGTCAAAACAACTAAAAAGATTCTAATTAATTTTTTCATTCTCTCTTCCCTCCATAACATTATTAAATACATAATATACCATATAATCAAGTTATTCAATAATAATGTAAAAAATTACATTACCATATAACCATACTCTAAATAGGTTATATGAGAAATAATCTCAGAATTATAGGGTTACTTTTTCTTATAGTTTTTTTATAATTAATCTAAGAAGATTATTGTATTGAGGTAGAAAAATGAAGATAGAAAGATTGCTTGGGATAGTTGTATATCTATTAAATAGGGATTTTGTAAATGCTAATACCTTAGCTGAAAAGTTTGAAGTTTCAACTCGAACCATACAAAGAGATATTGAAACGATAAATTTAGCTGGAATACCTATAACATCAATGCAAGGTGCAAATGGTGGATATGGAATTCTTGATAATTTTAAGATTGATAAACAGATGGTTAATACAGAAGACTATCAATTTATTATTACAGCATTAATGGGAATGAATTCCGCTTACAACAATAAGAAGATTGAAAATACATTAGAAAAGATACTAAATGTTTCAAAGCTAGAGAATTCTACTAGTACTAAAGTTAAAATTGATTTTAGTGCTTCACGAGAGGGAAAAAATATAGACGAGTACATAAGGTTAATTGAAAATGCAATTGATGAAGAAAAGGCTATTGAGTTTGAATATACAGATTCCTATGGAAATAAGACGTTGAGAGAAGTGGAGCCCCTTGGAGTAATATATAAATGGCATGGGTGGTATATGTTTGCATACTGTTGTGATAAGCAACAATATAGACAGTTTAAGGTGGTAAGAATGAGAAATTTAAAAAAGTTAGACAAGTTTATTTCTATAAAACATGAAAATATTGAGATTTTGTTAAATCGGTATGAGAAACAGAATAAGCAAAAATATGTGGATGTAAAAATATTATGTGAGGAAGAGATACGAATTTCTATAGAAGAGTATTTTCCTAATGCTAAAATAGTAGAAAATGAAAAGGGTAATTTTCTATTACAATTTCATGGTGTAATGAATGAAGTGTTTTGGAAGGGATTACTTTTCACCTATGGGAATAAGGTTAAAATAATTGAGCCCGAAGAATTAAAGATTGAGTTTATGGCAAAGGCAAAAGAAATTATTTATATGTATAAGGAATCTGAGAATAAATAACAAGTCAAAGATGTGAAGGATATTTTGAGTTCACAAGCAAGCTTGTGCAGACAAGGACACAGGTTCTATTAATAGTTGAGCTATTAATGGGTTCTGTTGACGCAGTATAACACAAAATAGAGGAGAATCCTGACCTGTTTATTTTTTCAAGATGGCTAATAATATAAGACATACAGTTGTCGTATATCACCTAATATAATTAAATTAAAATTAATTGTTAAGGGGGATTTGTATGGCATATTCAGTAGAGGAAATAAAGGAGAGCATAGCTTATTGTGGACTTGTGTGTAAACTCTGTAATGCTGGAAAATCAGGAGAATGTAAGGGATGCAAGGAAAAATGTGATGGATGTTCAATTAAAGAATGTGCAAAAACTAGAGGGATAAATGGTTGTTGGGAATGTAGGAGTTTTCCTTGCGAAGAGAAAGCTTTTAAAAATAAACGTAATAGGGTATTTATTCAATGTGCTAAAGATGAAGGTTTGCATAGTCTAGCTACATATTTAAAGAAAAATTATGAGGATGGTGTCCAATATCATAAAATAGATGGTTCACCAGGAGATTATGATGTCTTAGATAGTGAAAGTGAAATTTTAAAATTGTTAAAGAAGAGAAATAATCCATTTGAAAAGTGCCCAGTATATGAAACAGATAACTTATAATTTACAATGGTGAAAGAGGAAGATGCAGAAGAATTATTTAAGTGTTATACAGATCCAATAACAGTAAGCCATATGAATAATGATAATTGTGGTGGTGATTGGAATATAAGCACTATTAAAAATGTAAAAAAAGGTATTGCTGGATGGATAAAAGAGTTTGAAGAAAAGTTTTATATTAGATGGAGTGTTACTCATAAACAGACAGAAAAAATAATAGGAACTATCGAAATAGCACCTATTCCTAATACAACTAGATTCTTAGATGGTGTTTGTGAAAATGGGATTCTTAGAGTTGATATTATTTCTGCTTTTGAAGGTGAGGAATTGATCACTGAAATATTTAGAATGGCAACAGAAAACTTCTATATAGATTTTGACATAAAAAATATTGTTACTAAAGCTAGGAACAGTGATATAGAAAGAACTTTAGCTTTAAAGAATAACAAATTTAACATATATGAAGAAAAAAGCATTATAAAATATAGTGATTATTATATTAAAAGAAAAGAGCAACTATAAGTCTTAATCTGATGATAGTCTTATAAGGAAGTATTACTCAATATGTAGTATAATTTAAGCGATAGAATAAGATTAGGAAGGGTGAAAAAATGCTTAAGATAGGTGAATTTTCAGTACTTACATCTATAAGTATTCATATGCTTAGAAATTACGATAAAATTGGATTGTTAACACCTAAGTATATAGATGAATCAACGGGTTATCGGTATTATGAAAGTAGCCAATTGCCAATTGCCAATCAAATTGTAGCTTTAAAGATGATGGGATTTGGATTAAAAGAAATAGTTGAATTACAATTACAAGAAATGCAAATAGATAGTTTGAAAGAGCTATTAAAAAATAAAATTGAAGATAAAGAACAAGAGGTAAAAGTAATTAGAAAACAGTTGGCACAAATGGAGAATGCATTAAAGGATTTAGCAAGCAAAAGGGAACATGCGTTGTCTATAGTAACTAAGTGTATACCAGATAGAAAAGTTGCTAGCTTTAGAATGAAAATAAAAGAATTTCCTGAAGAGGGAGTTTTATGGAAAATACTTGGTGATGAATGTGAAAAGATGAATATTCAATTTTCAGATTCAAAGTATTCTATTGCCATTCAGCATGAAATAAATTTTGATGAAAACTACATAGATGTTGAGGTTCAAAGGGTAGTTGAAAATATTTATGAAGATACCGATAAGGTGAAGTTTTATAGTATACCATCTTGTGAGGTAGCTTCATTGGTATATCAAGGGGGGTATAGCAGACTTAAAGATATAAATCTTTATCTGGCTAAATGGATAACACAAAATGGACTTGAAATTTGTGGACCTGCATTTAATATTTATTATATTTCTCCAGGGAATGAAGTAGGTGAAGAAAAATTTATTACAGAAGTATGTTTTCCAGTTAAAAAAAGATAAGTATTGACTCTAGCATAATGCGAGGGTATATGCTTTTCCTATAGAAACTAAGTTTTATAGAAGGAGTGATGAGAATATGACTAAGAAGGTAATCGAACTAAGACACAAAGTTTGCGATTATACTTGTATGTGGAATGGTATTGAAGATTTATATCAAACAAGATTAAATGAAGATATACCAGATTATTTTTTCTTCTGTTTAAGTGGAATAGGAAAATTTGTATACTTAAAGTTTAGCAATGGAAATATGCGAAGAATGACTGTCTTTAATGATGGAAGAACTAAAAAAATGTATTCATCAATTAATGATATTGTAGGATTTAAATATAAGTATATAGAAGGCAGAAAATTTGATTATATAATGAAAAGAGCAAAGGAACAGATTAATGATGAAAGACCTGTTGTTCTCGGATGTTTGGATATGTACTATTTAAGTTATTATCCAAAGTTTTATTATAAGGAACATATCCCAATTCATTATATACTAATGGTTGGATATGATGATGAAGAGCAATGTGCATATGTATACGACTGTGGAATTGAAGATGTGCAAAAAATAAAATATGATACTCTTGAAAAGGCTCTTGATATTGAAAAAACTTCTCTATCTGATAAGAATTCAATATGCCTAATAGAGTTTGATGAAGAAATTAGGAGTATTAGAGAAATTGCTATAAAGGGATTTTATGAAAAAGCAAATCAAGTGCTTAATCCTAAGGTAGGGTTCGTTGGAATCTCTGGTATGCGAAAGCTTAGCAAAGAAATTCTTAGTTGGGAAGATGAATTAACTGCTGAAGAATATGAAACAGCCCTTAGAAACATTGTTATGTTTACAGGAACTATACCAGTTCTTCCCAATAGATTACTTATGATTGAGGAAAAAGATGAAATAGAACATCAAGCTGCTCGTAAGGAGTATGCTTCATTATTGATAAAATTAGGAGAGAAGTATGGCTTTCAAAAATGGAAATCAGCAGGTGAACTTTTTAGTAAGAGCGGAATTATTATTCAAGAGATGACGGACTTAATAGTAGGATATCTACTGAAAGAAAGTAAAGATCTTAACAGATTACCAAATATGATTAATCAGATAGCAGACCTTGAAGAAAAAGCATATCAAAATATATTGAAGGGAATAAATTATGAAGCATGAATGGAAAAAATAAAGAAAAGGACTATATGTACCTAAGGATATACCACATTTAATATTGACTTAAGTCCAAAGTATGAAGGGTTAGGAATAAACCTTATTTTCAATAAAAATACTAAATAAAATATATAACATTTTAGGAGTATTATGTATAATTGGAAGTAGATACTATATAGCCCTTGTTAGATTTTAATGGTGGTCCATGGAAAATATTAAGTCAAGGAGTTATAAGTGAAGAAATTAAAATAGGATGCAGAGAGAAAGTTATAGAATAAACTAATAGAGTGGGGTATGGGTATGTTATTTGAGAAGTTAAATGAAAAATATATTGAAGATGCAGTTAAGATTGCACAAGCACAATATAATAGGGAGCGAAAATATATAGAGGCCTTATATGAAAAAGACTATAAGGTTGTTCTTACCGATTTATTGACTGAAATATTTAAAGGAAATTATGGGGTAGTAGCACTAGAAAAAGGAAAGCTATTAGGATATTTAAGCTTCTGGGCAAGTATTAATGGTCATTTTGGAAATGTAAAAGGTTCCTTCTCACCCTTATTTGCTAATGGCTATATAGGTGAAGATAGAGGTAGGCTCGCTTCACTTTTATTTCAACACGCTTCGAAAGAAATGATTAAGGAAGAAATTTTAAGCTATGGAATCTGTGCATATAGTCATGATGCTGAGGTTATGACATCATTATCAATGAATGGCTTTGGTATAAGGTGCAGTGATGCTATACGAAATGTTGATACGTCTTTAAATATTCAAGTAAATAAAGAGTATTCTTATGAGGAAATACATTATAGTGAGGCAAGTTGTTTATTGTCATTAAAAAACAGTTTGGTAAGACATTTGATAAAGAGTCCTACTTATTTCCCTAATAAAGAGTTTTCAGAAGAGGAATTTATCTCTATGTGTAATAGACGAAAATCACGTTTTTTTGTTGTAAGAGATAAATCCAATATTATTGGGTACTTTGAAATTACTAATGATGGGGAAACCTTTATTTCTGAGGAACCAGATGTTTTAAATATTTGTGGGGCATATTTAAAAGAAGATTATAGAGGGAAAAATATATGTCAAAGTTTACTTTTCTTTGTACTTGAAACTTTAAAGAAGGATGGTATAAAAAGGTTAGGAGTAGATTGCGAAACTATTAATCCTACTGCTCTAAGATTTTGGAACAAGTATTTTGATCCTTATACTTATAGCTTTGTAAGAAGGCTTGATGAAAGAATTCTTGAGTAAAAACAATTCACATAAAATAAAAAAAATTACCCTAGAGGTGATTAATATAGAGTATAAAGGGCTATTTTGAGGGAGATTAAAGTCTCTCTTTGAAAATAGTCCTTTTACTTCTTGGACAAATTGACCAATGCAAATTTACCGCATTATAGCTCAATAAATTATGAACAGAATATGTTATAGATTACAGTGACATTATTAGTTATAATATTGATGATTAAATACTTAAAGGAGATATTTATAATGTTAACTGAGGAATTATTATACTGTGTAATGGATATCGGAGAGCAAATGCTAGTTAGTGGTGCTGAAATTAATAGGGTTGAGGATTCTATTAGACGTATTTGTAAGGCTTATAGTGCAAAGCGGATTGATGTTTTTACAATAACCTCAAGTATTGTGGTCACTGTTCAGAGAGAGGACGGGAGTATTCTTACTCAAACCAGAAGAATTTATAAATACTCTACTAATTTAGATAAAGTGGATAAGCTCAACAGCCTTTCGCGATATATATGTAGTAACAGGCCGGAGCCCGAATATATTATTGATGAATTGAAGGAAATAAATAAAGAGAAGGTTTATAGTTCTGCTATTGAATATTTTGCTTATGCTATAATCGCTGGTGGTTTTACTATCTTTTTTGGCGGAACCTTAATGGATGCCCTAGTATCCTCTTTGATAGCTATACTTTTGAAGTTGTTCATTATTGTAGTGCAGAAGGTGGATAAGAATGTGATATTTTCAAATATAATCTGCTCTTTTATTATTGGAATACTTGCAATAATATCTGTTAATGTTGGAGTTGGGGATAATTTAGATAAGATTATCATAGGAAATATTATGCTGATGATTCCAGGAATTGCTCTTACAAATTCCATTAGAGATATAATCAGTGGAGATACCATATCAGGATTATTTCGACTTTGTGAAGCAGTTGTTGTAGCATTATCTATTGCTGTAGGCTTTGGTATTGCTTCAATTTTTTTCGGAGGTAGTTTTAAATGATTTATATAACTCAAATTGCTACAGCTTTTATAGGTTCCTTGGGATTTTCAATTCTTTTTAATATAAAAGGAAGAAGGTTATGGCTTGCTGCTATAGGGGGTATGCTTTCCTGGATAATCTATCTTTTACTAGGTAACTGGATTGCAAGTGAAATGTCCAGATATTTTATATCAACAATGGTAGTTACAATATACTCAGAGGTTTTAGCACGAATTGAGAAAACACCAACTACTACTTTTTTGACCTCTTCAGTGGTTCCCTTAATTCCTGGACGTGCACTTTATTTTACTATGAATTATGCGGTTAACGGCATGATGGATGAGTTTCTTAGTAATGGTTCACATACTGTAGGCTATGCAGCAGCTATAGCGGCAGGGATTATGGCAGGGTCCTCCTTGTTTAGAATATCAAGGGCTGTGGAACAGAAACTAAAAAACCTACCTTTGGATTAAATATCTCTGGTGTTATTAATAAATTGTTGGCAGAATTTGCTTTAATAACATTTGGGAAGCTTGGAGTCTGACATATTCTATAAGTGTATGCTGACCAGCTTTACAGTTGCTCAGCATAGGTAATTTGCTTTGTTGTAACAAAGTACCTTTGTTACAACAAAGCAACTTCATCAAATGAACTTGTTCACTATTTAAAAGGTTATTTTAAAATAAAAGGGCTATTTTCAAGGAGCTTTAGCTGCTCACCTTGAAATAGCCCTGTTTTAATTATTTTTTACTTTCAGATGACTCTTCTTTTTTAGGGTCTTTATCAAAGTACTCATCTAATTTCTTTCTCATATTCTCAGGAATTTTTCTTTCCACTGGGAATGCCACTGAGTTTATAATTGCTTCGCTGAATTCTTTAGTTATTATAGTAGTTTTTTCTAGAGCTTCAGCACTTAAGTAATCCATAACGTCATCTCTAGTATGAATGAAGGCTCCACCTTGAGGTGCAAAGCGACAGAAGGTAACGGATGGAATTCCAGCATCAGCAAAAGCTGTAGAATCACTTGAGTATATGCTCTGCTCTACTTTAAGTGGGAATCCTTTAATTTTAGCTGTATGATCAATGTAATCAACAAAGTTTTGCTCAGCAGTAACTAATGCCATTTCTCTTCCAAGAATAGAACCAGCAACGTCTACGTTTATCATTAGAAGATGTTTTTTAAGCTCTTCTTCATGATCTTTTAAGTAAGCTTTACTTCCAAGAAGTCCAACTTCCTCAGAACCGTACCATACAAATTTTACAGTTCTCATTGGTGGATTTTCTTTAAAATGTCTTAAAAGCTCCATTATAATAACGGAACCAGCCCCATTGTCATACACTCCTGTACTGTAAGGAACACTGTCATAGTGAGCACCGAAGGAAATTATATCCTCAGGGTATTTAGTACCTTCTAAGGTTACAACCACATTTTGAGAAGGAAGTTCTATGTCTTCCATGATTATTTCCACATGTACCTTAGAAGCCTTGTCCCTAACCATTTGGAAACAGTCCTTTGTACGCATATTTACAGCAGGTATTTTTCCATGTTGTGTATTTTTTTCACGGATTCTAGCTATAGAAATATCAGTTTTATCTTCCTCATCCATGGCAGTACCAGACATAGTTATATAACCAGCAATACCAGCATCAATAAGTTTTTTATAAAGCTTAGGGTTTGGACGAGTATTCATAAGTACAAATTTTCCTTTAAGATCAACTAAATTTACATCAAGTCCATCCTCAATATATATAAAATCTGTAGTTATTCCACCTTCAGGTGTGCCAATTGCACAGTTATATGGTGCAATCTCATATTCCTTCTCATAGGGCTCCACTACCTTTAGCGTAGCTTTTGTAATTTTAGAAGTTGGAGCTTTAAAAGCTTCTAAGTGTCCTTCACATCCTATGGAAGCAATTTCTTCTAGTAACATGTTTGCAGCTTTAAATTCTTCTTCCGAGCCGCTAGTTCTTACAAAACCAATTTTCTTTAAAAGTTCAAATTCTCTTTGGCAATTAATTGACATAACATTTTCCCCCTAATTATCTATTTATATACATTATACTAGAAATGAAAGAAAATTGAAAATAATAATGCAGTTGCATTATTATTAGAAAGCTTTAATTGGAAAAATAAAGAAACCGCCAACTTAGTTGACGGTTATGATTTAAATTAAAACTATATAATTTTAAAATTATCTTTGAGCTTCAAATTGTCTTAAAAGCTTAACAAATAGCTCAGGAACTTTTGCCATGTTTTCTGGAGTTTCAACGAAGGAAATTCTGAATTGAGTATTTCCTGGGTTTACTGCATCTTTAGCTACATTGTAGAAGCCTTTCATTGGTGCTACAAGTAGAGTTGTTTCAACTCCATCAATGTTAACAGATCCTTCTTGAGCACAGTATAAAATGAAGTCAATTCCGTTAAAGCCAGGTTTTACTACGTTTCTAACATCGATTACTGTGTAGATAGATGCATCTGGGCTAGAAACAATTAAGCCAGGCTCTTGTTTTTTAAGTCCGTTATAAACGTTGAAGATTTGCTCTTTGTAGTATTCTCTAATGCTAGTGCACCACTGAGCAATTTCTTCTTTAGTTTGATGAGCAAGAGCACCGAAGATATACTGACCAATTACGTTAGCACAAAGGTTTGCAGTATACTCAGCAACAGAACGGTTGTTGAACTCAGCACTATCTGTAATTAAAGCACCTATTCTTAAACCACAAGCATTCCATACTTTTGATGTAGTTTCGATACTGATTCTTCTTCCTTCAATACCAGGAACCTCAGCATCAGTAACTCCCCAAATACTTACAAGCTTACTGTTTACATCATAGAATAATTCACGATAAGCTTCATCACTTACCATCCACATGTTGTACTTCACGCAAAGCTTAGCTAACTCTTTAAGAGTTTCAAAATCAAAGTATTGTCCAGTTGGGTTGTCATAAGGAATCACAAGAAGTGCTCCTGGATTGTGCTCTTTTATTGATTCTTCTATTTTATTTAATTCTGGAAGACTAAACTTACCATTTTCATTTAAATCACGAGATACTGTAACAATTTTACGTCCAATTCTTTCTGCAAAAGAAATATAATTTGTGTATGCAGGGTCAATAACCATAAGTGGCTTGTCCCCAGTGCCTGCAGCACCACAAACTCCTAGTAAAAGCAATTCCATAGCAGCAGATCCGCCGTCAGTTACTTGAACAAATAATTTGCTTGTATCAAAACCTTCACACTTAAGGATGTTTTTGAAAGCATCTTGGCACTCTTGAACACCAGCAGTAGTTGAATATCTAACAACACCCTTTGCAAATGGGCTTTCAGGTGCACCTAGTTCAAACATTCTTTTCATCATAGCTGGGTTTGTAGGAAGAGAAACGTTACCTATACCTACGTTGATTACAGCTTCAGGTTTAACTTTACGCTCTTCATATTTCATTTGAGCTAGTCTTACATCTGATGGCATTCTTGACTCGAAGTGAGCTGATAAAATTGGCTTATTCATATTAATGCTCCTTTTCTAAAAAAAATATTTTTTCTCAAGAAATACTCCTTGAGGGATTCTTATAATTAGGCATTTGAAAATGCCTTATGCTGACAACAATATTCTATCATTAATTTATCTTCATTTCACTTCTTTTTTTAAACCTTTACAAAAATTATATAGATAGAAGAGTGTGAATTGCTAATTATAAATTATTATAAGGTTTATACTATAGGTTTTGGATATGGAGAATAATATTAGAAGCAAGAGTTTTTATGATTACAGGGAAGGTTGAGGAGGGTTATTAATAGAATCATAAATTTATGCCTATACTGACTATACTCTACTAGTATGATATTATAGAGTTATACTATAGGTTTTTAAGGAGTTTTTATGAATATTCAACACTTGAAATATTTAATATATACAGCGGAACTTGGATCTATAAATAAAGCTGCTCAAAAGTTATTTTTGCCACAATCCACTCTTAGTAACGTTATAAAGAATATTGAAGAAGAGTTTCAGTATCCACTATTTAAAAGAACCAATAAAGGAATATTCTTAACTGATAAAGGTGAAAAGTTTATAAGTTCTGCTAAAATAATTTATAGTGAATATGAGAAAATGCATACTATTTCAAAGGTATCAACTGTAAATGATAGTCTATCAATTTCTATTTTCCCATCTTCCTTTTTTTCTCATTGTTATTTTTCCTTTGTAAGGTCAAACCCTTGTACTAATGGATGTGATACTTTAATAGAAAGCGTTTTTACAGAATGCATGAGTGATTTGATACATTATAAAAGTAGGATAGCAGTATTTTACATGACCTCAAATCAAAGGCAGAGGTTTAATACAATTGCAGAGAAGTATAATATAGAGATGGTTTTATTAAAGGACAAAGTTAAAATAATGATTATGATGTCAGCATTTCATGAATTAGCTTCCTGCAATGAAATAGATATATCAGAGCTTGCAAAGTACAAGCTTGTTACTTATAAAAATATTGATAATAGAGATTTTTTAGATGTTTGCTGCATAGAAAATCAATCTAACATATTATATGTAAATAGTAGAGCATCCTTTAATGATGCTATTTCTTCTGGTGAATATATAGCACCATCTATAAATATACACCCTAGTATGAATTCAGCACTAAACTGTGTTTGTAAGCCTTTAAAAAATTATCATGATATGTCAGAAATATATTTATTATCACTTAAAAATTATAATTTAAATAAAAGGGAAGAATTATTTGTAGAGTATTTGAAAATGCAACTAGAGGATTATTATGATTAAAGTCGCAGCAAGCTACTTAGGGTTAACAACTTTGAAAGTAGATTTGAAGTTCCCAAAATGTTGCTAAAAAAATAAGTAAGTAGATATATAATATCACTCTTACTTATTTATGAGAAATCAAAGTCAAGACTTAATAGGTAATTAAGCATACCTTGATTGCTTGAGGCTTTTGAAGATGAATAGAATAAATTTCATTTTCAAAAGCCTTTATTAGTTTTTATAAAATCTTATTAACACCAGTTTTTAATTATGCTTTTAAAGAAATCAACGCCTGTAACTAAAGTAGATATGTTTATATTTTCATCTAAACCATGAACGCTATCTATTTGACTAGGTGAAATTTCTAGAGGAGCAAAACGTATGCTGTTTTCGCATACCTCACTAAAAAACTTACAGTCTGTGGCACCAGACATTACATAAGGTGAACAAGATACATTTGGATAAATTTTTTTAACTGTATCTTCAACTAATTTAAAGGGTTTGCTGTTATAGTTAACCACAGGACAAGGATAACTCTTATTTATAATTTCAGTTTCTATATTATACTTTTTAGCCAAGTTTGAAATTATTTCTATGCTTTCCTCAGTGCCTTGGTGAGGGATGAAGCGCATGTTAGCTGTTACATAGGCCTCTTGTGGCAATACATTTAGACCAATAGATCCCTTTTGAGTTGTAAATGCGCAAGTTGTTTTTAACATGGCAGTTCCAACAGAGCTTATCGAAGGCATAAGCTTTTTAAGTATAGGCTCAAATATCCAAAGGTTAGAAAAGATATATTTCATAGGGAATTTCATGTTTGGCAATAGCCTTCTATACATTTCAGATACTGTGCTGTTAAATTTAGCTTTAAAGGGATCACTTTTTTCCACATGATTAATAAAGGCTGCAAGTCTAGCAATAGGAGAGTTCTTAGGAGGTGCAGAAGCATGGCCGCCTAATCCTTTTGCTATGAACTTAAGATTTCCCATTCCCTTTTCCATAACACCAATCATTGCAAATTTACCAGGTACCCCTTTTATTGGTTCGTCTACTATCATACCACCTTCATCTAGTATCATTTCTAGCTTTATATTATTTTCTTTGAAATAATTAGCTATTAATTCTCCGCCTTCACCTGACCATTCCTCTGTGCAAGTGCTAGCTAAGTAGATATCTCCATTTGGAACAAAAGCATTTTTCAAAAGCTCTTCAACTGCAGTTAAAAAGCAGAATAAGTTTGACTTAGTATCTACAGTTCCACGTCCCCATAAAACCCCATTTGCGATTTTTCCCCCAAAAGGTGGGAAGGTCCATTTGCCAGGTGCTTCAACTACATCATGATGACTCATAAGCATGATAGGTTCAGCTTTGTTGTTGCCTGGCCATTTATATAATAAACTTCCATTGAAGACCATTTTTTCGCATTTTTCATGTATAAGAGGAAATTGGTTTTCAAGTTCCTTATGGAAAGTGAAAAACTTATCTCTACTCTTATCATCTTTTGAAGAAATAGTTTCTATTTTAATAAGTTCAGATAATGATCTTCCATATTCTACAGCTCTTTCAGTATTTATAGGGATTTCTTTTTCAGTGTGCTTTCTTGGTTTTGGCACCAAAAGTGTTTTTATTAAAGTTAGTCCTAAGAGTAATATTATAATAAAAAGTATTATAAGTAGTATTTTAGTTATCAAAATAAATCCTCCTACCTACATGAATAAATTTAATTAATTTTCCATTTATATAGGGAACCAGAGTTAAAACTTAACTTATACATGAGTCCTACCCTGGTTCCCTTAAGGGGTTATGAAGATGAATAAGTTAAAATTCTATCATGGAACCCTATATAGATAAACAAGCTCAAAACTTTATATCTTTAAATTTGATAATTCCTTGATATTAATAGAAACTCAGATAATTACACTAATTGAGCTTGCCTATCTCTTTTGGAGAAACCACTTCTTGGAATATATAAATTAAGTGTTGAAGTAGTTTCTCTATAGATTTACCACTTGAAAACTTTAATTATTCTTTGTAGTACTCAAGGGGGTTGACTATACCCTTTACTAGTTCAATATTCTGATTTAAGTTT
>NZ_JAGGLL010000057.1 GCF_017874425.1 Clostridium punense
TACAAAAGCGCAAAATTAATGATAGGGCTTTAGAGGTAATTAATTCCTTAATTCACTTAGATGAAGTAAGTTAATTTTGTTGTAAAGTGGTGTAAGAGTAAGAGTACATAGGTTAATTTCAAAATGTGGTACTGGTAACCCTGAAACCCTTGATTAATTAGCTCACTATTATGGCATTCCAAGGCGCTTGTTGAACATAAGTTCACTTCAGTTAAAAACTAATTAGATTATAATTCCATTTTCTATGGAAATTTTAAGGAAATCAATAAAGAAGTAGTTAAATAAGCTATTCATTTGGTTTCCTACCTCTACAAACTACTGTCACCTATAAAATCTGCATATAATTCCTATTATAAGGAACCAGAGTTAAAATCCCATGAAACCCTCATATCTACATTTCATTTTTTCTTTATATTTCTAACTTATAATTTCATATTGAAAGGAGAACTTTAATGGATTTTGATAAAATCGAAAATTTGGTGTTACTTTCAAAACAAGGCAATTCTAAAGCTAAAGAAGAATTATGTGCCCAGTTTACCCCTTTAATTATAAAGCTTTCAATGAGAACCTATATAAACGGTTTTGACTTTGAAGATTTAAAAAGTGAATGTTATAAAACCCTCTTTAAATGTGTCCTCCTTTATGACCCCAGTAAACATCGCTTCGTAGCTTATGCTACCAATGCAATTAAAAACTCCATAAACAATTTAATCAGAACTTCCCTTAGAAAGTCCCATGGAGAATGGTGTAAAATCCTAAGCTTAGATGATAATCTTGAGAAGGTACTTTCCTATGATATGGTTTCTGTTGAGGATATGTTATTTAAAAATGTATTTCACAAGGAATTAAAAAATGAAATAGCTAAGCTTTCCTTAGATGAACAGCTCCTTATAGAATTTTTATACTATAAGAAAACCTCCTTAAAAGCCTTTGCAGCTTATAGGGGTATGCCCTATGGAAAGGCCTTTAATATAAAAAAGAAAATGCTAAAGAAATTAAGAAAAATTATTGATGCGGAAAATTATTACATATATTTCAATTAATTCTATGTACTTGAAAAAATTAAGGAGTTTATTCATATTTGTCAAGTTACCTAACTATATAGGGATGATAGTAGCATGACAAAAAATGCCGCTCAACATGAACGGCCTATGCCAACGTTAATATTATTCTAAGTTATCAATACTAGCATCATTACTTTTCAGTGGCATCTATCATATAATTCAAAGTCTTTTACTGGGATTACAAATTTAAGTACTTTCCATGATAATCATTCCCTTGTATTTTTCCTTTTTGTATTAATGCAAACAAAATAATTCCTGTAACAATCAATAGAAGTGACAGAGCCTGTGATACCCTAATCCCTCCAAATAAATATAAGCTATCAGTTCTAAGCCCCTCTATTAAAAATCTACCTAATCCATAAAATATAAAATAGATTGCAACCATAATACCATCCTTCTTAGTTTTTCTCGCTATGGCAATCAAAAGTATAAACAATAAAAGATTCCATATACTTTCATAAAAAAACGTAGCTTGATGCCACTCAGATATGGCCTCAATATACACACCATAAGGGAAAAATTGAAATTTAGGATTGGCAATTAACTCACCATAGGCTTCTTGGTTAACAAAATTTCCCCATCTACCAATTGATTGTCCTAATACTAAGCTTGGAATCACTAAGTCAACTAGTTTTAACAATGGGAACTTATTTGCCTTAGTGAAAATTAATGCTGCCAGCATCCCCCCTATTACTCCTCCATATATTGCTAATCCACCTTCCCTTATTGCTAATATATTTATTGGATTATTTGCATAAACTTCCCACTCAAAAGCTACATAATACATACGAGCACAAATAATGGCAATAGGTAATGCTATAAGAAAATAATCAAAAATTAAATCTGTTTTATATCCATTCTTTTTCGCTCTATAACTTGCTAGTAATATGCCTAATACCATACCAACTCCTATAATTACTCCATACCAAGCTATATTAAACCCTTCAATACCAAATAAGTCTTCAATTAAAAATCTATTCATTCTTCATCTCCTCTTTTTTTATTGCATAACAAATGGATAAACACATAAACCAACAACTCCTGCTCCAATCATTATTAAAACTGGATTAATCTTCCATCTTCTAAGAATAACTAATGCAGCAAAAAAAATCGTCACTGCAATAATATCTATATCCTTTATGTTAAAGGAAACGCTCTGTCCATTCCAAAAGGCTAAAATTATTAAAGCTAATCCTGCCGATGCAATCATTGCTATAACAGCTGGTCTTAGTCCATTTAATACTGCTTGAACAGTAGATAATCCTCTATATTTATAATATATATAAGCTAATATAAGAACAATAATGCAAGATGGAAGAACACATCCTATAGTGGCTGCAAGGGCACCTAGTATACCAGCAATACGTATTCCTACAAATGTGGCTGAATTAATACCTATTGGACCAGGTGTCATCTGAGATATTGTTATAACATCTGCAAACTCGCTCATAGTTAACCAACCATTGATATTGACTATTTGATTTTGAATCAATGGCATGGCTGCATAACCGCCTCCAAAACTAAACAATCCTATTTGAAAAAAGCTCCAAAACAGTTTTAGTAAAATCACTTCAAATCACCACGCTTTTTTACATATCTAGAAAAGTACATAGATATGGCTCCAATTACCCCACTGGCAAAAATTATTATGACAACATTGATATTTAGGATAAATGAGGCTATAAATGCACCTATCATAACCATGATAGGTAATACCTTTTTTTCTTTTAAAAGTTCTATTACCATACTAATTACAACATCCAAAACTACAGCTGCGACCCCTGCCTGCATTCCCCTAAGTATATATTTTACAATTGCATTTTCTATAAAAGCGGAGTACGCAATTGATATGATTGATAAAATAATTAAAGGTGGCAGCACAGTACCTAAAATAGTTATCATAGCTCCTAATATTCCCGCCAAACGATATCCAACTAATATTGCTGCATTTACTGCAATGGCACCTGGTGATGATTGAGCAATTGCTGTTAAGTCTAGCATTTCTTTTTCCTCTATCCAATTATACTCTTCCACAAACTTTTTCCTCATTAGCGGAATAATAACATAGCCTCCTCCAAAAGTAAATGCACTTAAATAAAACGTTGAAGTAAATAACTTAAAATAGAACTTTAAGTTCTTTTCCATCTTTTATCTCCCCCTGACAGTAATTATTATAGTGCTTGTAAATTTATAAGTAAAATTATATTATTTTATTATATGTATAACTATTTAGTTATGTATGCTATAAGGAGGATATTTATGACATTAAGACACCTAAAGATATTTGTATCCGTATGTAAGGAAAATAGTATTACCTTAGCAGCAAAGAAACTCTATATATCCCAGCCTGCTGTAAGTAATGTAATCAAAGAACTAGAATCTTATTATGGAACTCAACTTTTTGAACGTATATCAAAGAAGCTATATTTAACTGAAGCAGGAAAGATAATATTAAATTATGCGCTTCATATCAACTCTCTTTTCGAGGAATTAGAAGCAACAATAAGGAGTTCATCTACCATAGGAAGACTAAGGATTGGTTCAAGCATTACCATAGGAACTCACCTCATGCCCTATTACATTAAGGAATTTTCACTGAGATATCCTGATATTGAAACCCTTGTAACCATTGATAGTTCAGATATCATAGAAAAGCTAATTTTAGAAAATGAGTTAGACTTTGCCCTTATTGAAGGAATTGTACACTCTGAGCACATTATTTCAAAGGATTTTATTAATGATGAGCTTGTAGTAATTTGTGATTTAGAAAATCCCCTTCTAAAAAAAGAAGTTATATCTGTGGAGGACTTATCTACCCAAAAATTCCTAATGCGTGAAAAAAATAGTGGAACCCGCGAACTTGCAGAATCCATTCTATTACTTCACAATATTTCCCTTAAACCCATTTGGGAAAGTTCAAGTACAGAGGCTATCATTAATGGGGTATCACAGGGTATTGGAATTTCCATTCTTCCATTACAATTGGTTCAAGACTTTATTGACAGAGGCAAAATTCGCAAATTAGAAGTTCATGGTCTCAAATTTAATCGTCAATATCATATTATTTATCACAAAAATAAATTTCTAACTCCAGCTTCTTTAGAGTTTATACGTCTATGCTGTGAAGTATAATTGTGTTTTTATCTAAATTTAGTTTAATGAGGATTATTTTATAATAAATATTTAAAGCTTAAAGTTAGTTATACAAATATCATAGTAAAATTCACTAACCAAATTAAGAAAAGTTATTGATGTGGAGCATTATCATATGTATTTAAATTAAGGTTTACGCTTACTCTTACTTTTTAAGAAAAAAACTCCAATCTCTTAATAAGTAAAGTGAGTGTTACCTATAAATTAAATAATTAATAGTGAAAACTACTTTTGCATAAGACTTCCTAACAAATTAAAAAGATTAAACCAAACTCCTATCACAGAAATTCAGTCTAATCTTTTGATTTATTATACCATATTATGAGCTTTGAACCCTTCACATCACAAGGGTACTAGATTTTAAGTATTAAAATATAAAATTATAACTACAAAAATACCATTCTTATTTCACTATTGTACTCTTTTAACTGTTTTATAAATAAAGTTAGATTTGAACAGTTAGTTGAGTGCTCATAAATAATTATATCCGGGTAATATTCCTTGCACTTAACAATGGCATCTAAAGGATCTTTAGTTACATAAACTAAATTCATTCCTTCTTTAAACATCACTTTCATTACTGAGTTGTAAATTATATCTGAATCTCCAATTAACATTATTCTATCCAAATCATTCACCCGTTTTAATTGTAGCCTAAATTAAGGTTTTCTACAACACCATTTACTGCAAAAACTCTCTCAAACTCTTACTTTTAGACATAAAAATCTCATGCAGCTATTAATTTCACCTAGTAATTAATAAACCTTTGCAATGCTCCATTTATAAGTTCCTTGCTTAGGTACAATGCATAATGTGCTATAAGAATATCAAAGCCATGGGTACACATAGCGATTTAACTTCTACATTATCCATGGCTTTATCCATATTAAATTGCAAATATTCTTTTATTACATATCTTTATATAGATATATATTATTATTAATATTTATTCTTTTATTTATATCTTCTTAAGAAGATATAGTGTTTATGCCACTTTCAGAGATTTTGTTGAAATAACTCCCATAAAAAAACCTGATAATTATCACTATGGAATCCCTACAGATAAGTTGATACAAAACTTATTTTAGGATTTACTTACCTCTTCCATGACACCACTGTCCACAAAATCCAGCTTTTTTGCTGCATATTACCTGGGTTGATTTACATTTAGGGCAAGCTTCTTTATCTAGCTGAAAATTAATATCATAGACTTCACCACATTCCATACACTTATATTTGCAATGGTTTGTTGTGTAATGTCCACCTTCTATTCTTATAGCTTTCCCTTCTGTTAAAGCAATAGCTACTTTTTTTCTTGCACTATCAATTATATTTTGGAAGGTTTGGCGTGACACTTGCATTTTTTCAGCACACTCTTCCTGATTTAGCTCTTCTATATCCTTAAGCCTCATTGCTTCTAACTCTTCAACCTTAAGTATAACTTCTTCAATTTCACATTTTGGTTTTCCAAAAGGTACAAAATAGTTGCTTTCTGGAAAAAACTCTACTCTTCTAAATTTAGTTGGTCTTGGCATATTTTCTTCCTCCAATGCTATGTATCACATTAACTTATTTTTCAATTCATAAACTATTTTTATCCCCTTAACAAGTCCTTAGATATCCCTGATAAGTTTCAAGTTGGATAATTCAAGTCTACCATCGTCCATAAGTGTCTATTAAACTTTTTGCCGTTGCTCTATAAAGTGAACTTATCCATTTTTTATTATCTATATTATAGGGACTTACTGGTATTTCAAGTAATATGTTTCTTTAAGGATTGTTATTCAATTTTACACACTTTTATGCTAAGGAATTATTAGCCCTGTTCATTATACTTACATTGTAATACATAAAAGATTATTGTCAAATGCTAATAATTTATTGCAACCTTATTGACATATTTTCAACATAAGACTATTATACTTTATATAGGCATATGCCAATAACTTATTTTAAAACTTAATCTATTATTTTATATTGGAGGTTATATTATGAAAATTGCATTACCATCTCGTAATAATTCTATTGATAGTCACTTTGGACATTGTGAGTACTTCACAGTTTTTACTGTTGATACTAATACTAAAGAAATCCTTTCTTCTGAGCAGGTAGCTTCACCAGCAGGTTGTGGCTGTAAATCAAATATTGCTTCAGTTCTTGCTGACATGGGAGTTAAAGTTATGCTGGCTGGAAACATGGGAGACGGAGCTGTAAACGTACTTAATAATGCAGGAATTCAGGTATTACGTGGTTGCTCAGGGGATGTGAAAACTGTAGCTTCTAGCTGGCTTCAAGGTGCCCTTGTAGATTCTGGAGAAGCTTGCCATGCTCATGACCATGAGTGCCATAATCATTAACAGTAATACTAGTGTTTCTTCTAAATAATTGTATTGAAATATATTATTGTTTAGAAAAGTGCTTATGCACCAATGACTTATTCATTACCCACTATAATAAAAACCACTATACCAATTTTAAAAATTGATATAGTGGTTTTTATGTTTTATTTTAATAAATTAAGTTATTTATCAACTTTTATTGGCACCCTATTATTTTTTGCAAATTATTCACCCATATTTAAATCTAATGTAAATTAAACTTTTCCACAAGTTTTTGAAGGTTTTCAGTAAGATTCTTAAGTTCATCTACTGAATTTGTAACCTCTTCCATTGTAGAACTTATTTGTTCTGCTGATGCAGATACTTCTTCAGTGGCAGCAGCAGTTTCTTCTGATATAGAGGATATGTTTTCAATTTGACCTACTACTTTTTCTTTCTTATTATTTATATTCAATGAATCTTCTTTGATTCTAGATATATTTTCTTCAAGTACTAGTATAGACTGACTAATTTCATCAAATATTTCTTGTGCCTCCATTACTGCCTTTTGCTGTTCATCAACAGTTGTACTTGTTTCATTCATTGCTAGATATGCATTTGATGCACTAGTTTTTATTTCATCAATTATATTCTTTATTTCCACAGTGGAATTTTTAGATTGTTCAGCTAACTTTCTGATTTCATCAGCTACAACTGCAAATCCTCTTCCTGCTTCACCAGCTCTTGCAGCCTCTATGGATGCATTTAATGATAGTAAATTAGTTTGCTCCGTAACTTGAGATATAGTATCAGAAATTGAATTTATCTGCTCCGTTCTTTTTTTCATCTCTTCTATAATATCTCCAACTTGAGTTGTAGAATCTTTAGTTTTACCTGACTTTTCTGCAAGGATTTTAACCATATGAATTCCTCTAGAAGTAAGAGTTTCAGTATTTTTATAGACTAAACTTAATCCTTCAGTGGATTCTAATATTTTATTTAAGTTCTCAGCTAGTTCATAAATATCTTCTGTTCCCTCTTGAGAGCTTTGCGCAGTTTTTACAGAGCCTTGAGCAATTTCTTCCATTGCATTTGACACTTGATCTATTGAAGCACTAGTTTCTTCAGCCATGGAAGCTAAGCTAATTGATGTTCCAAGAACTACACTGGATGATTCCTTTACAGATAACATTAACTCTGCCATGTTTTTTATCATGGAGTTAAAATTTTCTCCTAACATTCCAAACTCATCTTTTGATTTTATCTCAATACTAGCAGCTAAATCACCATTGGATGCCTTATTAAAACCATGGTTTAGTTTTGCAACTTTAATAGAAATATCTCTGCTAAAGAAATATGATATTATTGAAGCTAATCCTACTACAATAAAAAATGATATGATGATTTTGCTTCTAAGTTGTTTTGTATCTTTAGTTATTTCAGATTCATTCATTGTAGCAACTAGTTTCCAACCAGTTGTTTTATTAGTTTCATAGCTTGTGTATTTTTTTACACCATCATATATATAATCTCCAAATCCATTGGTATTTGACTGGATTTCCTTCCATATAGATAGCTTAGTAGCTGTGTCTTGACCAATAAACTCTATATTAGGATGGGACAAAGTTATTCCCTTACTATCGGTTATATAAACATAGCCAGATTCACCAATCTTAACGGTTGATAGAGATTTTGATAGATTTTCTAATGAAATATTCATTGCCACTACTCCAACCATATTTCCGTCTCGTTCAACTGTCTTTGCAATTGAAACTACTAGTTTTCCAGTTCTTGCATCTTTAAAAGGCTCTGTAATAATTATTTTACCCTTGTTTTCTATGGCTTTCTTATACCAAACTCTTTCCTTATGGTTGAAGTCCTTTCCCATATCACCTTTAGGATAAATAATAAATTTTCCTTCATCTGTTCCAAAGTAAGCACTAAAAATATCATCGCTACTTTCTTTAACATCTTTCAAAAAAACCTCAGCAAATTGAATTCTACTTTCAACTAAACCAACTTCTTTAAAGTTTACGTTAGTGGAGAGCATTTTAATTGGATTTATAAAGGTATTAAAATAGGTTTCTAATCCTCTATTAATTTCTGTTAAGCTTTGCATACTGGTTATCTCAAACTTTTTTGCAAGTAAATCTTTAGATTGATTATATGATGTTATACCTATAATAAGAAATGTTACTATGCAAATTGAAATTAAACTTAATATAAGTTTACCCCTTATACCTATTCTGATAATGCTTCTTTTCATCTACATATCCCCTTTACATCTTTAATAGAAAACTATTCTTTACCGCAAAATATAACAATAATCGATTAAGCCTTATACTTTATATTCGTTTGTTTCACAAAAACTTTATGATTTATTAACAATCTTTACATATAATTTATGGTTATTTTTAAACTTTTGTGAAACTTGTGTAATAATCTGTAAAATTTATTATACAGTTAAACATATACTTGTTATAAATATTTTAACTAATTTCAGTTTTCTACGCACAAAAGCCATGGATAAACAGAGAATTAATTTCTCTATTACCCATGGCTCTATTAATGTTAAATTATCAAACATTGGTTTTTCTCAGCACTTGAATTATAAATATTATCATAATATCTTATTGTAATTCTCGAAACTTAAATGATGACACCTTATAACTCTCTATGCTATAAATAGGTCAAATTATAAACTACTTTTTAAAGAAACTAATATCAGGATTTTTACCCTCTAAAATATTCTTAACTCTTAATCCAATTATAGGATTATACTGTGGATGTGTAAGAATATAGAAGTTTTCATCTTCAATTCCTTGGAATACGCTCATGCCTATGGAATCAATAGGCATTCCTGTTTTAATTACATGTTCTGATTGCTTAAGTCCAGCATAGAAGCCTTCACTTGTGTAGTATGGATCTTCATCAATTTTAAACTTCTCTGTTCTTCTCTTGTCGCAATTATGAAGATCTGTTTGAATATAACCTGGGCAGAAAACAGACATTTTTATTTTTGATCCCATTCCTTGAAGTTGATAGTTTACTGCTTCACTTAAGGCAACATTACCAAACTTTGTCATGTGGTAAGTTGGCATAGCTGGTGATGTAAGTAAACCAGCCACACTTGCTACATCAACAATATGACAAGGATTGTCTTGCTTAAGCATAATAGGTACAAATACTTTTATTCCATAAACTACGCTGTATAAATTTGATTCCATGATGTAATCTATGTCCTTTAAAGGTAGCTCCCAAATCTTACCTGGCACAACTACTCCAGCGTTGTTGAAAAGTAAATGCACTTCTCCAAATCTTTCAATAGTTTCTTTAGCTAATTTTTCTACTTGATCATACTCTGTTACATCTATTACTAGTGATAAAACCTCTGTGCCTTTTTCTTCTAATTCTACCTTTACCTTATTTAGGTTTTCTACATCTATATCAGCTATTACAACCTTCATGCCTCTTAAAGCCGCTTCTCTTGCTAGTTCTCTTCCTATACCATTAGCTGCACCTGTAACCACAGCAACTTTATTTTTAAAATCCTTCATATGAATTCTCCCCCTCTATTCTAATGTATAAGCTTTATCTAAGCCTGTTTGAACTGCTTGGCCTATTCTTCCTGGTTTTTCTGCATCCCCTAAAACCAATACCCTGCTAAAGTTCTCTCTGAAGCTTTGAACAAAGGCATCATTTACTTTAACTCCTAGGGATAATACAACTGCCTCTGCTTCCATATTTACAACACTGTTAATTAATGTGTTTTCAGCAACTATACCCTGTTTATTGATTTTTACTAATCTATGAGAAGGTAACATTGCTACTCCATGTTTTTTAAGTCTTGTAGTTACATCTATTAAGTTTGGCAGATATGCTCCTGGTCCAATTTTATTTTGCATTTCAATAACTGTTACATTGTTTCCTGTTTCAGCTAAATACTCTGCAGTTTCTAATCCTGTTAATCCTGAACCAACCACTATTACTTTTTTATCCTTTAATACTACTTTCTTTCCTAATATATCTTCAATAGTACAAACATTGCCCTCTTCAAGTCCTGGTAATTTAGGAATATTTGGCTCAGCTCCTGGTGCTACAAATACTGCATATGGGTTAAGGTTCTTGATTTCTTCTATAGTAGCTACTGTATTAAGTCTAATTTCTACTCCTAATCTTCTCATTTCACCTTCCAGGTGATTTAAGAAATCATTTAATTTTGTTTTTAATGGTGGCACACTTCCTAAATAAACACTACCACCTAATACACTTCTTTTTTCAAATAGTACGGGCTTAAATCCTCTTTCTGCTAAAGTAATTGCACTTTGCATTCCAGCTGGTCCTCCACCAACTATTGCAACTACACGATTATTACCATTAACCTTTAATTCATCATAGAAATCTTCTCTTCCTAACTTAGGGTTTACAGCACATTTAACACATTTTATTCCCATAAGCTCTTCTATGCAGTATAAGCAAGAGATACATGGTCTTATTTCTTCTTCTCTTCCTTCAATAGCTTTCTTTCCCCACTGTGGATCAGCTAGTTGAGCTCTTCCTAAAGCCACAAAGTCTAATCCATCTTCTTGTAATAATTTTTCAGCAAAGTCTGGTTTTTTAATAGCATCACAAGCTATTACTGGAACTTTAACTGCAGCTTTAATTGCCTTAGCTAGATGTCTTTTCCATCCTTGAGGATAAGATATTGGCTCAATGATAGCATTTACTGATTCATAGGTTCCAGAGCTTACGTTTATGGCATCTACTCCTATGCTTTCTAAGTATCTAGCCATTTTTACAGCTTCCTCTAAGTTAATTCCTCCTGGAACAAACTCATCCCCATCTATTCTTACGGAAATTGGGAAGTCTTTTCCACAGATATGTTTAATTCCTAATATAATTTCTGTGATAAATCTCATTCTATTTGAAAATGAACCACCATACTTATCTGTTCTTAGGTTTGTTGATGGGCTTAAGAATTGTCCAATTAAATATCCATGGGCACCATGTAATTCAACTCCGTCAATTCCAGCAATTTGAGCTAATTTTGCTCCTTTAACAAATTTCTTAACTAAGCCTTCTACTTCTTCTGTGGTTAGTTCCCTTGGCATTTCACCAATAGCTGAGCTCATTACTGGGCTTGGAGCTACAATTTGTTTTCCTCCAATTAATCTTCCATGAGATTGTCTTCCTGGATGATGTAATTGAAGAAAGATTTTAGAGTCATATCTGTGTATAGCTTTAGCTAATCTTTCAAGTCTTGGAACTTGATATTCATCTGTAGCACAAAGTTGGTTAGGAGTTCCAACCCCTGTCTCGTTATCAACTCTTGTGATTTCAGTAATAATTAATCCGCAGCCGCCTTTTGCACGCTCTTCATAGTATCTTATTATTTCATCTGAAGCTTCTCCTGTTGATGATGCTAATGAAGTTCCCATAGCTGGCATAACAATTCTATTTTTTATAAATAGGTTACCAATTTTCCCTGGTGTAAAAAGTTTATTGTATTGCATTACAAATACCCCCATTCAAAGATTTGTTAATAATATAACAAATCTTTGAATTTATGAGTATATGAATAGTGGACAAAAACTTCTTTTCTTATTGTGCACTATGCACTATACTGTAAATATATTGTAGATTTTATTTTTGGGGAGTGTTCAAAATGAAACTAACTTTTTATAACATATATAATAATTTCAAGGATTATAGCAGGTTAACTAATGTTTTAGAGCTATCATCACAGATACCACTTCTTGAAGCAAAGCTTATTGTTAAAAATCAAAAGATATTTAAAAGCAATTTTCTTTATGTTGGTACAACTAGCTTTATTGTTAAAAATAAAATTAAATTTGAACCTTGTCATGTTCTTCTTATTGATGACTTAAAGGAAAACTTTCCAATGGAGTGTGTTGAAGGTTGTTCTTATGTGATTTTAGAAGGTAGCTGTGACCTTTTTCAAGTGTTTAATCAGATTAGTGAAATCTTTACTGAAAATAATTTATTAAATAATATAAAAAACAGTACAAGCCTTAGCAGTATTGCAGAAACTGCCTCACAACTTTTAGACAATCCAGTAGTAATAATTGATAGTAGTTATAGGGTTTTAGCTAATTCTGAAACCTCAAAAATATCTGATAAATATTGGGTAGAAAATATAAAAAAGGGATACTGTTCTTATGATTTTATAGCTTATGTTCGAAACATGGAAAGTATAAAGACTTCCCTTAATAATGCATTCCCATTTCAAGTAATTTGCGCTAAAAGCCCCGTTGAAAGGTGGGTAAGCAAAATCTTTGTTGGTGGTAAATTAGTGGGATATATTGTGGTTCTCTTATGTGAATCCCCTATGGAGGCTTCTAATAAAAATATATTACCTTCAGTTTCTAACGCTATTTCCAAGTATCTTGAGAAAACTTCCAATAACTTGAGCTTAGAGAACACTGATTATAAAAATTTCTTTATGGATCTTTTGGATAATAATATCTCAGATGAGAAGGCCCTAAATGAGAAGTTTAAAAGTTATAATATAGCTTTAAAAAGTAAATTCTTAATTATTGCTTTAAATATTGATAACTATGATTCCACCAATAATATTCCTAACTATTTGTCTTATGAGTTAAATAAATTATTTCATAAAAAAATACATATTTACTATGAAAACTATGTAGTTATCCTATATGACTATGATAATGACCCTTTCATTTCACTAGAACATCTACAACAATTGGAAAGCTTTGCTCTAGAAAATCATATTTTTCTTGGAATAAGCAATTCCTTTAATAATTTGCTCCTCTGCAAAAATCACTTTAATGAGGCAGTAAATGCAATTAAACTTGGAAAGAATTTAAACAAATTAAATACTATTAATTACTATAAATCCTTCCAATTTTATGACTTTTTATATAACTCATCAAAGCTAATGGAAATTGATAGTTTTCTTCACCCAAGCCTAAAAACTCTTAAAGCCTTTGATGCAGAAAATAATACAGAACTTTATAAAACTCTATATATTTACTTAACAAATAATCAAAATGCTGTATTTACTGCAAAACAACTATTTGTTCATAGAAATACAATTAAGTACAGACTGGATAAAATAGCTGAACTAGCCCATATAGATTTTAAAAATGAGGAAGAGATTTTTCATATATACTTTTCTTACAAGTGCTTTATGAATAAATCACTTACCTTTCATAAACATAATTAAGGAATCTTTAAAAATAAATTAGTCAGTATCCTTGAGTTCCTAAACAAGCTTGTGGGCATAAGCAAGCTCTTGAACATAAGCTTGCCTATGAACTGAAAATATCATTCCCATCATTGACTTATTATTTATTTTCAGTTGACTAAATAAGCTTTCATACTAAAAAGCACCTACCAAAGTGAATTGCTCCCTTTAACATAAAGGGAACATTCCAAAATAGTAGGTGCTTTTTAAGCATACTCTATAATTTGTTTAACATATTATTTCTTTTCTTTTCAGCTTTGTCAGCGTACATCTTTTTGTCTGCCTTATCCATTAGAATCTGCAGAGTGCAATCCTTATACTCACTGGATAACTCATAACCAGCTGCATAACTTATTGTAGTTCCATTTTCTTCCTTACTAAATTCTTTAATATTATCATCAATGTTCTTAAGTAAAGCCTCAACTTCCTCTTTACTTGTATCTAATAATATGGCTATGAATTCATCACCACCATAACGTCCTACAAAGACCTTCTCTGTGGCTGTTCTTCTTAGGATGTTTGCGAAGTTCATTATAAGAGCATCCCCAGCCTTATGACCAAAATTATCATTTACTACTTTTAAGTTGTTTAAATCAAACATAATGCAGGCATCTATTTCATCACTACTTAAAATGCCATGCTCATATAGGAATTTATCACAACAACCCTTATTGGGAAGCCCTGTGTTTATATCTATAAAAGCAAGTTTATTTAGCTCTTTATTTTTATGATTTAAAATAATAGCTGCTACTGTTTGATATACGAGCAATAGTATTATGGACGCTACATTAACAGCTAATATAATTTCTGTGTTTTTTAACTTAGTGGCAAATTTCTCTGCATAAACTTCTGCTGCCTTAACAGTTTCGTTAGCCATTTGGAAGTATTCTTCACTTAGTTCTAATATGTTGGTGTTCTCAGCGCCCTTTAAGCGTGTGTCCAATACTTCTTCCTTAAGCTGATTCCACATAATTTCTTGATTAGTAATATAACTACGAAAGTCCCTATCGTGTATTTTAACTAAGCGTGTTGTCCCTTCACCATTCTTTAAATCCCTAATTATAGTATCTAATTCTTCCATAAGAGCATCATTAGGTTTCCTTGCTATTTCAAGTTTTACAAGTCTTTGGGTGCCACCTCTAACAATACCAGCATAATTGATTATCTTAGCACTGCCTTGTATTTTATTTATATCCATTATTATTGACCCTACAAGTACTATTAAAAATATCACTAATATACTTTGAACTAAGTTCCATAGGAATTTTGATTTTTCTTTCTGATGCATAATCTGTCCCCCACAAATTAAAATGTTTAATTGCTTATTATTTACTATATATTATTACATGGTATAAGTTGGAATCCTTCTCCACAAAAGATCTTATGTATGTATTTTTATATTATTAAGCTTACACAAGAAAGAACAGATACTCTCTGCTCTCAAATGGTTTAAAGAAATAATATTTATACTTTTACTCCTTCAATCTCTTTAAATGTACCCTCTATAGAAATTAAATTTCCCCCAAAATCATAGGTATAGTATACAACCTAAGTTCCTGATTTATCAATTGATCCTATTATATCATTTTAAGCATTTCTTACATAGAAGTATTCAGTGTCGTTATTGGATTAATACATTAATTCCTCCTAACACAGTGAATGTAATGTTATACTGTTTAAGTAACTGCCCTACATTCACCATATTGCCCCAGTAAAAAGGATTTCTTCTTCCCTTTGCTAAATATTTCTTATAACCTTCCTTTTGTCTTTGCATTGCTGCTTTTTCAATATAATCTCTTTTATCAATAACTTCACCGATATATGGATTTACAAATAAATGGAACTCATCTTATTGCTAAAAAGAAAGTCCAATAAGCACTAAAGCCTACTGGACTGTTCATCTTATTCAAGAAATTTAAACATTAGTTTATTATTATGTGGTTATTCATGCTAATATTTTTTTATTTTAGTAACTTTTATCATTATAGGTATTAGTATAAAGATTAATAATAATCCTATAGCAGAAATATATATATTATCAATATATATTCCTATTGCCATCACTACTAGAGGCAAAATCATCATAAAAGCTCCTAATACAGCTAAATAGTTTTTTGTGTATACTATTCCTACTAACCCAACAACTGAAACAATTAAAGCAAATGTTATAATTATTAATCTAGAGCCTTCTCCATATTTAGAGACAAGATATCTAGTAAATATTATAGTAATTAAGACCAAAATAGCCCCTAAAGCTGGCATGATTTTCTTCACATTCATCATCTCCCATAATATTCATCTTTTATTCCGCTTGAAATTTTATCTATAACTACACCTGCACCAAAACCAGCTGCTGCGGAAAGTATATCAATCCCTGCACCTACATATTCTCCGTCATTTATACTCTTGCCACTATCCCATAGTGCAAATCCGACTGTACCAGCCACTCCTATAACATTTTTGGCAAATCTTGCACCTTTACCAAGGCTGCTTACATAGCTCCCTAATGTTAATGTTCCAAGTTCCTTCCATACTTTTTTTCTTTTATTAATACAACTGCCACCGCGGAACCTATTTCATCTATTGCACCCGATAAAGTTCCCTTAATAGTACTAGCTTTGTAGTTAAAACTTGAATCGCTACTAGAGTTTATTGAGTTTCCAGTATTACGTTTAGCAGTATTCATAACAGTGTATGAATTTTCTCTCATAGCATCTGTTTCCTCACCTACAGTATATACCGGTCTAAATCCATTTTTATCACTCATATTAACTGGATTATTTTTTGTATAAGCAAACATATTATGTACTAAAAGTTCTCCAGTTTGTCCAATCAAAGCATCTGCATTTATAAATCTCCCCCACGTTGGGTTATAATACCTTGACTGCAAGTAATATAATTCAGTTTCAGAATCATAACGATAACCACGATATCTATAAAGGTTCTTAACTCCTACAGTATCTTTAAGTGTTCCCTCTATAGAAATTAGTTTGCCCCATGAGTCATAGATATAAGATACTACTTGAGTTCCTGCTTTGTCTATTAGCCCAATTATTATATCACTTTGGGCATTTCTGTTTATAACTGCAATCATTGAAGGCTTTTCTTGTTTAACTTTAGAACTTTCCCTGCTTATATGAACTTTTTCTTACTCACTCTTTAATTTGTTAATTATATTGTGTTTTTCTTCCCGTAAAAATATGCTCCTGTCTATAGTAAACGATTTTTAATATTTCAACTGTTTACTATAAACGAGAGCATATTACCTATTCCCACTAGAATTTAAATTAAATTTGAAATACTTTTTTGCCCTTAAAGACATTGTATGCACAGCCTTTGGATTAATTTCAAAGTATTTAGCTAAACAACCCTCTAATACAGGCTTGATATTGATATTCATAAATTGAGTTACAGCTGAAAGTAGATCATCTATAATGACTGTATCCAAGTCTATACTTTGGCAACATTCACCATTCAATTCTAATGTAAATCTTCCAAATACATCACTGTCATATTCTTTTGGATATATCATATCTGGACTCTCTTCTTTAATTAAAAACCCAAAATTAATATAAAAACTATTGCTAAAATTAGATTTTTGTAGTGTGATAACAGTTATAATACTACCATCATCATGATAAAATGCGTTGCTTTCATATTGAAATCCAAACTTCCTAAAGACTTCTTCCAGAGCCTTTTTAAAAATTTTTTTATCCATGTTCTACCTCCTAATCTACTTAACTAATCCAAGACTTTGCTTTATCAGCACCTCATCCTATTATTACACCTGCTTATAAAAAAGAAGCCCAGCAAAACTATTATTCACTAGGCTTTAAAATATTTAATCACTTATTATATAGAATATATTAAATAATATTTTACCTTCATCTGATAATTTTAATTATTCCGTTATTACACTATATCATTATTCATTTTAGAGCATCAAATTTATTGTCTTCTAGTATTACGTGCTGCATATACAGGTATTAGGATTGATGCAAATAATATAAATAAAACTACACCTAGTGGTTTCCTAACAACATCATCCACTTGTGGGAATCCTTCTTTTATAACCATTCCTATAGATAGAAGAACACCAAATATTAGGAATAATATTGTTGAAATTATAGAATATTTCCTTACATTTCTATCCTTCTCTCTTATAGACTTTATCGCATATATCACTAGCATAATAACAAATATAAATATCTTTGTTTGTAAACTGATATTGTCCAATCCTACAGACTCAAGAATCTTTCTAGTTAATACTACTGCAATAATTCCTGATGAACCTATTAATAGTTCTTTTTTATCCATAAAAGTCCTCCTTGACTGTTCAGTTTTTCAATATACTTCATCTTATATTTTTATTCTCTTTTAAATAAATAGTTCTTAAACAATTCTCCTCCATAACTTGCAAAAGCACCTCCTACTGGCCCTGTTGGTATTGCGATTGCTGCCGCTAGTAAATCAATTCCTGACCTAGCCGTTGCCTCACCAAATCCATATTCTTTATAGTTATCTATAACTCCTCCAACAGTCATAAAAATCCCGATAACCCCGAGTGCCTTTAGTCCTCCTTTTAGGTATTTCACTGATATAGGTGCTGGAATCATTAATGGATAAGAATGTCTTGCTTGTGCTCTATTGAACGTTTTCCATACACGGTCAGGAATATTATCAAGAATATGCATTTCAGCAAGTTCATCTGCAAAAGATACTAGCAATCCCTTTGTTAATGATTTACCCTGTGATGCATCAATACCCAAAGCCGTTGGTTCTTTATATGCAGGTTGATTTCTTTTAGCACTATTCATAGCAGCATAAGAAGCTTCTCTCATTTCGTCAGTTTCTTCATCCATTGTATATACAGACCTAAAGCCTGATGGGTCTTTTGCCATTATAGGGTTATTTTTAGTGTATGCAAAGATGTTATGACCTAATAATTCTCCCAAGCTACCTGCTATTGCATCAGCATTAATAAATCTTCCCCACTCTGGGTTATAGTATCTACTTTGTAAATAATACAATCAAGTCTATAGGAATAGGTAAGAACTTGATATTATCGCCTTCTTTTCCCCTCCTCCACACCGTACAAGCGACTTTCACCGCATACGGCGTTCCATCAATGTCTATTAATTTATATTAAATCATAGGATTTCC
>NZ_JAGGLL010000058.1 GCF_017874425.1 Clostridium punense
CTCTCTTCTGGTGCTTTATCTATTGATGCATAATCGAATGCTTCTGCAAATCCTTTTTTTGATAAAACTGTTGTTATTGCAGCTGTTAATGTTGTCTTACCGTGGTCTACGTGTCCTATTGTTCCAATATTTACGTGTGGTTTGTTTCTTTCGAATTTAGCTTTTGCCATTTTTCAATTCCTCCTTGATAAAGAAATTACTTTTATTTATTATTTATAAAAATTAGAATACTATTTTTTTATAATTTGCTCTTGAACGCTCTTAGGTACTTCTTCATAAGCAGCAAACTCCATGCTTGATACTCCTCTACCTTGTGTTGCAGATCTTAATACTGTTGTATATCCGAACATTTCTGATAGTGGAACCATAGCTCTTATAACTTGAGCTCCTGCTTGTGGGTCCATTCCTTCTATTCTTCCTCTTCTTGAGTTTACGTGTCCCATAACATCTCCCATGTACTCTTCAGGAACTGTTATTTCAACTTTCATTATTGGCTCAAGAAGTACTGGGTCTGCTTTTGCCATAGCATTTTTAAATGCCATTGATCCTGCAATTTTGAAGGCCATTTCTGATGAGTCTACATCATGGTATGATCCATCAACAAGCTTAACTTTAAAGTTAAGAACTGGGAAGCCTGCAAGTATACCTGCTTGAGATGCTTCTTGAATTCCATTATCGATTGGCGCAACATATTCTTTTGGAACTGATCCTCCAACGATAGCATTTTCAAACTCATAAGGTCCTTGGTGAGGTATTAACTCGATAACTGCGTGACCATATTGTCCACGTCCACCTGATTGTCTAACAAACTTACCTTCAGCTTTAACAGCTTTTCTGATAGTTTCTTTGTAAGATACTTGTGGTTTACCAACATTACACTCAACTTTAAACTCTCTTTGTAGTCTGTCAACGATGATTTCTAAGTGAAGCTCACCCATACCAGCTATAATTGTTTGACCTGTTTCTTGGTTTGTATAAGTTTTAAATGTTGGATCCTCTTCAGCAAGTTTTGCAAGAGCTACTCCCATTTTTTCTTGACTAGCTTTTGATTTAGGCTCAATAGCTACTTCAATAACTGGTTCTGGGAACTCCATGCTCTCAAGAACAACTGCATTGTCCTCATCACATAAAGTATCTCCTGTTGTTGTCATTTTTAAACCTATAACTGCACCTAAATCTCCAGCACGAAGTTCTTGAACTTCTTCTCTGCTGTTAGCATGCATTTTAACAAGTCTTCCAATTCTTTCTTTCTTACCTTTATTAGCATTTAGTACATAAGTACCACTTTCCATTATTCCAGAGTAAACTCTAGTGAAGGCTAACTTTCCTACAAATGGATCAGTTGCAATCTTAAATGCTAAAGCTGCTAAAGGTTCTTCATCACTTGTATGTCTTTCTATTTCTTCACCAGAATCAGCATCTGTACCTTTAATAGCTGGAATATCAAGTGGTGATGGCATGTATTCAACAACAGCATCAATCATCATTTGAACACCTTTATTTTTATAAGATGATCCACATAATACTGGTACTATTTCATTGTTTATTACACCTTTTCTTAATGCAGCTTTTAACTCTTCAATTGAGATTTCTTCTCCATCAAGATATTTCATCATTAACTCTTCATCTAATTCAGCTATCGCTTCAATCATAGAAGCTCTATATTCTTCTGTTAAGTCCTTCATTTCTTCTGGAACTTCAACTATCTCGAATACTTTTCCCTCTTCATCTTTATAAATCTCAGCTTTATTTTCAATTAAGTCTACAATTCCGATGAAGCTCTCTTCTTTACCTATTGGTAATTGTATTGGCACTGCATTTGCTTTTAATCTGTCTCTCATCATGCCTACTACCCTAAAGAAGTCTGCACCCATGATATCCATTTTATTTACATATGCCATTCTTGGTACTTGATACTTATCCGCTTGTCTCCATACTGTTTCAGACTGAGGTTCAACCCCACCCTTAGCACAGAATACAGAAACCGCTCCATCAAGAACTCTTAGAGATCTCTCAACCTCAACTGTGAAATCTACGTGTCCTGGTGTATCTATGATGTTTATTACATGATCTTTCCAGAAACATGTTGTAGCAGCAGAAGTAATTGTTATACCTCTTTCTTGCTCTTGAACCATCCAGTCCATTGTAGCGCCGCCTTCATGAACTTCACCAATTTTGTGAGTTCTACCTGTGTAGAATAATACACGCTCAGTAGTTGTTGTCTTACCAGCATCTATGTGAGCCATTATTCCTATGTTACGAAACTTTTCTAAAGCGTATTGTCTTGCCACCTTTTGTTCCTCCTCTCAACGAGTAATATAAATTCGAGAAAACTGTTTTGGCAGGAGCCAAAACAGTTCTTATATTAATATCTGTAATGAGCAAAAGCTTTGTTTGCTTCAGCCATTTTATGAGTATCTTCTCTCTTTTTAACAGCTACTCCAGTATTGTTTGATGCATCGATTAACTCATTAGCTAATCTCTCTCTCATATACTTTTCGCCTCTTTTTTCACAAGCAAATAATATCCATCTGATACCAATCGTCTGTCTTCTTTCAGGTCTTACTTCGATAGGCACTTGATAAGTTGCTCCACCTATTCTTCTTGCTTTAACCTCTAATAATGGCATTACGTTGTTCATTGCTGCTTCAAATACTTCTAGTGCTTCTTTACCAGTCTTTTCTGCAATGATTTCAAAAGCATCGTAGCATATTTTTTGAGCTACTCCTTTTTTACCATCTTCCATTATGTTGTTTATTAACTTTGTAACAACTTTTGAATTGTACATTGGATCTGGTAATACATCTCTTTTAGCTATAAATCCTTTTCTTGGCACTTTTCTTCCCTCCTTAACATTTTAAATTAAATCACAGGTACTCGATATCTCTACCGTAAAGCGCTCTGCTCCAACAACTATGTATTAATGTGTATATATAAATGCCGAAGGCATAGCACTCTTTAATAATGACCTATTTTTTCTTTGGTCTCTTAGCACCGTATTTAGATCTTGATTGTAGTCTGTTAGCTACTCCAGCTGAGTCTAAAGCACCTCTTACAATGTGGTATCTAACCCCTGGAAGGTCCTTAACTCTTCCACCTCTTATAAGAACAACACTATGTTCTTGTAAGTTGTGTCCTTCACCTGGAATGTAAGCAGTAACCTCAAATCCGTTTGTAAGTCTTACTCTGGCAATTTTTCTTAACGCTGAGTTTGGCTTCTTAGGAGTTGTTGTTTTTACTACTGTACACACACCTCTTTTTTGTGGGCACTCTTTAAGTGCTGGTGATGCTGATTTGTAAGCAACAGATTTTCTTCCTTTTCTTACTAATTGGCTAATAGTTGGCATTTTTTCACCTCCTCATAATATTAAAACTGGTTTCCTAAAGTTATATCTGCACTGTGATATAAAGTAATATTACTTTATATCACAGTAGATACCTTTATATAAAATTACTTGTTAGCTAAAAACTAAAGTATGAGTGCAGTTGCTGCAGAAACTTTAATAGCACATAGGCTTCCTAGTTCTTTCATTGTTTCAACATATACAATCTGCAGGGAGTTAGACTTTGCCAACTCTATTATAGGCTCTACCAGTTTTAAGTCCGCATCTTTTGCTACATACAATTTTTTACCCAGCTTGTTTTTCAAAGCTTTACTTGTTTGCTTGATGCCAATAACTTTTTCTCCTGAAAGTCTGCCTATCATATGCTTTCCCCCTCATAAGCGTAATTCTAAATCTCTTTATAATAATATAAATTATTTTTAAAATCACACACAAGCTGTATTTTATCACTTTAAATGAACCATGTCAACATAATATATATATTAAGCTTCAAGTTCACCTGTTAAATTATCAGTAGCCTCTTCTTCCTTTTCAGTGGATATTTTAATGCTTCTATAACGTGTCATACCAGTTCCTGCAGGAATAAGTTTACCAATAATTACATTTTCCTTTAATCCTAGAAGTGGATCAATCTTTCCTTTGATAGCTGCATCAGTAAGAACTCTTGTAGTTTCCTGGAATGAAGCTGCTGATAGGAATGAATCAGTGGCAAGAGCTGCTTTTGTTATACCTAAAAGAGAAATCTTCCCTTCTGCTGGTACACCACCTTGTGCTAATACTTTTTCATTCGCTTCTTCAAAGTCAAAAATATCAATCATAGTTCCTGGAAGTAACTCGCTATCCCCTGACTCTTCAACCTTAACTTTTCTTGTCATTTGTCTAACTACAACCTCAAGATGTTTATCGTTGATATCAACACCCTGAAGTCTGTAAACCTTTTGAACTTCCGAAAGAAGATAGTTTTTAACTCCATTAACTCCTTTGATTCTTATGATATCATGAGGGTTAACTGATCCTTCAGTAATCTCATCTCCAGCACCTATAACGTCCCCATTAAGAACCTTTATTCTTGATCCAAATGGGATATCGTAGCTAAATTCTTCACCAAAGTTATTTGTAACAATTACAATTCTCTTCTTCTTAGTTTCTTCAATTCTTACAGTACCAGACTGATCACTAACAATTGCAAGTCCTTTTGGTTTTCTAGCTTCAAATAGCTCCTCAACCCTTGGAAGACCTTGAGTTATATCTGCTCCAGCAACTCCACCAGTGTGGAATGTTCTCATTGTAAGCTGAGTTCCTGGCTCTCCTATGGATTGTGCAGCGATTATTCCTACTGCTTCTCCTATATTTATTTTCTGAGAAGTAGCCATGTTCATTCCATAACATTTAGAACAAACACCTATTTTAGACTTACAAGTAAATACAGATCTGATTTTAACCTTCTTAACTCCTGCTTTTTCTACAGTTTCAGCCATTTTCACATCCATATATGTGTCTCTAGGTACTAAAACCTCTCCAGTAGTAGGGTGGATTATATCTTCTGCACTGTATCTTCCTGTTAATCTTTCTGTTAGTGGTTCAATAACTTCGCTTCCTTCTTTAATTTCAGATACTTCAAAGCCTTCTGTAGCTCCACAGTCTTCACTTCTAACAATTACATCTTGGCTTACGTCAACAAGTCTTCTTGTTAAGTAACCTGAGTCAGCTGTTTTAAGTGCTGTATCGGCGTTACCTTTTCTAGCTCCGTGAGTAGATATAAAGTATTCTAAAACGTCTAGACCTTCTCTGAAGGATGCTCTAATTGGAAGCTCAATGATTTTACCTGATGGGTTAGCCATAAGTCCTCTCATACCAGCTAGCTGTTTTATCTGGCTCTTTGATCCTCTGGCTCCTGAATCTGCCATCATGTTTATTGGATTAAATTTATCCAAACTATTCATAAGAGCATTAGCTATATCTTCAGTAGTCTTAGTCCACTTATCTATAACCCTTTCATATCTTTCATCTTCAGATATGAAGCCTCTTCTATACATTTTTTCTATCTTATCAACAGTAGCATCTGCCTCTGCTAAAAGTTCTTTCTTTGCTGGTGGTACTTCCATATCCGCAATAGCAACTGTTATAGCTCCTATTGATGAGAAGTGGTATCCCTTAGCTTTAATATTATCAAGCATTTTTGATGTTTCAGTAGCACCATATCTTAGATAGCAATTATCTATTATTTTACCTAAATTTTTCTTGCTTACTAGGAAATCAATTTCAAGCTTAAACTCATTTTCTGGAATGCTTCTATCAATAAATCCTAAATCCTGTGGAATTGATTCGTTGAAAATAAGCTTACCAGGAGTTGTTTCTATAATTCCACTAACCAACTTGCCATCTTTAATCTTAGACATTTTAACTTTGATTTTTGCATGGATGTCAATATCTTTAACCCCATATGCCATAAGCACTTCATCTGGAGAAGAGAACATTCTTCCTTCACCCTTAGCACCATCTTTGTCTAAAGTTAAGTAATATGATCCAAGAACCATATCCTGTGTTGGAACACACACTGGTTTTCCATCTGATGGTTTCATAATGTTATGAGCTGCAAGCATTAAAAATCTTGCTTCTGCTTGTGCTTCAACAGATAGTGGTACATGCACAGCCATTTGGTCTCCATCAAAGTCAGCGTTGTAAGCAGTACAAACTAGCGGATGTAATTTTATTGCTCTTCCTTCTACTAGTATTGGTTGGAATGCTTGAATTCCAAGTCTGTGTAGAGTAGGAGCACGGTTTAGTAATACTGGATGATCTTGAATAACTTCTTCTAATACATCCCAAACTTGAGCTTGAACCCTCTCAACCATTCTCTTAGCACTCTTAATGTTATGTGCAACTCCACTTTCAACTAGTTTTTTCATAACAAAAGGCTTAAATAATTCAAGAGCCATTTCTTTTGGAAGACCACATTGGTACATCTTAAGTTCAGGTCCAACTACTATAACCGAACGTCCAGAGTAGTCAACACGTTTTCCAAGTAAGTTTTGTCTAAATCTTCCTTGTTTTCCTTTTAACATATCTGAAAGAGATTTAAGTGGTCTATTTCCTGGTCCTGTTACAGGTCTTCCTCTTCTACCATTATCTATAAGAGCATCCACTGCCTCTTGAAGCATTCTCTTTTCATTTCTAACAATGATATCTGGAGCTCCAAGATCCAATAACTTTTTCAATCTATTGTTTCTGTTTATAACTCTTCTATAAAGGTCATTTAAGTCAGAAGTAGCAAACCTACCTCCATCCAATTGAACCATAGGTCTTAAATCTGGTGGAATTACTGGAATTACATCTATTATCATCCACTCAGGTTTATTACTTGATTTTCTAAAAGACTCTACTACATCAAGTCTTCTTATAGTTCTGATTCTCTTTTGTCCAGTACTTGTTTTCAAGTCCTCTTTTAATTCTGTAGCTAATGCATCTAAATCTATATCTTGTAATAATACTTTTACAGACTCTGCTCCCATTCCAGCTACAAAACCATCATATCCAAACTTATCAACTGCTTCTCTGTAGTCTTTTTCTGTTAGAATTTGCTTTTTATCCAGTCCAGTATCTTTTGGGTCTAAAACTACATAGGAAGCAAAGTAAAGAACTTTCTCTAAAGATCTTGGGGACATATCAAGGATTAATCCCATACGTGATGGAATTCCTTTAAAGTACCATATGTGAGATACTGGGGCAGCAAGTTCTATATGCCCCATTCTTTCACGTCTTACTTTAGCTTTTGTCACCTCAACGCCACATCTATCACATACTATCCCTTTGTATCTAACTCTTTTATACTTTCCACAATGACATTCCCAGTCTTTTTGAGGTCCAAATATTCTTTCACAGAAAAGACCATCTCTTTCAGGTTTTAAAGTCCTATAGTTTATCGTTTCAGGTTTTTTTACCTCTCCTTTTGACCATTCCCTGATCTGTTCTGGAGACGCTAATCCTATTTGTATTGCATCAAAATTATTTATTTCAACCAAGGGTAATCCTCCCTTCATTTTTAGTTTTCATCATTGAAATCATCTAAAACCAATTCTTCTTCAAAGTCATCTAAAGGTAAGCTTGCATAATCTATATCTATATCTTCATCTTCTTCTATTTCCACTTCTTCCAGTGGTTCTATCTCTTCTATCTCCGGTGTTGGTGGAACTACATCTTCACTACCTTCGATATTTACCTCTAAGTCTTCTAAGTCTTCATATACAGAATCCTTAAGTTTTATTTCCCCTAGTGTCTCATCTAATAATTTAACATCTAGACATAATGCTTGAAGTTCTTTTATAAGAACCTTAAAGGATTCTGGTATTCCTGGTTGAGGAATGTTATCACCTTTTACTATAGCCTCATAAGTTTTAACTCTTCCTACAACGTCGTCTGACTTAACTGTCAGAATCTCTTGTAGTGTATGAGCTGAACCATAAGCTTCAAGTGCCCAAACCTCCATCTCTCCAAATCTTTGGCCTCCAAACTGTGCTTTACCACCTAGAGGCTGTTGTGTAACTAGAGAGTATGGTCCAGTAGATCTAGCATGTATCTTATCATCAACTAAGTGATGTAGTTTTAAGATATACATATATCCTACAGTTACTCTATTATCAAAAGGCTCTCCTGTTCTACCATCATATAAAACAGTTTTACCATCTCTTGAGTAACCAGCTTTTTCTAAACATTCTTCAATCTCTACGTCTTGAGCACCATCAAACACCGGAGTAGCAATATGCCAACCAAGTTCGCTAGCTGCCCAGCCTAAGTGAACCTCAAGTACCTGACCTATATTCATACGAGAAGGAACCCCTAGTGGATTTAAGCAGATATGAAGTGGTCTTCCATCTGGTAAGAATGGCATATCTTCCTCTGGTAATACTCTTGAAATAACCCCTTTATTACCGTGTCTTCCAGCCATCTTATCTCCAACTGAAATCTTTCTTTTTTGAGCTATATAACATCTCACTAATTGATTCACTCCTGGTGGAAGTTCATCAGCATTTTCTTTTGTAAATACCTTAACATCTACAATTATACCTGCTTCCCCATGTGGAACTCTTAGTGAAGTATCTCTAACTTCTCTAGCCTTTTCTCCAAATATAGCTCTTAATAATCTCTCTTCAGCAGTAAGCTCCGTTTCACCTTTAGGAGTTACTTTTCCAACTAAAATATCTCCTGACCTTACTTCTGCTCCTATTCTTATGATTCCACGCTCATCAATATCTTTAAGCGCATCTTCACCTACATTTGGAATGTCTCTTGTTATTTCTTCAGGCCCTAATTTAGTATCTCTAGCCTCTGCTTCATATTCCTCAATGTGAACAGATGTGAATACATCATCTTTAACTAGTTCTTCAGAAATAAGCATAGCATCCTCATAGTTATAACCTTCCCAAGTTATAAATCCTATTCTGATATTTTTACCTAATGCTATTTCTCCTAAATCTGTTGATGGACCATCTGCTAGAACTGTATCTTTTTCAACCTTTTCACCTTTGTCAACTATTGGTCTTTGGTTAATACAAGTTCCTTGGTTAGATCTCTTGAATTTTAACAACTTATAAGTATCTATTCCACCATCTTCATCTCTTTTAACTCTAATTTCATTTGCACTTACATACACAACAGTACCTGCATTCTTAGCCTTAGGAAGAACCCCTGAGTCTACTGCTGCTTTATATTCTATTCCTGTTCCTACTACTGGAGCTTGAGCTTTAAGTAGTGGAACTGCTTGACGCTGCATGTTTGATCCCATCAGTGCACGTGATGCGTCGTCATTCTCAAGGAATGGAATCATGGCTGTTGCTACTGAAACTATTTGTCTTGGTGAAATATCTATTAAATCAACATCTTCATGTGGTACTACAACAACTTCTTCTCTAACTCTAACTGTAACCTTTTTATCAACAAATGATCCATCCTCATTTAGTGGTTCACTTGCTTGTGCTACTAGATAGTTATCCTCTTCATCAGCTGTCATATATACTATTTTGTCTATAGCTCTACCTGTCTTTTTATCCACAACTCTATAAGGAGTTTCAATAAAACCATACTCATTAACTTTTGCATAAGTAGCTAAAGAGTTGATAAGACCTATGTTTGGACCCTCAGGTGTTTCTATAGGACACATTCTACCGTAGTGAGAGTAGTGAACGTCTCTTACTTCAAAGCCTGCTCTTTCTCTTGAAAGACCACCTGGTCCAAGAGCTGATAATCTTCTTTTATGTGTTAACTCTGAAAGAGGATTAGTTTGATCCATGAATTGAGAAAGCTGAGAACTTCCGAAGAATTCTTTAATAGCTGCTACTACTGGTCTTATGTTAATTAAAGCTTGTGGAGTGATGACTTCTTGGTCTTGAATAGTCATTCTTTCCTTCACAACTCTTTCCATTCTTGAAAGACCTATTCTGAATTGATTTTGTAGTAATTCTCCAACAGATCTTAATCTTCTATTTCCTAAGTGATCTATATCATCGATATTACCAATACCATACGTTAATCCTAACTCATAGCTAATAGTCGCATAGATATCATCTTTCACTATATGTTTTGGTATTAACTTATTAATATTAAGTTTAATTTGCTCTTTTATTGTTTCTTCATCACTATAAGCATCTAAAATTTCCTTTAATGTTGGATAGTGAACAGATTCTCTGATATTTAAATCCGAAATGTCAAAATCAACTTGCTTGCTTATGTTAACAAAGTTATTACCTATTACTCTTATAATTCTATCATCAACTTGAATATCAACTGAATTAATTCCTAAATCTTGAATTTGAACAGCTGTTTCTCTATCAATCTTTTGACCTTTTTCAACTATGATTTCACCAGTTGCTGGATTTACAATATTCTCTGCTGCTATCTGATTTGCAATTCTTAAGTGAACTGAAAGCTTCTTATTAAATTTATATCTTCCAACTCTTGATAAGTCGTATCTTTTAGCATCAAAGAATAAAGAATCAATTAATGAAATAGCACTATCCACAGTTGGCGGCTCGCCAGGTCTTAATCTCTTATATATTTCTAATAGAGCGTCATTTTTTTCTTTAGTATTATCTTTTTCTAAGGTAGCTTTTAATCTTTCTTCTTCACCGAAAAAGTCTAGTATTTCGATGTCACTACCATTATTCATCATAACTCTTGCCAATACAGATATTGGTAGCTTTCTTGTTTTGTCTATTCTTACATAGATAACATCGTTAGAATCTGTTTCATACTCTAACCACGCACCTCTATTAGGTATAACAGTAGACGAGAATAACTTCTTACCTGTTTTATCCACTGTATAATTGTAATAAGCTCCTGGTGATCTAACTAATTGGCTAACTATTACCCTCTCAGCTCCATTTATTACAAATGTACCCTGTTCGGTCATTAATGGGAAATCTCCCATAAATACCTCTTGTTCTTTGATCTCTCCAGTTTCATTATTACGCAATCTAACCTTAACTTTTAATGGTGCTGCATAAGTAGTATCTCTCTCTTTGCACTGCTCTACAGAATACTTTATATTATCCATATCAAGTTTGTATCCAACAAACTCTAAAGATAAATTTCCTGTATAGTCTTGAATCGGATTGATGTCCTCAAACACCTCTTGCAGCCCTTCAGCTAAAAACCAATTGTAAGAATCCAATTGAACCTCAATTAAATTCGGCATCTCAGCTGTTTCTTTTACTCTAGAAAAACTCATTCTTGTTCTTTTACCAACTTTTACAGGATGTACCATTAATTTTTCACCCCTTGTATAAACTAAAATAACCAAAAACCCACTATCCCCTAGGACTTTGTGTTTTCGGAATCACACATATTCATCATGCAATTATATCCAAAATTTAAAAAAGTATTCAATTATATAGTTTTATAAACACTAACCCTTCTGCATAAATATATTTATATGCGCAGTTTTGCTAGACACATAAATCAAACTACAAATTATATGCGTAACATATCTTTTGAGCCAAACGGAAAACAAGCATTATTGAATTTGTAATCAATTGGTGGTGTTTGCCTAGTGTGGTACAAAATTAACTGTTACATTACGTAGTTCTATTTTAGATATGTCCAGTTAGCATTCTAAAAAGTAGTATTATTTTTTAGAATTAAGGTAGGAATATATACTATACAGTTTAAATAGTTTAAAGAATTTTGTTTTTTTGCTATGATTCACTGTATTTCTTTGCATTAAATTATGTTAGCATTATATATGTTAAATGTCAACCATATTATATATAAATTTAAAAAAATAATTTCAATTATTATACTTTAATAGCATATAAGTTCAATTCATTAAGCTCTTAATAATCCCTGACTATTCACCGATTACTAAGAACATTTAGCTTCATACTTTTTTATCTCACTATAGACTGTAGTTAAAAAAGATTATAAAAATAGAGCACCTTATTTTAAAGTGCTCTATAATTTAAAGTACTATTTTATTTCTATTACAGCACCAACTTCTTCAAGTTTAGCTTTCATATTTTCAGCGTCTTCTTTGCTTACGCCTTCTTTTAATGTTTTAGGAGCTCCATCAACTATATCTTTAGCTTCTTTTAATCCTAAACCAGTTAATTCTCTAACTACTTTTATAACTTTTATTTTTTGTGCTCCAGCATTAGCTAAAACAACATCAAACTCAGTTTTCTCTTCTGCTGGTGCAGCTGCTGCTCCTGCTCCTGCTACTGCAACTGGTGCAGCTGCGCTTACTCCGAACTCCTCTTCGCAAGCTTTAACTAATTCATTTAAATCTAAAACGCTCATTTCTTTTATAGCTTGAATAATTTCTTCTCTTGTCATTTTAAAAAGCACCTCCGAATTTTCTTTTAATCTACTATTATGTTATTTGTTTTATATTTACATAATTGACTAAGTATATATTATATAACTTATCCATTACGTAGGGTTAGTCTACTTTAAGTATCAATATATTAGTTAATACTATTCAGCAACTTCACCTTGTTTTTTCTCTGCTATAGCATTTAATAAGTATGCTAAGTTTGAAAGTGGAGCTTTGAAGCTTCCAAGAAGTTTTGCAATAAGAACATCTCTTGGTGGTATTGCTGCAAGTTCTTTAACTTGTGCAGTGTCATATACAACACCTTGAACATATCCTGCTTTTAACTCTAACTTCTTATTTGATTTAGCAAAATCAGCTAATACTCTAGCTGGAGCTGTTGGATCTTCATATCCAAATGCTATTGAAACTGGTCCTTGAAGATGTTTTTCTAAACCTTCAATTCCTAATTCTTTAGCTGCTAGTGTAACTAATGTGTTTTTGTAAACTCTATATTCAACACCAGCTTCTCTTAGTTTTTTTCTTAATTCTGTATCTTGCTCAACAGTTAAGCCTTGATACTCACTAAGAATAATACCTTGAGCTTTCTCCATTTTTTCTCTTATCTCAGCAACTTTTGCTTCTTTTAATACTCTATTTTTGCTTTGCACTGTGTGTCCACCTCCTCACAGTTTTCACTGTTTATTAAAAAAATTAAGGTCTCTCCGCAGGCACACGAAGAGACCAATAAATTCGCATTTATTAGAATCCTCGGTAGGTATCATGTTACGCCTAAAGCACCTACTGTCTACGGAATAATAATCTATTCAACTTTTAGAATTCTAACACATTTCATGCAATAAGTCAATACTAATCAAGAACTTTTACTGGATTGATTTTAACTCCAGGTCCCATTGTTGATGCAACAGTAACTGATTTAATGTATTGTCCTTTTGCAGCAGATGGTTTAGCTTTAACTACAGCTTCCATTAAAGTGTGGAAGTTTTCCATTAACTTCTCTGTACCGAAAGATGTTTTACCTATTCCAACGTGTACAATAGCAGTCTTGTCAACTCTGTACTCAACTTTACCAGCTTTGATATCAGCTAAAGCTCTAGTAACATCAAATGTAACTGTTCCTGATTTTGGGTTTGGCATTAAACCTTTTGGTCCTAATACTCTTCCTAATCTTCCTACTACACCCATCATATCTGGAGTAGCTACAACTACATCAAAATCAAACCAGTTCTCTTTTTGAATTTTATCAACTAGTTCTTCTGCTCCAACGTAATCAGCTCCAGCAGCTTGCGCCTCTTTAGCTTTATCACCTTTAGCAAAAACTAACACTCTAACTGTTTTACCAGTTCCATTTGGAAGCACTACCGCTCCTCTTACTTGTTGATCTGCATGTCTTGGGTCAACTCCAAGTCTTACGTGAACTTCTATAGTTTCATCAAATTTAGCTTTTGATGTTTTAATTGCAAGTTCCATAGCTTCTGATGGTGTATATAGAGCACTTCTATCTACAAGTTTAGCACTCTCTATGTAATTCTTTCCCATTTTGCCCATTTTGCTATCCTCCTTTGTGGTAATAACGGCATTGCCTCCCACCGAATTAATTAAGATTACTCTTCTACTACAATACCCATGCTTCTAGCTGTTCCAGCTATCATGCTCATAGCAGCTTCTACAGATGCAGCATTTAAATCTGGCATCTTTAACTCAGCTATTTCTCTAACTTTAGCCATTGATACAGTAGCAACCTTTGTTCTGTTTGGAACTCCAGATCCACTCTCAATTCCAGCTGCTTTCTTTAATAGAACTGCTGCTGGTGGAGTTTTTAGTATGAAACTAAATGATCTGTCTTGGTATACTGTGATTACAACTGGTATAATTAATCCAGCTTGATCAGCAGTTTTCGCATTAAACTCCTTACAGAATCCCATAATATTTACACCGTGTTGACCAAGTGCAGGTCCAACTGGTGGTGCTGGAGTTGCTTTTCCTGCAGGAAGTTGAAGTTTTATCATTCCTGTTATTTTCTTAGCCATGAGTTTACACCTCCTATAATGTGGTAATACGGACTTTTCAGCCCTCCCACTTACTAAGATTACATCTTATAGATTTCATCTTATTAAGTTTTAATCTAATTTTTCTATTTGATTAAAATCAAGTTCAACAGGAGTTTCCCTGCCAAACATATTAACTAAACCTTTAATCTTGTGCTTCTCAACATTTATTTCTGTAATAAGCACTTCGAAATTTTCAAACGGCCCAGATGTAACCTTAACATGTTCACCAACTTCATAATCAACAGTTATGTATGTTTCAACAATACCCATGTTTTTTACTTCTTCTTCAGTTAGTGGAACAGGTTTAGATCCAGGTCCTACAAATCCAGTAACCCCTCTAGTATTTCTTACAATATACCAAGAGTCGTCTGTCATTACCATTTTAACCATTACATATCCAGGAAATACTTTTTTATAAGTAATTTTCTTTTTACCATCTTTTATTTCCACTTGTTCTTCCATAGGAACCTGAATATCGTGAACAAATTCTTCTAGGTTTCTATTTTCAATGGCTTTTTCAAGATTAGCTTTTACTTTATTTTCATATCCTGAGTATGTGTGAACTACATACCATTTAGCTTTTCCTGTCATAGCTTTAGGGGGCTGAAGGCTCAATCCCCTTACCTCCTTTAAAAATTATTTAAAAATCAAATCAAAGAGGTTCTTAAAACCAGTATCTAACAAACCTACAAGAATTGCATAAAGAACACAAAAACTAATAACAGCATTTGCAGCTTTTTTTAGCTCTTCTTTTGAAGGCCATGTTACTCTTTTGAACTCTGCTTTTAAGTCGATAAAAAACTGCACTAAACCAGCGCGTTTCTGCTTTTCTTTTGCTTTAACATCAACTTTTTCAGCCATCTTTTTTCACATCCCCAAAATATTTGAAGTTCAAACGAACTATTTTGTTTCTTTATGAAGTGTATGTTTGTGGCAGAATTTACAATATTTCTGCATTTCAATTCTGTCTGGATTATTCTTCTTATTCTTCATAGTATTGTAGTTTCTTTGTTTACACTCAGTACATGCTAAAGTTATTTTAACTCTCACAATCTACACCTCCTAGTTGGTACCTTGTTTATAAAAGTTACATATCTATCAATTCTATTTCTAAATCTTCGTCGCAATTTTTTGCTACCTAAACAATTTATCATAAGTTAATAGTTATGTCAATAAATTCATTCATGGTCATTTATGGCAATTCAATCACCATAATTTTACCTTTTAAAAGGACCAGGTGTAGAAACCTAGTCCTATACATATTTCCCTTGCTACTATTTAATTATAGAAGTAACAACTCCTGATCCTACAGTTCTTCCACCTTCTCTGATAGCGAATCTTAATCCCTCATCCATTGCGATTGGGTTTATTAATTCAACGTTCATGTCGATGTGGTCTCCTGGCAT
>NZ_JAGGLL010000059.1 GCF_017874425.1 Clostridium punense
CGTTCGTCCTGAGCCAGGATCAAACTCTCAATTTAAAATTGATGTTCGAGCTATGCTCTATTTATCGCTGACTTGTTAAAGTCATTTTGTGAACTGTTAGTTCACTAGAATTAACTGGTTTTACCTTTTTCTCTGTTTAATTTTCAAAGACCAATTTAGCGCTACACTGTAGCGATATCACCATCAACTGGCGACTTGTATATCTTATCACTTTCAAAACTCATTGTCAACATTTTTTTTATTTTAAAATTTTTATTTCAATTTCAAAACTCTGTTGAAGTTTTTTAGTGTTTGTGTCCGTTCTTAAGGACAAGACATATCTTATCATATATATTATACACAAATTTCACTAAGTCATCTATAATTTGTTATTAAGTCTGTAATACTACAAAAAACTTCATAATTCTCCTTATTAAGTATACTGACACACTAGGAATAGTATATATGAAGAATTATAGTATTATTCCATATAAAATGAAATATCATTATTTAAATTCCCTTTAATATACCTATTTATCTTATACTTCACCTATAATCTAAACTTCATAGCAATGTCTTATAATAGTTTTTAGTGTGAAATTTACTTTTGTATATAAAAAAGCTACTTAAGTAACTAATACCCTTAAAATAGCTTTTATAAAATCTTACCTATTCTTTTGTTTTGTAAAAAATAACATGGTCTCTCCATTTTCCGTTTATGTATAAGTACTTTTCACTTATACCTAATTCTGAAAACCCACAGCCCCTTAGGACTCCTTGAGATTTTTTATTCTCTACAAGAGTACTAGCTTCTATTCTATGAAGGTTTAACTCCTCATAGGCATATTCCGTTACTAGCTTTACTGCTTCTTTCATATAACCTTTACCTTGATAAGCTTCATCAATAGAGTATCCAATAAATCCACTTTTAAATACTCCATAAACTATGTTGTATAATCTTATTCTTCCAATAAATTTATTATCTTTGTATATACCAAAGTGTGCTCCTTCATCTTTAAAAAACTGCTTATAATTTTCTGTTAAGGACTGGACTTGTGTTTCTAACTTATAAAAAGCTTCATCCCTATGAGGTTCAAACTTAGAAAGATATTCTCTGTTTTTTATATAGTAGTTTAAAAGTTCTTCTCCATCATCAGGAGTGAGAACCTTAATACATATACGCTCTCCTTCTATGATAAAATCCTTAGTAATAAGATTGTTGTTATACTCCTCTTCAGTTATTCCAAATAGCAATGCATTGTTAAATTTTCCTCCCACAATAACATTGTCAGAAAGAAATCCTTCTAGGGTAAATCCTAAATTAGTGAAAGGACTTAAAGTAATCTTTTCATCACAAATAACATTAACCTTATGAATGTTATTCTTTCTTATTAGAGCTTCTAAAATTAATTTTAAAGCCTCTTCTATAAGCTTATCTTGTTCTTTGCTATCCTTATAAAATTTTAATCTAAGTAGGATGTTTTTATTATCTTTATCTAAATTTAAAATAAATACTCTTCCTATAGTAATACCTACAGAATCCCTTATTATATAGTTATTCTCTTGTTCTTCTATATAATCTATACTAACGTATCTTCCTTTATCCATTATGCTCAACCTGCCTTAAAGTTAAATTATTTTTGGTATTACTATAAATTAAAAATATAAAAATTATAGAAGTAATTAAACTTGCTGGAATCATATAAAAGGCTTTTGTAGTACCAATTATATCACTTAAGCTTCCCATGATATAATTTAATATCATATTTACCGAACTAGAGAAGGTAATAATTACTCCCGTAATATAAGTACTATTTTCCTTAAAAACACTCCTTATGGTTACTGTAAGAGTTGGGAATGTTATAGCAAAGAATAATCCTGAAATACATATTAAAACTAAAGCAAAGTTCCCTATTATTAATCCAGTAATAAATAAAATAATAGCTATAGCTAGTGATACTAATATAGATTGCAAGTATCCCTTTTTCTCAACAACAAATCCCCCTACAAGTCTTCCTATAGTAAATAAAAAGAAGAAGGCTGATAGGTATAAAGAGCTTTTACTAAAGCTGTAGCCATAGCTTTCTTGTAGAAAATTAACAAGCCAGCTGGCAGTACCAACCTCTGCATACACATAAAAGCCAAGACCTAGTCCATAAAAATACAGCAACTTTTCCTTAAATATCTTAGTAATATTGAACCCCTTGTTGTCATGAGCCTTATGAACCTCAGGAACCTTAATAAAACAAAATCCTATACTTACAAGTAAAAATAAAGTAGCTATTCCTACATATATATTTCTCCAAGCTACTCCCTTATCTACTAAATACCCCACACTAAGCTGCCCCACGGTTGAACCGACTCCATAACAAAAATGAGTTAGGTTCATAATTATAGCCTGAAAAGATATAAATACTAGGGGAATAAGAGTATTAATTCCTATACTAATTAGTGCATTTCCTAAATTCATAAGAAACATATACATTATTAATGAATTAAAGGTATTTGCAGTTGACATTAGGAATATGGATATAGTCATAAACATAAGTCCTAAGAAAAACACCTTTCTTTGGCCTATCTTTTCGCACAAAATTCCTCCTACATAAGTAAATATTATATAGGCAAAAGTACCTAAGCTTAGCATAAGCCCTATATCTGTATTGCTCACCATAAAAACTTCTTTGAAAATTGGAATTAGTATCCCCTTTGAGTTGTCTATGATTGCATTAAAGGCCATTATTAAAAACATAAAAATAATAATCCGTAAATTTTCTTTGTTTTGTCTCACTCTATCCCTCCATTCCACACCAAAAATATTATATCATATTTTTTATAAAACAATGAATAAGTTGAGTATGCTAAGTCACTTATTTAGTCAAGAATCTAAGTAGCATAGTAGCTATTTTTATTGGAAATACTTTTAGTAACTATGTTCTTTTGGTATACTAACCATATTATAACTCTGCAGAACTTAGAAAGGTGATAAGAATAAAATGAATAAAAACAACATAAGTAAATTAAAGCTATTTTTTATGGGTTTAGAAAATAGATTTTCAGAGAATAAATCCATTTTCAATCATATAACTGTTAATTATGTCTCTGGTCTTAAGAATTTTAAGGGTATTGCCAACTTATCAGAGGATGGGGATAACACCCTTCAATATAACTTCAAAGGTATTACTAAGGCTGTTACTATTAAAGAACTTTTTGATGAGGTTCTCCTTGAGGCTGAAAGCTATGAGTCTCTTTCTTTGACTTATAGTGAAAGGGGAGAGGTAATTTTAATAACTGCTGATAATAAGAACGTATTAATGAAAAATGTAGATGTAGATAAGCTTCAAGATGAGGAGTCTTCTTCTCCAACAAAAGAACCTGTATCCCATACAAACACTTCTACGCTTCTTAATAGAGATTACTATATAAAGGTTGGAAAAGCAGATGCCTTACTTAAAGAAATCGGTATAATGAGTAAGGACGGTAAAATTAAAAATGATAAAATAAGAAAATATAATCAAATAGATCACTATGTGGAACTTTTAGAAGGAATTTTAGATGAGCTTCCTAAAAATCAAACTATAAATATATTAGATTGTGGTTGTGGTAAGTCATATTTATCTTTCGTACTTAACTATTATTTAACAGAAGTTAAAAGAAGGAAATGCCACTTCATAGGGTTAGACTATTCTGAAGGAGTAATAGAAAGCTCTAAGTCTATGGCTACTAATTTAGGCTATAGGAATATGGAGTTTCATGCTATAGACATTAAAAATTATGTTCCTAACAAAAAAATTCATGTAGTTATTTCCCTTCATGCTTGTGATACAGCCACAGATATGGCTCTAGCTCTTGGAATTAAAGTAGAGTCTGACGTAATAATCGCAGTTCCTTGTTGCCATAGAGAATTATTAAATCAATATTCTTATGATCCGTTTAAAAATATCCTTAAGCATGGGGTATTTAAAACTAGGCTTGCCGATATGTTAACTGATGGTATGAGAAGCTTAATGTTAGAAGCTAGGGGTTATGATGTTTCCGTGGTTGAATACATTTCTCCATTAGAGACTCCTAAAAACTTAATGATTAGAGCAATTAAGAAAAGGGATGAAAATCCTAGTGCAATGGATGAGTATATGAGCCTAATGGCAAAACTTAACGTCTACCCTGCACTTTATAGTTTTTTAAATGAATGGTAAAATAAATATGATGTTAAATAATTTTCATTGTTAAACAACCAGTGAAAATTATTTATTCACACTTTTATATCATTGATAATTTAATTACCAAAATATATTATATAAAATGAAACTCCCAGTAAAAGTAACATCTCTTACTGGGAGTTATTAGTTTTATAATTTTATAACTTGCTTCTCTCTTTCTTTTTTGAAGCTTTCCTTTATTAAATCCTTTATAACCTCTCCCCCAATTATCATTCCAGCTACTGGAGGTACAAAAGAGTTACTTGCAGGAATTTGACGTTTTATTGCGCACTTTTTCGATCCACCAGTACAAACACAACCTGTTTTGCAGGTTATTACTTCATCTTGCTTTGGTTTTGTTGGAATCTCCTCTGAGTAAAGAACCTTACAATTTTTAACTCCTCTTTTTCTTAATTCATATCTCATTACCTTAGCAAGAGGGCAAACCTTGGTAGTATATATATCTGCAATTCTAAACATAGTAGGATCAAGCTTATTTCCTGTTCCCATGCAACTAATAATCTCAATATTTCTTTCATTACAATACTCTATTAATGCTATTTTAGAAGACACAGTATCAATTGCATCAACTACGTAGTCTGTATCATCTGTTATTATTTCTCCTATATTATCCTTTGTAACAAAGACCTCGTGAGTTATAACTTCACATTTTGGGTTTATACTTAAAACTCTTTCTTTCATTACTTCAACTTTGCTTTTTCCTAAAGTTTTAACTGTTGCATGTATTTGTCTATTAAGATTAGTTAAGCACACAGCATCATCATCTATTAAAACTAACTTTCCAACAGCTCCCCTAGCTAATGCTTCTACAGTAAAGCTTCCTACTCCACCTATTCCAAATACTATAACCTTACTATCCTTTAACACATCTAAAGACTCTTTTCCTATTAAAAGTTCTGTTCTTGAAAATCCATGTTGAGCCATCTTTTTCACTCCTTTATGTAATGAGGGTATGTGCATAAAGCACTAATACCCAACTTTTATTTAGATTTATTATAAATTCATAACATGTATATTTAATACTAAAAGTGAGATTTAATCAAGTAGCATTATACAATTATATTATTCTCAACTACATCCCTAACTATTTACTTAATACTATAGAGAAATACTTTGTTTAATATAAGAGGTATTAAAACACACTCTTTATAAAAAATGGGCATTATAATTATGATCTTATAACTAAAAACTAAATTTTTTAACTCAAAGAAAATATTTAATATTCAGATACTGTTAGAATTTAAATATATAGAATGCAATAAAGGTACTGAATAAATATGTCTAATTCTATTTTCTACTCTCTTTATATTAAGTTGCTTAAACTTCTCTTACAATCTAAAAGTAATATTACAGCCTATGTACTTAATTTAATAAAGTCCATTATTTACAGCTTGTCTATATATATCTTAAATATTCTATTGTAATCCTATAAATAAATAATTATAATTAAATTGCAAATACAAAAAATTGGCAGAGTAGATAATTGTGCGTTAAGTGTCAGTCGGACGGGAAGTTGCCGCTGAACGAAAAATCAAGTTTGATTTGCGGTACAATTGTCGCATTCCGCTGCCACAGAAAAGAATTCTTTATCTTTATGTGGCGTATTTGACATAGATAAAGGAGGTATTTCATTTAAAATGAAAACAACACGTACTTTAGTAATCATGTCCTTATTTATTGCCCTGGAGATAATCCTTACAAGGTTTTTATCCATCCAGACACCTATTCTTAGAATTGGTTTTGCCTTTGTGGCAACATCCTTATGCTCAATTATTTTAGGTCCAGTTCTAGGTAGTATAGCAGCAGGAGTTGCTGATATCTTGGGAATGATAATTTTTCCTCAAAGTGCATATTTCCCGGGTTTTACTCTTAGTGCCCTACTATCAGGCTTAATCTATGGACTTATGCTTCACAAGAAGAATATTTCAATCCTTCGTGTAGCTCTTACTGTGTTAATAATAACAATATTCGTAGATTTAGGACTTAATACTTTATGGCTTTCCATGATTACTGGCAAAGCAGTGTTTGCACTTATTGGCCCTAGGTTCATAAAGAGTTTGATTATGTTTCCAATACAAGTTATTCTAATACATGTTGTTTGGAAATATATAGCTTCTCATGTAAGAAATTTAATTCCAAATAATAGCTAATATATTTCAGCAATAAAAATAAAGGTAATCTATAAGCTACCTAGCTTATAGATTACCTTTTAAAATTATAATTAGCTTAATTCGTGAACGAATATTCCACTTCTTAATTTTGGCTCGAACCAAGTTGATTTTGGAGGCATAACTTCTCCTGCATCAGCAATGTTCATAAGCTCAACTATGCTTGTTGGATACATTGAGAAAGCAACTTTCATGCCTTCTTTTACTCTTCTTTCAAGCTCTCCAAGTCCTCTGATTCCACCTATAAAGTCTATTCTGTCAGATGTTCTTGGATCTTCAATAGCAAGTATTGGTCTTAAAAGATTTTCTTGAAGTATAGAAACGTCTAAGCTCTTAACTGGATCTTTTGGATCAAAAGTTCCTTCTTTGGCAGTAAGCTTATACCATTTTCCATCTAAGTACATACCAAAGTTTCCTTTAGTTTCTGGTTTGTATTGTCCTTCACCTTTGTACTCTTCTACAGCAAACTTATCAGTAATTTTGTTCATAAATTCTTCTGAAGAATTTCCATTTAAGTCTTGAACTACTCTGTTATAGTCCATTACATATAAATCATCAGCTGGGAATATAACTGATAAGAAGAAATTGAACTCTTCCTCACCAGTATATCCTGGGTTTTGTTCTCTTCTCATTTTACCAACTTTAACAGCTGAAGCTGCTCTGTGGTGACCGTCAGCAATGTAAAGGTATTGAACACCTTTAAATAACTCTTCTAATCTATCTACAGTTTCTTTGCAGTCTATAACCCAAACAATGTGAGATATTCCATCTTCAGATACAAAGTTATACTCTGGCTCTTTTTCAGTCCATTTAGCAACTATTGTATCTATTTCTCCAACGTTTTTATAAGTTAAGAATATTGGACCTGTATTTGCATTACAGTAATCAACGTGATTAATTCTGTCTTGCTCTTTTTCAGCTCTAGTATGCTCGTGTTTTTTTATAATGTTGTTCATGTACTCATCTATTGAAGTACATCCAACTATACCTGTTTGTACTCTTCCATCCATAACTTGTCTGTAAACGTACATTTTTGGTTCACTATCTTGTATGTATGTTCCTTCTTCTCTCATCTTATCAAGAGTTTTTCTACCTGTTTCATACACTACTTTATCATATTGATTTATGCTTGGATCTAAATCAATTTGTGGTTTGTCAACATGTAAAAAAGAATATGGATTTCCTTTTACCATCTCTCTTGCTTCTTGCGTATTCATAACGTCATAAGGAAGAGCAGCTACTTTATCTACTAACTCTTTTGTTGGTCTTATAGCTTTAAAAGGTCTTACTACTGCCATGGTTGTTCCTCCTAAAATTAAAAAATTTTTATATATGAAATATACTAAAGAATTTAATGAATTCTTAGTTTTTTATATTCTACCTAAAGTAAGTTAATTTAAAACCTCTTTACTTTAAAAAACCATTAATATCAATACCTATTAATACTAATATTAATGGTTAAATTTGCTGTAATATAGATTCTTATTTATTAAAGAAATCTACGATTATACTAACTATTTCTTCACCTATTCTTGTTTGTGCTTCAACTGTAGCAGCTCCAATATGAGGTGTTACAGATACTTTTGGATGGTTAACAAGTTCAGTGTTTTTAGTTGGCTCTTCTACGAATACGTCAACTCCAGCTCCTGCTAATTTTCCGCTGTTTAAAGCTTCTATTAAAGCAGCCTCATCAACAACTCCACCTCTAGCACAGTTTATTAATATAGCTCCATCTTTCATCATTTCAAATTGAGCTTTACCAATAGTAGCACCTTGCTCTTTTATAAATGGAATGTGTAATGATACATAGTCAGCTTGTGGTAGTAATTCTTCTAAAGAGCAGAATTCATACTCATCTTGACCTTCCATTTTGCCCATTATATCAGTGTATATAACTCTCATTCCTAGAGCTTTACCTCTTTTTGCAAGTTCTCTAGAAATTCTTCCGAAACCAACTAAACCAAGAGTTTTTCCTCCGATTTCAGTTCCTTCATATTTTTTCTTATCCCACTTGCCTTCTCTCATTGATACATTAGAGATGTTTATAAATCTTGCTACTGCAAACATATGAGCTAATGCTAGTTCTGCAACTGATGCACTACTTGCATTTGGAGTATTCATAACTTTTATTCCCTTTTCCATAGCATAAGCTACGTCTATGTTGTCTACTCCAACTCCACCACGGATAACTAATTTTAATCTTCCAGCTTCAGCTGCTTTATCTATAATTGGTTGTCTGATTTTTGTTGCACTTCTTACAACTACAACATCAAACTCTTGTAATGCTGATCCTAAATCTTCTGGCTCATAGAATTTTTCTACAACTTCAAATCCTTTTTCTTTAAGAGCTTGCACTCCACTAGCTTCCATTCCATCAGTAACTAATATTCTTATCATGGTAATCCTCCCACTTATATAATGTAATTGTTTTCCTAAGAAATTTTAAAATTTTTCATAAAAAGAAAAGTATTCAAATGATTATATTACAACAGGAATTATTAAAACTTAAGTTAAGAAGGGTTTTCCCCTTCTTAACTTTATGTTACCAGTAATTATTCAAGTCCTAATATTTCATTGATTACTTTTAATAACTCTTCTATTTCCTCTACAGTTCTTTCAGCCATATGAGCTATTCTGAAAGTCTTGTCTTTTAACTTACCATAACCGTTAGAAATTTGATATCCTCTTTCTCCTAAAGCTTTGTTAAGAGCAGCTATATCTATGTTTCTAGTATTTTTTATGTTAGTTAATGTATTTGACATATATTTATCTTCTGGTAAAATTTCGAAGTATTTTCTAGCCCAAGCTCTAACTACTTCTCCACCAGCTATATGTCTAGCATATCTGTTTTCTAATCCTTCTTTGTTTATGATTTTGTCTAGTTGATACTCTAGAGCAAACATATGAGCTAATGAAGGAGTTGATGGATATTGGTAATCTTTCTTTTGGATGTACTCATATAATCCTAAAAGATCTAAGTATATTCCTCTGTATGGAACTTGTTTTGCTCTTTCTATTGCCTTTTTAGAGAAAGTACACATAGACATTCCTGCTGGAAGTCCTATACATTTTTGAGTTGAAGTTATACAAATGTCTACTCCCCACTCATCAACTTTAAGCTCAGTACCACCTGCTGAACTTACTGTATCTAAACAGAATACTACGTCAGGATATTTTTTAACCACTTCAGCAATCTCATCAAGTGGGTTCATTAATCCAGAAGAAGTTTCATTGTGTGTCACTGTTATTAAGTCATATTTTCCTGTTGATAATACTTCTTCTACTTGCTCTGGAGTTGTTGGTTTACCCCATTCAACTTCAAATAAGTCTGCTGGAACATTGTTAGCAACAGCCATTTCGTACCATCTCTTACCAAAAGCTCCTACAGCAAATATTGCAGCTCTCTTAGCTGTACATGAACGAACAGCACCTTCCATTAAACCACTTCCAGAAGTAGTTGAAAGTAATATTTCTTCTTTAGTATTGAAGATAACTCTCATATACTCACTGATTTGTCTTTGAATTCTAGAAGCTTCTTTACCTCTGTGTCCAATTTGTGGTGTAGCCATTTTTTCAAGAACGTCTGGAGCCACATCTACTGGTCCTGGTATAAATAATTTTTTATGCATAATTCACCCTCCAAGTTTTTTGGATATTCCAATATTTTTATTTTTTAGTCTTGAAGCCCAAAACCATTATCATTTTAACATTTATGTATTAAATTCTCAAGTTAAACAACTCAAAAATTTGTAAATATTAACTACCTTTGAATAAATATTTTAATTTAATTTTACTAATTTAATCTTATTTTTCCATATACTTCATCAAATAAGTCTTTTACACATTTTCCTCTAACATAATTTGTACATGTATTACAACTTTCGCTAGATTCCAACATGCTCATCATAGAAAAATAATTTCTATTATTATAACCCGGACAATTTTGGGCTACTCTCATCTTTATTTCGCTAGATACCATATAAATCCTCCTATAAACATTTTAAGGTTTTGTAAACCTTTTAAGTGATTATATAAAATACTACCTATTTATGCTTATTTTCCTTTATAAAGGTAATATTTATACGAAAACTTTAAACTATTTATAAAAATTTTTATGGAGTCTAATTTAGTTTTTAGATATATATTTCTCTAAAGCTATTGTTGTGCTTAATCATAAAAAATATTCAAAGAATAAATTTGGTTTAAATTAATTATTATTAAATATTTGTTAACTTAAAAAAATCAATAATTTATTGGATTTCTAGTACTGATTCTGTTTCTTTACAATATTTAGTTATTAAACACTGTCCTAAATTTCTTGGGCATCTTTTACACATGCAGTTCTCTACATTACCATCACACTTTCCTGAAGTACCCTCAGGACACTTTTTACAATTGTATACTACTATAGTCATATTGTCTCCTTTTAATCTTTTAAGTATAAACTTTATTGCTTAAATTTAATTTACTCATTTCCAAAACACTCTAATGAAACCCCATTGAATTCCATGTACAAGTTAAGTATTTATCTTGATTTCCTATATACTAATTTTATACTTAGCATAAATTTATGCTAAGTATAAATTTATGCTACTTTATTAAATTGTCATTTTCATCTGAATTTGATTCAGCACTTTCCTGCTCGTACCTTTTTCTATGCCCAATCATAATTTCATTTAGAATCTCTCCAGTATTTGGTGGTGTATACGTAATAGCATTGGCGCCAGCTTCAATGGTTTCTCTTATACTTTCCTCCGTTGGCCCTCCTGTTGCTAAAATAGGAAACTCTGGATGCTTTTCACGAATTTTTCTTACTATCTCTGGTGTTCTTTTAGATCCTGAAACATTTAAAATTGTAGCTCCAGAATTTATTCTAGCTTCAATATCTTCAAATTCTGAAACTACTGTAACTATTATAGGTATATCAATAGTTTCCCTCATTTGACTTATAACTTCATTTGGAGTAGATGAATTTACAACCACACCCATAGCTCCCTTAAACTCTGCATCTAAAGCTAGGTTTATTACTCTTTTTCCTGTGGTAATTGCTCCACCAACACCACAAAATAATGGTACATCAGAAGCTAAAATAAGTGCCTCTGTGATAATTGGCTGTGGAGTAAAGGGGTAAACTGCTATAACCGCATCTGCATTGGTATTTCTTATAATGGCTACATCTGTTGTAAATACAAAAGATTTTAGCCTTTTTCCGAAAATCATTATTCCACTAGCATCTCTTATAGCTTTAGGAAGTTCTATCATATGGCTTCTTAATAATCCTTTAAATTCAGGTATATGCTTTCTCATAAACATTTCTCCCTTAACAATGAAAATAATTGTAGTTAAAATACATATTTATTATTATAATAATATTAGAAAATTATAAATAATTATATATTAGTGCTTATATATTACAACTTAACCAAATAAAACTTTATGCGAGGAGGCTATTATGATAAAAAACTTAAAACTTCCCCTGCCGTATCTTCTGGTTACGTGCTACAGCACTTTACTAATTATAATAGGGCTATCTATTGATAGTATATCAGAAATAACCCATGGGTTAAAAACTATCGTCTTAAACTCAGATATTCTTATTACTGATTATATAGAATTAGGTGGTATTGGTGCAACCCTTATAAACTCATCCCTTGTACTGTTAAGTTACATTTTTATACTAACATTTTTAAAAGTTACCCCTTCTGGGCCAATTATGGCTGCTCTTTTTACAGTAGCTGGCTTTTCACTATTTGGTAAAAACATTGTAAATATATGGCCAATTATCTTCGGTATATGGCTTTACTCTAAATATCAAAAGGAACCCTTTTCTAACTACATTATAATATCATTATTCGGAACAACCTTATCTCCAACTGTAACCCAATTAGTTGTAACTAATTCTATTCCATCCTTTATTTCCTTAACTGGCGGACTTCTTATAACAATATCAATAGGTTTTTTACTTCCACCTATGGCATCCTACACTTTAAAGCTACATCAGGGTTATAACCTTTATAATATAGGTCTTGCTGCTGGCTTGCTAGGAACTCTTTTAATGTCTGTACTAAGGGCTTTTGGTATAAATTTTGGTACAAGACTAATTTGGTCTACTGGCAATAATAAGCTATTTTCTATTTTATACATTTCTTTATTTTTAATATTAATTATTACTGGATATATTTACAATGGTAAAAGCTTTAAAAATTTATTTAAACTATATAATACCTCTGGTAGATTAATTAGTGATTATTACATAATTTTCGGTAAAGGAATAACACTAATTAATATGGGGCTTTTAGGAATCTTTTCTACCCTAATGGTTATTGCTGTTAATGGGGAGTTGAATGGCCCCACTCTAGGGGGTATACTTACTATAACTGGCTTTGGTGCCTTTGGTAAGCACTTAAGAAATACTGTACCCATTATGGTAGGTGCTATACTGTGCTCTCTACTAAATATATGGTCTATTAACTCACCTAACATGCTTTTAAGTATTTTGTTTAGTACAACAGTTGCTCCCATATCTGGAAGTTTTGGTTGGTACTTTGGGATACTTGCAGGTTTTCTTCATACCTGTCTAGTTATGAATATTGGCTATTTGCATGGTGGTTTAATACTATACAATAATGGATTTTCTGGCGGTATTATTTGTATGATTTTAGTTCCACTAATTACAGCCTTCAGAAAGGAAGCTTAATAAATGAGACACTTACGTCAAAGAAACCTAAAAATTATAACTGAAATTATGAATTATTTACTGAAAATTGGTTGTGAGAAAATACATCTAGATTACTTTGTAGAGCACGATAACTTAAATATTAATTTTTCTTGCTTAGTGGAAAATCTAGATGAAAAGTCTATATCGAATATGAAAACCTTGCTTAGCATTCCAAGGAGATATGACATGGAAGAATATTATTGGGAATTAACAGGGGATGATGATTTAGATACTGAATTATCTTTAGTTGGCATGATGGTAGACCATGTAGACATTTACTATACCAACAACAATCTTAAAATTCATTTAAAAAGATTAATATAAGTAAGGTTCATATTTTAACCTTACTTATATTAATGAATTTATATCACATGAATATGCTTTGTGCCCTTTATATTGCACTTCTTCTAAAACCTTTTTAACAATATTCTTACCAATCTCGTCTTCAGTCATTTCGCATAGTGCATTTTCTAAGCTTTCCCATTGAACCCATTCAACTTCAGCAGACTTTTCTATTTCTCCCTCTAGGTATGTTGCCATAAATGTAATCATTAATAATTCTTTTGACTTTATACATTGGCTTCCTAAATATTTAATATTGTCAATTGTTATCCCGGTTTCTTCTTTAACCTCTCTATATACTGTTTCTTCTAAGGTTTCACCAACAGTTACATAACCTGATACTAAAACTTTTGAGTTTTTAAAAATATAACTTTGTTTAAGAAGAAGAATTTCATCATCCTTTACTACAGCCACTACTACACATGGTTTAGGAGTATCAAAATACATAATATCATCATATTCGCAATATGGGACTCCACCTTCATCCCAACTGTATTTTTCAATTAAACTTCTACCACATAGCGGACAAAATTTAAACTTCAAAAAAATCTCCTCATTTCGTCAGTAATATATCTCGTTAAATTTATTATATATTAAATGTAGTAATATAAACATGTAATATTTTCAAATAAAATTTATTTTCACATAAAATAAAGACCCAACTTTCAGTTGAGCCTTTATCACAAGGAAATATTGTTTTTGTGGAAATAATTTTTAAATCTGTTACAACAATATGATACCATATATTTCTTTGCTTAAGGTTTTGATTTCTAAATAGTAATTCCTTCTATTATAGTGTTTATTAATAGTATAATAAAATGAAAAACTTAAAGATTCACTTGTACCCTTTTAGATAGGGTTATGAAATTTTCTCCTAAATTACACTCATAAGCAAAAACATCTACTCCATTAATACTTGCAAATCTTAAAGCATCTCCAAACTCCCTATCCATTTTATCATGTGGAGAAAAGCTTTCAACATCATCCATTTGAATTAAGAACAATACACCTGCACCTCTGCCAGTATTTTTAACTTCTATAAGCTCTAAAAGGTGCTTTCTTCCACGTTCTGTAGGTGCATCTGGAAACATAGTCTTTTTATTATTTTCTAGAGTAACACCCTTTACTTCTAGGTAGTACTCCTCTCCAGCTTCATTGCTTAATTTAAAGTCAAATCTACTATTTCCAAAAGTTTTCTCTCTTAAAACTATATTATACTTCTTTAAATCTGGTATGTTTCCTAAGATTAGGGCTTCTTCCACAACTTTATTAGGAACTTGAGAATCTATATTAATAAGTTTATCTCCCTTATACCCAGCAATTAAGCTATATCTAGTTTTTCTATGTTCCCCTGACTCTTCTCTAAGTACAACTTTGCAGCCTGGAACTAAAATTTCTCTACATCTACCCGTATTAGGTACATGAACTAATTCTTCCTTTCCATCTACAATTACATAACCTTGAAACCTATTAGGTCTTCTCACAAATTCTACAACTCTTGTATTTTTATCAAAAATCATTTTATCAGCTCCAAACTTATATGATTTTATAATTAATATGAACTCTATATTTCCATTACTTACTTTTTACCATAGCTTCCCTTGAAAAAAATAAAACTTATCCACATTTTATTTTTACTTATATAGTTTTATCCACTAATTATTAATAAATGTTAGTAATCTTTTATATAATTTTTTTATACGAAAATAAATATAATTTATAATTTTAAATTTATACCATACTACAACTATAGTATAGTAATTATATTTATTCACCATTATTAGACTAAAACTTACTGATGTTTTAAATTAATTATAAACAAAAAAGCACTTCAATACGAAGTGCTTTTGGTGGCTCACCGGGGGATCGAACCCCGGACACCATGATTAAAAGTCATGTGCTCTACCGACTGAGCTAGTGAACCATATGACCTGGCGACCACCTACCCTCCCACAAAGTCTCCCTTGCAGTACTCTTGGCCGTTTAGAGCTTAACTTGCGTGTTCGGTATGGGAACGAGTGTAT
>NZ_JAGGLL010000060.1 GCF_017874425.1 Clostridium punense
ATCAATATTGGTGTTCACAAGATTAGTATTGATATCTAGAAGGCGTTTGGTACGTTGTATTTTTTGGTAATTTTAAATTACTTGTAAAGTGGTGTGGTTATTAATATAAATGTAACAAAATACTTGAAATGTTATGTATGTTAATAATAAATCATTAAATTAAATTTTATACCGAAAAGGAGTTTAATTAAATCTACTCTATATGAAACTAGTGTTTGAAAGTTCTTTACTAAATTTCAGAAACTAAAAAATTTGGATTGAAGAAGTTGCTATTGTTTGTTCAATGTGAAAGAGTTATTTCTTTATTGCTGGTGATGACTTAGCTATTGACTCTGTTAGAAGTAACTCTTAAGAAAAAAATTAAGCCTAAATCTCAGCTATCTAATGGCTATATATAAATAAATATTGATAAGTTTATATATTATTATCTTCATATATTGATAAGAAGATATAGTATTCATGCGGGTTTCAGAGGTTTTTATCTTTTTAGCACATTGAAAACTTACAGCTTTTTAAGGGTGTATATTTTCTGAAAAACTTAAAATTATATAATTATAAAGGAGATTTTCAAAAGTAGTTATTCATAATTATGGTTTAAAATCTTTAAAATGGTGCTATAATTAAAATGTTATAAAGTCCTTAAAGATTCCATAAAATATTTATAATTTTACTTTAGGCATCTTCAAAAAATAAATAAGTCAATCTGCTCGTCTATTTTGTGATATACTGCGTCAACAGAACCCTTAGATAGCCCCACTATCTGCGGAACCTGTTTCCTTGTCGGCACAAGCTTGCTTGTGAACGCAAAATAGCCTTCACATCTTGGACTTGTTATTTATTTTCAGATGCCTTAATGAAGGGGGAAGTTGGAATGAAGATTAACTACGATCTTACAAAGGAAGATTACCTTGAGTTTAATATGCACCATATTTCTAAAACAAAATCTATAAAAACAACTTTATTTATTGAAAGGTTTATCATTTCAATAATGTTTATATTAGTTCCATTCATGATGAAGCCAAAGAATGATATACCCTTTGCTATTTTCTTTATGCCTTTTGTAATAATATATGTGGGATGGATTGTGTTTTTTCCAAAATATTTTAAAGGTAGCATTAAGAGAAGACTAGAGAGAATGCTAAATAAAGAAGAAAATAAAAGCTTATTTGGTCCTCAGCAACTTTCAATTACTGATGTAGGAATTTTCGAGTTTGATAACTTAGAGAAAAGTAAGGTAACAATGAAGGATGTGGAAAGGGTAGAAGTAACAGAAGATTACATTTACATTTATATTAGTGAGATGAATGCTTATATCATACCTCATAGAGCCTTTAAAACTTTAAGTGAAAAGAATGAACTTATTGATTTATTGAAGAAGCACTGCAAGGTAGATGTTCAGTGAGGAATGTACTAATTTACTTTAGTTAAGGTAGTTATTAAATAAATATTGAAATTGAGGGAATCAGGGGAAAAATTTATTACAACCTTGGTTTCCTATTAATTTGCATTAGAAAGCTATCGACCTTGTTTGTTAATGTCTAACCAAATATTTGTAAAAGTCTTTAGTAAGCTAAGGTAGGCCTTAGCTATAAGGTGTTGAATTGGACTCCTTATATGGAAAAATAATAATTTCAAAATAAACATGTTATATAGAAACATTAATGAGGGAAAATCGTATAATGTAGTATAAGCAAGTATGGTGGAGGATATTATGATGAGTCATAATTTAGCCCTTTATATATTTACTATTATGCTATTTTTTATGTTTTTAATAGCGTCTTTAGGGTTTCTTAATATGATGTTTAATAACTTTATTCCTTGGAGTCACAATAGTTCCATGCCACTTGTTACAGCTAAAGCAAAGATAATAAGCAAACGCTTTAGAACTTTTCAAGATAATCAAACCTTTGGGGATATGCTTCCAAGCTATAATTACTCAACTCTTTATTATATTACCTTTCAATTAGAGGATGGGGAAGAATTAGAGTTTTCAGTTACAGCAGTTGAGTATGAAGAACTCCAAGAAGGGCAACAAGGAAAAATAAATTATCAAGGGAATAGATTTTTAGGCTTTGAAGTAGAGATAGAAAAGGAATAAAATTCTTTTAGCGTAAAGAGTACAATTATAAAAAAGAAAGATATGCATTGTGGAATGCATATCTTTCTTTAATTTGTAACTTATTAACTTATCAACCTTACCTAAACCATCAATAAAAATCTAGGCTTGAGGTTGAGTTGTATTTTGATTTGAATCCATAGTTGTATTATTTTCCTTACTAGGATTGTTTTGAGATTTTAATAAATCACGAATTTCTGTAAGTAGTTTTTCTTCATTTGATTCCTTTGAATCTTGTGAAGAAGAATCTTTTGCTTCCTCTTTTCTTTTGAATCTATTAATAAATTTTACTATAAGAAAGATGGAAAAGGCCATTATTATAAAGTCTAATATATTTTGAAGGAACAAACCATATTTAACTACTATTTCCTTTCCTCCACCAAAGGCTGGAAGTGTATAAGTTAGCCCAGCCACATTAATTCTGCCAAGAACTAAGCTTAAAACAGGCATAATAATATCATTTACAAGAGAAGTTACAATTTTATTAAAAGCGCCTCCAATGATTACCCCTACTGCTAAATCAACAACATTGCCTTTCATAGCAAATTCTTTAAATTCTTTCAACATACTAATACACCCTTTACACAATTATTATGATGCATAGCTTTATAAGATAAACTAGCTTGAAGAGTTTTAGTATGCTTTTCCCCAATAAACTAACTTACTTGCTTCTTTTCCACAACAAATACACTTATCACTTAGGTTTTCTTGAGCAAAAGGCATACATCTTGAAGTAACTCCAGCCACTTCTTTCAGTTTATCTTCACAAGCTCTATCACCGCACCACATAGCTTTAATAAATCCTGGTTTAGTATTTGCAATTTCTATGAATTTATCCAAGTCAGTTGCAGAATAGGTTTTCTCCTCTGCACTGTTTCTTGCTTTTTCAAGAAGTTCTACTTGCATTAAGTCTAAGATTTCTGTGATTTTGTTTTCAATTTCCTCAAGAGAAACTATAAGCTTTTCCCTTGTATCTCTTCTAACTAAAACGGCTTGATTATTTTCTATATCTTTAGGACCCATTTCAACTCTAAGAGGAACGCCCTTCATCTCATATTCATTAAATTTCCAGCCAGGCATTTTATCAGAGGCATCTAGTTTAACTCTAGCTACTTTAGAGATTCTGTCTTTAAGCTCTGAAGCTTTATCTAAAACCCCTTCTTTGTGCTGAGCAATTGGTACAATTATTACTTGAGTTGGAGCAATTTTAGGTGGAAGTACAAGACCGCTATTATCACCATGAACCATAATTATAGCTCCAATTAAACGAGTAGTTACACCCCAAGAGGTTTCATGAACATATTGTTGTTTTCCTGTTTTATCTGAATATTGAATTCCAAAAGCCTTAGCAAAGTTATCTCCAAAGTTGTGAGAAGTTCCATTTTGAAGGGCCTTACCATCATGCATTAAACTTTCAATAGTGTAAGTTGCAACAGCACCAGCGAATTTTTCTTTATCAGTTTTTCTACCTTTAACTACTGGAATTGCAAGAACTCTTTCACATAAATCTGCATAAAGATTTAGAATATCAACAGTTTCTTTTTCAGCTTCTTCAGGAGTAGCATGAATAGTGTGACCCTCTTGCCATAAAAACTCCGTAGTTCTTAAAAATGGTCTTGTAGTTTTTTCCCATCTAACTACAGAACACCATTGGTTATATAGCTTTGGTAGATCATTATAAGATTGAACAATTTTTGCGTAATGCTCACAAAATAGAGTTTCGGAAGTTGGTCTTACGCATAGTCTTTCTGCAAGAGGCTCAGAACCTCCATGAGTTACCCAAGCAACTTCAGGGGCAAAACCTTCCACGTGATCCTTTTCCTTTTGAAGTAAGCTCTCAGGAATGAACATTGGCATATAAACATTTTCATGGCCAGTAGCCTTTAATTTCTCATCTAAGTTCTTTTGAATGTTTTCCCAGATTGCATAACCATAGGGTCTAATAATCATACAACCTTTAACACTTGAGTAATCAACAAGTTCTGCTTTTTTTACGATATCCGTATACCATTGTGCAAAATCTTCGTCCATAGAAGTAATTGCTTCAACAAACTTTTTTCCTTTTGACATAATTTTTTACCTCTTTTTCAATATTTTGATTTTTATATATAATTTAATTTAATAAACATATTTTGTCAATATTATAACAACACTTTGGGAGTCTCAAATCTGCCAACTTATAAAGTGATAGCTGTTCAGACTAGAAAATATAATTTTTTAGTCGTAAAAATCTTCGTCTTGAGTTGCTAGACCTAAGTAGCTTTCAGCGACTTTAATTAGGGATTTAAATAGTTTTTTAGAAGATAGATAAATGTTCTAACTATTGCTCTATAACTTTCTCGTTACCTTCCTTTAGTATTTCAATTTGTAACTCTTCTTCTGGTTTTTCCTTTGAAAGAATAACCACAGAAGCCAAAATTAAAACAGTACCTAGGAAAACACTAAAGGTAAAAGCTTCCTTAAATAATATTATGCCCATAATTATGCTTACTATGGGTTCAAAGGTACCTAGTATGGCAGAAGGAGAAGGACCAATAATTTTTATTGCCATCATAAGTAGTAATATGGAAGCTATGTTTGATATTAAGGCAATTCCAATAAGAGAAGTTACAGTATAAGGATTTATTGGAAGAGCAATATTTCCTGTTGCAGCTGTTGCAGTGAAAATAGCTATCCCAGCAAAGATACTTATATAAAACACAGATACTAGATTGTTTAAGTTTTTCAATGTAGAGTTATTCATGCTAAAAATAGATATAGAATGAGTAAACCCTGAAGCTAAGGCAAGGATAACTCCAATTATATTTATGTTTTCAAATTTAAAGCCTACTAAAAGATAAATACTAATCATTGATAAAAATAAGGATATTAATTTATTTTTAGTAAGAGGATCTTTAAAAAATATTCGGTTTGCTGCTACCACCACAGCAGGATAAATGAAATGCAAGGTGGTTGCAAGGCCTGTAGGAATATAGTTGTAAGAAAAAAATAGCAAAGATGCTGTGGGAACAAAGCCGCAAAGGGATACTACAGCCAAGGCTTTAAGCTGGTTTTTATCTATCTTATAATTTATCTTTTTAAAAAGAAAATATACGAAAAGAATAAGTGCAGAAAGTAAAAATCTAGTGCTTAAGATAGATAAAGTATTAGAACCGTTATTAGCTGCGTACTTTGCAAAGATAGGCATAATTCCAAAAGCAGCTGAGGATAGTAAGGCATAAATAATGCCGTTTAATTTTTTCATATCATCACCCCGAAATATTAAAGTTATAGTTACAAAGGAATTTATTAAGTTTCCCAAGGATAATTCTACACTTTTAACAAAGGATAAACAAGTTTTACAAAATTTAAGGAACCAACTTAACCCTTATTATAATTAAAGGTTAAGTTGGTTCCTTAGATATATTTATATTTAATTAATCCTCTTTAACAGTCAAGTTAGGATCTACTTTCACTGTTTTTTCTTTACCTTTAAGAATTATGGACAACACTAAACCTATAAAAGCAATTACAGCTGCACCTAAGAATAGTTTGCTAAAGCCACTGTTTAAAGTGGATTGGAAGGTGCTTTCTATTGCGGCTCTAGAGCTTTCAATTTGTGACAAGTAATCAGTTTTCATAGTAGCTAGAGCAGCATCAGGAGAAACTCCTTGAGGAAGGCTCTTGCTTAACCCTTGTTTTATCATTGGAGCAACTTTGTCTATCATAGAAGAAGCAAAGTTTTTAAGCACATCAACTACAGTAGTCACATCTGCACTTTGAAGGCTTGCTAGAGCTTCAGGTGAAATACTACCAGAACCAAAACTTTGAGCTGGGGCATTAGCTCCCATACTTATCTTTGGCATTAGAGCCATTAAATTTCCTTGAAGATTTTTAGCTGCATCTGTTATGAAGTTTATAAGTAAGTTTGGAGAAATTGCAACACCAATAGATCGTATCAAGGACAATGTTGCTTGAGCTGAAGCTGTTTCATTTTCAGATACATTGGCTTGTATTAAGTAATTCAGAGGTGTACCCATGGTAAAGCCCATACCAAAACCTATGAAAGCAAGACCTATAGTTAAAGTTACAATAGAAGGATAGCTAATTGCTAAAGTTGACATAACTAGGGTTCCTATTAAAGTACAAGAAAAACCTAGAATTAGGATAAACTTAGCTGAGAATTTGTCAATAAGTTTTCCTCCTAAAGGAGCACAGAACCCTGAAAATACTGCCATTAAAGTTACTAAATACCCACCTGAGCCAGTTTTAAGTTTAAGTATGTTTTCTCCAAATTGAGGTATAAATATTACTCCCATCATTCCAGCACCAGTAATAAAACCAATAGCAAGAGTTAAGGCTATTTCACGACTAGTAAAGTATTTTAGATTAATTACAGGATCTTCCGCCTTTTTCTCTATATAGAGGAAAATTGGTAGAAGTATAATAAATGCTATTAAGTAAGGATAAACATTAGTAGACTTTATGCTGTTAGCAAAATCATGAAACTTAAGATTTGTTAAAGCATACATTAGAGAAAGTATTAAAGCAGTTACTACTATGCTTCCCTTAACGTCCATTTTTGTAGGAGCCTTAGTAACTTTTTCCTCTTTAATTGTCATAGAGGCTATAACCACTATAATACAGATAGGAACATTAATTAAGAATAAAACTCCCCAGTTAGAGCTCCCTGCTAAATCTAAAAGGGCAGAACCTGCTGTTGGGCCAAGAACGTTAGCAATACCATATATTCCTCCAACTAAACCAAGGGCCGTACCTCTTTTTTCTGGAGGAAAGCTTTCAGCAATGTAAGCAGTGGCAATTGGAATAATTCCACCACCTCCAATAGCTTGAATTACTCTAGAAACTAATAAGAAGGAAAAACCTCCAAAATAGTTTGATAGACCACATAGCAAAGATCCGATTCCAAACACAACAATACTAAAAGTAAATAATTTCTTTTTACCGTATCTATCTGATATCTTACCAACTAAAGGCATGGATACAGCATAAGCTAAGGTGTAAATGGTAATCATCCAAATACTATCATTTGAGGATACAGATAAAGAGTTTGCAATAACTGTTCTAGCAGGGGAAACTATTCCAGAGTCTAGAGCCCCTATAAAAATACCTAATAAAAACATGACAAGGATTAAAGTTTTGTTTTTTTCATTTTTTTCTCCTTTCTGAACTTTGTTCATATAAAAATAAAAATATATAAATCCTGTGCTTTACATAGATTAAACTAGGATCAATGATTAATATTATTGCTGCCTTGGGGTTAATAGGCTTCTAGTAATTAATAAGATAAGTTAAAATCTAGAAGCCACAACAACTATGTAATTGCACAAGATAAACTTCAATAATAAACCAAAATAGTAATTAATTTTAAGATTTTTCATTTAAGTTTAAAATACTATAGAACTCTTCAAAAGTTAAATCCTTTTCCCTCGGTAAAAAAAACATTACAGGTACAAGGATTTTTGCAACTTTAAAAGAGGTTAAAGTCGGATTAATTTCTCCCTTTTTGATAGAGTTGTTAATGATTGCTTCAATTATATTATGTAAGTGAGCAAAAATATTCTCTCTAGGACATTGATTAATATTGCTTTCTGTCATAGCAGAAAACACAGGTGCATAGGTTTTAAAAAAGTTATTTAGGTAGTCAGAAAGGCTTATAAGTTTAACTTTAAGAGGCTCCTCAGTATTAGGAAGAGTATTAATATTAACTAAAATCCTATTCCAGCTATTTAAAATAATTTCCCTAACTAACTCATCTTTATTAGAAAAGTAGTTATAAAAAGTACCTACTGCAATGCCAGAGTTTTTGGCAACATCTCTAATATTAAGATTGGTATAACCATTTTTTAAAAGTAGCTCACTGCCTTCAATAAGAAGTATTTCCTTCACATTTTCTAAAATTTTAGGCATTAGTTCTCCCTTCACTTCACAAATTATATTATATGAACTGAGTTCACTTTATGTTACAAGTATACTACTTTTTTTTATCAAAAACAACAGCCAAAATTAATGATTTAGTAACAATTTATACATGAGTATTGTTTGAATATTTGGCAATAATATGATAATTTAGAATGAAATAGAATAAGTCTATATAATATATTAGGTTTAATCTAAAATTAAGATAGTTATTAATTTGTGAGATACTAATATAACAATATTTATTGTTTCTATTATTGGGGGATAAGGGGGACGTATTATGAAGAAAAAGTACATTGCATTTGTGGTTATTATTGTAGCTGTTTTAGTAGCAGCAGGGGTTATTTTTTCAAAACCACAAAGTGAGACAGCTTACTTAAAGAAAAATACTAAAGAGTTAAAATTAGACAAGCCGGAGGATTACTCAGATTTAAAGGTAATCAGCAATTCAATTGAAGACAAAGAAATTATCTTTACCGGGGAAGGTCATGGGGTAAAACAAAATACGGATATACAGTTTAAGTTTTTAAACTATCTTATTGATAATTGGGATTTAAGGTATTACGTTATCGAAACGGGGTATTCTGAAGCTATGATGCTTAATGAATATCTAGCAACAGGGAATGAGGAAATTTTAAAAGAAACTTTCCAGGAGTGGAGTGCTTTTAGAGCTACAAAAGAAGATTTCAGCATGATAAAAAAACTTTATGAAAAGAATAAAAACTTACCAGAAGGTAAGAAAGTAACAATTCTAGGTATTGATTCAGCATCAATGTCTGAAGGGCATATTAAGAAATACATGAACATAATCATTGGTAAAGTTGGAACACTTCCTGAGGAGCTTAAGGTTTTTGAAAACAACTTAAATAAATTGGATTTAGTAGGGGTTAATACTACAAAGTTCCATCTTAAAAAAGAAGAAATTCAAGAAAAGAAAAAAACAATTTTAGAAATAGTAAATGACATGGAAAATCATATTAAGGATAATAGAGAATTATATGAGAAGAGTTTTAAGGAGGATTTATTCAATATAGAGTTCATTTTGGAAAACATAAAGGACCTTCAGACTTTACCAAAAACCTTTGGAAGTCAACCAGATATAAGAACAGATTTTGAACTTTTGAGTATGAGGGAGAACTATACGTATAAGAATTTTAAAAAACTCTGTGACCATTATCCAAAAGGAAAGTATTACTTCCATTTTGGTGGGAAACATTCAGTATTAAAAGAAATTTGGGGCTTGGAAAATATAGCTATAAAACTCCAAAAGGATGATACATTTAAAGATAAGATTTATGCTATTAGAACTTACTATGGAGTAGGAACTAGTATGGGGGCTGAGGTAGAACAGCCAGTCTACTCAAATATCCCAACAGAACTAGAAAAACAACTACAGACGGTTAAAGGAGAATTTGGAGATTTAATAATTGATTTAAATAATAGAAGAAGTCCTATAAAAAATACTTTAAACTTAAATTACTTTGAACCAGCTGAAAGAGAAGTTTTAAAACCTGATTCTGATACTAAAACTACTGACTATTTTCAAGGAATAATTATAATAAAAAATCCAAAGGGAGGAACAGCTTATAGTGTTTTTCCTGACTAATAGATATAAGATAGTAATTAAATAGCCAAGTTTCATTGAGATACTATAATTTTTAAATGGCTTATCATTATAGAAGTTTAAATGTTATTGCTACAGTATAGGAAATTTTAGGCTAATTATATTAAAAAATACTAGATAGAATTAGATATATTAAGGTGTTTATTTTATTGAATTATATATGGCAAGAAAGTTAGATAAGAAAAAGAAAGGTGTGGTTAAGTTGTCAACAGTAATGGCAAGTGCGGGTATAACAGGAAAAATAATAAATGATTTATATGGAAGTAAACCAACCATTGGAAAAAGTGGAGAAATGATATTTGGAAAAGCTAAAGCCCTTAGGTTTTTTGGAGCATTTTGCACTATTATAGCAGTCTTAAATTTATTCTTTCTAGGCAGTATTTTAGAGGAAGTTATAATTGAATACAATATAGAGAGTAGTATGGTTACCTTAGTGTATTGGGGTGGTTATGCGCTTGTGAGTTTGTTGGCGCTTTATGGTATAAGTACATTAATCATATTTTATACTAATAAAATAGTTGTTACAAAAGAGTCTATAACTTCGCTAAAGCTTTTTTCAACAAAAACTATTAAGTTGTATGCTGTAGAAAGTGTAAAGTTTTCAAACAAGAAAAACTTTACTTTCAGTGATGGTAACACAAAAGTAGAATTTGGACGCTTTACTACAGGGCTTTTAGAAATGCTAAAGTTTATTGAGAAAAATGTACCACAACATAAATGTGAAGATGCAGTAGCAAAGGCTAAGAAAATACTTAAAAATTATAACTATATTCCTAAAGATTATGGACAAGCAACAATGTAGCTAGCAAGTGCTTCTTTATATTAATAATACAATATACCTTTGGCTTCTTTTTTCGTACACTGCTTGCGAGAAAAAGGAAGCCATTTTTATTTAATGGGTTTAGTAGAATTTAAATTATGGTTAAAGTGTATATAAGTAGTTTATTTGTATTAATTTACATATTATGACTTAAGTTTACAAAGACAATGTCGATAATATAATTGGAAAAAATATCATTACATATTTTGGGGGGTAAATATGGTTAGTATTAATAGACTGGATTCAAGTTATTTTCAACAACAGATAAACCATAACACAAATAATAACATGACTAATAATATTGAAGCTAATGTTAAATGTGATAATTGGCTTAAAGAAATTTGTGATGTTATAGATTTTAGCTTTGATTATTCTAATGATGAAGTAATGACAATCATAGGGGACATTTCATCAAAATTTAATAAGGAATTTACTATTTATGGAGAAAATAATGAAGTATCAATAGTTGAACATGTGAATGGATATGGTAAAATTTTAAATAGCATAAAAGATAATTTAAATTTAAGTGTATCAGAGAAAGAACAACTAACAAAAGTATTAGATAATTCATTTGATAGGTATGCAAAAAACATGGCTAAGGGCCTTGGCGGAAGAATAGATGCCTTTTTTAATAATGCTTATTATCAAAGTGCTAGTAATTTGAAGGACCATAGAGACTTGGGTATAAAAGCTGAAAAACTAGTTGATACAGAGAAATTTGAAGCAAGTACTTTGAAAATGATTTCAGCTTCAAAAGTTTTTTATAAAACCAACTTTGAAGGCACTGATAAAGGACTTCAACAGTTTTTAATGGATAATTTTCCTAAAACTGATATAGGTGAAACTATTGAAAATTTAAGTTATAAAGATTTCATGTCATTACAAGATACTTTAAAGATGTATTATAGCAATCTTGATCAAGCTTTTAGGGCAGGGGAGGAAGCTAAAAATACAGATGCTGCAATAAATAGACTAAAACTTGGTGGAAGCCCTAAAGAGTTAATTGCTAAGTTTGAAGAAGCTATGATTCAAAATGGTGATTCTAATACTAGAGTACATTTTTACGAAGTGATAAATACTGAATTTAACATTACCACTGATAAGCTTAAGGATGAAGTAAATCAATATGTGAAATTTTTCAAGGATTTAGAAAAACAAAAAATGGAAATGGATAAAAAACAAGAAAAGGAATTAGAAGATTTTGAAAGAAAACTTGAAGAACAGATGCTTAGGATAATAATGGTTAATGCAAAGAGTCCTGAAGATCAAAGAGAAGCATTGATGAAGCTGCAACGTTGTGAAGTTAGATTTTTAGATGAACTTGAACTTAAGATTAGAGCTATGTGCGAAGAAAGTAAGGAAAGGTTAGAAAAGCTTGGTAAAAATAAAAAAGATTTTTATGAAAATCCAAGTAAGTTAATCAATGAACACTTAGAAGGTGACAAAATAAAAAATAAAGAAATAGTACATAAAGACTAGAAACTTTATTATGTGTTCATAAAGCTTCAGAGTGAAAAAGGAGTGTTTTCAATTTGTCTAAAGCATCTGTAAGTTTGAATTATAATAGTGAAAAGAAAAAAGATTTATACGGGAAAAAACCAGACATTGGGAAAAATGGTGAGATGATATTTAAAAAAGATAGATTTATTAGGTTTGTTGGAGTAATTTTTACTACAATAGCAATCCTTAATATAGCATTTGATTTTATTTTCAAGTATGTTCTAAAAGAAGATGTGGCTGATAATAGCATTGATAAATGGGGATATATGTGGTTAGATTTACTTATAATAGCACTGCTATTGATTGGTATAGGAGCATTAATAATATTCCACACCCATAAAATAATTGTGAGTCAAGACAATATTACTAGTAAGAAGGTATTCTCATCAAAAACCATAAATTTACATGAAATAGAAAGTGTGAAGTTCAGTAGCACATATCATTTAATTTTTATTTCAAGTAACTGTAAAATCAAATTTGGAATCTTTACAACTGGACTTGTTGCAATGTTAAAATTTGTAGAGAAAAATATACCGCAACATAAGTGTGAAGATGCTGTAGCTATGACAAAAAAGTTGTTAAGGGGAGTTAATTATATTCCTAAAGGTTATGGGAGGTTGTAGCTAAATATTTCAAGTGTATAGCAATTTAGATAAATTTCATATCACTAAGAATATCTAATCGTAAGAAGTAGAAGTAACACCCCCAAGAAAGAAACTTGGGGGTGTTATCATTACTGTGTATTGGGGAAAATCTAAATAGAATATTTTATTTACTGAAGATATGCAGACTTTTGGTGCAGATACTCCATTAAATTCTAGTCTTCATTATTGTAATATTTAATTATAGAAAAACTTTTGAAGATTAGAAAAGACGACTGGTAATATGTCAAGATAAAATTTTAATAAAATTGGAATTTTATAAGTTTGTCTTATATAAAAAAGTGTACACTAATTAAACCTAACCCAAATTCCTTTTTTTTACTGGAAATAGGTAGGTGTGTGGACAAGTAATTATTAAATTTTAGCTTTTTCAACTACCTCATTAGAGGTATAAAGTTGATTATTGCGTAGCAAAGCAAAAACCAACCTAACAAGTTTACGTCCAGTTAGTGCAAGTGCTCTTTTATGTTTATGTTTTAAAGCTTCATCATATTTTTTGTGATAATAATCAAGGTACTCTTTATTGTAGCGTATTACGCTAGCGGCAGCTTCTAGCAGATAGTATCTTAGATACTTGTTTCCTGTTTTAGTTAAGAAGGTATTATCTGCAACGAAGTTACCTGACTGTTTCTTACGCCAAGTTAAACCAGCATATTTAGCAACTGCAGCTTGATTAGTAAATTTAGTGATATCACCTAATTCGGCTACTATTCCAGCTGCAAAAACTGGCCCAATACCTGGAATTGATAATAAACATTGAAACTGATGATTATCAATTCTTTTGATGGCTTTCTCAATGGCTTTATCTAAGCCTTTAACTTCCTTCTCTAATGCTTTAATGCAATTTAGAGAAGCAGCTATAGTGGCATTAAGTGGATCATAGAGTGACTTATCCAAACGATAAGAATCTCTAGCAGCCTTTTGCAGTAGTTTAGCGGTAGCTTCAGGATTAGAAAATCTATTTTTACTCTTTTCTACAAGAAAAGATACTAAATCTTCGATACTTGAATTTGCTAGCTCTTCAATAGACATATAGTCAGTTAAAGTTGCTAATGAGGAAGCACCGAAGGTGTTGGAAAAAGGATTTTCTGACTTGTCCAGAACAGCTAGTTCACTAAACTTTAAAAATATATTGGATAGAATATAGTTTTTTTCACGAGCTATATTCTCCATTAGATGAAGTCTACATCGAGTGAGTCTTTGTAAGGCAATATATTGTCCACCGCTCCATGGAGCAGTAGATATTTTACCTACTCTTGCAAAGTCAGCAATAACAAATGCATCCTTTGGGTCAGTTTTATCAATATCAACAAAAGACTTTTTATACGCAGAAATGACTCTGGGATTTAAACAATATATTTTAGGTTTAAACCATATTAAGGCATCGTGAGTAGCTAATGTGTTAGCTATATGCCAACTATAGAATGAGGTTGATTCCATAGCAATTGTAAGGTGTGTTAAGTTGTTTTGTTTGAGACATGTTATGATATTGGCTACTATTTCTTCAGAGCCTGGAAGATTGTTTTTTGCTTCAAACGATAAAAGTTTCTTACCAAAGAAATCTAAAGCAAAGACGTAATTTGATTTTGAACTAACATCTATACCAATGAATAAAGTAGTTGTTAAAGCGTTATCCATGGTATCACCACCTTTCGGTTGAAATAAAAAATGAACTGGCATAGGATTACCCCTAATTTGTAATGCATCAACACCCTCGCACTAATAAGAACTAAATTATTAATCACTTTTTGTTAGTTGCTACGCTAACGGATTAATAATCCGAACAACGACTGGGTAAGAAGTTAACAATACAATTAGGGAAACACTCTTTTAAAGAAGTACCACGATAGTGGTCAACAAGGAGAATGTGAATATCCCTACGCCAATTCATCTTATAAATATTGACGTTTAGGAGTAATCTTATGCTGTTTTTAAATTTCCAGTAATCTTTTATGTTTTGTAGCAAGTTTAGTCACTGGAAATTCAATTAAAACTAACTACAAAATTAATTATACGAGTATTCCTGTAATAAAGAGATTTAGTCTTTGAAGATAACAAAAAAACCTGATATAAATATATTGTGTCACTTGCAAGAAGACAAC
>NZ_JAGGLL010000061.1 GCF_017874425.1 Clostridium punense
AAAGTAACTGCAGCTTAAAAGTAAAATAACTAGCTATCTTATGAAAAAACGAGATATAACGAGTTTGGTGTGTCTATTTTATTGGGGGAAGGGCAATCTTTTATTTTTGTCATTTCCTTAATCTTAGTTAAGAAGTTGTTTTTATATATTTCTATCTTTTCAATTTCAACTTCATATTTTTCCTTTAATTCTTTTCTTGCGATTAATTTTGAGGTATTCTTTGAAGAGTAATCATCTTCAAAACTATTTATAACAAATATCTCTTCCTTTTCAATTAAAGTTTCATCTTCTTTCTTTACTTCACATATAGTATCCTTATTGAACACTTCATCTTTAGGAAATTTTCCTAAAGATAAATTTTTAAATGTTTTTGCGAACGAAGTCTTCATAACTCCATTAGAAGCATAAATTAGATAATGTTTGTTATTATTAAAATCAAAATCATGATTTAACTTTTTATACCATAACAATTCTCAAAATTAACGGTTAGTTTCTCCATATTACTTTAACTCCTTATATATAGAATAAATGTTATTATTCTACATATTTTGCCAAATCCCTTCTTCTTCCATCACCATTTATTTTAATTACTTACATATTTTAACCAGTTTTATTACTCGCCATTTTCATTTAAAACCTATAAATAATAACCCTTTAGTATGTAGATATTCATCATAAAAATAGAAATCTTTATTTAATAAAAAAACTAATACTTGTAGTATTAATTAGATAATTTAACCTGTTGTACTAATAGTATTTTTATTTTTAAAGGTTAATTTAGAATACTCCTACAGTTTTTATAGCGTCCTTTAGGAATATTTATCCAAATAGTAATTGTTTTATCTTAGCTGGATTCATTTTAATGTTGAGAAGTTTATTAATAAAAAAGCATAGATTATGAGCTAGAATTTTATTAGTTATTCTGCTATTGAATCCCCATTTGGATTTAGCTAAAACTCTCTGAATATTTAATTGCTCTGAAAGTTGAGAGAAAGAAGTTTCAACTCTTCTTCTTGCCTTAAAGATGGCTTGCCTTAAGGCTTTAGGAAATTGAATTTTACTATTGCTTCTTTTAAGTGATATTAAGCTTATATGCCTTTCAGATTTTAAGGCGTCAGCCATTCGATCCCCAATATAACCTTTATCACCTATTACTATAGTTCCAGGGGACTCGCCTGTTAAATCCCATATCGCTACGCGGTCATCTACGTCAGCAGAAGTAATAGTAAAGTTAGTAATAAAGCCGTCTAAGGCTATGGTTGCATGCAACTTAAATCCATAATATGTTTCCTTCTTGGAGGGACATTTTCCATAAGAAGCCTCTGGCTTAAAAGATTTATGGAAGTGAGCTCTTCCAAATTTGCATACAGGTATTGGCATGCTATCAATAACTTTTAGGCTTTCATATTGGTAATCTAAAGTATTCATTAATTCAAATCTAATTTGTTCAACAACTTTAAATAAAGATTTTTTAGTTCTGTGAAATCTAGTTCTTGAGCAAAAATTAGGAAATAAATCATTAAGGTTTTTAGTGCAAAATCCAAACCATGCTTTTTCAGAATCAATAGTAAGCAACTCACCAACTAATGAAATAGTAATGATTTCACTATCTGATAAGATAGCACTATCAATACTTTTTCGATTTTTAATATATACTGGAGTTACTTTTTGGTAAATATCATCAATTATAACAAAAGTGATAATAATAAAATCTTTAAGACTATCAATTGATGTATTATAATAATTATTAAGCTCTAGCATTTGTGTTTCCCCCTATCATTGTTGAATTCGCGTTTTTCAATGATAGAGTAACATGATATGCTAGGGTTTTTCTATTTGTAAATAATGCTAGTTGGGTTACTAGCACAACGGGTTAAATTATTTAAATTATTATAGTATAGTTTTTAATGCCGTAATAAATATTTTAGAAAATACACCATTTTCTATTGCATCTTTAAACATTACAATAAATTCATCTTCAGTAACATCTAGTGGTCTTGTTACTAGCTGAAAGTTCCCATTTTTGTTTTTCTTATAGTATCCAAACCTAATTTCTCTTCTATCAAGTTCCTTGATAAAAATTTGTTCTAATGTACACATGAAATCGCCTGATAAAAAAGATCCTCTAGCATAAAATCTACAATAATCCGTATCATTAAATGGTTGATCTAGGCAGTTACCAACTTTAGTATTTTCAATAGTTTGCCTAATTTTTATAGCAAAACTATTGCTAATTACATTATTTTTTATCGATTTTTGAAATAACTCAAATAATTCATCTTCTGTAACATCTAATGGCCTAATGACTAACTTATAATTCCCATTTTCATTTAACTTATAGTATGTGAATCTAACTTCTTTCCTTTGTAAATCATTAATGTATATTTCTTCTATTGCCATTTTGCAGTCTTTATCTAAATTCTCAATGCTTGCTTCCTTTAAAATGTCACAGTAATTTGTTGATTTAATCATTATAACATCTCCTTATACTTATTAATTCAATATTACACATTATATGTACTTTTTTCAATATTAAAATTACATGTATTTTTACTATTAAATCAAATTATATTCATTTTTCTTCAATTATCACATGATATTATATTTTACCATTATTTCATATAATATTATCTTTTTATTAATTGTTGGTTTTATTTTAACTAATAACAAAAATATTTTTTAATAAAACAATTTATTTTTTAAATCTCAAGTATTTTTAGATGTTTTTTATATTAACTTGCCAACAAAATGCCAACATATTAATTATTGTAGTGAATTTAACAAAAATAAAAAACCCTGTAACCATTGAGATTACAGGGTTTACTTGGTGCGGCGGAGAAGATTCGAACTCCCGACCAACTGGTTCGTAGCCAGCTACTCTATCCAACTGAGCTACCGCCGCATATTAGGTTTTAATGGCGGAGAAAGAGGGATTTGAACCCTCGCGCCGGTTACCCGACCTACGCCCTTAGCAGGGGCGCCTCTTCGGCCTCTTGAGTATTTCTCCGTGCCTAAGTTATTAAAAATATGAGATAAATTACCCATATAAAATAAAAAAATACTAAGTTTAATCCTTAAGTATTTTGCAGTAAAAAAATGGCGGAGAGACAGGGATTCGAACCCTGGGTACGCTCACGCGTACGCCGGTTTTCAAGACCGGTGCCTTAAACCAACTCGACCATCTCTCCGTATCATTTGACATAGTTATTTTATCAAAATCTCAATACCATGTCAATGTTTTTATTTAATTTATTTTAACATCACTAATCAAGTGATGATGAATAGGGTGTTAAAACAAAATCAAAGATGCTCCAGCTTAGAGCATCTATGGCGGAGAAAGAGGGATTTGAACCCTCGCGCCGGTTACCCGACCTACGCCCTTAGCAGGGGCGCCTCTTCGGCCACTTGAGTATTTCTCCGAATATTGGCGGAGAGAGTGGGATTCGAACCCACGGTACGCTCACACGTACGCCGGTTTTCAAGACCGGTGCCTTAAACCAACTCGACCATCTCTCCATGTCTGCTGACAAAGACTATTATAACAACTTTACCCATCTTAGTCAACAGATTTTTTTAAGAAATTATTAGTAAATTTTATAATACTTTACTTTATATTTTTATTGAAGTAATTATAGCCTACTTAGTCATGATTATTTTTAGATTAGCTTTATAATTTATGCTTTAACTTTTTTATTACAACTCTATGTTTCCAATCTAAATAACTTGCAATTAAAAACATTGGTGGCTTTAAAGCTTTCAAATATTATTTAAAGGCCTTTCTTCAAAAGTACTATATATTAACTTTTTATATATAAATTATTTTACATAAATTACCTTATATAATTATTTTATTTCAGTTCTTCCACCCATATATGGTCTTAGAGCTTCTGGTATTACTATTGTTCCATCTTCTTTTTGATAGTTTTCTAGAATTGCAGCTACGGTTCTTCCTATAGCAACTCCTGATCCATTTAGTGTATGAGCGAAATTCGGTTTATCCTTTGGAGTTTCTTTATATTTTATATTAGCACGTCTTGCTTGGAAATCTTCAAAGTTGCTGCAGCTTGATATTTCTACATATTTATTGTAGCTTGGCATCCAAACTTCTATATCATAAGTTGTAGATGAAGAGAAACCTAAATCTCCTTTGCAAAGTTTAACTACTCTATATGGAAGTCCTAAGCCTTGAAGCACCTTTTCTGCATCTTGAGTTAATCTTTCAAGTTCCTCATAAGATTGCTCAGGCTTTGTAACTTTAACTAACTCAACTTTATTAAATTGATGTTGTCTTATAAGTCCTCTTGTATCTCTTCCTGCTGATCCTGCTTCTGCTCTAAAGCAAGCACTATAAGCTGCATGTTTTATTGGTAGGTCTGCACCATTTAATATTTCATCTCTGTAAAGATTAGTTACTGGAACCTCCGCTGTAGGAATTAGGAAATAATCTGTATCTGTAACTTTAAAAGCATCCTCTTCAAACTTTGGAAGTTGACCTGTTCCCATCATACTATCTCTATTTACCATGAAAGGTGGTAATATTTCTGTGTATCCACTTTCTTCTGTATGAGTATCTAGGAAATAGCTTATTATAGCTCTTTCAAGCTTAGCTCCTAAACCCTTATATACAGTAAATCTAGAACCAGTTATTTTCCCGGCTCTTTCCCAATCAAAAATATTTAAGTTAGTTCCAAGATCCCAATGTGCTTGTGGCTCAAAGTCAAAGTTTGTTGGCTCTCCCCACTTTCTAATCTCTACATTGTCGGCATCTGAAGCTCCTTCTGGTACATCCTTGTTTGGTATATTTGGAAAGCTTAATAATATATCTTTTATTTTTTCATCTATTTCACCAACTTCACCATCAAAAGCTTTAACGTCTTCTCCAAGCTTCTTCATTTCTGCCATTATAGGAGCTACATCTTCTCCAGCTTTTTTACGCTTTGGTATTTCTGAAGAAACTTGATTTCTTCTACTCTTTAAATTTTCAACTTCTACTAGAATGCCTCTTCTTTTTTCATCTAAGCTTATTAACTCATCAACTAAAGAAACATTGAAATCCTTACTTCTTCCAAGTAATCCTGCCTTAATTTCCTCTGGATTATTTCTTATTCTTTTTAAATCTAACATATCTTTTCCTCCTGTGTTTTATAGAATTATTTATAAAATAATTTTAATACTTAATTTAAAGGTGCTAAAACTTAGCTTCTATTTCATAGTAAAATCCTTAGATAACTGATTTAAATAAAACAAAAAGAGCCTCTCATCCCTGCAAAGGGACGAAAGACTCCGCGTTACCACCCTAATTGAATAAGTAAATCACTTATTCCTCTTAATTAATTAACGACATTGCCGTACTGCTCATCACAGTCCCTCAGAGGTGGATTCACAATATATAATGTATCAGCTCTCACCAAATGCTGACTCTCTTTAACATTATGCTATGGTTACTATTCTCTTCTACGGTTTACGTATTTTATTTTCTCTTTATATTATAAATTACATAGTAAAACTTATGCAACCACTTAGTTTTATATAATTTTATTATCTTAAAAGGGCTTTGTCAATTATTATATTAAACTACTGTCCATCCTTTAGTATATTTTTAGTACATATGATATCTATTCCTGTATTTAAGATATTTTTACATACAATATCTCCAATATACATAGGAGGGCCTACATGAATTCTACTTAAAGCTTTAGAGCATTCAATCCATAGCTCCTTATCAATAGGTGCAGAGCTTTTAATAGGTATTACATCATGCTTGGATGAACCTTTTACTCTGACTACACTAGTGAATATATCTTTATCCTTCATAAAATTATCATTCCTTACATAGTATCAAATTCTTTAATTCTTCCTAGGATTATTCTAGAGTTTTTTGAATGCTTAACAATTTCTGTTATTTTCTTTCCAGTTTCCCTAGCTAAAATAGAAATTATTTTTTCATTGCAATAGCATCCTCTGCAACTTCCAAAGCCAGCTCCTGTTCTTCTTTTAATACCTTCAAGGGTTCTTGCTCCTAAGGGTCTTCTTATAGCATCTACTATTTCTCCCTCAGTAATACCTTCACAAGCACATATGATTTTTCCATACTTGTTATCTAGCTTAATTATTTCATTTACTTCTTCACTGGAAAGCTCCTTAAACTTATAATACTCACGTCTTTTATCTATAAAGTCCTTCTTAAGTTTACAGTTTAAATTCCCAACCACTAAATTACAAATATTGAGAGCTAAAGCTGGAGTCATAGTAACTTGACCATAGTGCCTTACTTCTACATTTATATAGCCATTTTCTTCTACGCTATTTTCAATTCTTACTGGCTCATCAAACAGGTGCCAATCTAATACCATTTTTATTCTATTGCTATCTATAGACTTTAAAAGAGGTGATAACCTTCTAATAACTCTATCGTAGCTTACATTTTTATCATTGCTATAAGCACCAATTATGCTTCCCACTATAGTAGGTCTGATGTATATTCTTTCTTTACCCTTTATATCAAAGATTATGTTAGAGTATAATTTTTCATATTTCTTATCAAGCATAATGTACTTTAAGTAATTTTTATTATATATTCTTTCAGGTTTATTATCATAACCTCTAGTAAGTCTTTCGTCTAAAGTAGTGTTTATTACAATTTTACAAGTAAATTTATTTTTATTAGTTTCAACCTTGAACCCCTTAGTAAGTTTTTCAATGCTTTCTACTTCCTCTTCAAGTTTAAACTTAACTCCATTATCAAAAGCAATTTCACCATAAGCTAAGGCTAAATCATAGGAACGGAGAACACCAGTATTAGGAATATAGAGGATTTTCTTTATTTCCCTATCTAAGTTTTTCTCTAATTTGAAGATATCTTCTCCTTCTAAGAGCTTTACATCTTCTATTTTCTTTTTCTGAGCCCTTTTATACATATTATCTATGAACTCTTCTTGTTCCGCGTCCTTTGCTACATAAATAGAGCCACATCTTTTATAAGGAACATTAAACTTACTTGCATATTCTTCTATCATTAGGTTTCCTTTTCTTATAAGCTTTGAAGATAATTCATCTTCACTCTCTAAGCCATCATAAATTGTTGCAGTATTAATTAGTGCAGTATCACTTCCAATATCGTAATCCTTCTCTACTACTGCAATATTTAAATTATATTTTGAAAGTTCATAGGCAAGGGCACAACCTATAATGCCCCCACCTAATATTAATACATCATAATCCATAGTGCCCTCCAATAAGGTCAGTTATTGTGATAAACTGTTAATTAAATTTCCAAGTTCATTTATATACTGCCCATATTTTGCCCAATCACCATTCTTCTGAGCTTCTATAGCCTTCTTATAAGCTTCCTTAACTTTACTCATGTCTCCTGTTATTACTGGTGTTCCTGGAAGATTTGGCTTATTATTTCCTTCATCCTTAATATTAAAGATGTTTTTAAGAGCCGTCTCTATATTAGGAGCTAAAACTAGCTTGTCACCATAACCAACTATAACATTTCTCATCTCTGGTATACTCTTTTCACCTGAGGCTCTAAGGTAAAGCGGTTCCACATATAAAAGGGAATTTTCTATTGGAACTATAAGTATATCTCCAAATTGAACTTCAGAGCCCTTTGTATCCCAAAGAGAAATTTCCTTGGAAATAACAGGGTCTTGGTTTATTTTTTGCTTAAATAGCATTGGACTATATACGGTTCCACCTGTAGGGAATTCATATAAAAACATCTTCCCATAGTTTTCTCCATCCATTCTAGCTCCATACATAGCAACCATATTATCTCGGCCTTTAGTATTAAAGTACTCCAAAATTACCATTTCTTCCTTACCTTCATTAGGTAATTTCATAGTAACATAATCTGCCTCATTAAATTTTTGTTCAGTTTCAACTTTTTCTTTATCCTCTGCAATAGACCATACATCATCACCATTATAAAACACTCCTGGGTCAGATACATGATACTTAGATAACACATTAGACTGAATTGTAAATAAATCTTCTGGGTATCTAAAATGGTCTTTTAAATCCTTTGAAAGCTCTTTACTACTTTTAAATAGCTCTGGAAATATCTTAGAATAAGTTACTGCAATTGGATCATTTTCATCCACTACATAAAAATTAGTATCCCCATTATAAGCATCAATAACTACTTTAACTGAGTTTCTTATATAGTTAATGCCATCCATAGGCTGAGAAAATGGAAACTTATCTGAGGTTGTATATCCATCTATCATCCAATAAAGTCTGTTATCACTAATAACTACATAAGGATCCTTATCATATCTTAAGAATGGCGCTATTTTGTTAACTCTTTCTAATACATTTTTATGAAGAATTATTTTGCTATCCTTAGTTATATCGTTAGATAATATGAATTTAGGGTTTTGCTCCTTTAATGCAAATAAAAGTTTATTTAAAAAGGTCATATTTATCCCTGCATTACCATCATAGTTGTTAGTAGCATTTTCTCCACCCATTGGATAGTCAATTTCTCCAAGTTTTGTGTTTACAATACTATAATCATTAGTACCCTCTCCAAAGTAAATTCTAGGGTTGTCAATTGGTACATTTGTTTCATTAGCAATTGGAATATTGCTCATAATAAAATCTGGTTGTCCTTCACTTGTAACTGAATTAACCTTGCTCATTACAACTCCATAACCATGAGTATAGGCTAAGTGCTTATTTTGCCAAGTAATTGTATTATTGTTATCTAATTTTTCAAAGTCTAATTCCCTTGCTGCAATGAATACTTGATTATATTTTCCATTGATATTATATCTATCAATATCTATGTCATTAAAGTTATAATAGTATCTTATATATTGAAATTGGTTGTAAAATTCTAGAGCTGGTCTATAAGAATTAACTTTAATATTATCTATTACATCTTCATTTGCTTTTAACTTTTCTGCAGTTAACTCATTTTTTATTTGAAAATCCTCTTGTTTAATTTCATCTATATTAAAAGCCTTTTTAGTATAGTTTATATTATGCTCTATATAAGGCTTTTCCAAGGACTTTTCATTGGACTGTACAATAAACTTTTGAACTACTCCAGCAGCTAAATTTTCTCCTACCATTAAAATTACAATTATAACTACAGATATTATAATTGGTTTTACCTTCTTAGCCATAATGCTGAAGAATACCACAAATGCACCAACTAGGGCTACTATGGTTATAACTTTAAAAAACTTCAAAGATACTGTAACATCTGTATAGCTAGCTCCAAATACAATTCCTCTTGGAGAATAAGCTAGGTTCCATCCATTTATCATGTATCCAAGTGATATTAAAAGCATTATAAATGCAGCAATTACAGCAAGTTGCTTTCCAGCAAAAGATGTTATTCCACTAGTTAAATTTCTAATATTTCTTCCATCTACTTGTATAGTTTTATTAAACACCTTATCTTTAGCAGTAAGAATCATGTAAATCACAAAGGTACCTACTACTAAAAGTACCATTAAGGACATAGCGCTATTATACAAAGACTGAATTAATGGTAACTTAAACACAAAAAAGGAAATATCCTTGTTGAAAATCGGATCATTTAAATTGAATTTTGTTGAACTAGTATATTCAAGTATCTTATACCAATACTCACTAGAAAAAATTATAGAAAAAATCATAGAAACTATAAAATTAATAAAAAGAAAAATTTTAAAGTGTTTTTTTTCTTTTACCTTATCTATTTCAACAACTTTTCCAAGCTTGCGTATATTAGGAATTAAGCTCCTATAATAAAGAGTTATTCCTAAAAATGCTACTAGAAATACTGGAACTGTTAATTTTAAAACTGCTAGGACCTTTGTAAAGTATACTGAAAGGTATCCTAATTCCTTAAACCATTGGTAGTCTACAATTATGTTAATACTAGAAGAAAGTAATGCAATAATTACTAAAAGTCCTAGTATTAAAGAAGTTAATATTTTCTTTTTCTTCATTTCTATCATTTCTTACCCCCACTAACTAATTTTCCTAAGGCACTTTGCTTTGTTTCAATTGCCCCCACCGGGCAAAGTTCTTGGCAGCAAAAACACCTTATACATTTTTTCATATCCCACTCCGGATACTTTTTGCCATTTTTATCTATCATCTCTATTGCCTTTGGACTTTCAGGACACACTTCCTTGCATCTACTACAGGAAATACACTTTTCTGGTACTAAATGCGGACTTGGAGCAATAAGCTCTCTTAAAAAGTTTGTAACCTTTGGATTAATAAAGTAAAAGTCTCCACCTTTTCTACAAAGTTGAAAATTCTTTGCTTTTAAACTCTCTAGTTTTTCCCCTAAAATCTCTATATCCTCTGGTAAAACTGCTCCATACTTAGAATCATAGGCTTCCTTTAAAACTGGCGTATCTAACGGGTTATCATAACCTATTAGTCTTACTGCTGTAGAATCTACTGCAGTAATGCTTTCCCCCATTATTATTGTATTAAGGTTATATGGGCTTCCTGATTTTGGACCATTTCCCTCCATAGCAATTATACCATCCATTATTGCAAAGCTAGTTTTAACTACAGAATTTAAATCTAATAGCATTTTACAAAAGTTTTCTGCCTTAGGCATTCTAGTATGCCAAGTAGCTTTTCCTGTACCTGGTATACAACCAAACTGGTTCTTTATAGCTCCTGTAAAATAAGCCATAGCATGAGTTTTCAGCTTAGGTAATGTTATAACTACATCTGCCTCATAGGGAGCTTTAGCCACAGTCCAGGTCTTACATAGAAGGGAATTTTCCAACTTGGCATTTACACTTTCATTAAAGTCCACAACACTCACATTATACTTCTCAGCAACTGCAATAAGTCCACACTTTTCAGCAGCTTTTCTTCCATCTCCAAAGCCTGGAGAATCACCAAAGACTATATCATCAGTATATTCTTTAATGACTCTAATAACTGCCTCAAATACAGCATAATGAGTTACTACTGGAGACTCCTTATGTTCTACACTAAGTAAGTTAGGCTTTAATAATACCTTACTATTTAAGGGAATTAACTTTCTTAAAAACTTTTCTCCCCCAAGCAACTGAAATCCTTCTCTAATTTTACTTTCTATTAAATCTACGTCATAACTTTCACATTTAAGTAATGCAACCTTCTCCAAATCTTTTCCCCCTAAAATTGTTATATATATACTATAGTTATATAGAGAAACAACTTCAATACCTAAGTTATTGAAGTTAATATATTTATTTTATTATTTACTTTTAGTCCTTATCCTTAGCATCAGCTAAATATCCCTTTTTTCCTAATTCCTCTATAATCTTATTTAAGATATCCTCATTATCACAGCAAATAGTATGCAAATGTACACCATTGGTTATAGAGGACAATGGCTCTGCAGCATAGTTATTAAATTTTTCTACGAAGCTTTCTAAATCAAACAAATTCTTAATCATGAGCATTGCCTTTATTTCTCCATAGAGAGGATGTTCGACAATAACATCTTCAATAGTTGCACCATACTTCACAATTGTTTTTAATTCGTCTTCCATGTTATTTTTAGAATGACTTACTGCAATAACTCTTTTTAATGTGTTGGAATTATCTACAGGCACTATATAACCTTCTGGAGTAGCAATGATACTTAAGCCTTCTGCTCTAATAATTGCTATATCCTTTACAATTACCTGTCTTGTTACATTGAACATCTCTGCTAATGCCTGCCCCTTTAGAGGTTCTTTATTATTTATGAATAATTCTCTTATTTTATCTCTACGACTTTTAGAACTCATCTTTTCCTCCGTACACTAACATAATTTATATAATAAAATTTCACGTATAGCCATATTTATATTTTATCATTTATTGGTAAATAATATAATAAAATTATTATGTTCTTAAAAATAAATATTAATATAACCCTCCTAGCTTTTATCTAAAAGGGCCTATAGTAGTATTATATTTATTATTTTTTAAATTACATCACTTATTTGCAAAGTAATCAAATATCTTTATTATTAGACAAAGAAGAGGAATTATTATATATATTTCTACACTGAAAAATACTATTTTATCTATTTTAAAATATTCAAGACCCACAAATATCAAAATATAAATCAAGCTTGCTAAATATAAAGTACCATATTCTTTCAATTTAGCTTTTCTAGTAGTTTTAGTCATACCACTGCCTCTTACATACCTAAACATTACATACACTGCTACAATTCCCATTAAAACTTGTATTATAGTATCTAAACTTACTGCGTAGTTAAACGTCATACTCCTACTTTTTATAAAATATCTAACAGAATCAATAATATAATTAACAGTTATAATACTTGTAATTATTAGAAACAACATAGATATATTAGACAATATAATTCTTTTCCTATCCTTTGGTGTGCTCTTGAACTCTGCTATTATACTTTCACAAAAGTCTTTATAGCTTTCCCCTATGACTTGTTCTATAGCTTTTCCTGCCTCTTGAGCTTCTAAAAAACTGCTTAAAATGTCTTGTATGGTAACTTCTATTTCCTCCTCTGGTAAAGCTGATGTTCTAAAGTATACCATAATTTCATCAAATATAACTCTATATTCATTATTTAGCTTTTCTTTATGAATGTTTGTATCCTTAATATATTTTTTTACTTGTCCCATAACTAATCCTCCATAATATTATTCACAACTTTACTTAGGTAATGCCAAGCCCCCTTAAAACTTTCAAGTTCCTCTTTTCCTTTAGTTGACAGACTATAATACTTTCGTTTAGGACCAAAAGGAGAATCCTTCATTGTAGAATTTAAAAATTCATTCTTTTCTAACCTTATAAGAAGAGGGTATATACTCCCCTCACTTATATCCTCTAACCCATAGCCTTTTAACTTTTCTACAATTTCATATCCATAAGTTTCTTTTTCATTTATTATCTTAAGAATACATCCTTCTAAAATCCCTTTAAGAAGCTGTGTCTTATTAGCCATCATATCACCTACCTTGCAATACAAGTTACCTTATAACTACATTGTATTGCATAGTAGTTATGAAGTCAACTAATTCTATAAAAATCATGGAATTAAATAAAAAAACCTAGAATATTTGCCTTATTTAAAGCAAATATTCTAGGTTTCATAGCATTTTATTTCTGTACCTTAGTTCTATATGTTATTAATTTTTATCATCATACTTTTTAATTATTTTAGTATACTCACAACTTATATCACTTTTGTGATGATCCTTTATCACAGCTAAAAATTTATCACTATAGTTTCTATGTTTTAAAAGCTTATATCCTTCTTCTCCATGATTATAATAAACATGAACTTTTTTGAAATTAGTATAGTTTTTAAGCTTTCCCTTTGTAAACTTATTTAGTAGAACTAATATAGACTTATCTATTGGATTAAGGCTTTTATGGCTTTTTCCTATATCATGAAGTAGTGCTGCCTTAATCAAAGTTTTATAATTAAAGTCTTTATTACTTTTATTAAATTTTTCCTCATCAATTTCTCTTATAATATCTTTCGCAACATTAATACAATGCTTTCTATCATATACAGGCAACTTATTAAAAAGTTCTATTTCATTAACATCTAGGTACTTATTAATAAAATTTAGATCTTCTTCAGTTATTTTTGCAGTGATAGCATTAACGAACTGTTTTACTCTATATACTGCCATAATCTTCTCCCTATTTTTATACTTAAAATTAGTTTATAAATAACCCACTATAAGATATTATAAAACTACTTTAACCTAAGCACCAATAGTTATTCATAGTTTTAATGAAGACTTGTATTTGTTAACAATTTTAGCTTTATTACTACTTATAAATGTTTTTTTATAAAGTAAAAAAGCAATCCAAAATGGATTGCTTTTGGTGGAGATAAAGAGATTCGAACTCTTGACCCCCTGCGTGCAAGGCAGGTGCTCTCCCAGCTGAGCTATACCCCCAAATATGGTGGACCTTCAGGGACTCGAACCCCGGACCAACCGGTTATGAGCCGGTTGCTCTAACCAACTGAGCTAAAGATCCATATTATTACCTGGCGACCACCTACCCTCCCACAAAGTCTCCCTTGCAGTACTCTTGGCCGTTTAGAGCTTAACTTGCGTGTTCGGTATGGGAACGAGT
>NZ_JAGGLL010000062.1 GCF_017874425.1 Clostridium punense
GGTGGACACCCTTGCCGTAGGCTAGTGGTTGGTGCTATCAACCCCCACAGTGGACTTTCACCACCGAGCTGCCGCCCATGCTGGGCGCACTGAAATAAAAGGCTAATGGTTATGCCACTAGCCTTTTTAATATTTTATAAGGAAGCTTTAATTATCTCTACTTCTTCTTCACTTATATTAAAATAATCATATAATTCTTTCTCAGTTAAGTCCTTAAACTCTTTTATATTAGGAATTCTAAGCTTCATTAGATTATTAGGATAGTACTCATATAAGTCCTCTCCAAGCTTTTTAGCAAAGGTCTTGAAGTAAAACTCATATAAATTGCTATTTAAGATGAACAATAAAAACTCATAGGAAAATTCAGTGTTTTCTCTTAATCTTAAAGCATACACATCAGCACTAAAATAACTTCCTTCATCTAGAGCAAATTTACTGCTGGCAGCCTTAAATGGAAATATAATTTTTTTATCTTCAAAAATGTTTTGAGTTCTTCCCCATTGAAGAGCATACCATCTTCTTACTCCCCTAACACACTCTCTTCTCAAAGATAGCTTTTCTCGGTAATCACCAATATACTTAATAGAGTTTGGATATTCCTTTTCTTCTTTAATAAGGTCTGAATATATAAGGTAGCTATTCTGCCTATTCACTTCATTTTTTCTTATGTAACTTCCTTTAATCCATGGCTTTAATATATCTTCTTCTAAGCCCTTTTGATAGGCAGTTTCTCTTTTAACTACAAAGGCCCTATCACAGCCAGTAATAATTCCCTGATGGCTTGTACAAATATCTGATAATAGGTACTCACTTTTACTTTCTATCTTTCTAACTATTTCTTTTACCTTGTTATCTCTGATAATCCACTCATCCCCCTGCAGTGATTTTTGAGGAATGAAAAATCTATTGTAGTGGTCTCCTTCATTTAGAAATAAAGAGTTAAAGAACTTATCATCCTTTCTTCCTTTATCAGAAAGAGGTTTTATTATCTCTATTTCTTCTAGTGATTCTTCTTCTTTTTTCATAAATATAATCACCGGGTCAATTCCTATTCCTTTAAAAGGTCTAACCCCATAAAAATCAATAAGCTTGTAAACTGACATAGTTTCACTTATAAGCTTTCTTAAGTTCCTTCCGCTAGAGGATTCTAAAAAATATCTTGAAGTAATAAAGGATAGCTTTCCCTTTTCTCCAATACTATCCATAGACTTCTTAAAAAAGCAGTAGGAAATATCACTCTTGTCTTTAAACACTTCACTATATATAGTTTTCAAGGTTAAAGAGTATTCCTTATCAATAGATTTTGGTCCTACATAAGGAGGGTTTCCAATTACTATGTTGAAATTATGGTGATTTTCATACAGTAAATAGTCCTCACTTAAAAGATTCTTTGTAACTTCCCCACTGATTTCAAATAGGTCTAGTTTTAGTATGTCTAAGGCTACACTATCTATATCAAAACCATATAAGTTATTTGTAATAATATGGTTGTTTAAATTTCCTTCATTTAGCTTAAGTTTATTTTCCTTATTGATTTTACTTAAATTCTTTATGTATATGTTTTTTATATGATTGAAGCAATGTATTAATAGGTTTCCTGTTCCACAGGCTGGATCTAATATCTTTATATAAGGATTTTTTATTATATCTTCTTCTTGTATTGTGTTTTCTATAAGGTATTTTGCCATAGCCAATGGAGTGTATACTGTTCCTTTTTCTTTGTTATTTTTAATTATTTCGTAGTAATATTCTGCAACACTCTTATCTTCTGGGATATTTGTTTTTTTTCTAAAGCTTCCAATTGCAATCTCCTTAAACATAAAATCTATAGGAGAATTCAAAACTTCAATGACCTCTTTAATATTATCGATAAATATTTGTCCCAACGCTATCACTTCCTTACCTTTGTTTAACCTAGTATAACATAAATAAAGAATTTTTAAAATAATGGAAACCCTTAAAAATGCTGTTATAAAAGGACTCTGTAATAACCACAGCAATAACTTTTCAAGGGTCTTTTGAGTTATCCTACTTATTTACTATAATAAAACCATGGATAATAGAGTTACTTTTCTCTTATCCATGGTTTTCTGATTATTTAAGACTTTTATCCACTATGCAACAATATCTAATTACATATTTTCTTTTACTATAGCTAATATTTCTTCTTTTCTTTTTAAACCTTCATTAGCAAGTGCCTCTATTTCCTTTTCCATTGCTACCTTATACTCTTCATCTTTAATGCTTGAAAGATTAATTTTCACGTTTAATATAGCTCCTTCAATGGCACTTTGAGTCATTAAAGCTGCAACGCCCCCATCAGAAATTGCATTTTTGTTTCCGTATTTAACTGAAACTAAAATACTATCATAAAGGCTAAAGGTTTTTCTTGCTACTTCTAGTGGAATTGCAATTGCTCCTTTATAGCCCTCTTGTATTTTTTCACTTCTTATAGCTTTTTCTTCCTCAGTTTCCTTTGGAAGCTTAAAAGCAGCCATTACAGAGTTAAAGGCATCCACATCTTTATTCATTAAATCTAAGAATTCATCCTTTAATTTATCTGTAACTTCTAAGTGCCTATCTACTAATGCTTTTTCTTCATCCTTTAAACTTGCATAGGCTTTCTTTCCAACTGTTAAGTTGAATACCATAGCTCCTAAAGCACAAGCTAAAGATGCAGACAGAGCTGCTACACTTCCGCCACCTGGTGCTGGTGAATTAGAGCCAAGCTCTGCTACAAATTCTCTTACGGTTTTATTATCTAACATATTTGCTCACTCCTTTTAACGTTCAACTACGATTTTACCATTTTTTATAACTTTATCTACAGAATTTATTCCAAAATGATAAATTAAATAGTTTAAGTTTTTGCTATTAAACATTGCTATATCTGCTTTTTTTCCTGGCTCAATTGAGCCAACACTACGTTCTCTGTCTATTGCGCAAGCAGCATTAATTGTCATAGCATTAATAATTTCCTCTGGGAACATTCTCATTCCAAAGCAAGCAAAGGTCATTACATTTTGCAGTGATTCAGTAGGTGAAGTTCCTGGGTTGCAGTCTGTTGCTAGTGCAACAGCAACCCCCTTATCTATCATCTCTCTTGCCCTTGCATACTTTCCAAGCATTAAATAAAAGGCTGTAGAAGGTAACAGTACTGCTACCACATCATTATCGGCTAAGGCCTTAATTCCATCATCAGAAGCGGCTATTAAATGTTCTGCAGTTGTAGCCTTTAATTCTCCCGCCAATTCTGCTCCCTTTACTGACTCAACCTCATCAGCATGAATTTTAAGCTTTAACCCATGTTGCCTTCCTATTTCTAGAATGTTTTTACATTCCTCTGTGGTGAAAACTCCTTCTTCACAGAAACAATCAACAAATTCAGCTAGTTTATGTTCACTTATATAAGGAATCATTTCTTCATTAATTATTCTTATAAATTCCTGTCTGTTTTCCTTATACTCTTTTGGGATTGCATGAGCTCCCATAAAGGTTGACACTACATCTATAGGATGACTTTCATTAAGCAGCTGATTTACTTTTAGGATTTTTTCTTCGCTTTCTAAATCTAAGCCATAACCTGATTTACTCTCTACAGTAGTAGTTCCATGATTAAGCATAATATCTAATCTTTTTCTAGCTTCTCCTGCTAACTCTTCCACAGAAGCCTTTCTAGTATTTTCTACTGTGCTTAATATGCCTCCACCCATTTTTAGTATTTCTATATAGCCTACCTTATTTAATTTTAGTGGCAACTCTCTTTCCCTGCTTCCAGCATATACTACATGAGTGTGAGGATCTACAAGCCCTGGAGTTACTGTTTTACCTCTTCCATCTAAGATAGTATCACCTTGGGTTATATATTCTTTATAGCCTTCTCCACTGCCTACAGCTACGATATTTTCTTCCTTCACCACCACATAACCATTTTCAATGATTTTGGCATCCTTCATTTCTTCTTTTTTCTTTCTATAGCTGCCTTCACAGGTAACTAAGCAGTCAATATTCTTAATAATTATGCCCATTAGTATCAGCTCCTAAATAATCTTATTCACTTATTCTTTTTTCTAATATTTGATCCATAGAGAAGTTTTCAATTTGAAGGTAGTACTCAGCACTTCTAACTAAAGCTGCCATTGGTACAAGTCCAATAACCTCACTACCTACAACTGGTACTCCATAACGTTTTGCTTCCATTTTAACCATTTCAAAAGCTCTATAAACTGCAGTTTTTTCATAGTTTACTAAATTCATTGAAACTTGAGCTATGTTTCTATCCTCTAACTTTACTCCCATGGCCTTAACAAATCTTAAGCCACCACCTAAATGTCTTACAGTTTTTGCAATGGCATCAGCAATTTCCACTTTATCTGTGCCTAAATTAACATTAAAAGCTACAAGTGGCTCTCTAGCTGCAATTGCAATACATCCACCTTTAACATTGACTTCACTTGGACCATAATCTGGCTTCCAGTTTGCTTCTTTTATCTTTGTAAAGAACCCTTCATATTGTCCTTTTCTCACGGAAGCTAAGTTCTCTCTATGTGATGCTGAAGCAGCTTTTTCATAAAGGTAAACAGGTATGTTGAATCTTTCACCAATTACTTTACCAACATTATTAGCTATTTCCACGCATTCCTCCATGGTAACTCCTTCAATTGGAACAAAAGGTACTACATCTAGTGCTCCCATTCTTGGATGTCCACCCTCATGAGTGCTCATGTCTATAACTTCATATACCTTTTCAGCCATATTAATTATTGCTGCTTGAAGTGCCTCTGGATTTCCAACCGCTGTAACTACTGTTCTATTGTGGTCTGCATCACTAGAATAGTCTAAAAGTTTTACTCCTTCAGCCTTTCTTAAAACTTCTACAATACTTTCTACCTTCGCCTTGTCTCTTCCTTCACTGAAATTTGGTATACATTCAATAATTCTCCCCATGATAAATCCTCCTTTATGATAACTAGGTTTATTTTACTTAGGTATTTTATCACCTAACTTTTAAGACATTCTTACTCCTTATATAATAAATCTACTTATTTAACTCTTCATAAACTTCCGACTTATAAATCCAAGCTAAATTAAAATCTAATAAATTACTTTCACCACTTCTTCTACATTATTAACAACTTTGCCTTCAACTATAAGCTGTTGAACCTTTTCTAATTCCTTGTACATAACCACATCTTCTTCTATAAAATTCACAGCTTCTCTAACAGTTTCATAAGCTACTTTAGTTCCTTTTCCTAAATTGAAATCTTTTCTAAAGTCAATAGCTTGGCAAGCTGCCAAAATTTCAGTGGCTAAAACTCTTTCGCAGTTTCTTATAATATCTCTTCCCTTTCTAGCAGCAATAGTTCCCATACTTACATGATCTTCTTGATTTGCAGAAGACGGTATAGAGTCTACACTCGCTGGATGGGCTAAAATTTTATTTTCTGATACTAACGCTGCTGCTGCATATTGGGTAATCATAAAACCTGAGTTTAAGCCACCATGTTTTACTAGGAAAGCTGGTAGATCATTTAACTGATAATTTATTAATCTTTCAAGCCTTCTCTCAGACACATTAGCAAGCTCTGCCATAGCAATTCCTAAAAAGTCAAAGGATAAAGCCATTGGCTGGCCATGGAAGTTTCCTCCTGAAATTACTTGCCCTTCTTCAGTAACTATTGGATTGTCTGTTACTGAGTTAATCTCAATTTCAACTCTTTCTTTTACATAGTTTAAGGCATCTTTACTAGCACCATGAATTTGAGGAATACATCTTAAAGTATAAGCATCTTGTACTCTTATTTCTCCTTGATTTGTGATAAGACTACTTCCTTCTACTAAATTCAAAATATTTTTTGCTGTGTTAATTTGTCCTTTATGAGGTCTAATATTATGAGTTCTCGGATCAAAGGCATCCCTTATGCCTCTTAGTGCCTCCAAAGTTAAAGCTGAAGCTATATCTGAAATTTTTACAAGGTTAATTCCATCATACAGCGCAAGAGCTCCTACTGCTGTCATTATTTGTGTTCCATTGATAAGAGCTAAGCCTTCCTTTGCCACTAACTCAATAGTTTCAATACCAGCTTTTTTCATTGCCTCTTTACCGGAAAGTACTTTCCCCTCATATTCAGCTTCTCCTTCCCCAAGCATAGGAAGCACCATATGAGAAAGAGGCGCTAAATCACCTGAAGCTCCTAAAGAACCCTTCTCTGGAATTACTGGATGAACTCCTTTATTTAACATTTCAATAAGAGTATTCAAAGTTTCTAACCTAATACCTGAGTATCCTTTAGATAAAGCATTAGCTCTAAGAAGCATAGCTGTTCTTACCTCATCAGTTGCTAGGTTATTTCCATATCCACAAGCATGAGAAATAATAAGGTTTCTTTGGAGAGTTTTGCAATCCTCTCCTGATATAGTTACATCTGAAAACTTACCAAACCCTGTAGTAATTCCATAAACAACTTCATCATTTTCTACAATATTATCAACAATACTTCTAGACTTAATTACTCTTTTTTTAGCTTCTTCACTAAGTTCAACTTTATAATTTTTCCTTGCTACCTTTATAACTTCTTCTAAAGTCAAACTATTACCGTCAATCACCACTTTTTTCATTTAATAACCCCCATTATTATTTATAATTTTATATACATACTCTATTCTTTATAAAGTTCAAATAACCTTCTAAAATTAATTCAAGAATATTGCGAATATTTTTAATATGCCATCACTTTACTCTATTAAACCATAATAAAAAAAAGCCTACTGTATAGACTTTTTTTATTTATATCTCAGTTTTTATTCTTTAGCCAATATAACCATAGAAGAAATTATCAGTAAACTTCCTATAACAATCCTAACTGTCAAGGCTTCTTTTAGTATTATAACTCCTAATACTAAGCTTACAATAGGTTCCAAAGTGCTAAATATTGCTGCATTCGAAGAGCCAATAATCTTTACCCCCTGTAAAAATGCCATTAGAGCAACTACAGTGGATATAAAGGCTAGAAGTAATATAGCTATGAAGCTATAAAATTCTATATTAAATACAAGACTCTTAGTTGCAGCCCCATAAATCAACTGGGCTCCTGCTGCAAGTACTGACACATAGAAGGTCATTACATAACTATTTATTGCTTTAATCTCCTTATGAGATGCTCCTAGCACATACAAAGAATAGCATAAGGAGGAAAGTAATCCTAGTAATATTCCAGTAGGATTATAGTTAGTAGCTCCCATATCTATCATGGTGAAAATCCCTCCAATAGATAAAAGCAAACAACCTATTTTCTTTATATGAACTTTTTCTTTGAAAATCACTGTAGAAAACAAAGTAACTATGGCTGGATAGGTATAAAGAAGCATGGTAGCCATACCAACAGATATATAATTATAAGCTGCAAATAAGGTAGCTGAAGTTAAAGAATATCCTGCAACTCCTAGTATAACTACCAGCTTTACTTGACTTTTATTTAGCTTCATAGATATTTTATTTGCTTTTAAGTAGTACAATAGCATAAAGGAAGCAAATAAAAACCTTAAAAATAGGGTAGTAACAGGATTTGAACCTCCGTTATAAGCCAGCTTTGCTAAAATTGGCATAACCCCAAATGAAATTGCAGATAAAATTATATATAATACACCATTTATTTTGTCATTCTTCCCCATTTTGTCCTCCAGTAAAATTCTTATAATATATAATAGGAATATGTTTATAAAACGGACCTGCTATCCCTTATTATACATGATTATGCAAATTATTACATTACTTACTTTAAAGTTTTATTATTTTTTCGTATATGGACTTATATGTTCTCCAAAAACTCTCCAAGGTAAACCTATCATATAATAATTTTTCAATATTAGCGCCTTTAGTGCTACGTTCTTCATCTTTACAAACCTGTTTCATAGTAGTATATATTGCTTCACTACTTTGGTTTTCTATTAAGTAGCCCTTCTCTTCCTGCATAATGCTCTCTAAATCTCCAACCCTTGTTGCCATAACTGGAACCCTTGCATAGGCTGACTCTAGCATAACTAGTGGTGGTGCTCCCCCTTCACTAAAAGAAGCTATAATGGAACAGTTACAAAGCTTTAGATAGTCTATTGGATTATCTACAAAGCCAGTAATAAAAACTTTATTCTCTAAATCTTTACTTTTTATAAGCTTTTCAATGTCACTCCTTAAGCTTCCATCTCCAATTAAAAGCAGTTTAGCATTATCATACTCCTTTGAAAGCCTTGAAAATCCTTCAATTACTCCCATATGATTCTTTATAGGGTGAAATCTCCCCACCATTCCAAAAACAAAGTCATCCTTAGAAATTCCATATCTGCTTCTAATTTGCTCTTCTCTTTCTCTATGCTTAATTCCTTTTATGTCTAAGCCGTTATTTACTACATATTTATTTCCTTTAAAATTTTTTTCATCTATCAAACCCTTCAGATTGTTTGATATAGTTATATAGTTTTTAAAGCTTTTTAGTCCTAAGGTACTTAAGGGAGTAAAGAGTATCAATTTTAACTTATTATTTAAAAAGTCATATCTGTAATCACTGTGAATAGTTGCCACGGTTTTCCTCTTTATTTTAAACCCATATATTAAATGAATTAATGAAGTCCTTGCACCATGAAATACAGCTAAATCACAGCTATTATTGTTGATGTAATCTATAAGAGGAGAATTATTTGTAGACTTTTTAAAAACCATATTCTTTATACCTCTAGCTTCAGCCTTTTCAAATAAAATTCCTTTTCCTAAAAAAGCTATTTCATTAGAAAAAAGGGAATTATCGTTGCTGCATAGGTTTAAAACATGGTTTCCCGCTCCTCCATTATCATCACCAGCAATTACATGTAAAATCTTCATCAAAACCACCTCCTACATATTTGAATATATAATTAATGTCATGTTCTAAAAGAATAAATGAAAACTCGAATTTATATATAATCTCATTATTACTTTCCTAGAAACCTTTTTCGATTAATTCATTTTCATTTTGAAAGCCCACTGTAAGTGTTTTTAAATTTCAACAGATATTTAAAAAATAAAGTATAGGACTTTGCCTATACTTTATCTTCAAATCCTTATTTTTCCTTTATTACTTGAATAAAAAACTTAGGTATAGATGATAATCTCTTAATACGTGAGGGTTCTTTAGCTACTCTGTAAAACCATTCCAATCCCATATTAATCATCCATTTTGGTGCTCTGTTCATCTTTCCAGCAATTATATCAAAGCTACCTCCCACAGCCATAAATATACTGCAAGGAAGTTCATCCATATATTTAATAATAAAGTTTTCTTGTCTTGGTGCTCCCATAGCTACAAATAAGGCATAGGGACTCTTCTCTTTTATATCTTCAATTATATCATTGCAATTTTCCTGATCAAAAAAACCATTATGATAACCCAATATCTTAAGCTTTGGGTACTTTTTCTCTAAGTTCTCAACGCACTTTTTTATAGTCTCCTCATTGGTTCCTACTAAATAAACTCCTTGATTGAATTCCTCACAATTTTTTATAATGTCTTCCATAACTTCGATACCTGCTATTTTTTCTTTAACCGGTTGCCCTACTATTCTAGAAGCAATGACAGTACCTACTCCATCAGGTATTATTATTGTGTTGTCTGCGGTAAAATTTTGAAACAAGGAATCATTGTTTAAGCCTTGAAATAAAATCTCTGGGTTACCTGAAACAATATGAACCTTTTTATATTTAAAAACTTCATTTATAAGATTTGATTTTGTATCTGAATAAATATTATATTTAAGTAATTTAGTACTCATTGAATCCCCCAAGTTTTTCCTCATAAACCTATGACATTTATGATATTTTAGCTTTTACTTAAAATTTCCTCAAGTTCCAATACTATTTCATCTTTTGGGTCTAACTTCTTAGCAATTTCTAAGTGAAGCTTTGCTTGTTTAACATCATTAATATTAATATAACACATAATTAAATTTGTGCAAATTTCTATAGACTTTGTAATTTCAAAAGCCTTTCTAAAATATTGAATTGCAAAGTCATAATTTCCTAAGCAAGCATGGTTGACACCAAGTTCATTGACTACTTCTATGTAATCACTACTGATTGCTAGTGCTTCGTTCAAATAATAAATAGCTTTTTCAAAGTTTTCCAAAATCCTATAAGCGACAGCTATAAAATAGTATATTTCTGCAGTGTCTCCTAAGGTATCTAAAAGAGGCAATAAAATTTGTAGGGCTTCCTTAGGTGCTTCATATACTAATTCCTTACCTTTATCATACTCAGTTACAGTACTTAAGGAAGTTTTTAGCTCCATTACTTCCTCTGTAATCTGCCCTCCTAAAGCCAAATATTGATTTATAGCATATAAGGCTCCCTGAAAATCCTTGTCATCTCTTTTAATCAGTGCCTCATAATAAAATGGCTTTGTATAATTATTAACTTTTTTGCTCTTTTCTATTAAGTTAAGTTCTTCATCCTTAAAATCTTTATTTTTATTTCGTAAAGCATCTGCTAGCAGTAAAGCCTTATCAAAAATCTCTTGGCTTTCATCTATCTCTAGAAAACCTCTGAGCAATATGTATGCATCCTCATATTTTTCTTCTTTAATATGTTTAAAAATTGTTCCTTTTATGAACTTATCGCTATTTGGCACATGGGCAATGAGTTTTTTATAGGTTTCATTAAATCTAAAACTTTTATCTGCACCTAACACATAGAACATTCCCTCAACAAACATATTTACTGGAATATGCTCTAAGCTTTCTCCTGCCTTTGTCTTATCTACTATTTCATCTCCTCTAACTGGAAGAAAGGTATTTTCTTCAAAGTTAAAATCATTTATCTTGCTTCCTTCTTTTATTTCTAAAAAAAGTACCTTTGATAATTTATCTAATAAGTAGCTTTCAATACTCATATTTCACCATCCTATAAGCAAAATCTTTATTATGCCTTATCAATGCACAAAAACTAGTTTTTTATCAAAATTATATATTACCATAAAACTAGCTCCTATACTAGAATTATACAGCATATTTAATATTATAAACAAAGTGAAAATTTTATTGCATTAATAAAGATATTAATTTATAATTAATTTGTTTTATGTGTATATATATAAATAATATCTAAAATTTTAGCCTTAAAATTGTATTTTTATTTATAAGGCATCTGAAAATAAATAACAAGTCAAAGATGTGAAAGCTATTTTGCGATAGACAAGGAAACAGGTTCCGCAGATAGTGGAGCTATCAAAGGGTTCTGTTGACGCAGTATAGCACAAAATAGATGAGCAGATTGACTTATTTATTTTTTGAAGATGCTTAGTGCTATTTTAACTAAATAGTTATGTACATACATAAAACTTATGATAAATTCATAAGTTAATTATAATAATTATTTTACACCAATTGAAAGAATATAGAAAGAGGGTATGGAATTGTATAAGCTAAACCAAAACGAAACACCACTTTTTGATGCCTTAATGGAATATGTAAATAGAGAAACTCTTCCTTTTCATGTTCCTGGACATAAAAAAGGAGTAGGAGTAGATAAAGAATTTAAAGATTTTATGGGAGAAAACCCATTCAAAATTGATGTGACAGTTTTTAAGCTTGTGGATAGCTACCATCATCCAACAGGTCCAATAAAAAAAGCACAAGAATTGGCTGCAGACGCCTATGGCTCTGATGCTTGCTTTTTTTCTGTACACGGTACTTCTGGAGCTATACAAGCTATGATTCTTTCTGTGGTTGGTGCAGGAGATAAAATAATAATTCCAAGAAATGTACATAAATCAATTACTGGCGGAATTATTCTCGCTGGAGCAATTCCAGTTTACATGCAGCCTGAGCTTGATAAACAAATTGGTGTAGCTCATGGTGTAACTCCAGAAACCGTTAAAGCAACTTTAGAAGAACATCCTGATGCAAAGGCTGTGCTTATAATTAATCCTACTTATTATGGGGTATCTACGGACATTGGTAAAATTGCTGATATCGTTCATGAGTATGACATTCCACTTATAGTAGATGAAGCACACGGCCCTCATCTTAATTTTAATGAAAAACTACCTGTCTCAGCTATGGAAGCTGGTGCAGATATTTGTGCTCAAAGCACTCATAAAATCATTGGTGCATTAACTCAAGGTTCTTTGCTTCAAGTTCGTTCAAAACGTATCAGCATCCCAAGAGTAAAACAAGTACTTAACTTAATGCACACTACTTCTCCTTCATATATTCTTATGGCATCCTTAGATACTGCAAGAAGACAAATAGCCCTTGAAGGAAAAGAACTTCTTGATAGAACTATAGATCTTTCGAACTATGTAAGAGATGAAGTAAATAAAATCCCAGGTTTCTATTGTTTTGGTGAAGAAATACTAGGAAAACCAGGTGCTTATGCCTTCGACCCTACAAAAATAACTATAACTTGCAGAGACTTAGGTATTACAGGTTATGATTTAGACATGATATTATCTAATAAGTATCATATACAAATGGAGCTTTCCGATCTTTATAATGTGCTTATTGTTGGTTCTTTTGGTGATACTCCAGAAGGTATGGAAAGATTACTTAAGGCTTTAAGAGAAATTAGTAATGAGTACTATGGAAAAGGAAGCACTAAAGCAGACTTTATAGACATACCAGAAATTCCAGAGCAAATCCAAATCCCAAGCGAGGCCTTTAACAGTGTTAAGACTCCTGTTAGAATTAAGGATAGCGTTGGTATGATTAGTGGTGAGTTCTTAATGGCTTATCCTCCTGGAATTCCAATACTTTGTCCTGGTGAGAAAATCACTACTGACATTGTAGATTATGTTCAAAGATTAAAGGATACTGGCCTTTATGTTCAGGGAACAGAAGATCCAGAAGTTGAATACATTAGAGTTGTTAAAGAAGAAGACGCTGTTTATATCAGCGTAGAATAATAAAAAAGGCGTGCCTCGGCACGCTCTCCCTTTTTGCCTCCAGCTCTTAGGCGTAGCCTGCTATCAAAAAAATACTTGTCTCTTAGACGATTTT
>NZ_JAGGLL010000063.1 GCF_017874425.1 Clostridium punense
ATATTGGTGTTCACAAGATTAGTATTGATATCTAGAAGGCGTTTGGTACGTTGTATTTTTTGGTAATTTTAAATTACTTGTAAAGTGGTGTATTTAATTATATGAAAGTAGAAAATGATAAACAATCACCAGCAGTTAAAAAAGGAGAAAAAGAATTTACCTTATCAGGAATTTTACAAAACAGAATAGATTCTATGGAAGATAAAAAAGCTAAGGGATACTTAACCATTAATAGTGTAAAAAATACTCTTGATAAAGACGAGTACAGATATATCCATCATTTTACACTTAAACCTTCTACAAATATAGACAAAACTTTAAAAGATATGTCTAAAATAAAAGGGGTTTTTATTAATCAAAACTATAGTTATATAAACACTTTAGATCTAATTAAAAAATCTAATATGGTATTTACGTTTTTAAACATAATAATAATTATTGCTTCTATATCTGTAATTTATAATATATATAGTATTTCAGTAGTAGAAAGAATACGTGAATTTGGTCTTTTAAGAGCTATAGGATGTGAAACAGAGCAAATAAAAAAATTAATATATGGAGAAGGAGCAATATTAGGGTGTCTATTTATACCTGTTGGGATAATATTAGGAATTATTTCTATTAATCAAATAAATAAATTATTTAGTTTTACTATGAGTTTTAAAGGTAAAGCTGAAATATCTTTTGCTGGAATTTTACTACCTTTTATAGCATGTTTTATATCTATATTTATATCTATATATTTTCCTTCAAAAAAAGCATCAAAAATATCACCTATGGAGGCAATAAATAATACGTCAATTCAAGGTGAAGAGCTAGATACTTTAAAAGGAAATAAGAAAATACAAGGGTTTTCTAAGTTTACAACAGCTATGGCTTATACAAACTTAGCAAGGAATAAGAAGAGGTTCTTAGTAACAATTATATCCTTAAGCATCAGTACATTGCTTTTTATTGTAGTAACAAGTTTGTGTATTTGGATGGACCCTTTAAGAAATGTAGAATCTAACATAAACTCTGATTATATTTTAAGTGTAAATAATAGTGAAAAAAATATAGGCTATGATGAAAATGCTATGAATGAAATATTAAATTTAGAAGGAATAAGTACTGTTAAGAAAAATATGTATTTTAGGTCATCATTGGAGGTTTCAGGGAATAAACTTACTGAAGTTTACAAAGAAAATTTGAAAAAGATATATTCCCAGAATAATATGAGTGATTCTCGAATGGAAAAAGATATTTATCCTGTGCAAGTGGAGCTATATGGGTGTAATGATGAACAATTGAAGGAAATGAACAAATATTTAGAGGATGGGAAATTAGATTTAGAAGATATGAAAAAGAATAATCAGGTTATTTTAATTCAAAATCAATCTAATGAAAAAAGTACAAACTTAAAAGTATCAGATAAATTTAATATGTCAACTGCTTTGGTAGATAATAGTAACTGGGAACATTATAAGAAAGAAATAAACATCGGTGCAATATTAAAGGAACTACCATTTCCTACAATGGATCATGGCATTAATACTGTAGTTATTATGCATGAAGATGCTTTAAAACAATGGTTAAATGAAGAGAAATATAGAGTATTAAGAATAAATGTAAAAAAGGATTCAAATGAAAATTATATAAAAAATAAACTTAATGAGTATGCAAAAAAACAAAAGGAAGGAAAATTAATATCTTATAGAGATGAATTAGAATTTTATGAAAATGCTCAAAAAAGCATATCTATAATATTGCATAGTTTTGTAGTCATCATAGCTATTATAGGAATAGTTAATATAATAAACACAATAAGTATGAATATAATACTTAGAAGGAAAGAGTTTGGAATGATTAGAGCAATAGGTATGGGAAATGATGAAATAAGAGCAATGATATTAAAAGAAGGCTTATTATATGGTATATTTAGCACTTTGATTGGGAGTTCATTGGGGATTCTTATTCATGGCGGTTTATATAAAGTACTGAAATATGATAAAGCTATAAAGTGGTTTTTCCCATGGAAAAGTATTTTGGAAGTATTTATAGTTTCTATGATTATATGTATACTGGCATCTATAGGACCTCTTAAAAGATTACTTTTCCAAAGCATAATTGATTCTATTAGAACTGTGGAATAAGCAATGGATAACTAATTGGCATCATAGACAAATCTGAATAGAAGGCAAAATAACTTCTTTTCTTAAAGTAAATCCATGGGGTCATATGATTTATTGAAAGTTATATGTTGGGAAAATTTGCAAGATAAGCTGATAAATTAGTGATGGAAATTTGGTAAAGTAGTGGGAGCGAAAATAAGAAAAGGGAAGTACAAATGAATATAACAACACAGTACGAATAAAGTTTTCTTAATTTATTTTATAGTTAATAAATTCTTAGTTTAAGTCTCAGTAAGGTATTGAGAGTTTAAAATATATATTTTTTCAGTTTGAAGGGGGAATAAAAATGGAAAAAGTTCGTATTTATGAAATGCCTGCATGTAAAATGGTTTCATCTCAATGTGGTATGTTTGGGGATGGGAAGCTTGAAAGATTTAATGAGTGGTTTAGTTCTTTGCAAAGACCAATGTTTCCAAAGGATTTTATGTTTTATGACCATCAACAGGAGGGATTTATATGGTATTACATATACAATGAAGGTATGGATGTACCTCAGGATTTTAGTATCATCAATTTTCCAGGTGGATTATACGCTGTTGCTACTGATGTAGATGGACAAGATAGTTCTGAGACAATTACCACCATTAAAAATTTTATTGAAGAAAAAGGTTGCTTTGAGGAAGATGCTTCTCGTTCATACTTAGGTAATATTCCAACTCCACCCTCTGCTTGTAAGGCCATGGGGTACGAGCAGATGGATTTCTATGTACCAATAAAGATTAAGTAACGGAATTGAAATAGCATAATTGTTATCTTATACAGTGAAAAATAGTGCAATGTGGTATTATACTAATTCAGATGTTAATACGCTGATCAATGGTAACCTTCTGAGATGAAATTTTTAAATTTGTAAATAAGCTATTACTGAAATGTCTAGTAGTAGCTTTTTTTATGTAAAAAATAATATAGAAAAGTTTTTTATCTAACCTTTGAAAGTATAAAGATACTAAAATAATATTGAGGTAGTTTTGGGAATGGAGGGGAGAACATGAAGAAGAAAAAATTCTTTGGGGCATTTTTAATAAAGTACCTAAAGGGACAAGAAAAAGCTATGGTATTACTAGGTATATTTTTTATTAGTAATATTGTACTCCAAATTTTATCGCCACAAGTATTAAGCAACTTTATTGATTCAGCTGAGGGTGGAAAAAGCATTGAATATGTGACCTTTCTGGTTTTTGTATACATGGTGACAATACTTATGAATATGGCAGGGAATGTCTTCGAGTCATACTTTGCTAAAAGCTTTGGGTTAAAGCTTACCAACCTCTTAAGAAAAGATGTGGTTAAGCATTTTCTTAAAATCGATATGAAGCACCATGAAACTTGGACTAGCGGGGAAATGATAAGCAGGTTAGATGAAGATGCAGAGGGCCTTTCTTCTTATTTTTATATATTGATTTTTAAATTGGTAGGTAGTACTTTGCTTATGGCTGGAGTTCTCATAGTTTTAGCTATGAAAAATGGGGTTATTGCACTTTCTATGGTGGTTTTTAGTGTTGCTGCAATCTGGATTTTTAAGGCTATACAGGACTATGGAATGAAGTTGTATGTAAAGCGTTCTACAGCAATATCCAGATTCAATGGAATTATGAAGGAGAAAATAGATAATGTTGTGGAGATAAGGACAAATAGAGCAGAAAAATATTCTATCTATAAGTTAAATGAAGCCATGAAACATAGATTTAAGGAGAGTTTACCTGCTGGAATGATGTATTCAAGACTTTGGAGTGCATCAACAGCTTTAGAGGGAATAGTTACCATTCTTTCCCTAGGCATTGCAGTGAATCTGTGGATTAAAGGATTTATCACAGTAGGAACTGTATATTTAATTCATACTTACACTAGATTAATTTTTGATAGGCTTCAGGATTTTAGAAATTATCTCACAAGTCTACAAACTTCAAAGGCGGGACTTATCAGAGTAAAAGAACTTCTAGATATGGAAACTTCTATTGCTGAAGGCAACTTAGAAATAGAGTCAAAGGACATGACGGTAACAGTGAAAAACTTAACCTTTCGATATTCTGAGGATAACCCAATACTACAGGATATATGCTTTCAATTAAGAGTTGGAGAAAGACTGGGAATTATGGGAGAGTCAGGCTCAGGTAAAACCACCTTAGCAAAGGTTCTTACAAGACTTTATGAGTTTAATAAAGGTGAAATCCTACTTAATGGAATTAATATAAAAAAGCTTAAAGGGAAGAGTCTTCGAGGTGTAATTGCTTATTGTACTCAAGAGGTACAGTTTTTACATGGGACTTTAAGAGAAAACATTACCTTATATAAGGATGACATATCAGATGGGAATATACTAGAGGCTATAAATCAAATGGGTTTAAGCAATTGGTTGGAAAAATTTCCTCAAGGTTTGGATACTTATTTGGAAATGGGAGAAAACAATGTATCTGCAGGAGAGGCTCAACTGATTTCTATAATCCGTTTATTTCTTATGAATCCTGCCATCATCATTTTAGATGAGATTTCATCAAGACTAGATTACCTCACAGAGCAGAGAATATTATCTGCACTTGATGTGCTTACTAAAAATAGAACAGTAATTACTATTGCACATAAGATAAGTGCACTTAGGTGGGCAGACAGCATCATGATTTTAAAAGACGGAAAAGTAATTGAATACGGGAAAAAAGAAGAATTAGAAAAGGATAAATCAAGCAAGTTTTATAGCTTATGCAAAACAATGGAAGTGGACAGCGAGGTGAAAATAAATGAAGAAGAATGGGTTTCCTAGACTTTTTATTGATTTATTATTATATAAACCATGGATGTATGTTGTCAGTGTATTTCTTAATGTAATAATTTTTTCCTATAATGCAGCTATTACTTATTTTATTAGAGAGATTTTAAACTTTGTGGCGGGAGATATGGAAGTGCAAAGTGTACTTTCTAAAGTTATTATTTTTTTTATTGGAATTACTGTAGTTGCTTTAGTAAGGATTGCAGCAATAACTGCCTGCGCTAGACTGGATAACGTTCAAGTTTTTCATTATGAAAATCTTTTAAGAAATAACATAATGAAGGCTATATATAAAAAGGACAACGTGAAAAATATTGCAGGAAAATCAGAAAGAGTTTTTGAAATACTTGATGATGATGTGTCTATATGTGCTTTCCCCTCTCAATTATTATCAGAGGTTTCTGGTTTTGTAGTATATTCTATTATTGCGGTAGCATCACTTTTAATAATTAACTGGAGAGTGACTGTTTATATATTTATTCCACTATCTCTAGTTATACTAATAATTAATCTTGCTTCAAAGAGGATTAAAGAAAATCGTAAGGTTAATAGAGAAATTCATTCAAAGGTAAGTGAAATGGTTGGAGATACAACAAGGCTTGTTCAAACCATAAAAGTTTCAGGTGGAGAAACCTGTGTTTTAAACCATTATGAAAAATTAAATAGAATTAGACTTAAAGCTATATTAAAGGATACTCTCTTTGACTCAAGTCTACAGGCAGTACTAGGAGGAACAGTATATATAGGTACTGCTGTTATGATGCTGGTTGTTGCAAGGATCATGATGGAGGGGAGATTTCCAATAGGAGACTTTAGTATGTTTGTTGCCTACCTTGGGACTCTTGCCAGCTGTGTTGATAGAATTGTAGAACTAGTAGCTTTAATGAAGCAAGCAGAGGTGTCTTATGATAGGATTATAGAAGTTATAGGAGAGAAGAATGGGGATAATCTTACTTCATTCTGTAAATTAAGTGCTTTTAAACCTATAGAAAAGTTTCACCCTAATACTGCAAAGGGGATATCTTTAAAGGAGCTTAAAGTGCTAAATCTTACCTATGGACATGATGATAAAAATGGTATAGAAGATGTAAGTTTTACCCTAAGACCTGGAGAAGTCCTTGCAATAGCTGGGGCAGTGGGCTCAGGAAAGTCTACCTTATTAAATGTTCTTACTGGTGTGGTTCCAAAGGATTCAGGTGAAATTTTGTGGAATGGAGTTGAAATAAAAAATGAAAAAGAGTTTTTACAGCCACCTAATATAGCTTACACTCCACAACTTGCAAAGATTTTCAGCGAAACCATAGGTGAAAACTTACTTTTAGGTAAAGAAGTCAATGAAGATCAAATAAGAGAAGCACTTTACTATGCAGTACTTGAAGAAGATGTTTTAAAAATGGATCAAGGAATCCAGACAGAAGCAGGTAGTTATGGTAGCAGGCTTTCGGGAGGTCAAAGACAAAGACTTGCCTTGGCAAGAATGTTTATCCACCATGCACAGATTTACGTCATGGATGATAGCTCCAGTGCTCTTGATGGTGAAACTGAAAGGGAGTTTTGGAACCGTTTTGAAGAAAATATTAATAATAAGAACTTTGGCTGTATAATTGCATCTAATAAAAAACAGATTTTACAAAGGGCAGACAAGGTTATTTTCATGAATAATGGAAAGGTTGCAGGCTGTGGAAAAGCTGAAGAACTCCTAGAAAGCTGTAATGAATTTGCTAGCATTTATGGTGTTTAACAGTTTAACAACATTTTGGAAGCTTCAAGTCTGCCATCTTTTAAAGTGGCAGTTGTTCAACAGAGGCAAGTTGCTTTGGTGTAACAAACACAGTTTGTTCGGTCTAAATCTGCTTCCAGAGTGCTTCATTAAAATGAAGATTAACAAAATGAACTTGTTCATTATTTAATTGTGTTATAGATAATAGATAACGTTATAAAAATGCAGAGCCTGGAAAACAACTTTTTAAAGGATAAAATAAACTTACTTAAATTTCCGTATGACTAGGAATGAAAGTTGCTAAAAACAGGTATTTGTTTTTATGAAAAGCAATGAAATAATATGGAAAATATGCTAAAATTTTAGTAGGACATGCTAGGAACTTATAGAAAATAAGTTCCTTTTGTATAAGTACAAAATATGTTTGATTCCTATAGCTATAAAATAAAAATCTTAGTTTTGTATGCATAGGATTAGGAAAATAAATTGGGCATATAAGTAAGTTAGGAAGTGATTACATGAAGCATAAAATACAAAGAATTAACAGCTATGATGATGAGAGATTTGATAAGGAAATATTAACACAACACGGAGCTTTTGTAGTTGACGGTAAGTATAACTGCGGCTTTAAAATAATAAATGAAAACTCAGCAATTGCTTTCTATGACAATGAAATTGATGTACTTCAATTGATAGATGAATTTAGATTCTATTCTGAGCATATTGTTAATTTCTATGATAAGCATATGGAGCTAATAAAGGCTTTTCCACCAATTGATGTCTTTAGTATTGCTATTAAGGAGATTCAGCCTTCACAGTTCTTTGTAGATAAGGATAAGGTTGAGGCTATCCAGTCTTTTATAAATAATGAAGAAGATATAATAATTCCTCTAGCAAAGCTAAAGGATTCTTTTATATCTTTAGATGGACACACTAGACTTTATTATGCAGTAAGCAGGGGATACGATAAAGTTAAAGGGTATTTAACAGAGCCAGGAGATTACTTAGAAGGCTTTGTAGAAGAGGCAAGAAAAAGAAAAGTTTACTCACCTTATGACCTAGAATTAATATCCCATGAAGATTATAAGATTAAATGGGACAAATTTTGTGATGACTTTTTTAAAGCAAGGGAGTAGGAGAAAAATATGATAGAGGTAAAGCTATTGGAATTGCAGGAAATGGAAGATAACAAGTTTTTATGTGCAGTGATAGCAGCTCGCTATAAAGATAAATGGATATTTGTTAGAGGAAAAGGAAAAGAAACCTGGGAGCTACCAGGGGGAACTCATGAAACTAGTGAAGCTATAAGTGAAACAGCATCAAGAGAGTTATTTGAAGAAACAGGAGCTATAAAATTTACAATAGTACCAGTATGTATATCTTTTGCAAAGGTAGGACAACGCCAATCATATGCAAAGTTATTCTATGCAGAGGTACATGAGCTCAGCACTTTACCAAATTTAGAAATTGAAGAAGTAAAGCTCTTTAATAGTCTACCTGAAAATCTTACATATCCAGAAATTCATAGTGTAGTTTTTGAAAGGGCTGTTGAGTTTTCTCAAAAGATGAGAGATATATAGATTATTGTTATAACATTAGGGACAAATCTACAAATAAAAATTGGAATGATAAATTATTTTGAAGATGAAGAATGCTTGTGGTGGAGGTTAACAATGAAAAGAAATAGAGCTTTTTCAGCAATTATACATGATGGAAAAATAGCTATGGTGAAGCATGAAAGAAGTGACAATAGCTTTTGGACTTTACCTGGAGGTGGAGTAGAAGAAGGGGAAGGACTTGAAGATGCGGCTATAAGAGAAGCAGAAGAAGAAGTAAATCTTAAAATTACTATAATTAGATACCTGTTTAACACTGAATATACTAAGGGAACTGAGTATTGCTTTCTTGCTATTCCGTCCGAGGGGTGTGAGTTAAAGCTAGGCTGTGATCCGGAATTTGGTGATAATGATCAGATTTTAAAAGAAGCTGCATGGATAGATATTAATGAAGTTCGTGAGGATAAGCAAGTGTCTAAGGTACTTGAGGTATTAACAGATGAAGAGATGAAGGCTTTTAACATTGTGCTTTAGAAATAAAAATGGGTATGTACAATTAGAGTTAAAACCCAATAAGAGTTTCTAGTTAAAGCATGATACAAATTATATTGTAAATAACTCAAAGTAAGAGGATATAAAAATCAGTGATATCTGAATGCTGCTGAAGTTGAATTAAATAAATTTAATCAATGGGTACAGGAATGCTTTAAAAGTGCAAGCTATTATGGAGAATTGGAAAGGCTTTACATGGATATTTAATTTAAGGAATTAAAAATGAACTTATATATGAGAAGTAGAATATATTGAAGAAAGAAATATTATAATAAATATGATTTTAATGTTTTTATATTATTGAAGGGGATAGAGCAATGAAGTTTGTAAATTTCAAGCTAAAGGATAAAATTCGTTTAGGAATTAAATGTGAAAAAGGAATAATAGACGTGAAGCAAGCAGCTGATGATTATTTTCTTGAAGCTCCAACTACTATAAACCAGGTTATCTTAAATGGAGAGAAAGGCAAATTACAGCTAAAAGAACTGATGAAAAAAGATGTAGAGATTTTAAAGGAAGAGAGTATTACCTTTGCACCTTGCATAATTAATCCAGAAAAAATCCTCTGTGTGGGGTTAAATTACTTAAGTCACAGTAAGGAGTGTAACTTAGAGATTCCAACCTCGCCAGTAATTTTCAGTAAGTTTAATAATTCTTTAGGGGCTCATAACCAGCACATTGTTCTTCCCAAAACCGCAGAAAAGTTTGATTATGAAGCAGAGCTAGTTATTGTTATTGGAAAAGAAGGAACTAATATTTCTAAAGAAGAAGCACCTTCTTATATTTTTGGATACACCATTGGAAATGATTTAAGTGCTAGGGATTTACAATTCCGCAGTGGCCAGTGGCTCTTAGGTAAAACTTGTGACGGTTTCGCACCCATAGGTCCTTACTTAGTTTCAGCAGAGGAAATAGACTGCAATAACTTAGAGGTTAGCTGTAGAGTAAATGGGAGTCTTCGCCAATGCGGTAATACTAGTGATATGATTTTTGATTGCTCCACAATTGTAAGTTATATATCTCAATACATGACTTTAAAGCCAGGGGACATTATTTTTACTGGAACCCCAAGTGGCGTAATTTTAGGATACAAAGAACAGGAACAGCAGTGGTTAAAAGCTGGAGATGAAATTGTTGTTACTATTGAAAATATAGGTAGTTTAAGAAATGTATTAAAGTAATATTAAAGGATGCAAAGTTTTCTTAAAAGGAACAAAGTAAGGTAGCAAGGCTTTCCAACAACAAAAGGTGAAATTCGATTATATATAAGTTGTAGCGGTATTTCTACATTACTAAATAAATTAAAAGCAGCTTATAAGAATGAGAATGAAAAAGTAGATTTTATTATTAGTGTAGTTTTCTTATTGCATTCTATACTAATTATTATATAAAATTCTAAAAGGAGAATTTATAAAATGAAGAAATTCATCACAAGTATAATAGTAATTATTTTTATTATATTTCTAGGTGTTATAACTTTCCTTAAAAATTCACCTAGGAAAACAGAGGGTATGGAAGCACTTAAATATGAGCAGCTTGCAACCTTGCCTATAGAGGAAACCTACGATTATGAAGAGATTTTAAAAGACATGGAGCTTAACGAATTAGCCACAACTGAAATGGTAGATAATTTTAAAACTCAGCATGAGACTAACACTAAGCTAACTAGTACTAATTCAACTGGAACAATAAGATATATTAAATTGGCAATGAACTCCCACAGATTTACTAAGGGTTTTAATAAATATGAATTAACACCTATTTTTTATGTAGGACTAAATTATACTTCAGATACACAGCCAAACAAGATAATTTCTATTGCCAAGCCTTATATTAGTACTACAGGTGCAGCAAAATGTGTGTTTGATGGGAGTATATTTTATAAGCTAGAAAATGGACATTCATTTTATTATGGGATAAGTGGGGCTATATATATAAAAACTAAAACTTTTGTGAAGAATATAGATTTTGATGGGAGATATTTTTCAGATTCTTTAAATGCTGACTAAATTACCAGGGTACAATTTTTTGTTATTTCACAATTACAAGTTATATAAGTTATCAGAAATAACCTTAAATAACTTACAACAACTCTTAAGGCTTAATTTTATGTCAAACTTAGGATAAATAAAATGATTTTAAGGAAAGCCCTTTGGCTTTCCTTAATTCTCTAGTTTAAGGCAGAACACAGTATAAATACAAAGTCCAGCACCACCTAGCATAGGCAGAATATAAGAGGGGATATGATTAATTAAGATTCCAGCCAAGATTAGAGCAATTGGTAAGACTACCTTTGCTATACTTATACCAAGACTAAGGACTCTTCCTCTTAATTCTTCTGGAATAGCTTGCTGTAGTATATAAAAAATAGGAATATCAATGAAAGATATAGCAATACCTGCTAGGATCATAGTTAAAATAAAGTATACTAAATAAAAACCTTCATTATTAACTTTATAGTTTAATATAACTGAAAAACCTATAGCTGCCATAGAAATGGATAGTAATATACCTGTAAATTTTATGATTTTGCTGTAGGAATAGGCGGCCATAACCTTTTTAATTAGAAGGGCACCTAAAATCATTCCTATAGGAAAAGCAGCTTCTATTATGCCAAAAGCTTTAGTGCTTAACTTTAATACATTATTTATTATATAGGGTAGTGGTACAGTTATTGAAAGACCAATGAAAAAGTTTAAGGCAATAAAAACTCCAAACATATTTAGAATGTTTTTACTGGTTTTCAAATAATTGACTCCCTCTACTATATCCTTTCTAAAGTTCACTTTTTCTTTGACTTTTTCCTTATCACTATGATTAAGTTTAAAATTCATAAACCAATGAAGCATTGCAGATATGAAAAAAGAAAACCCATTAACTAAGATGAAGTACCTTATATCTATAAAAGCAAATATTACCCCACCAATCATAGGACCTAAAATAGAAGAGGAAGATTGGATTACTTTACTTACGGAATTTAAAGATATAAGTCTTTTTTCTGAAACCAAATTTGGCTTTGATGCTTCAATACTTATGCCGTAAACTGTGGTAAATACATTTAGAAGAAAAGTAGTTACATAAATCATGGGTAAACTTAAGGAATAACCTATAGTTAAAAGATACAAGCCTATGAGTAAAACTCCATTGAGTATATCAGTAATTATAGCAAGAAACTTCTTATCCACCTTGTCTGCAAGGACACCAGCAAAGGGGTTTACAAGAATTGTGGATAAAATTCCTAACACTAGGGTTGTGGCAAAGCTTAAGCCTGAACCAGTTATTTTTAAAACGTAAAGTCCAAGGGCAAAGTTATAAATAGAAGTTCCAAAGAGTGATATACAACTTGCCACTGAGAATAAGATTATATTAAAAAAATCCTTAGTTTTAAAAGAATTCTTTATGGAGGTTATTGATATTTCCATCTAAATCACTTTCCTTTCTTTTTGTTCTCTTATTTGATCTCTAACTTCATTGTAATTAGTGGACTTAACACCACATCAATAGATAAAATTAAAGAAAATTTACAAAAAAACAAAGAAAAGATAGGGTTAACCGAGGTCACTGAAAAAGTGACCTTTTTTTCTTTTTCAAAAAGGATTTTTAGCTTTTATGTAGAATATATAAAGTAAAGACTTTTTAGAATAAGGT
>NZ_JAGGLL010000064.1 GCF_017874425.1 Clostridium punense
TCTTTGAAACTACCACTCTATCAATATATCTTAAGTTTTAAACTAAATTTTAAAATTGGATCCTTATCCGCCACCGCCGAGCAGCGGTTTAGTTCAATTCTTAAGTTATGTCATAACTAAAAAAAGCAAACAAAGAAAATAGAAATTTTGAAATTGGGATTTCTTTGCAGTAACACTTGTGTTGCTACATTTATTTGTAATAGAAGGTGGGCATTTCAGCTACTCATATGTTAATGCTTTTAACGGTAGTATTTCCCGTACTAATAGGGCTTAGTGTAAAGATTAAAGGAAAAGGTGGAGATTAATTTATGATAAAGATTAATAGGTTATCTGGGTATGGTGATTTAGCTAGAAAGTATAAAGTAATGTTAGATGATAAACAAATAGGTGAAATAAAAGATGGTGAAAGTAAGTGTTTTCAAGTAGAGGAAGGAGAGCATACACTCTACTTAAAAATAGATTGGTGTAAAAGCAATAAAGTTAACTTTAATGTTAGTAAAGATGAAGAAGTAGAGTTTGAGTGTGGGGGTTCAATGCGTGGTTGGAAATTATTTTTAGGATTAATTTATATTACATTTCTTAAGAATAAGTATTTGTGGATAAAGGAAAAGGTTATCTGAAGTCTCCATGTTAGAAGGCAAAGTTATGTAATAGTATTAGAAAGTGGCTAGTGTAATGATGGATTTAAAATTTATGAATGAATTAGTAAGCGTAAGATTAACCAATTATAAAGGGGGGTGAAATAATGATTATACGTTTAGCGAAAATTAATGATGAAGAAAAGATATCATGGTTGATAGCACAGTTTAGAGTGGAATTAAAACAATTTAAAGGTATTGTATCAACACTTAAAATAGACCAGGCAAAAGAAGAATTTAAAGAATATATAAATGCAAAGTATCCTATTTTTGTCGCTGAAAATGATGATAAAGAACTATTAGGTTATTTAGTTTGTAGAATTGATGGTGGTGCGGTTTGGGCAGAATATCTATTTGTCTCTGATAGTGCAAGGAGAAATGGTATAGCCTCCAAACTATATAAGGAGGCAGAAAAAATTGCAATTGAATTGGGTAGCGATACAGTTTTTAACTGGGTACATCCTAATAATGATAAGATAATAACATTTTTATCTAAAATGGGATATGATGTTTTAAACCTTATTGAAATAAGAAAGCCTTGGAAAAATGAAATATTAACTCAAAAAATATGTATTGGAAATCACGAATATAACTACTAATTCAAAGTAGTGGAAAGTAATCATGGGGAGTGTGGGGATAATGCATGATAAGTCAGAAAAAAGAGCAAGAGAGATCTTGAATAGTTTTGTTCATGATGTTTCAATAAAATTTGAAGCAGAAATAGAAGCACTAATATTGGTAGGTAGTTTATCAAATGGAAGTTATGTAGAAGGACCCGGAAGGGATATCGATGTGATTACAGTTTTAAAAGATACCGTAAATGAAGGAATAAGAATATCAATTTTAAATGAAATTGCTGTAACAGAAGCCAAATTTAATAATGATATACCAATATCAAGGACTATATATAGGATATCCGAAATGAAAAGACCTTTTAAAAGAGATGTAAATTTATCTTTGGAAAATAAGCACTTACTTGAAGTAACCACAGAGCTACAACGAATACATGAATCAGGTATTTTGATTTATGGAAGAGATATAATTAAAGAGCTACCTGTGCCTACTAGGGAAGAAGTAATCTTTTTTGATAAGTTAGGAAGAGCGTGGTCTGAAATAGAGTTAAGTAAAAATCCTGGGATAAGAGAGATACTTAATGAGCCACCTATTAACATACTAGTACAAATAATAATTACTAATGCTTTTAAACATTATTTTTACTCAACAAACAAGTCTTGCTCAAACAAACATGAAATTGCAATTAGGATGAGACAAGATGTTCCAAACTATAGGTTTCAAAGAGCTTTAGATATAGCAACAAAATATAAAATGAATCCTAGCGAAGAATTACCATTAGGAGAGTATGATGAACTGAAAAAGGAATATGAAGAGTTTATAAAGTGGAGGGGATTACTTCCCGTTGATGAAGTACCTTTGCTTTAATTTCATTAATCATATTTACTGAAAGAAATTTGATTAATAAATGCTTTTTATAAAATAAATACTTGCAAGATAATATATTGAAGTTAATTTCTAAGTAGAAGATACTAAAAAAATACTGAAGTAGCTAGGCTATTAAGCAGTTTATCAGTGGTATTTGTTACAATCAAGTTGTAATATAAACTCACCTAATCTGCAGACAAGCTTCAGCTAAAGCTTTACTATCTTCAAGTATTAACTGGAAATTTACTTTAATTCATATACATAATTAGGAACTTTAGATATTTTATTGTAGTAATTGTGTGGTAAAATAAGTTAAAAGAGAAATAGCTGAGGATAAATATCTATTTCAAGGGGGAACAATTTATGGAGATAGTTAAGTTTAATTTAAAGGATAAAAATGAATTATTAGAGTTAGACAAAGAATGTTTTGGAGTAGGCTGCTGGGATAACGAATTATGGCAATCAATTTTAGAGGATTTAGAACATAACATTATTTATTTAGTGAAACAAAATACTGAATTAATTGCATACTTAATGATATACAACTGGGGAAAAGAAAGAAATTACGTTAAAATTACTAATATGGGAACTAAAAGTTCTTTTAGAGGACAAAAATTAGCTCATAAATTATTTGAAACAATGCTAAGTGAAATGAAAAAAGAAGGAATGAGAGATTTTAGAGGAGAAACAAGAGTTACAAACTATCCAATGCAAAAGGTATTTAATGATTTTGATTTCAAAAATGTAGAAACTCTTGAGGGGTATTATGATAACCCTACTGAAGATGCATTGAGATATCATTTAAGTATATAGATAGCTTAATAAATTTCTAATTTATAAAGTTGAAGTATTTGGTTTTATCTATTTCGTATACTTTTAATATTCACTTAATATCATAATGAAAATATAAGGGTTCAGTATACAAACCCATATATGAAAAAATTTAAGTAGCCACTAAGAAAAAGAGACCTAGGCATTTGAAGCGCTAGGACACTTTTTCTTAGTGGCTTATTTTAATTCATCATAAAAGCTAAAACCACCTAATGTGAAAACTATTTTAGAATAAAGCTTTCACTATGATCAAGGATTATCGGGAATTTTATTATTAATAATCTACTGGTAAGTATATCAAGCATTAAGTTTAAAAGATAATTTTTCATTGGACAAAATGACCAATGAAAATTCTTCGTCTAAGGTTAGTACCAAGCATTCAAGCAAAATAAGTAAAATGTTTATGATGGAGAAATACATTAAGAGCAATGTTTTGCTTATATTAGAAATAAAAAGTTTGATAATATGGTCTCAAAAGGGAATATTATAGATGAGTTATTTCTAAAAAAGTAGGTGTATAAATATGAAGTTCGGATTGCCAAAAATCAAATTAAACAAAGACATCAACATTCTGCTAATATCTATTCTTGTATTACATATTGCATCTTACATTGTTAATCCAATCCTCCCGGTAATCTTTAAGTCTGAGAAAGGTCTAAGTGCTTCTCATATAGGATTAATTATTGGTGCAGGTTCTTTAGCGTTTCAGGGTGGAAGTATACTAGGAGGATTGCTTTCGGATCGAACTGGTAGAAAAACCACCATGGTAATAGGGTCTTTAGCTCAAGCATTTGGACTGTTTGGTTATTCCATGCTCAATAATATTAGTATGCTTTTAACTTCTTCGATTATCATTGGAATAGGTTCTGGAATGTATGCTCCAACAGCTAAAGCTGCAATTGCGTCTTTAGCATCAGACTCCTCTGAAGTAAGAACTACTGCCTTTTCATTGAGGGGAATTGCTGCGAATATAGGAGTATGCATTGCAGGGATATTAATATTTTTTCTTTCAAAATTGAGTTCTAATATAACATTTTATGTTTCTACAGGAGTATATATTGCCCTGGCAGGCTATACATGGATTTTTTTACCTAAGGATTGCGGAGAAAGTGATTGTCCTATAATTCCGCCCAATAGCTACCTACAAATATTTAAGAATAAATCTTTCATGATTTTTAGCATTATTTCCTTATTCACTTGGATAATTTATTCTTTGCTAAGTCTACTTTTGCCATTGAGGGGAGAAGCTATTTTAGCAAATGGAAAGCTTGTGGGTACAATTTGGACGATAACCAGCGTAATTGTAATCGTAGCCCAAGGTTTTATATCTAAATATATTCTTCAAAAGGTTAATCCATTAACAGCAATCTTCTTTGGGGTACTATTTTTTGGTGGAGGTATATTTATGATAGGCCTATCTTATAATTTTGTGGTTTTAACATTAAGTTCAGTAATATTTTTAGTTGGCGAAATGCTCATGCTACCAACCACAGATAGTCTAACCAGCCAACTTGCCCACCCAGAGTTAATAGGTGCATATTTTAGTATTGCAAATCTTATATCAGGACTAGGAACTGCCATAGGAAATTTTGCAGGAGGAAGAATAGTTACTGCTTATGGTATAAAAAACAATTTAACTCCTTGGTTTATATTTCTTATAGCATCTGTAATAGTTGCGGTTTTGGTGCTGTTTACAAAACGAATGCCATCAATTAAAAATGCAGTCTCTTCACAAAAGTAAGAATATAAAAACGTAAGATGCAAATTGGCTATAAATTAGATTTAATAATAAAAAATAATGAAGTTAGCAAACTGATGGATAAACTTACGATTTAATTTTATATAAGTCAAAATAAAAGAAGCTAAGATTTTACGTGAAAATCTTAGCTTCTTTTGCTAACTACATTGATGCCATTTTTCTGCACTCATCAGCACATCTTCTGCACTCTTGAGCACATTTTTGACAGTGCTCATCTTTGAACATTTCACAATCTTGTGCGCATTGCTCACATATTTGAGCACAAAGTTCACAATGTTGTTTAGCGAATTGTGAGTCCATAGCCATCATGCTTACTGACATTTGGCACATCATAGCACAGTCTATTAACATACTAATGCATTTTTTTCTTGCAGCAACATCTTCTTCGTTTAGACATGCTTTAAAGCACTCATAGCAAGCTTGAGCACATCTTTGACATGCATCTATACAAGCTTGATATTTATCAGTTGAATTAGTTACTATTCCCATGTTTAACACCTCCTTTTATTTTCAAAATTATTGTGTCTTATTGCAGATTTTAATATTCATATAAAACAAAATAAATCTTAGTTTAATTTTGAGTTCATTATTGTAAGTTATGGCAAGGTGAAGAATATATCTTAAGCATAAGTAGATTATGATTAAATTATTGATTACAACTATCTATATTTAATAGATACAGTTCAAAAAGTGTTTAAATAACATCTTAAATGTTTCCTAAAAAGTTTTTAATACCTTTAATTTTAAAAAAAGAAGTTGATGATGTAGACTGTCAAGTAAAATTGCCCCCCTACGGGCTAAATTTCAATCAGTTCAAAACAATCCCGTTTTAGGGTTTTCGTGTTTATAATGAGTCTTCTTTCTAGGAGGTTAATAGATACATATTTATTAAGTTCCATTAATCTGTCTTTGATGAGCTCACTAAGAAGGTCATCAAAGCTCTGGTTAGAGCCAAGCCCCGAAGGGGGCATTGATTCTCTAATAGATTTCCCATTTTCTTTATAGCCGTCTAATTCATCTATAGTCATGAAATTGCTCTCAATCTCGGCTTCGCTCTTATGTTTATATTGCCTTGTTTTGGCATCAAAGTAGTAATCTGATTTGTTACTGAGTCTTCGCCTCATTTGTTGAAAACTAAGGTCATATCTATCTCTAGCTAACGCTAAAGCTTCGCTTCTACCTTTATTGTTGTAAGTAGTTATAAACTCATCAAAATCTATTTCTATATCTTCTTTCAATTAGTAAACCTCCTCAACATACCTATTTACTCTATAGCTATCGCCTGTTATACTAATTACATGGGAATGATGTAGTAATCTATCAAGTGCAGCGCTAGCTGCAAGTTCACTGGTAAATATCTCATCCCATCTATTAAAAGGTAGATTTGGTGTCACTATGAGAGAGCTTTTTTCATATCTTTGCCGGATTAATTGAAAAAAATATGCTCTCTTTTTCTTTATCCATTTTTAAATAACCAATATCATCAATTATTATCAAATCTATCTTTGATAACTTAACAAATTTTTGCTTTAGTGTTCCAGCTTGAATTGCATTATATAAGTCATCTACAAGTTCAATGGCATTTACAAACAATACTGATTTGCCTCTTTCACAGGCTTTTAAGCCTATATTATTATCTATTGCAGTTTGGACCTCAGTATCATATTTTTCATACATATCAGAAAGTTTAAACTGCTTTAATAAGCTTCTTATTTCAAGGTTTAAATCACTTATTTTAGCTGTCATAATTATTTCCTTTCCCGTAGTAAGCAAGGTGTTTTACAACATCCTTTTCATTTCTTATAATATGTTTATTCTCACTATTCTTTTGCAGCGATAGCTGGATTTTTTCATGCTCAATTATAAGTTCTAAATATTTATCTTTAATTACAGACTTGATATTTTCAATTTTAAAGATATTATTTTTCACACAGTGATTAAGTATGATATCAAGGTCTTCGACATTGTACAAGTCCTTCAATTTAAGAAATTCTTTAGCATGAAAGAGATCTTGTTTAGTAACCTTTGAAGCCATTTCTTAGAACTCACTACCGTGTTTGAAGGTGCTTTCAAAAACACGCCTTATTTCTGGAATGGACCGTGGAACCTTAGAAGCAATGGCTTTATAATCCACAGGATCTTCGTACTTACCATATCTTCCGTCCAGTACAGAATAACTCTTTATTAAATTTTGGTCTAAATCATATATTTCTAACTTATAACCATAAATTATTCTTCTATTTACTTTCTTATCAACATACCTCACAGGCACGCTGTATCGGTTAGTATCTACCATGACAAAGTAACAATTCTTACTTCTAAATCAGAATTCATGATCAACTTATCTTTAAGTTTTGTTAAAAGGGGCTTTTCATCTTCAAACATATCCTTAGGAACCCTACGGGTTGTCCCATGGGTTTTCATATTCCAATTTCTCATAAAATGCTTGATTTCAAAGTTTAGCTCTTCCATGTTGCTAAAACTGATCCCTTTGATAAACTGTTCCTCAATATATTGATTTGGCTTTTCTATCTTTCCTTTTGTTCGTGGCCTTAGTGGTAGACATGCGTTTAATTCAGTTTTAATGTAGGTTACCAGCTTTAAAGCATTAGCATTAAAGATAACCTCTTCACCCTTTTTATGACTTAGAACTAGAGCTTTAGGATTATCAATTAGAAGTTCCTTTGTCACGCCCCCAAGTTCTATGAATAGATCTTGTATAGCCTCATATATTGCTGCCGCATTCACGGACAGTGAGCAGACAGCAGCTTTCTTTCTAGAGTAAGAGAGTACCATAGTAAAACAGTATATTTTAGTTTTTCTGGAGTCAATGTAGACTTCATATTCTCCCCAGTCAAATTGTGCCTGGTCTCCTGGCGGAGTCTCAAACCTCTGAGAAGCCCTTTTGCTTATCAGTATTCTCTCATCATTTAGTGTTTCTAGAAATCTATACACTGGATTAATGCTGCATTTATAACCTAACTTAAGTAATTCGTTGTATATTCGTATACCATTAAATGAATACTCCTTTTCAAGGTACCATTTTCTAATATCATCTTTATACTTGTCTACTTTGGTAGTCCAATTTTCCCTTGAGTATTTAGGTTCCTCCTCCTTTTGGATTCAACTTTTAACTGTGTTTTTAGACATTTTAAGCTCTCTAGCTATCTGTTTAATTGGCACTCACATATTGTGCATGTTTTTTCTTTATGCCAATCTCTCAAGTCCTTCACCTTCATTCCCCCCCTTATGCATGACATTTAAGCTATACATAAAGGATATTATCTTAAAGTGTAGGGGTCAATTTTCAGTGTGAAAAGGTGGGAGATATTAAGTGTAAATCAACATAAGGATTGTAAATCAGAGTTTGGATGGGGAAGAAACTACAAAGATGGTCATGCTTTTACCTTTGGAACCCTAGAGCATCCAATGGAAATTATTGCTGGAGTAGCTTTTGCACATATGGGCAAGCATACCCCCTTACTTTTAATTAAAAAAGACTGTATCCCTGAAATAGTTGAAAAATATATAAAAGCTGTTAAGTTTTTACCTAAAGAACCGCCGAAACCACCCTTTATGCATGGATTTATTCTTGGAGATGTGGAGCAAATTTCTTATTGTACTCAAGTAGAAATAAATAAGCTTCTTTCAATTGACCATCATATAATGGAAGTTGAAATGAAAAAAATGATGATGAAAATGAAAGAAGAACATGAAATGGATCACAAACATCATGAAGATCATGAGCTTATTCATCATTTTATGAAAGTGATGATGTCAAAGATGAACATGGATATGGAAGATATGGAGCACATGGATCACATGAATCATATGGTACACAAAGACCATGAAGAAGATATGCATCATTGTATGATGGAGGAGCATGAAAATATGAATCACCTTATGGTAAACCATCATTATCATAAAAATAATAACAAACTAAAAGATAGCCATAAGGATACTAAACTGCACTGTTAGGAAAATTCTACGTGTTAAAATCTTACAATGTTTTAATGTTTCATAGTTATTATAATAATTAAATATATATAGCCACTAAGGAAATTCCTCAAGGAGCTACAGCTCTAGAGAAATTTTCTTAGTGTTTTTTTTCATCTATCATAAAACTTAAAATAAATTAATCTGTTAATAATTCTCAGTTAAAGCTTTTTACTGACCTCAAATCTTAGCTGAAAATTGTTTATTAATTTAACTAAAAAAGTGGAATTGAAAGTGAAATATGACAGTAATTACATGGTAAAATAGTATTAAAGGGGAAAATACAGAAGAGTTTATTTTAGGTCAAACTAGTAGAATATTATTCACTAACAAAATTTATTTTATGGGAGGAGCAAAATGAGAAAATGGGGTATATTTATTTGTCTATTATCAGTAGTGCTGATTTTATGGGGATGTAATTCAGGTGTAAGTAATTCTTCTAATTCTTCAGAAGCTACAATAAATAAGAATAAAAAGATAGAGGTATTTCTTCCTAAATTATCGGATGCTTACAGCTCTGTATATGGGCATTGGAATGAGCTAAATCTTGATAAAATTATCCTTATAGATAAACCGATTTTAGCATCCAGTGATATTGAACTTATGGATGATAATACATTAAAGACAAAAAAGAATTTTATGATAGTTAATGGCACTGGCTTAGAAAGTCCATTAATATATGGTGATAAGAGTGATGGAGTTTTAAAGTTTGAATACAAAGAAGAAGAATATAAAATTTATAGTAAATCACCTGAGTTATTCTATAATTACACTATTTACGATATATGTGTAGTAAAAAAAGGTGATAATATTTTTCTTGTTAAACAAACTGATTTTAAGAAGGAAAAAGATATTGGCGGTAATGAGATTCCAGGAAGAGAGTACAAGACAGGAATAATTGGAATACCCTATGTCATTGTTGTGGATGGTAAGAAAACTGAACTAGGTATTTTAAAGGTTGATGATGCTGAATTTGCTGTTCCAAGAGCTATGGATTCATGGACCTATATGGGACCACCAGAAGGAATAATTAATAGGTTTGTTGACGGAAAAAATTAAAAAATCCAGGATTAGGTTCATTATGATGTAGAAATTAAATGGAAATCATTTTTAAGGGTATACCTATAACCTATATTATTAACATAATTTAGGTTAATTTATTCCGAAGAAGTAACCATAATTATGGTAATTTGGAATTGGTAGTTGAGTATGATTAGGGGTAAGGGTTGAGATAACATTGTATTTTAATACGAATTTATAGGGGGATTATGTGAGAATGAAAAATAAGTTATCTAAAGTAGTATTTATAATTATTAATTTTATATGGGCTTTAACCTGTTTAACACAAGCAGTAACTATAAAAGAAAAATATAACTTAAACTTTTGGATATATTACATTGTAACAATAGTAGCCTTACTTACAGGACAGATGTTACTAAAAAGAATATTCATGAAGGTTAATAAAAAGTAACTTTATTTCACATTTTCATAAGTTATGTAATAAAAGCATATCATTACGAGTTACTTTATAGGAGGGATAAATTTGAGGGATATATTAAGAGAATTTCCTGTTATATTACCAATACTATGCTTACTTACTTCTTGTATAATACTTTGGGGATTTATAATAAAGGTTATGGATAGGTTAAAAAAATTGAAGAGCCATGATGATACAGAAATAGTTAATAAGAAAACCTTAGCCAAACTTAAGGTAGCAAATATATTAATTTCAATTGGATTTATTGTACAATTAGTTTTAGGAATAATTGGGGTATTAATTAGCATTGAATAATTTGAAAACTTATAAAGTGCTTATTTCACAACTTTCTTAACAAGCCACTTAATTACAGTATTTGAATGATTTAAAGATTAATGTACTTATAAAAGGATAAGGCCATTAAGAAAACATCAAGAAGCTGCAAGCTCTAGAGAGTTTTCTCATCTATCTACTTCTTTTTAGATATTTCAGTAACGCTTCTAATAATGCTTTTAACCGCTACTTTTCCTACTATACTTATCGGTATAGGTTTAAAGCTTAAAAGAAAACTCAAAACTACTTAGACTTAGATAACTTTTTTTTAGTTATTATTAAATTTAGGGGGAGAAGAATGATTAAAAATAATATTAGATCCCTATTGATTCATGTGATGATTAACATTTTAGCTCTTATTACTTATATACCTTTTCATATTTCTGTTGTGAAATGGGCTTCTGAGGAAGCTGCAAAGAATCACCATATTGTTATGATTAGCGTAGCTATTACTATTATTGCTGTTGCATTATTCTTATATTACTACTTTAGTGGAGTATTTTTGAAAGAACAAGGAAGTAACTTCAAAAACATAATGTCAATTAGTTTAACAGGGTTTATAGGTATATTTATATGGTTCATTGCTTTTAATATGAATTTAGCAGAGAGAACTAATGCACTCCTAAATTCAGAAGTATGGCAGCTATATAGCTTATATTATAGTTATAGCCTGTTTCTTGTAGATGAAGCCGCCATTAGTATTCCCAATATCATGTTAGTATTCTGCATTATGCCAACTTTGGCTATGTGGGTTGGGATAAAATATCCTATCAATTCAAGCAATATAAAAGTTAATTAACTTACAATATTCGTAACAAACTGTATGTCTAGCACTTCTCTGAAGGTAACGAAATGGGCTGGATAGAGGTGCTATATACTTTTATTTACAATGTGTGTACTTTAAGAAGTTTCAGTATAGACGAGGTTAAAAAGGAGTATTTTTATTTGGGAGTAATCGGTTATTACAAGATAAAAGTTGCATTAAATTTCAGTGAAATTATAGTAAAATGTAATTAAAGGGGATCACATACAATTAATTTTAGTTTTACAAGTGTGATTAAGGTATATTTAAATATGATGAGGGGGAAATAAAAGTGAAGCCACTAAAATACGGAATTATCGGTGGGATTTTTTCATTACTATTGTTCATATTTCTTGCTATGATAATTAGACCCAAAGCCACAAGTATAGGAGATATGGTAATGATAGGTACTATTGTGCTTTCAACAATAGTATGTGTTTGTACAGGAAGAATTATTGAAGAACTAAATAATAAAAAATAAAAGAAAGAGTCATATACAATTAGGAGTTTCCATATACTTATTTTGGTTAGTATGTTTAATATTTACTAAGTATGACCCTTACCCACTTTGGTAGACACGAGGAACTCGTGTTATACTAAACGTGAAGGGAATGATTTTAGTGAATAACCATTATAGTGCAGAATTTA
>NZ_JAGGLL010000065.1 GCF_017874425.1 Clostridium punense
TACACTCGTTCCCATACCGAACACGCAAGTTAAGCTCTAAACGGCCAAGAGTACTGCAAGGGAGACTTTGTGGGAGGGTAGGTGGTCGCCAGGTACAATAGTAGAAAAAAGACACTAAGTTAAATCTTAGTGTCTTTTTATGTTAAGGCAAATTTATTTTAACGTTAATAAGTTTATACACAAAAGAGACAATTTTATATTGGGTAGTATTGCTTTTAGATAAATTAAATAGAAGAAAGGTTAAAATAAAATGCTTAACCTCCACATTATATAAAAATTCAAATAAGACTACTTTGAATACATAGCTATTTTAATTACTTTAGTTAAAATAACAAATTATAATTAAATTTTTTTCAGTAACGGTGATGATAAAAAACACTTCTTGATTGCAATAAAATTTCGCTATAGTTCGACAAATATCTATAGTTTTCTTCTATTTGACTGCAAAACAAATTTCCATTAAAATAAAACAGGATTAACCTATGAGAGAACAGGTTTTATGTTTGTTCTACCACCAGTTATTTTTATTTTTGTGGTAACGCTATTATTTCATAGTAGAGGAAATATAAAAGCCTAAGCAATAAAAACTTAGGAAAACTAACACTTATGGAATTCCGAAGAAAATTATATTGTATTTAAACAAGGGGGAATAGTAAATGAATTCAAAGAAAAAAGCAATTATTGCAGCGGTATTATGTGTAAGCATGATGGGCTTTGTTGGATGTAGTTCTAATAAGGGCACAGACTCAGCTGGAGCTCAAAAACAAGAGGAAAAATCAAAAGCACCTGATGAAGTAGCTGGTGTATCACTAGCAAATCCAATAAAAGTTGATAAAGAAGCTGGTACTGTAACTGTACTAACTCAAGTAAATGGTAAGTACTTTACAGAGGTAACTCGTCACGCTTCAGTATTCAAGGATGGATCTAATGGAGCTAAGTCTGTATTTACTGCATACGGAAATCATGCTGACTTCTATAATGCACTTATAGAGATAGGAGCTAAGCCAGGAAATAATATGACTCCAGATAATGCTACAACGACTAAAGTTGAAGGCACAGCACTTAATTTAAAGGTTACTTGGAATGGTGCTGGTAAAGAATATGATGTTAATGAAGTTATTAAAGATAGTAATGGAAATAAAATAGCTTTCAAGTTTGGAGGAAATTTAGAAAGAGCTAAAGCTAAGAATACAGGATGTTTATCGTGTCTTGATAGCTGCCCAGTTGGTATAATATCAAACACTGCCTATTCTTATGGTGCAGTAGAACAAACTAAAGAAGCTAAATTTACTGCAAATAAAGATGTACTTCCTGAAGACGGAACTTATGTAGCTACTATATACTCAATTGCTAAATAGTATGGATTACTTTTTAGATTTGTGTGGACATACCACACAAAATAATTAGGGGGGTGTAGTTTATGAGAAAGCTAAGATTGCTATTTTACTATACTGCTACAGGTATAGCACTAGGGTTTCTTATATGTATGCTAATGTTCTTTAGTGTAGCATATGAAATGATGTTAGGGCTAGGATTAGTAATGTACATTTTCGCAGGCTTTGGACTTATGGTTGGTATTTCTAAGAAAAGACTGGATTGGAAGTATTCATTTTATATCATTGAATTAGTAACTATTTTGCTGGCTTTAATCACAGGAAGATTACAACAATTCTTTTATATTACAAAAGAAACACTATTACTTACAAATCCTGTATCACAAGTAAGGCCTATTTTTATTATTTGTGCAGTAGTGGTAAATATGATAAACCTATATATTGTACTTACAGTTGGAAAGTACCAGAAGGAATATACTAGGGAAGAAAGAAAAGCTTTAAAACAAAAGGAAGTAAAACTAAAAGACTTAAGAGAAGAACTAGATGAAGAGCAAGTTGCAAAAGTTAAGAGAAATAGAAGAATTGGAAGAATGGTTGCAATTGTTAGTATAGCAATTTTTATGCTTTGCTACTTTACCATTCCTTCTCTTCATAATGGCTTAAATAAAGCCTTTAGTACAATATCTAAACTAGATACCACAATAGTAATTGATTATTTGAGATCATTCGGTAAATTGGCAATTGTAGTATCATTTACTCTAATGGTTCTTCAATCAATTGCTGCACCAATTCCAGCTTTCTTAATTACTCTTTCAAATGCAGCTATATTCGGATGGTGGCAAGGAGCAATATTATCTTGGGCATCTGCTATGGCAGGAGCAGCATTATGCTTCTTTATAGCGAGAGTTCTTGGTAGAGATGCGGTTGAAAAACTTACTAGCAAAGGTGCAATGGAAAGTATAGATGTATTCTTTGAAAGATACGGAAAGTTCGCAATATTAATTTGTAGACTTTTACCTTTTGTTTCCTTTGACTTTGTAAGTTATGGTGCTGGTCTTACTAACATGAAGTTTTGGTCCTTCTTCATAGCAACAGGATTAGGCCAATTACCAGCAACAATTGTGTATTCATATGTTGGAGGAACTCTCACTGGTGGAGCTCAGAAATTGTTCGTTGGATTATTAACATTGTTTGCTTTATCAATAGTAATAGGTATTGCAAAGAAAGTATATAATGATAAAAATAAAAGTAATGAAAAAGATGAAATAGTTTAGTAAGGGATTAACAAACTATTAGAATTATGAAAGCCTATAGGATTAAATAAATCTATAGGCTTTTTAAATCGTCAAAATTCGAGAGCTTTCATAACTGAATGCTATAATTAAAATAGAAACGCTGAGAATAAATAGAACCACAAATAGAAGTTTATGCTCTTTTGATTAAATTACAAGGCCTTTTTATGAAGGGTGATGTATTGAAGTTCTCTTAGAGTATAAGGTACATATTAAGAGTAGTTGTAACTAATATAAGTTTATTTGTATTTGTAGATAAATTATAGAAAGGTGAAGTTGCCATGGAAGATAAATATATTGTTAAAAAAGAAAATACTCTAAGTAAAATTAATAGTATTAAAGATGGGTGCATTCAATGTGGCAAATGTGTGAAAAGTTGCTTAATGCTTCAGGAGTATTGCAATAAGCCTAAGGAATTTTTCACCAATGTGTGCGAAAGTAAAAATATAGAGACTATAATTCCATTTTCCTGTAGTTTATGTGGAAAGTGTAATTTAGTATGTCCTAAGAATTTAGATATACAAGATGCCTTTATGGGGTTAAGGGAAGATATCGTTGAGCAGAATAATGGAATTTCACCACTAAAAGGCCATGAAACTATTCACATGCATCAAAAATTTAGCTTTTCACCTCTGTTTACAGGGATTGTAAAAGAATCTGATAAAGTTGAGAGACTTTTTATGCCTGGATGTAGTTTAAGTGCATATAACTATGAATTAGTTCTTAAGGTTTATGAATATATAAAAGATAAAATACCTGGGACAGGGCTACTACTAGGGTGCTGTGGAAGACCTACAAAAGACTTAGGAGAAAGTGATGAATTTAAGAAAAAGTACTCTAATCTTGATAATATGATAAAGAATAGTGGTGCAAAGGAAATAATAACAGCATGTCAATCTTGTCTTAAAGTTGTAGGTGAGGAAAGTCCAGAATATGTTGTTAAATCTCTTTGGACAGTACTTAGGGATTTAGGAGTACCTGAGGGTGCTAAAGGTATAGGAAGTGAAAGTGACTTAGAGTTTTCTATAAAAGATTCTTGTGCCTCCATGAGGAATATAGAATTACAAGATAGTATAAGAAGTATAATGGATGAGTTAGGTTATAAAGTAAAGGAACAGAAAGAAAAGAATGTATCATGTTGTGGTACAGGAGGAATGATTCATACTGTAAATACTGACTTATCAAAAAAAATAATGCTGGACAGTGCAATGAAGTGTGATACTGATTATATTGTAACTTATTGTGGAGGATGTAGAAACTCAATGGTTCAAGGTGGCAAACACTCATTACACATACTAGATTTAGTATTTAAGGATATATGGACAAGTAAATCTTCTATGCCAACTGCAGTAGGTTCTTTGAAATCCTGGATGAATAGATTTCAGGTTAAGAGAAAGTCCAAAACAATTAAGTAATTTTATAGCAAATTGTAGCATATAAGCATGCATTGTTTTTTATTTATTAAACTAAAGTTACTAAGAGCTAATAGTTTTGAAAGTAAGTTTAAGTATAAGAAAGTGGCAATGGTATAGAGACGTAAATTTGTTATAACATTGCCAATCTTCTTAGTTAAGTAAATATCCCATACAAATGCTGAAGTCTTGAATCCTCATGGGGTTTCAATGGAAATTAATATATAGAACTAAGTTATTAACTTATATACTTTTAGTTAGTATTTTATAGAGTATTTTCTTCAATTTGATTATTAATGTTATTGGTTTCAATTTTATCCAAAGAAATTTTCTTTTTTAGATAAAGTGAACCTAGGATAAGAGCAATTAGAAGAGCTATAGAGAGATAGAAGCTAGAGGAACCAATCTCTGTAGTTTTATCTCCAAGATTTATGTATACAAATATACCAGGGATTGTTCCTATTAGTGTTCCTAATGCAAAATCTTTATATTTAATCCCTGTAAAACCTGCACAATAGCTAATAACATCAAAGGGAACAAGCGGGATGAGTCTTAGAATGAAAACAATATAAAATCCACCTTTTTTCATTGCATTCTCTAATTTAGAAATATCTTTTTTCATGACCTTTTTAACAAAGTTTTGGCCAAGGCTTTTAGCTAAATAGTAGGCAAAGGTTGCACCACCAAGAGCACCTAGTAATGTATATATGAATCCACCAGCTAAACCAAAGCACATTCCACCTGAAATAGCTAAAACCGAATCAGGAAATAAAGTAACAGCTGATAATGTAAATAGGATTATATAAACTAGTGGAGCTAAGACACCATAGGAATTAACGTAATTTTTTACATTTTCAGGGGTGCATTCATGAAGAAAATCTATATTTCTAGTAAAGCATAAAGTAACTATTATTAAGATTAACAATGTTGACCACTTTGTTATGTTTAGGAATTTCTTATTTTCAAAACAACTTTTTAATGAAATCTTTATTTTATTTATCACTTAGGACCTCCTATTTTAAGTTTAAAATTTAAACAAACACCATGTGTTTATACCAAAATTAATTTTATACTATAGGTTAGTTGAAATCGAATAGGTATATTAAATGAAAAAAAAATATCTATTTAAAAATAAAATATACAAAAATTATATATAAGGTTTATTAATTTATCACCTTATGATTAAATAATAGGGATTGTTTCAAGGGGTTTATATAGGTTCAAAAAATAACTAATAAAAGAAAAAATTCTAACACAATCCAGAACTTTGAAGTTTATTAATAAATAAGTGCTACTTTTATTGTGAAGGATAGTACTAAGAATGATGTTATTCAGAAGTATTATTTAGAAGGGGGAGGAGAAAGTAGGATGTTAGACACAAGAGGAAGAAAGTATTTTCAGCCTTTATTTGAAAATATAGCAACCTTTGTAATTAGCAAGAGAATTACTGCTAATCAAGTTACAATAATGGCTTTTATTATAGGACTAATAGCTGCTATAGTGGCATGCGTTTGGAGCCCAATTTTAGGGATAGTTTTATTATGGATATCAGGATTTCTTGATGCATTAGATGGAACTATTGCGCGAGAAACAAAATCCTCTAGTGGTATTGGGACCTTAATGGATATACTATTTGATAGAATAGTAGAAATAGCCATGCTTCTTGCAATAGAGTGCATGACCACAAGTATTAATATAGGTGTATATATTTCACTTGTTTTAGGATCTATTATTATATCAATGACAATATTCCTAACTGTAGGTGCTCTTGCAGAAAAAAGTGGAAATAAGTCTTTCTACTATCAAGCTGGACTTGCAGAACGAACAGAAGGGTTTATAATGATTTCTCTAGCTGCAATTTTACCAAGGTTTAGAGAAATTATATTAATTATCTTTGCTGCTATGATATTATTTACAGCAGCCCAAAGATTTTTTGAAGCTAAAAGAATTTTGAAGTAAACTTTAGATTTCTATTTAAGTTTTATACCCTAGTATTCTAGGTGAAAATATATTTATAATTTTGGAGGTATGTATGAAGAAATTAAAACGAATTTTAGTTGTGGTATTGTCATTTATGATGATTTTTGTTTCAGCATGCGGAAATAAAAATACTGCAAACTCAAATGGAGACCCTAAGAACTTTGATGAGGCCTTAGCTTCTGCAAAAGGAAAAACTGTTAACTTTTATGGTTGGGGAGGAGATCCAGCAATAAATAAATGGTTAGATGAAGTAGTAGCTAAAAGCTTAAAGGAAAAGTATGATATTACTCTAAATAGAGTATCTATGAATATTGACGAGATACTAAATAAACTTTCAAATGAAAAACAAGCTGCAAGTACTAAGGGTGATATTGATGTAGTTTGGATTAATGGTGAAAATTTCTATACTGCAAAGAAAAATCAACTACTGTATGGACCTATAACAGACAAGATTACAAACTATAGTAAATATTTAAATACTGAAGACTTAGAAGTGAATTATGATTTTGGAAACAAGATTGAAGGTATGGAAGTTCCTTATGGTAAGGCTCAATTAGTTTTTGTTTCAGACAGTGCAAAAGTTAAGGATTTTCCAACAAGTACAGAAAAGCTTTTAGAGTTTGCCAAGGCTAATAAAGGCAAATTTACATATCCAGCACCACCGGACTTTACTGGAAGTGCTTTCGTTAGAAATGTTATATATGATATTGTGGGATTTGATGCACTTAATAATGCTAAAGCTGATAAGGAAGAAATCTATAAAGTTATTAAACCAGCTTTTGATTATTTAAATGAACTAGAAAAATATCTTTGGGAAGAGGGAAAAACTTATCCAAAAGAAACTTCTGTTATAAATAAAATGTACCAAGATGGTCAAATGCTAATGACAATGAGCTATACTCCTTTGTTTGCAGCACAAAAAATAGCACTTGGTGAGTTTCCAGCAACATCCCAAACCTTTGTTTTTGATAGAGGAAACATTGGAAATACTCACTATCTAGCAATTCCTTTTAATGCACCTAATAAAGATGCAGGACTCGCTTTAATAAATCATATTATTAGTGCTGAAATGCAGACTACAAAATATGATGTAAAAAACTGGGGAGATCTTCCGGTGTTTGATGTAAGTAAATTATCTTCAGAGGAAAAGTCTACATTAAGCAAAGTAGACAATGGAAAAGGTATTTTAACACCAGATGAATTACTTTCTAAAAGAAAGCCAGAAGTTAGCGCTGAAAAGGTAACAATAATAGAAAAGCTATGGGAGGAGAAAGTATTAAAAGAGTAATGAATAGTAAATACAAGCCATACATTTTAGTACTACCATTTTTATTGATAATGACATTAATCTTTTTCATGGGATTGATAAATGGAGTTATTCAAAGTTTAGGATATCTTCCCTTTATAGGGTTAAAAGAATTCACCTTTAAATTTTATAGTGAAGTTTTAAAAGACAAGGAATTTTTAAGCTCCTTGTCTTATACTCTATACATATCATTAGCTTCTTCTATACTTTCTGTAGGAATTGGAATATTAGTAGCATTTTTATTAGATAAAGTTAAAAAGGATGGCAAATTATCCTATGGTCTTTATGAAACTCCAATTATAATTCCTCATTTGGTTGGAATATTAGTTGTTATTTATATTTTTTCTCAGACTGGCATTATTTCCAGAGTAATGTATTTGATAGGAATAATAAAGGAACCTTCAGACTTTCCACTTTTAATTTATGATGAAAAAGGGATTGGAATAATTTTTGTATACTTATATAAGCAAATTCCATATGTCGCATTAACCGTATATTCTGTTCTTAAAAACTTAAACAAAGGACTTAAAGATGTAGCTTTAAACTTAGGTGCTAGTTCGATGCAAGCGGTAATTTATATAATTCTTCCACTTTTAGCACCTTCAATACTATCATCTTTTCTTATTACCTTTGCTTTTGATTTTGGAGCTTTTGAAGTTCCTTTTCTTTTAGGAAGTCCTGCAAAATCAATGCTTCCAGTTAAGGCTTATATAGATTATACGAATCCAGACTTTGCTTACAGACCTTATACAATGGTAACAAATGTGATAATTTCTACTATTTCATTACTTTTAGTACTGGGATACACACAGATATTCAAGTACTTTGGAAAGAAAGGAAAAGAAGGAGGAATCATATGAAAAGTAAAACTATTATAAGTAAAGGGATATTTTATTTCCTTGTTATAGGAAATTGTATACCTCTAATACTACTTTTAATGCTTACAGTAAGTGGTATGTGGCCTTATCCAGAGCTAACTCCCCAAAATCTATCCCTAAAATATATTAGTTATGTATTTTTAGGGAACAAAGATACATTGAAAGCAATAATAAGTAGTATAATGATAGCAATTTTAACTACTGGACTAACTCTTGTTATAGCAATACCTGCATCAAAGGCATTAGCCATTTATAAGTTTAGAGGAAAAGAATTTATAAAGGTTTTAGTACTTCTACCTATTATAGTGCCAAGCATTACGATTACTACTGGCATACAGATATCTATGATTAAAGTTGGGTTAACAGGTACTTTTATAGGAGTTACTTTAATTCATGTTGTTTTCACTTTACCATATGCTATAAGAATACTTTTAAATGTATTTGAAATTTTGGGTGACAAATATGAAAGACAAGGAAGTATTTTAGGTGGAAATAGGTTTCAGGTATTTAGGCACATTACATTACCAATGATAATGCCGGGGATTTTATCAGCTGCAATAATGAGTTTTACTGTATCACTAAGCCAATATATAACTACCTTTTTAATTGGAGGAGGAAAAATTATTACTATTCCTATGATACTCATACCATACGTACAAGGTGGACAGGTACAAACAGCTGCAATTTATAGTATAATATTTATATTTGTAGCTTTAATTTCTTTAGGTCTCATGGAAGTAACTGTGAAAAAATATTATAATATGAATAATGTTTTATATTTATAGGAGGTTGAAAGTTGGCTAATTTAAAGGTAGAACATATATATAAATCCTTTGATGGTAATAAAGTTTTAAAGGATATAAATATTGAGATACAAGAAGGAGAATTAGTCTCTTTACTTGGACCTTCAGGTTGTGGAAAAACAACTCTATTGAAAGTTATTGCCGGGTTAGAACTCCCTGATGAAGGAAAGGTTTTTTTTGATGGAGAAGATTATACAAAATTAGAAAGTAATAAAAGAAATGCACTAATAGTATTTCAAGACTATGGGCTATTCCCTCATATGACCATAGAAGAAAATATAGGGTTTGGATTAAAGGTAAGAGGGGTAAATAAAATAGAGAGAAAAAAAAGAATTGTTGAAATGCTAGACCTAATACAACTGCAGGACAAGGGGAAAAATTATCCTCATGAACTTTCAGGGGGACAAAAACAAAGAGTAGCTCTTGCAAGAGCTGTTATTGTTCAGCCTAAAATATTACTTTTAGACGAACCTTTTTCAAATCTAGACACAAATCTTAAGGAAACAATGAGAGATTTTGTTTTACATATTCAAAGTAAAGTTAAAATAACCACTATTTTGGTTACTCACGATAAAGAAGAGGCTTTTATGATGTCTCAAAAAGTTGCAGTAATAATGGATGGTGAAATAAATCAGTATGGATCTCCCGGAGAAGTATATAATGCGCCAGCAACACGACAAGTATCTGATTTTATTGGAGAGGCTAATTATATTCAAGGAAAAATCATAGATGGGGTTTTTATAAGCAATATAGGAAATTATAATACCCCTATAGATAATAAGGATATAGCTTATTTATTAATTAGATATAATGAAATAGAACTAACAAAAGAAACATCTGAAATCAAATGCATAGTATTAGATAGAAAATATGCGGGTAAAAACACGGTTTATAAAGTATCAATAAATGATAATTCTATTTTAACTTTAACTTCAAATAATAGCAATTTTCAAGTTGGAGATAAAGGATTTTTAAAATTCAATTTAAAAGCAATTAATATATACTAAGGCAATAATAATAAGATTAGAGCACTTTGAATCCTTATATCAAAGTGTTCTTTTCATAATTTCTTTTAGAAGTAATAATTATTAAAGTAAATAATTTTATGTGTAAGACGAATAAAGTTTTTCTAAGGACATTGTTTAATAAAATAAATTAAGGATTAAGCTGGTGAGAAAAAAGATTTTAGTTTGAAATTTTTCATATATTTCACGCAAAATTAATATATACTGCTCCCAGTGTGTCATTACTAGAAATAAGCAGAAATAGATAGAAAAAAAGAGAAAAAGTAGAAAAAAATTATTTTATATAGACTTTTGAACGGAATGATTAATTTATTTATGATAAGATATTACTTGTCCACAAGAACGGACAACATTGCTAAAAGCTTCAATACAGTTTTGAATTGTAAGTTAAAATTTCAAAACAAAAGTGTTGACAATAAGTTTTAAAAGTGATAGAATATATAAGTCATCAGTTGATGGTGATATCGCTACAGTGTAGTGATAAATTGGTCTTTGAAAATTAAACAGAGAAAAAGGTAAAACCAGTTAATTCTAGTGAACTAACAGTTCACAAAATGACTTTAACAAGTCAGCGAT
>NZ_JAGGLL010000066.1 GCF_017874425.1 Clostridium punense
CATGATGGACTTTTAACTTATTCATCCTCATAAACCCTTAAGGGAACCAGTGTAGGACTCATGTATAAGTTAAGTTTCAACTCTGGTTCCCTATATTTACATATTTATTTTTGGAGGTGACCTTGTATGAAACGACTACTTATGATGTTCTTCACTTTTTTTAAGATTGGCAGTTTCACCTTTGGAGGTGGCTATGCCATGATTCCCCTCATAGAAGCTGAAGTTGTTACTAAAAACAAATGGCTTAGTAAGGATGAGTTTGTGGATGTAATTGTTGTATCTCAAACGTTCCCAGGTGCACTAGCAGTAAATAGCTGTACTTTTATAGGTTATAAGCTAGGTGGCCCTTTAGGCGCTGTTCTAGGTCTTCTCGGCGTAGTGCTCCCCTCGTTTATTATTATACTTATAATTGCTATATTTTTTAGTAAGTTTAGAAATTTATATATAGTAGAATTAGTTTTTAAAGGAATTAATGCTGCTGTGCCTCTTCTTATTTTAGTTGGAGTAAATAGCATATCTAAGGTGGTAAGTAAAACTACTAAAAATATAATTATAATAGCTATAACCATTGGGGCAATTTTAATATTTGATGTAAATCCTATATACATAATTTTAGTATCTGGACTTTACGGCATTATTTCAAATAGAAAGAAGGTGGAGTAAATGGGCATATTATTAAAATTATACTTAGCTTTCTTAAAAGTTGGTACTTTTGGTTTTGGTGGTGGCTATGCTATGCTTCCTCTAATTCAAAAAGAAATTGTAACCAATAATCAGTGGATAAGTCAAAGTGAATTTATTGACATAATTGGTATTTCTCAAATGACTCCTGGCCCTATTGCTATTAACTCTGCAACCTTCGTTGGATATAGAGTTGGGGGAATCCTTGGAAGCATTGTTGCTACCTTAGGGGTTGTGACAACTTCTTTTATTTTAGTTTCCTTGGCCTATGTGTTTTTTAATAAATTTAAAGAATCTCATATTCTTTCTTCCGCTCTTTCAGGCATGCGTCCAGCACTAATTGGATTAATTATTTCAGTATTTCTATCCATGGGCTTTGAAGCCTATAGAGATGTAAATAGCATAATTATAGCCTTAATTATAGGCGGTTTACTTTATAAAACAAAGATACACCCAATTTTAATCATTGTAATTGCTGGTGTGTTAGGAACTATATTTTATGGACTTATTCCAACTTTAATTGCATAATAAAATTTGGAAATTTATCCACAGTTATTGACATACTAACTAAAAAATTGTATATATATATTATAGAGATATTATTTAGTGTATTTATAAATACTTAAACATAAAACTTCTACTGATTTTCATATCTATAGGGTTTGTGTTATGAAACTTTAAATTTGGTTCATTATTAATAATTTTATTAATGAGGGAGTAATTAGCACTTTTGAATGTGTGGCAAAGTCAACATCGTGGCTTTTAAAGTCTGGCTTGCCTTAAATGATGAGACTCATGTATAAAGCATATTGCATTATACATGAGTCTTTTTTATTTATGAATAGGCATTTTTTCGCATTTATGAATAAACTCCCACTGCTATAATTCAATTTTTAAATAATTGATTAATTAGTGTTCCATATTATGGTATAATGTTTGTACTATTATTGAACTTTTAGTGGAAATTGGCTTGATAATATAAAAACATACTGTACTATTTTATATTTTCTGTACTTAATAATATTTTTATAAATAATAAATTTTTGTAAGTAAATAATATTTTATGAGGTGATGCTGATGTATTTTAATGAAACTTCTGAAGAAGTTATAAAAAAGTTTAGTACGGATAGTGCTAAAGGATTAACTTCTTCACAGGTAAAAGAACACACTGAGAAATATGGCTTAAATAAGCTAGCTGCTAAAAAGCCAAAGACTACACTTCAGTTATTTTTCGCTCAACTAAATGATATTTTAATTTATATCTTGATAGTTGCTGCAGTGTTATCTGTGGTGGTAGGCCATGAAATTGGAGACGCTATAATTATTGGTATTGTTATTCTTGTTAATGCCTTTGTTGGAATGATCCAAGAATCTAAAGCTGAAAAAGCCTTAGATGCCTTAAAGCAACTCTCCACCCCAAAAGCCATTGTAAAAAGAGATGGAGAGCTTCAGGAAATTCCTTCTGAGGAAGTAGTTCCTGGAGATATAGTTATTATTGATGCAGGTAGATTTATTCCTTGCGATATCAGACTTATTGAAAGTGCAAACTTAAAAATTGAGGAATCTGCCCTTACTGGTGAGTCTGTACCTGTTGATAAAAATGCTAATTCAGTTTTACAGGATGAAAAAATCTCTCTTGGAGACAAGAAAAACATGGCTTTCATGTCAACTTTAGCAACCTACGGTAGAGGTGTTGGTGTAGCAGTAGCAACTGGTATGGACACAGAAATAGGTAAAATTGCTAAAATGCTTGATGAAAGTGAAAATGAGCTTACTCCTCTTCAAAAGAAACTGGAGGAGCTTGGAAAAATACTTGGTATTGGTGCAATTGTAATTTGTGTATTTATTTTTACTGTTGGTGTACTTCAAGGCAGAGGCTTTAGCAATATGTTTATGACTGCTATAAGCTTAGCAGTTGCTGCAATTCCAGAGGGCTTAGCAGCTATTGTTACTATAGTCCTTGCTTTAGGGGTTCAAAGAATGATAAAGGAAAATGCTATTATCAGAAAGCTTCCTGCTGTTGAAACCCTAGGCTCCGTAAATATAATTTGTTCAGATAAAACTGGTACTTTAACTCAAAACAAAATGACTGTAGTTAAATTTTATACTGATGATACTTTAGATGAAATTTCAAAACTAAATCTTGAGAATAAAGGTCATAAACTGCTTTTAGAAAATATAGTGCTTTGTAATGATGCTACAGCTACTGAAACTTCAAAAACTGGTGACCCAACAGAAATTGCTCTTCTTGAAGCAGGTAATATGTTTAACTTATTCAAAGAAGCTTTAGAGAATGCGCATAAAAGAATGGATGAAATCCCTTTCGATTCAGATAGAAAACTAATGACCACAGTAAATAATTATGGTGACAACTATTATGTAATGACAAAGGGTGCAACAGATAATCTTTTAAATCTTTGTACTAATGCTTATATTAATGGTGAAATTGTACCTTTAACTGAAGAACTTAAGAATAAATTCCTAAAAGCTGCAACAGCTATGTCTGATGATGCTCTCAGAGTTTTAGGTTCTGCCTTTAAGATTGTTCCATCTACTCACATTGAAATAGATGAACTTGAAAAAGAATTAACTTTCATTGGTCTTGTTGGTATGATTGACCCTCCAAGATTAGAGGTTAAAGATTCTATAGAGCTTTGTAAACAATCAGGTATCAAAGCAATAATGATTACAGGCGACCATAAAAATACTGCCTTTGCTATTGCTAAAGAGCTTTTAATTGCTGATAACATTAATCAAGTAATTGCTGGTGCTGAACTTGACAGCATGAATGATCAGGAACTTGCAAATAGAATTGATACCCTAAGAGTATTTGCTAGAGTATCTCCTGAGCATAAGGTTAGAATAGTTAAAGCCTTTAAGTCTAAAGGAAATATTGTTTCTATGACTGGTGATGGTGTTAACGATGCGCCTTCCTTAAAAGCTGCTGATATTGGTGTTGCTATGGGTATCACTGGTACTGACGTTGCAAAAGGTGCTTCAGATATGGTTTTAACTGATGACAACTTCTCTACTATTGTTTCAGCTATTGAGGAAGGTAGAAATATCTTTAATAATATTAAAAAATCAGTAGTATTCTTAATTTCATGTAACGCTGGAGAAATAGTTTCTCTATTCCTTGCTATACTCCTTGGATGGGCTGCTCCATTAAATGCAACTCATATTCTTTGGGTAAACCTAATCACAGACTCCTTCCCTGCTCTTGCCCTTGGCGTTGATCCAGGTGATAAGGATGTTATGAAGAAGAAACCAAGAAATCCTAAGGATAGCATCTTTAAAGGTTCTATATTTACCTTATTATTTAACGGTGTGTTAATTGGTCTATTAACACTAGCTGCTTTCATATACGGTGTTCACACCTATGGTGGTGCTGATGTTACGCTTACAACTGTTGGCGACAATCCAGCTGCTTTAATGCATGCTCAAACTTTAGCTTTCGTTGTATTAAGCGGTACTCAATTAGTTCATGCTCTTAATATGAGAAGTGAAAATAAATCTATCTTTAAAGTTGGTATCTTCTCTAATATGTATATGATTGGAGCAATAATTATTGGTATTGTGTTGCAGCTTGCTGTAATATACATTGCTCCTATTGCAGAAATCTTCAAGGTTGTACCATTAACTTTAGGAGATTGGGGCTTTGTATTAGCATTAAGCTTAATTGTTTTAGTGCTTAATGAAATTATGAAGATGTTTAGACGTAATAAATAAAATAAAAGAACTGATGAATATTCATCAGTTCTTTTTATTTTAACTTTGTTCCATTTTCATCTTGAGTAATTAATCCTTTTTTCATAAGGCCACCTAATGCCCTTTTAAAAGCATTCTTACTGGTGTTAAATTGAGCTTTTATATCCTCAGCATCACTTTTATCGTTATAAGGCATAAAGTCCTTATTAGCCTTCATATAATCAAATATTACCTGTTCTAAATCACTTTTTTCTTCAAGCCTTTTCTTTCTTGAAGTAACCTCGATTTTACCGTCTTCAAAATATCTTTTTACTCTTACCTTTAAGGTTTCTCCCATGCTGACCTTTGAAAAGTTCTCCTTGGTTAAGATAATTCCTCTATAGGTATTTTCAAGAGCAATTAGAGTGTTTCCATTTGCATGAGCTCCGTAAACCACCCCTTCTACTTCCTCTCCAATATTGTAGGTAGTAGTATCATGAAGATGACTATCCACTCGAGTGGTTGCAGCTATTCTTCCTGTTTTATCTATGTAGATATAAAATAAGTAGCTCTTTCCTACCTCTAAGTCATAAGAAATTTCTTTGAAAGGTACTAAAACATCTCTTTCTAGTCCTATGCTTATAAAATATCCAATCCTAGACTTATCTACAACTTCAAGATAGGCAACATCCCCAACCATGGCTTTAGGCATTTTCATGGTGGCAATAATTCTATCCTTTGAGTCTCTGTAAATAAATACTTCTACTTCTTCTCCTACCTGAATTTCTCCTACTGCACTTTTCTTAGGCAATAGAATATCATCGGAAGTAGTTTTTCCCTGGCCTTCTAAGTAATAACCAAACTCACTTGTCCTTACTACTTTTAATGTGTTTAATTTTCCTATTTCTATCATATTTTTCTCCTGTTTTATAAATTTTCCCAATTGATATAGTTATTTAGTTTTTCTACAAACTTAGTTAAATATTTCTCCTCTAATTCTGTAAATCTATTAAGCACTGGACTATCAATATCTAGCACTCCATAAACCACGTCATTTTTTACTAATGGAATTACAATTTCTGAATTTGATGCACTATCACAAGCAATATGTCCTGGGAACTCATGGACATTAGCTATTCTTTGTGTTTCTTTTGTGCTTACCGCCGTACCGCACACACCATTTCCAACCTTTATTCTGTTGCAAGCCGGTTTTCCTTGGAAAGGTCCAAGAACAAGCTCACCATTACGCATAAAATAAAATCCACTCCAATTTAGTTTATCCATAACTGCGTAAATAATAGCACTGGCATTAGATATATTAGCATAAATATCTTTTTCTGAGCTTAATTGGCCTTCAAGTAAAATAAGCATATATTTATATTTTTCTTCTGTACTCATTTTCTCTAAAACATCTAACTTAATCATTTTTTTTCTCCTTGTGTGCCTCAGCCATTTCTAAGTAATGAATTGCTGAAGCTTTTATATTTTCTATTTCTTCTTCAGTGAGTTCTCTTATAACCTTGGCAGGTGAGCCAATACATAGCACTCCACTAGGTATTTTTTTCCCTTGAGTAACTAAGCTTCCTGCTCCTATAATTGTATTCTCGCCAATTTCTGCATTATTTAATATAACTGAACCCATTCCTATTAATACATTATTATTTATTTTACAGCCATGGATTACACAGTTATGTCCAATAGTCACATTATCTCCAATTTCTGTAGGAGTATTAAAGTCATTATGTACTGTAGTGTTTTCTTGAATATTGGTATTTTTACCTATAGTAGTATAGCTCATGTCACTTCTAACTACAGTTCCGTACCATATGTTAGCATTATCATCAATATCTACATCTCCAATTACAGTTGCATTTTCTGCAATGAAGGAAGTTTCTTTTATCTGTGGTGTTTTTCCTTTATAACTCTTAATCATAATTTTCTCCTTTCCAGAATTCAACTTGGTGTTTTCCAAAGTTTGCATATGAGTTTATCCTTTATTATACCATTAATATTTTAGTATAATAAGGAGTACCTTAAAATTATTTTTTAATAAAATTTGTATATGATTCTTAATTAATTTAATGTTTCTGTCAAGAGAAATAAGCAAAATTTTTATAAAAAAATTTTTTCTCATTTCAAAGTCTTTTAACTCCTAGAAATTCAAAGAGTCTAGTTGTTTTTCCATATTTTTACCATGAATTTCACCCTTGTTCTCATATTGATTAATTAATTACTTTGGTATATAATACCACATATAGTAGTACAATATTAATAAGCAACTACATGTTGTGTGTCATTTTATTTTATAGGGGGTGACTTTGCTAGTGTTTTCACTTAGAACCACTGGCATTTATAATGAAGAGCATAAAAAATATTATTAAAAGATATTACACAAAATCACTAGATATAGATAAAAACCTTACTGTATATGATTTATTTCAATGGAAAAAAGTTGATGTATTTTTAAAGGATTATAAATCTAATACAGTAATTGTTGATATGAAGGATTTAGAATTTCCTGTAGATTATTCCCAAAATGCTTGTGATATTATTGCATCTAAATACTTTAAGAAAGCAATGGTTCCCAATGAAGTTGGTTATGAAAATAGCATGAGAATGGTAGTTCATAGGATAGTTAATTTCTGGTGTGAGGCTTTAAAGGATGAGGGAGTTATTTCTACAGATGAGGAATTTAAAATCCTATACGATGAGTTAGCCTACTGCTTCTTAAATCAAATGTATGCACCAAATTCTCCTCAATGGTTTAATACGGGTTTGAAACTTTCTTATGGTATTGCAGGTGAAAGTCAAGATAATTTTTACTATGATGAGAAATTAGGAAAAGTAGTTAAAAGTGAAGATGGATATTCTCGTACACAAGCATCAGCTTGTTTTATTTTGTCCATTGAAGATAAATTACTAGGTGCTCATTCAATTTCTGAGCAGTATGTAACAGAAACTAAACTATTTAAAGGTGGTTCTGGTACAGGAACTAACTATGGTTCTTTAAGAGCAAAGGGAGAACTTTTATCTGGCGGAGGGGTTTCTTCTGGGGTTATGAGCTTTTTAAAAGGCTTTGATAGAAATGCAGGAGCAATTAAATCTGGTGGCACCACAAGAAGAGCTGCTAAAATGGTATGTCTTGATGTAGATCACCCAGAAATAATGGATTTCATTCAGTGGAAAGCTAAAGAAGAAGATAAAGTTCGTGCCCTTGGAAAGATGGGTTATGATGCTACCTTTGAAGGTGAAGCTTATGAGACTGTATCAGGTCAAAATGGTAACAACTCCATCAGACTTAGCGATGAGTTTATGAATAAGGTAGATAATTTAGAAATTCATCCTAACGAAACTCTTACTTTAAAAGGCAGAGTTGATAGCAAAATTGATAAGGAAGTAAAGGTTCAAGAGCTTTGGGATTTATTTAACACTTCTGCTTGGCAGTGCGCGGATCCTGCTCCACAGTTTGATGATACCTTTAATGCATGGCATACCTGCCCTGCTGGAGAAGACGGACTTTATGGTGCTAAGCACAATAGAATAAATTGCACTAACCCATGCGGAGAATATGCTTTCTTAGATGATACCTCTTGCAACTTAGCGTCTATAAATATTTATAAATTCTATGATGTTAAAAATAAATCTCTTGATTTAGAGGGTTATATCCATTTAGTATCTTTAGTTCAGCTTGCTCTTGAGGCATCAATTCACTGGGGTCAATTCCCAACAGAGGATATTGCTCGTAAGACTTACTTATTTAGAACTACAGGACTTGGAATTGCAAACCTAGCTTCATTATTAATGGTTATGGGTCACCCTTATGATTCAGAGGAAGCAAGAGCAATTTCTGCTGCCCTAATTGGTTCTATGACAGCGGCTTCTTATACAACCTCTGCTTTAATGGCAAAGGCTCTTAGTCCTTTTGAAAAATATGAAATAAATAAGGAATACATGTTAGCTGTAATTAGAAACCATGGAAGAGTTGCTGGCGCAGTTAATACTCCTTATGAAAATATGCATTATAAGCCTTTGGAAGTTGACCATGAAATATTAAGTAAAAGTAACCTTGGTAACCTTTCAAATACCTTAAAAAAACTTTGGCTTGAAGCTATTGAATACGGTGAAAAGTATGGATATAGAAACGCTCAAGTGTCTGTAATTGCACCAACTGGTACAATTTCCTTTGCTATGGATTGCGGTGCTACTTCTATTGAGCCTTACTTCTCTCACTTTATTTATAAAAAGCTTTCCGGCGGTGGCTTTATGACTATTGTAAATCCTGTTATTGAAGCTGCACTTGAAAACCTAGGCTACACTGAAGAAGAAATTAAAGATATAGTTGAATATATTTTAAGAAAAGAAACCGTTACAGAAAATGGTTTTGAATATGAAAAGATTATAGATGGTAAAATTGAGGGTGCTCCACATCTTAAAGAGGAACACCTACCAGTATTCGATACAGCAAATAAATGTGGTAGTGGTAAGAGATATATTAAACCAATGGGACACGTTTTAATGATGTCTGCTATAACTCCATTAATTTCTGGAGCTATTTCTAAAACTGTTAACTTGCCTAAAAATGCTACTATAGATGACTTTAAAAAGGTAGTTTTAACTTCTTGGAAGCTTGGAGTTAAAGGAATCTCCTTATATAGAGATGGCTGCAAAGCAAGCCAACCTCTTAACACTACTTTAAATGATGATACTAAAGTAGCTCTTGAGGATTTAACTTATAATCAACTTCTTGAGAAAGCAAAAAATCTTCAAAATAAAACTATGGTTTCAACCAGAGAAAAACTACACGGAATAAGATTTGGCACTACTCATCCTGCTCAAATTGAAGATGTTAAAATTTACACTACAGTAAATAGAAATGAGCATGGAGAAATTTCTGAAATCTACATGACTACTGATAGAGAAGGAACTATTATAACTGGTCTATTAAATTCCCTATCTAAGTCAATTTCAGTAATGCTTCAATATCATGTTCCTGCTAGTGATATTGCTAAGATGCTTAGAGGTCAAAAATATGAGCCTTATGGTTTTGTGCAAAAACACCCATACATTAAGAATGTATCCTCTATTTCTGATTTAATCAGTAAAATTATAGACATAGAACTTGGAGACTTCTCAAGATGTCAAGTTAAGCCAGATAACTATGAAAGCATCACTAGTAGAGCTAGAACCCTTATAGCTGAGAATGAAATATCTAGTTCAATGGAGGAAAGCACTCCAATTAAAGGTGAAAGAATTTACTCTGAAGTATGCTCACATTGCTCAAGTACTAGATTAGTTAAAAATGGTACTTGCAAGGTTTGTCAAGACTGTGGAACAACTACAGGATGTAGCTAATAGCTGTAAGCATTAACTACAATCGAGTAGGAGCTGAATAATTATTTTATTCAGCGACCTCTCACACCACCGTACGTACCGTTCGGTATACGGCGGTTCAATAGAAATTAATGTA
>NZ_JAGGLL010000067.1 GCF_017874425.1 Clostridium punense
GACATTGAGCAGCGGTAGCGACTGGCATCATGAAAGTTATAATCTTATGGTGCTAGTTTTTGTTGGCTCAACATCCGAATACAAATCTATTCATAAAGCGTCTTAACTAATTAAATTTTGAGTAAGAATAATGTTCTTTGAAAAATCAATAATGCGGTATTTAAAAGTTAAAATTATCCTAAGTTTAGAGATTTTTGCGATAGAATAGGGAATATGTTATAATTTTACTATTAATACAGAATATTAGTAAATGAATTACTTTGAATTAAGAGGGGGATATAATATTGCTATTAGGGTGCAATTATTCGGAAGAATTGATTAACTTAATAAGTAGAAATAGGGTTAAAATCGATTATATAAAACTTGGTTTATACGATATGTATAAAGAAGGAATGGAAATATCATCTTCAATATGTCCAATACTCTTGCACGGAGTTGCTGGTAGTATCAATGAACATGCAGGAATGAAACTTACTGAGATTAATGAAATAAATTGGGAAGAAATTAATAGAGCTATAACATTGTTTAAATCACCACATTTAGGATTTCATTTATCTACAACACTAGATGATTGGGACGATAACATAGTTGATAATGATATTGCAGTGAATAGAATGATTGAGACAACGAAGGTTTGGGCTGAACATATATGTGTACCATTTTTGGTTGAGAATATTCCTTATTATGGATTTAAAGGAACACTACGATTTGCAACAGATCCTTCGGTAATAAATATGGTATGCGAAAAGGCAAATGTTGGTTTAATCCTTGATATTGCACATGCCCGTGTTTCTGCAAGTAATAGAAATGAAGATGTGTATACATATATATTAAACTTGCCACTTGATAAGGTTAAGGAAATACACGTTGTAGGTGTTTTAGAAAATGAAGAAGGATTAAGAGATAAACATCTTGAAATGCAAGAAGAGGATTATAAACTTCTTGAGTGGGTTCTTACGTTAGCCAATCCGAGTATTATTACCTTAGAATATGGAGGACCAAGTCCTCATTTTGAAGGACGCAGTGATATAGATGCTCTTGAAAGGCAACTTACACGATTAATGAAAATATGTGAAAATCATTAAATACTATGTACTAAGTCGTAATTTTCTTAAATGATGAAATCAATATACAATTAAATAATTTATTTACAGTACCGTATTATTCAACGAGAATATGCGGTATTTTTTACGTAACAATACAAAAAAGTTAAGACATAAATGAAAGAAACTACGAAGAAAAGAAAGGAGCATTATATATGACAAAAATTGATCAACATAGAGAAATATGTGAAAAATTAAATAAAGTATATACTGCAAAAAATAAAGACTATGGAGACAGTTTTAGCGAAGGATTTCAAGAATATGGCCTTATAATGCCTGCAATTAGATTAGAAGATAAGGTACGAAGATATAAGCAATTAATTAAACAAGATGCTGAAGTAAAAGATGAAAGTATTATAGATACTCTATTAGATTTAGCCAATTATTCTATCATGACTATTATTGAAATCGAAAATAAGGACAAAGAATAATAAGACATAATCTTCTTATAGTGATGATATAGAACTAAGGAAGATAAATAAGAAAGTTGAAAAGAACATTGAGAATTCAACTTTGGATATTGACTTTAATTATTAAAATATTAACTATAAACAAAAATTGAATTATTTTATGGACAGTTAAGACTATTAATAAATATATAGAATTTAATTGTAAAGAATAAGCAGAAAGAGGTAAGGGATATGAGAGAGATATTATATAATAATTATTATTGGCAAAATGATTTAGTCAGGTTAAGAGCGTGGAGTGAAGAGGATTGGGAATGGGATTATTACAATAACTTTGATAGTGAAGCTTTAAGATTGGCAGACTGTGAATTACATTTACCACCAACAATCACTGCATCACAAAAATTTTCATCATCAATTAAAGATTTTTGTAACGATAATAGAATTGGTTTTGCTATAGAAACTTTGGATGGAATAACTGTTGGTAATATGAATTTAAATAGCATTGATGAACGAAATGGAACCTTTGAAATTGCTACGTTAATTGATAGAGAGTATAGAGGGAGAGGTTATGGAACTTCTGCTATGAAAATAGTTCTTAAATATGCTTTCATGGAAAGAAGATTAAACAAATATTGTGCAAGTATTTTAGAAGGGAATTTAGGATCTATTACTATGCATAAAAAGCTTGGCTGTGAACAAGAGGGTGTGTGTAAGCAAAATATTTATACAAATGGAAGATATCATGATGAAATTTTATTTGGATTAACAAAGGACATGTATTCAGAGAATATAAACTTTTGTGAGAAAAGATAATTAAATTATTATTTTAAGGTATGTTTTTGCAAAAAAGATATTAAGCAAAAGCATATCTTTCTTAGTATATTTATAGAAGTAACTATTATTAGTCATTAATCTGAAATTATTCTATCATGACTATTATTGAAATCGAAAATAAGGACAAAGAATAATAAGACATAATCTTCTAAGAGTGATGATATCAATATACCATTAAGTAAATTAATCATAATACCGTGGTATTCAACGAGAATATGGGATATTTTTCGTGTCCTAATTAAAAAAAGATAAAGCATAATTATGATTAAGAGTAAAGCAATAATTGATTATATTTTATAGGCTTAAGAAAAGGGGAGAAACAAATGGGATATTTTATGGTACATTTAAAAGTTGCTGAAAACTTATTAAAAAACAATACCAAAATAAAGGATACTAATGCATTTTATAAAGGGTCTCTTGCTCCAGATGCAATTATGTTTAGAGAAGGATGTTTACGGTCTGAAAAATCAACCACTCATTTCTGCGTTGGAGATGAGGGGTGGGGGTACTACACTAACTATGAGCAATGGGAAAATAGTTTAAACTTAAGTATTGTAAATTATGATGATATGGTAAATTCTGATTTTTTATTTGGATATTATGCTCATATACTAACTGATATTGCTTATAGCAGTAGGTTCTGGACTCCAACTAGAATTACTGAAGATAAAGAGTATATAGACGCTTACTTAAAAGATATTGCTGAAATTGATTCACGATTATTTGAAGATCTTGAAAATAAAGAAATGCTATGGTCAGAACTAAAGAATTCTAAAAATTACTGTTTACATAATTTGTTTAATGAGAATGACCTATCAATATTAATAGATGAGATGATAGACAATATATATTATAATCGTAAGTCAAATCCAAATCATGAATTTAAAGTAATAACACCTACGGATATGACTGATTTCATAGATAAAATGGTTTCAAAAATTTCTAGCAGTCAATTTAGAGTACAAGCATAGTAGACATTGAATTGAAAGGCCTTTCTTCTTATTAAGCCACGTAACTAATGAATTTTAGAGTAATAATATTGTTCTTTGAAAACTGAATCATTGGGTATTAAAGCTGAGTCATAAGTAGTGTCATGAGTATATATAAAATATGCTATGATTTTTGTAATAGTTAGGGCTAAACAGCATATCATGAAGCTTAATTTGATTTTAAAGAAAACCTTAGCAAAATAGGTCAAGTAGAGTTAAATAAACCTATGATATCCTTTATTTAAGAGGTGATAACATGGAAAGCTGGGAGAAGATAAATGCGGTACAGCGTATGCAAATTTATATTGAGAAGCATATAAATGAGTCAATAACTCTTTACATGCTTGCAAATGCAGCAGGATATTCACCATGGTACTGCACAAGGATTTTTAAGGAATTAACAAATAAAACACCCTTTGAATATATTCGAGCACTTCGTTTGTCTCGAGCAGCTATTAAGTTGAGAGATGAGGATGTTAAGATAATTGATGTAGCACTGGATTTCGTTTTTGACTCACATGAAGGTTTTACAAGAGCGTTTTCTAAGCAATTTGGTATGACTCCTCAATATTACTGTAAAAATACTCCTCCGCTGAAACTTTTTATGCCCAGTCATATTCGTGATTATTACCTCATGATTCAAAAAGGAGAGGATAATATGACTAAAAACTCTGAAGTAAAAACAGTTTTTGTACAAGTGGTAGACCGTCCAGCAAGAAAGTTAATCTTAAAACGTGGAATCAAAGCCACACATTACTTCGAATATTGCGAAGAGGTAGGATGTGATGTATGGGGAGTACTTTGTAGCATTAAAGAAGCTCTCTATGAACCTATTGGAATGTGGATGCCTTCAAACTTAATAAAACCTGGCACATCAGTGTATGCCCAAGGTGTAGAAGTTCCAGTGAATTATGAAGGGGAAATCCCAGAAGGATTTGAGTTAATTGATCTTAAACCCTGTAGGATGATGGTTTTTCAAGGGCAACCATATGAGGATGAAAATTTTGATGACGAGATAAACCAACTTTGGGATACTATAAAAAATTACAATCCTGAAGTCTATGGTTTTAAATGGGCCGATGAAGATGGACCAAGATTTCAATTAGCACCTATGGGATATAGAGGATATATTGAAGCAAGACCTGTAAAGCAGTTAAATGAAAAATAATTTATACAACTATTAAAATAAATCAGTTTTTAAATGCCGTATTATTCAACACGAATAAGCGGTATTTTTTATGCTAAAGTGAAAAATTAGAAATAATTACAGCAGTTTAATAATAATAATACTTATTATTAAACTGCTCACTTATTTTAATTATAAGATGAGTAAAAGTAGTACAAGTGTTAAAAAATTATAGAAGAGTGTGTTGGCGGTGAGTATAAAAATTTTGGTCGCTGGTAAAGACAAAAATTTTAGTAAAGTATTTTGAGTTTGTATCTAAATTACCAGAAGAAGTCTACTAGTATGAGGAAATAGGAAATAGAAACATAAACAAGGGTGCGGGGGAAGAGAGAAGTGAGTTATAAGATAAAGGAAATTTTAAAATATGAATATGAAAATAAGATGATTTCTAATGGAAACAACTTTCCTAAAATTGATTTATGTAAAAATAATTTAAAAGAGATTTGTGTGCTATTGCACAATAAAGTGTCAGCAGAAGAAATGAGGGGGTATTTAGGAATTTCACAAAATGAACTTGTTAAAAGGCTTGAACTACTAGAAAAAGAGGAACTTTTAAAAAGAAGAGATAGTAATTATATTCCTAATTTAATGGTTATTTCTTTAGAGGAAGGAAAAGAAATATTTAAATATGTATGTGAAATTGCAAATGAAATTGTTGAGTTAATTGAAGAAAATGTTGAAATTATTAAGGAAGAAACATATAAATTTCAATGTCTAAAGCAATTTGATTTTAACGAGCTATCACTTTTCATTTTAAGTGGTGTTATTTTAGACTTTATTCAAATAGACAATGTAGAATCAATGTTTTTAAAAGCAGAAAGAACAAGGCGTAATGGTATGAATTACTATTATTCTTTGTTAGAGAAAAATAAAGGAGCAAGTAAAGAAGCCTTTGGTATATATGGAAATATGTTTAGATATTATGGGAATATAGGATTTGGGCTTTATGGGAATGAGAGGAATGGAGAAAATTTCCATACAATAGATATATCTGCGATTAATAAATATTTTGGAAGTTTTATCAATGAAAATAAAGATGATATTAAACAATACTTGTTGGAAGAACTCTTAAAATATCATTATGAAAATGATTATTCGATAAAACCTAATATTATAGCTGGATTTAACCATCTTGGAATAATGAAAGGTAGTAAAATTAATATCCCAATATTAAATAAAAATGATTTTTACAAATTAAATAATATAGCTGATATTATAAAGAAAGATTATGTAAATATTTTTGAAAGAAACCGTGATAATCTTTATTACTACTACAATGGTTCTAATTATGCACAGGAAATAACTTTTGAGGAATATTTTATTTGGTGGTATCACTTGTTATATTCAAAAGTAACTGATTTATTAATTGAAAAGAAAATAATAGAGATACCTAATGCCCATAATTTTAGTTACATAGTTTCATAAATGTAAAATAAAGAGAGGTTGAAATCGTGATTGAAGAAATGGTATAGCTTATAACTTATATAAAGAGGCATCAAAGCCAATGTTATACAATATTAATATGGTCAAGGTAATCGCAAAATATAGAAAAGCGGTTCCTAAAGATATATCTTTACTCTTGTGCCCTTAATACTCAATATTCTTAAGTATTAAGGGGAATATTGAGTATTTAAAAACACAAAAAATCCTATTTAACATAATTATCTTGAGGGGGAAGAGATTTGTTAAAGTTATTAAAAGATAAGAATATAACTCTATTGTTATTGGGAAGATTAGTATCTATTCTTGGTAATTATATTCAGGAAGTAGTACTTATGTGGTACATCTTAAAAAAGTTTAATTCACCATTTATTGCTTCATTTAGTTTAATGATTTGTTTTATACCTCGCATATTTTTATCACCTTTTGCAGGAGTTATTGCAGATAAGTACAACAAGAAGAATATTATGGCAGTCTGTGATTTTATAAGCGGTTTTTTTGTAATTGTACTAGGCATACTAGTATATTTTAATGCAAGTGTATACACTTTAATAGTTATGAGTTTTATAATTGCAATTGTGGATACCTTCTTTCAGCCAGCAAGCTTAAGTATTACTCCAGAAATAACTGATAATATTATGACTGTGAATTCCATAAGTTCTGCTATAACTCAAATCTCAAGTATAGTTGGGCCAATAATAGGTGGTATTCTCTTTGGCATTTTTTCTCCTGTTATTTGTTTTATTATAAATGGAGTTTCATTTATTGCTTCTGGAATATCTGAATTGTTTATTGTTCTTAAGTATAGAAACTCTGAAATTATAAATGACAAAAGGCTTAGGCGTGGAACGCTAAATAATATAAAGTTAGGGTTTCAGACGCTAATAGACAATAAATTTTTGCTTTATACAGCAATTATTGGTGGAGGGTTTATCAATTTTTTTCTTGCACCAATTTCAGTTTATATTCCAGTTTTTGTTGACAATTATTTAAATTTATCAAGCTTCTACTATGGAATTATTTCTTCATGTATTCCAGTTGGGGGCGTTGTTATATCTGTTGTAGCACCATATATTAGTAGGCGCATTGACAATAAAAGGCTAGCAGTAATAGGTTTTTTAATACAAGGGCTAGCACTTGTACTATTTGGATTAAGTAATTCAATTTACTTCCTTGCTATAGCTATGTTTATATTTGGATGTTCTTTAACTATTGTTGGAATAGCCCTAAGAACAATATATCAACTAGAGGTGCCTCAAGACATATTAGGTAAATCAACAGCTGCGTCCATGACTATCTCTTACATAGCAATTCCATTAGGATATTTACTTGGAGGGTATATTTTAGAAAAAGTTACTATTAATATAATACTGTTGACTACTGGTATATTAGTAACAATTTTAGGTGTTATACAGGGATTAATTATACGAAAAAAGATATTCATATAGTGAAGGGGAGGGTGTCTGTGGAGGAGGAAAATATAGTATTTAAAAATCCTCAAGGTTTTTTTACTTACAGAGTTGCAGCAATTATTCTCAAAGACAACAATTTGCTTATGGCAAAACATGAGGATTATCCCTGCTATTATACTGTTGGTGGGAAGGTTAGAGTGAATGAAACTTCTGAGGAAACTATTATTCGTGAGGTCTATGAGGAAACAGGTATTGAATTTCAAGTTAATAAACTATGCTTTATTCAGGAAAGATTTTTTCAGGTGAAAGGACAAGCACATCATGAAATTGTCTTTTATTACTTAATGAAATATAAATCCAATACACATTTACCTTATAGGAGTTTTACTGATCAAGGAACCAAAGAAAGTCTGCACTGGTTACCAGTAGAAAGTTTGGATGAAACTGATATAATTCCAGAATTTTTTAAAACTAAACTGTTAATCAATATAAATTCTATTGAACACATTGTTTCAAAAGAATAATATTGTTGAGCTAATCATAGCCTTTAGTTCTAATGTTTGATTTCGGATTAACCCCTTCGTTTTGGACAAAACCTAATAAATTCTTCGATTTTCTTAGATTTACACTCTTATCTGAATATTAGTTGTATCCTCTCCA
>NZ_JAGGLL010000068.1 GCF_017874425.1 Clostridium punense
AAGTAACTGCAGCTTAAAAGTAAAATAACTAGCTATCTTATGAAAAAACGAGATATAACGAGTTTGGTGTGTCTATTTTATTGGGGGAAGGGCAGACTTTTGCATATTGATTGTTGTTAATTTCATTCTTAATTTTTTCTATACTTGATCTATTAATAACCAATTCTTCAATCAATGCAATTAACTCAGTCATTTTTTTTGAATTTATAGCAGATAATTCATCATTAGAGGTTATTGTCTCACTCAATTAATAATTACCTCCTTATCACAGGATTTAAAATCATAACTATTTTATTATCTATTTTTACGACTCCTTGTATAAAGCAATTGGAAATATCCTTACAAATTTCTTCTTCATTAACATCTACAATATCATCAACATAGTCTACCAAAATCCCAGTAGTTTCTCCATCTTTACATATTGCGATAATACTACTTGAGTCATATATTGAAGTGTCCTGAATCCCAAGAATAGCTTTTATATTTATTACAGGCATTATTGTTTGTTGATAATTAATCACACCTTCTAAAAACTTCTCAGAACTAGGAATTTTAGTTAGGGGTTCTAGCTTGATAATTTTCTTAATATACTGTGAATCCATAGCCATGGTTTGTCCATTTAACAAAAATGTTATTAGTTTCTTCAAATTTTTTATCACTCCTTTCCTTGCAAATTATTAACTTACCTTACTACGAATTTATTATATTTGCTTCAATCAAAAAAGCCAGGACATAGCCTGGCATACTCGTTGTATAACGTGCAACCTGGCAATCATAGAATATTATTTCCTTAGACCCATAGCTTTGCGTCCCTATCTTTCGACAAGTTTGCCTATTTTTATGTAATTATACTAGTATAATCATACTATACATGAAATATTAACTTTTTTCAATGAGAATAATGAAATATTATGTATTTTTTTGTAATATTATTTCATAATTGTGCTGGTTTAATTGAAGAAAACATCATTAAAAATTGTATAAAGTTAAATGAACGTAATAAACCTAATCATTTTGATGAAATATTCAACGCTACTAAAGTTGAACTTATACTTAACCCGAGTGCGTCTGGAGAAAAAGAATTTTAATGATTCCAAATTCCATTATGAAATATCTGACGAAGATGATTGTATTACAAAACTATGTTTTTTTTGACAGTTATCCTACTGGAACATATAATAATTGTAGTAGGATAATTGGTAACCCAATGGATGAATAGGTTAATAATAGAGCAATAATATAAAGGTTTTTTCAGATGTTTTCATACATCTATTGGATAAAAAAGCTTTACCTATGTCCATATTAATTTATGTTGGAGTCATTACATTAGTTAACAAATTACTAAAAATACAATTAATAAATAGCTTGATTAAGTACCAGTTAATAAGATTTTCGGCTTTGCTAGAAATATCAATACATTACCTGAATAGGTATCTAGACAGTTTAAAGTTAAACTCATTTATATTGTTCTAATATATATATTAAAATCCTATGGTATAAATTCGATTTTTTGGGGGTATTACTATGGCAATGTGGAATCCGTGGCGTGGCTGTTATAAATATAGCGAAGGGTGCAAATACTGCTATATTCATAAAGGGGATGCCAGAAGAGGAATAGACACAAATATTATTGTGAAAACAGATAATTTCAATGCACCTATTATGAAAAATACAAAAGGTGAGTATAAAATCAAATCAGGACAAACCGTCTATTTATGCTTTTCTACAGATTTTCTTATTGAAGAAGCTGACAACTGGAGAGAAGAATGCTGGAGAATAATAAGAGAACGCTCAGACTTGAATTTTATTTTTCTTACAAAGAGAATTGAGAGGTTTACTCAATGTATTCCTAGTGACTGGGGTAATGGATACGATAATGTAACTGTTGGTTGTACTGTTGAAAATCAAGACAGATCAGACTTTAGGCTCTCTTTATTTTCCACTCTTCCAATAAAGCACAAAAATATAATTTGCCAACCACTTATTGAAGAGATAAATATAGAAAAATATCTAAACGATGTTGAACTTGTAGTAGTTGGTGGTGAATCTGATAGAAATGCAAGACCTCTGAATTATGATTGGGTCTTATCCATTCGAGAGCAGTGTATAGCTAAAAGAGTTCATTTTGAATTTAGACAATGTGGAACTTACTTTATTAAAGATGGTAAGAAATACACGCTTAATGTGAAAGATTTGTGTAGTCAAGCAAGAAAGGCAAATATTAACTGTTAATAAAAAATTTAAATAGATTCTACAGGTAATGAGTCTAATGCAAAGGTGTGTTAGCTAATCTTCTTTAAGAATGTATCAAGGACTTACCTTATTACAGTAAGTCCTCTTTTTATATCTATATAAGCCAGTATCCTCGTCTATTTTGTGGAGTGCATATATAGCCTTGTGTAAAATAGAGTATGTAAATATAATATTGAAGTTTACTTTAATCCGCTCTATAAATTTGTTATTTTATTGCAATGTACACATCCATATAATCCACACCATTTATTATATATACTTTTTCAAAGCATGAAATAACATCTTTATCATTTTTACCTTGAAGTCCGTTTATTTGCATATACGACATCAGTGTCTTATATGCATTAGGAATTATGCTAAAAGGTGCTTTAAAGGGCTCCTTAATGGTTATTGCCACATACTTTTGCTTTTTCTGTATAATCACTTCCGCATTTTTATCGTCTAGCTTAATGCCTGATGGTAAAATACATGCCGCTGCATAACCATGCATATGAAATACATTCACTTGCTCCTGAGATACAAAAGGGAAATCCCACCCTATAATTTCAGGTTGCTCTATTCCCAAGCGGGTTGCCCAAGCCTTTACATGATTTACAGCATCATCTTCAGGCTCCATACTGATTACAGCATATCTAATATATTTAAACTCACCAACATCTTCAATTCTAATATCAGAGTATGCTTCACCACATACATTCATATCTTCCCTGATTAACTGGTCCATTGAACATGAAAATAACTGACAAAGTTCAAGGATTTTGTCCATTTCAGGATAAGTTGCATCCAACTCCCACTTTGAAATGGTTTGCCTACTTACTCCCATTTTTTCAGCCAATTCCTCTTGAGTCATTCCATTATGCATTTTTCTCAAAAATTGCAGATTTTTGCCAAACATAATACATATCCCCCTTTAAACTTGATACTTTAATTGTACATTTTAATAAATTTTCTTTCTATCAAGCATAAAGTTCTTTTTCAGTTAGTCCTGCAACTTAAAGTTGCACACCTTAATTCTGCTGATAAGTTCCTATTAATCTTTTATTTAAAACCTTCTATTCTTTTGCTCTAAGGCATCTTCAAAATAGTCTTCACTATAACTACACTTTTCCTAAAAATAACTCTTATATGTAGCATTCTTTTTCATTGGGCTTTTAACGAACTACCCGTGGAAACACTAATAAAATTTCAAATTCATCTATACATTCTCTTGATTCTTCTTAAACTTTTATTTCAAAATTAAATGCTATAATTCTAAGAAAAATTATAGCATTTACATAATTTTTATTTATTCTTATTTCTAGTACACTTATTAATAATATTAACAACTTTAAAATTAGTTACAGCCCTTACTTACTCTCTTTCATTAGTCACTTGCTTTGTCCTTTACATAAACTATCTTTTTAATAGTATTTTCAGAAAGATAGTATTTATTAGCTAGTTCACTTATCGTAGCTCCATCAATATGTTCTTTCCTTATACTATCGTTCCTCATAGAAAGATTACGTCTATATCCAGAATTATCTCCCCATTTTTTTCTTGTTCCTTCAGCTTTAGGTATATATAGATACTCACCTTCTATATACTTTTGAACCTCATCCATCAAGGCTTGGGGCAAGATTTCCTTTGCATTTTTGTATTTCACCTAAATCTCCTACTTCTCTCTAAAATAGCTTTCAAATTCATCCACCGATTTAAAATCCAATAACTTAATGTTATTTTTTGAAATTAATGAAATTAGTTCCTTTTCAAACTTATCAATTGCTACAAGAATTTGTTTATCATCTTTCTGAGAAACTAGTTCCAATAAATCTACTTTAAATATATTGTTAAAGTGTTTTGAGTATTCTACATAAGCATTTCTATCATCATACCATATACCCTCTTCAATTTTAGCAATAAACTCACTAACTTCTTCTTGAATATATGAGAAGAGCTCGAATAATTTGTAGTAGTCCTGTTTACTAACAGCATTTTTGCATTTATTAATGCTTTTTTTCAATTCTTCATAATAGCCAGTGAAAAGTGTTTCAAACAACTCAACCTGTTTTTTCTCTTTCTTCATACTGAGTAGTAACTCTCTAGTATTTTCAACAAGACTTAAGGATTTTGCATGGATTTCTTCACTAGAAGTAGCAAAAATTATATTATTTACTAATGCTTCATAATCCTTAGGTAATCTTCCTAGGTTTAAAGAATCCCTTAAAACTGAACCATTTCCATTTTTATAATACTGGCTGTTTGCAAATCCTAAGGCATTTGCAACTTTTTTAAGAAGTTTTCCTGCTTCTAGCCTTACACTGCTTATACTATCTCTATACTTATACATATTATAAAGATAGATATAACTCTCATTAAAGTACTCATAAGCTTTATTTAACAATGCTTCATCATACTGACCACTTAATACAACTTTAAGACTGTCTTTCAAACTTTCAAATCTACTAAGATCACCTTCATCCGAACAATAAACCACTTCTGTATCTAAAAGTAAATATCCTTGTGGACTATCCATTGCAGCATTTGCAACTAATCTTTCCCAACTTATAGGGAATAGATCATAACTTACCCCTTCTACAATAAATTGAGTTGAAAGTTGTTTTCCTCTTTCATCTTTAGGAATGAAGTAAAACCCTGTTCCTAAGTTCTCCTCTTCATTTTCCTTCTTGTTTCCATATACTACAAGCAATAAGATATCTTCCTTATAATCACTAAGGATTTTATTTTTTACTATTTCTAATATTCTTTTATCTCTTTTCATTTTTTTACCTCCAGATTACTTTTAAATTTTTAGAATTAATGGATCCATCGATTTGTTAATTTAATTATATCTACATCCTATAATTAAATATATAGACAGTTCTCTTCTGGGTAATTCTATACATATCTTAGTAATAAAGCTTTAAGTCTATCATTCTTAAGCCTAATATTTCTCCACTAAACTATTTCAAACTCTGAACAATCATTAGCTCCTGGAGGTAGCTTCTTCCATAAGGGTTTCTTATTATCATTAGGCAGAACTGCATAATAATCTTCTCTATCAGCATAAATATGCCCATTTGCTGTTATTCCAGGAAGCACTGCCATTTGACTACAACCTCCTTTGCTTTTATAGGTGTTAATATAATAAATTATTTCTTCTACGCTAACCCCTAAAGTGTCTGCCACTCCCCTAATTTCATCATTAATTCCTGGACAGTATCTATCAAAATACTCTATTGCATTATTTATATACCTTCTTACCCCTTTATCCTTTTCATGGAAATTAGTCGCAATGTTCCTAAATGAACCTGCCTTTGTTATAATAAGCTGCCCTAAAATTTTTCCTACTTCATAGGATGTTCCCTCAACTGTAATATGTTTATATAATACTTTCTGCTGGTTAATATTATTATCCATAGCTTTCTCCCCTCATAATTCTTATTATGGTTTTCCTGCACAAGTTACTGTATTTTAAATTATATAAATACACAAGTAAGACATCAAATTGAGTTGAGGTCAGTAGTTTAACTCTAGTTCAGAAAACTCTACAAATTACTTTGTATTTCTTTCTGTATTATTGGATATATTTACAAGTTGTGATTTTTACAGTATACTATAGTTAATGTTATAAGAATTTCTAGAAATTTATATATTAACTATAAAAAAAGATACGGTATAGATAATTAGCTATACCGTATCTTTTTATAGTTCAGTTGAACAACTTCCACTTAAAGAAGATAGCAGATTGGAATCTTCCGAAGTATTGTTAAAGTGGTAAATCTTTCTCCTTAAATACTCTAACTCCTATAGAATAAAATGCAATACCTACAACTGCTAAAATAATTAACTGAAATGTATAATTACCACCATTTAATATAGCCTGTGTATCAAATAGTGTGTTTAAAGAAAAATATTTCAAAGCTTTTAAACTTTCACTAACTTGAGCCATCATATGAAATAAGAAAAATGCAAGTGGTATTCCTGCACCTAAAGCCATATAATTCTTAGATGTATTGAATATACAAGAAAACATAAAGGTAATTCCACTAGTTGCAAACATTAAAAGGAATAAGCCTAAATTAATCATTACATAGTCTCTTACATTAAAATCTATCCCTTTATCTGCTGCCAGATTATTTGATGCTGTTTGATTATTTATTATTTGTATAAACATTTCCTTTGGAATACCTGCCGCCTTTACAGCTTCATTTAAAGCTTCATCATTTGATTTTAATTGCTCCATGTCAGATGCAAGATCACTTTCTTTAACATCCAATACTTTTGATGCCGCATTAATCCCTACAAATATTTTCTCTTGTATTTCACTTGATTTCTTGGCTCCCTCAATTTTTTGAATAGCTAACTTATCAATATAAGCACTATAACCCTCTTTATTTATTCCCATTATATTTGCTGCTGCTGTAAGTGCTTCATCATTGCCTTTTATTATTGATGGGTTCTTATTTATCTCTGAAACATCTATATTCATTACTTCAGCAGCTACCTTATATGAATTATCTATAATTTTAAGATTTAAATATTCCTTATAAACATCTTCATCTATATCTCTTGCTTCTGCACCTGCCTTTAAAGCATACTCATTATTTAAAATTAAAGTTAGGTTATTAGCTATCTCAGCTTTGTCAACCTTTAACACATTACTTGCAGCTTTTATGTCTTCAGTATACCCCTTATCCCAAATTCCCCCATGAAAGGCTTGAATTGAAATTAAACCTGATATTGTAAATAATAAAATCATTATAAATAATGATGCAATAAAATAAGCAACTTGTGTAATTACAAATTCACTTCTTTTTATAGGAGTTGATAGCAAGTACGCCATAGAGCCTCTATCTACTTGTGAAACAATAAGGTTGCTACCAACACTAATAATAAATATTAACATTAAAATAATACCGTGTATTGAATAAATTGTTTGTGTTAACATTCCAAGAAAACTTGTATCTGCCAACATATTTGCAAAGGGTGTATCTTTAACCATATTTGACATACTTGTTATTGTTTCTGGGTCAAATACTCCAATTATTGCAATATTTATAAGAATTAGAACTATTGTAATTATAGACCATATCTTAAAATTTGCTTTAAATGTTTGCTTAAAAATAGTCTTATTAAACATCTATCTTCTACTCCTTTAATATAAACTTTTAAAATATTTTTCAAGGGTGTATTTAATTTCTGTAAAAAATTTAATGTTATATCCCTTTAGTGTCTTAGTAAGTATATTAATATCTTTATCATTAATACTTATACACCACTTTACAAGTAATTTAAAATTACCAAAAAATACAACGTACCAAACGCCTTCTAGATATCAATACTAATCTTGTGAACACCAATATTG
>NZ_JAGGLL010000069.1 GCF_017874425.1 Clostridium punense
TTTATGGCATTTTTTTACACAAACTCTCAAAAGCAACAATTCCAAGGCCTTCCAGGCATTTTGCTAGCGCAAAAAAAGTTGAATTTCCTATATAAGAACAAATGCGTGTATGCACACGCCCTTTTTAACAGCCAGCGACTAATTACATTTTTTTACATACAACTTGAAACCTTGTAATTCCAAGGCCTTCCAGGCATTTTGCTAGCGCAAAAAAAGTTGAATTTCCTATATAATAAAAAGAGCTGCTCAGCATGCATAATTATTGCATTTCGAGAAGCTCCTTAATTTTATTTGCTAAAATAATTCTTCATTATATCTCTTGCCATATCTGTGGCATTATACGAATCATTTCCACCTTCTTCAACAATAATTGCAAAGGCTATCTTAGGTTTTTCATAAGGTGCAAAGCCTATATACCAAGAGTGTGGTATCTTATTACCTGTATCTTGATCTGCAGTACCCGTTTTACCACTGATTTGAACTCCATTGACCTCACTGTCCTTGCCTGTTCCCTTAGTTACTACGGATCTCATATATTTTTTTAATATCTGAGCATTTTCAGCTGAAGTTACAGTGCCTATTTCCTTAGGTTCATAGTTCTTTACTACATCACCTTTTGTGCTAGTAATTTGTTTTACTATATTAGGCTCCATCATAACTCCATTATTAGCAATGGTACTCGCAACTAGTGCCATTTCAATTGGACTGGCAAGAACTCCACTTTGTCCTATACCACTTTGTGCAATGTTCCCAATTTCCTCTTTTTTATAGGTTGGAAACTTACTATTATCTATGGTTAAAGTTCTTGAAGGAATATCTTTATTGAACAGAAACTTTTCTGCTGTAGTTCTTAAGGTATCATTTCCTAAGTCCATAGCAAGGGATCCAAATACTACGTTGCTTGATACAGTAAATGCTTGCTCTAACCCTATATTTCCAAAAGTCTTTCCCTTATAATTCTCTAGATATTGGCTTTTATTGAATTGTATTCTTCCCTCATCTTTAAAGGTTTTGTTTGCTACCCCACTTATATTTTCTAAGGCACTAATAGCTGTTACTGCCTTAAAGGTTGAGCCTGGAGGATAAAGTCCAGATACTGCCCTATTTAAAAATGGAGTATTTGGGTCTGAACTTAACTTTTGCCAATCTTCCTTTAAAGTATTAGGATTAAACCCTGGTTTTGATACCATAGCTAATACTTCTCCAGTAGTTGGGTCTAGTGCAACTATTGAACCTCTTTTATTTCCCAAAACCTCATAAGCTTTTTTCTGAAGGCTAGAGTTTAAAGTAGTTATTACATTATTTCCTTCTTTAGCTTCATCCTTTGAAAACTTAAAAAAGCTAAGGAAATCCTTGATTCCATTTATTGCTTTGCCGCTAAGTTCTTCGTCAAGCTTTTTTTCTATTCCACTCATGCCATAAACTTCATCATAATAGCCAACTACATGAGCAAAGGGAACACCACCTATATACTCTCTATTTTGAGTAAATTCTCCGGTTTTTTCGCCTTTAACTATTGGGTTGTTATCTCTATCAAAAATACTTCCTCTTAAAATCCTACTCTTTTCTGCTACATTTCTCTTATTGTAAACACTTTTTACTGCTGCTTCACTCTTGAAAAGTACAGTATAATTTATGAAAGTGATTAGTGCTACAAATAATAGTAGAAACACAAACATTACTTTTTTTATGTTATTTGAAAGATTATTCATTGCTATTACCATCCTCCGAAATTTTTTGTATTATTCCTAAGGATATATAGGTTATAAGTACTGAACTTCCTCCATAACTAACTAAAGGAAGAGTAATTCCAGTTAAGGGAATCGCACCAGTTACACCACCTATAATTACTAAAACTTGAGAAACAATCATAGTACTATATCCTACTGCAAGAAGCCTTGAGAAGTTATCTTTTGCAAAAATTGCAGCTCTAATACATCTATAGAAAATTAAAAAGTACAGGATTATTATAGCAAGACCCGTTAAAAGTCCCAATTCTTCGCATATACCTGAAAATATAAAGTCACTTTCAATAACAGGTATAAATCCTGGATATCCCATTCCAAGACCTTTACCTAAGAAACCTCCATTGGCGATGGCAATTAAGGACTGGACTAATTGAAGCCCAGCATCATAGCCATACTCCCAAGGATTTTGCCAAATCATAACCCTAGTTCTCACATGTCCAAAAAGAAAGTACCCTGCAACTGCACCAACTATAAATAGTAATAAAGCCATAACCACATATTTACCCTTTGAGGTTGCTATATAAAGCATAGTTAAAGAAATAGCAAAGAAAATTAGTGCTGACCCTAAATCTGTTTGTAATAGCATAAAGGCTAGCGATATCATCACAACTAAAGCTGGTTCAATTAAGCTAATTGCTCCATCATACTTAGACCCTTTTTTACTTAACTTATCTCCAACTTTTTTAGAAAACTTAGAAGGCTTTCCATAGTCCTTTAGGGCTGAAGCTAAGTAGGCTACCAAGGCTACCTTTCCAAATTCAGAGGGCTGAAAGGAAAATCCAGCTATAGAAACCCAGTTTTTTGCTCCAAAGGTTTCTTTACCTAAAAGGCTCCCCATAGACATAAATAGTAAAGTAACTACTAAATAAAAGTATTTATATTTACTAAAACTTTTTAAATCAGGAAGTATAACCACCACAAGAATAAACGCTGCTACTCCTAAAGTGAAAAATATAATTTGCTTTGTAGCCATAAAAGTTCTTGCTTCATCAGCCATATAAGCACCGCCTGATACTGGCAAATCTAGCCTATAAAGCATAGCAAGTCCAATAACTGCTAGTATGTTTGAAAATATTAAAATATACTTATCTCCATCTGGAAAAAACTTTCTTATTATGAAGTGCGAGTATGCTAGGAGACCACATAATATGACACCCATGATTACAGCACCTTTATCAAAGGTAGGCGTTACAAAGGCCACATTGGCAAATATAGTTGCTATGAGCAAGTATGTAAGCCAAAGCACTCGCTTCTCTTCTTTCAAAGTATCCATAATTTCATCCTTTCATTAATCTTTACTATCTAGATATTTAAGGATTTTAAAAATTCCTCCAACTTCCCAAATACCTTTAGGAATTCTAAATCTATTCACTTGCTATATAATGCATATCACATTTAGCTTCCACTTAAATAACTTCAAGTAAACTTAAAGATTTTAATTTTAGTTTTAACACTCCATTTTTATTAAAGCACTTTAAATGTAGAAGTTCCAACCCTAATTTTATCGCCTTTGTTCAAGGTTACTTTATTTCTAACTCTTACATCATTTAAAAAGGTTCCATTAGTGCTATTTAAATCTTCTAACATATAGTCAGTATTTCTAAAATATATTTTCAAATGATGAGAAGATACATACCTATCCTCTAGTATCACCATATTATCTTCACTTCTTCCCATGGTTAAAACTTCATTAACAGGTATAACTCCACCTTTCTTAAGATTATGGTTATCCCCAGCATCTACTACTTCTAAACCAAAATCTACACTCTTCTTCTTTTTTTTCTTGCCCACAGATTTAGTATCATTGTACATAATTCTTAGTGCATAAATAATAATAAAATAAATAATTACTATTATTACTAAATTAAATATGAATTTTAAGTTATTCATAATACATACTCCTTCTAACAATTAACAAATCCATTTTATAGGAAGCTCCGGCCAATTTTTATACTTCTAAGGCCTTTCCTTAAACTTTTAAGACTACTTTTAAAATTTCGTCCTTAAAAACTCTATTTGACCTATTTCTAATATTAACTAAATGCTATATAGTATACGTAATTTTCTTCATTAAAATAAGGTCAAAGAACAAATAAGTTAATTTTAAATATAATATTGACTAGCAGTGCAATTGCTAGTCAATATTATTATAACATCTTTTTAAGATAGTGTCCCGTATAGGACTTTTCACACTTGCATATATCTTTTGGAGTACCAGTGCAAAGGATAGTTCCACCTTTATCTCCACCTTCTGGCCCTAAGTCTATGATGTAATCAGAACATTTTATAACATCTAAATTATGTTCAATAACTACTACAGTATTCCCACCTTCTACAAGTCTTTGAAGTATGGAAATTAGTTTATTCACATCATCAATATGAAGTCCAGTAGTAGGTTCATCTAGAATATATAAGGTTTTTCCTGTACTTCTTTTTGATAGTTCATAGGCAAGCTTTATTCTTTGAGCTTCTCCCCCAGAAAGAGTAGTAGATGGCTGCCCAAGTCTTACATAACCTAATCCTACATCCATTAAAGTTTGGAGTTTATTACTTATTCTTGGCAGATTCTCAAAAAACTTTAGTGCTTCTTCTACAGTCATTTCTAATAATTCATCTATATTTTTACCCTTATATTTTACTTCTAAAGTTTCCCTATTATATCTTTTACCTTTACAAACTTCACAAGGTACATAGACATCTGATAAAAACTGCATTTCAATTTTTATTATTCCATCGCCCTTACAAGCTTCACATCTTCCACCCTTTACGTTAAAGCTAAATCTTCCCGGTTTATAACCTCTCATCTTAGCTTCTGAAGTAGTTGCAAATACATCTCTGATTAAATCGAAAACTCCTGTATAGGTGGCTGGATTACTTCTTGGAGTTCTTCCAATAGGGCTTTGGTCAATATTTATAATTTTATCTATGTTTTCACTTCCTAAGATATCTTTATGCTTTCCAGGAAGCTTTTTAGAGTTATTAATTTTTTTATTTAAACCCTTATAAAGAATTTCATTAACAAGGGTACTCTTTCCTGAGCCTGAAACTCCTGTAACTGAAGTAAATACCCCTAACGGGAAGGACACTGACACATTCTTCAGGTTATTTTCATTAGCACCCTTTACAGTAATTACTCTATCTGAATCTGTGTTTCTGTACTCTTTTGGAGCTTCTATCTTCTTTTTACCACTAAGGTACTGCCCTGTAATAGAATTTTCACAGTTCATAACATCTTCCATGGTTCCAGCAACTACTATTTCTCCACCATGCTCACCAGCTTTAGGGCCAATGTCCACTATAAAATCTGCTGCCTTCATAGTATCTTCATCATGCTCTACTACAACTAAAGTATTTCCTAAATCTCTTAAATGCTGTAAGGTTCCAATAAGCTTATCATTATCCCTTTGATGTAGTCCAATACTTGGCTCATCTAGTATATATAAAACACCCATTAAGCTTGAGCCAATTTGAGTAGCTAATCTTATTCTTTGTGCTTCTCCCCCAGATAGAGTACCCGCTGCACGAGTTAGGTTTAAATAATCTAGCCCTACATCCTTCAAGAAGTTTAACCTACTTTTAATTTCCTTTAAGATTTGAGCAGCAATTATAGTATTCTTCTCAGATAAATGAATTTCTTCTAAGAATTTAATTTCATCTACTATAGATAACTTACAAAGCTCTGAAATATTCTTCCCCCCTACAGTAACGGATAGAGCTTCCTTTGAAAGTCTATCTCCATTGCACTTAGGGCAAGGATTATCGCTCATGTACTCTTCCACTTCTCTTTTTATATAATCAGAGGAAGTTTCAAAGTATCTTCTTTTTAAGTTATTAATAACTCCTTCAAAGGCATGGTTATATATTCCTGTTTTAAATTCCTTTGTATATTCAACTTTAATTCTCTCTCCATTAGTTCCATAAAGTATTATTTCCTTTACTTTAGGGTCTAACTGCTCAAATGGAGTATCTAAACTAAAGTCATAGTGTTTGGCTAGTGCAGTTAACACTGAAAAAGTCCAGGAATCATCTTTTAAACTATTCTCCCCAAAGGTAACAATAGCACCCTCACTTATACTCTTGCTTTTGTCAGGAATAATTAAATCCTCATCAATTTCCATAAGTGTACCTAAGCCATCACACTTATCACACTTACCAAAAGGAGAGTTGAAGGAGAACATTCTAGGGGCTAATTCTCCAATACTGATTCCGCAATCAACACAAGCAAATTGCTCGCTAAATAGTATATCTTCACCGTCAATAATATTTGCTATAGCTAGACCTTCTCCTAATTTTAGAGCAGCTTCAAGGGAATCAGAAAGCCTTGATTCAATTCCTTCCTTAACAGCAATTCTGTCTATAACTATTTCTATAGTATGTTTTTTATTTTTATCTAACTTTATTTCTTCATCTATTACATCCACTAAATTTCCATCAATTCTTGCTCTCACATAACCATTCTTTTTTATACTCTCAAGAACTTTAACGTGCTCTCCCTTTTTTCCTCTAATAACAGGAGCAAGAATCTGAAGTTTTGTTCTTTCAGGTAGTGAAATAATTTGATCCACCATTTGGTCAATAGTTTGTTGTGTAATTTCCTTACCGCATTTAGGGCAGTGTGGAACTCCAATTCTTGCATATAAAAGTCTTAAATAATCGTAAATTTCTGTTACAGTTCCTACAGTTGAACGTGGATTTCTGCTTGTAGTCTTTTGGTCTATAGATATGGCAGGTGATAATCCCTCGATATATTCAACCTCTGGCTTATTCATTTGTCCTAGGAACTGCCTTGCATAGGCAGAAAGAGATTCTACATATCTTCTTTGCCCTTCCGCATAAAGGGTATCAAAGGCTAGAGAAGACTTACCCGAACCTGAAAGCCCAGTAAAAACAACAAACTTATCACGTGGTATCTCTAAATCAACGTTTTTTAGATTGTGTACCTTTGCTCCTTTTATAAAAACTTTATCTCTCATAGTTATATTCATTCCTTTCGCTACGCTCAAGGCACAAAACGGAATGAAATGTGCCTTTAAACGAATTTTGTTTTTAAACCAAGTCTATAAT
>NZ_JAGGLL010000070.1 GCF_017874425.1 Clostridium punense
TTTATATAAAAATCATAGACAAATTGAACTGAAAAATATACAGAAAATTAATTGCTTAATTGGAAAATTAAGTTATTCGGAATATGAGTTATAAATGCCACCTACAGGGTTAGAACTAATTTATCTATGAGATGCTATATTAATGTTGTGGCTAATCATAAAAGGAAATCACTATAAACTAATGTTCAAAGTTATAGTGATTTCCTTTTTTAATAATATATTATTAATACTTGAATCCTTTTGGAGATAAATATAAATATTATTTATATTATAAAAACCTATAATATCCATGGACAATACTTTCTTTCTAATACATCTATGGTCTTGAATATCACTAACCCCATAACACTTAGCCCAAGGATTCCTGCAAACATTTCTTCATAATGAATTATGGTAAATGCATTCATTATGAAGTATCCAATGCCATAAACTGTTGCAAAGTTCTCGCTAAAAAACAAAACGGATATACTAATTCCTATAGTTATTCTTAAGGAGGAGAATAGTTTAGGAAGTATAGCTGGAAGTATTAAGTGAACATACTTCTGAGTTTTAGATAGTCCTAAAGTTTCAATAGAATAAAATAATCCTTTAGGAATCTCTTTAATTCCGTCCCTTACTGCAATTTGTATTTGAAATACTATTATGGTAATTATAAGAATAACCTTTGGCATATCCCCAAAGCCAAATAGAATTAAAAATACTGGAAGAAATGCTATTTTAGGTATAGGGTAAAGGATATAAATTATTGGAGAAAATAGTTCATCCATCTTTTTATTTAACCCCATTCCAATCCCTAATGGTACTGCTATTATTAAAGAAATTAATATTGCCAATAAAATTCTGTAAAAACTATAAACTATGTGCAGAAGCAAGTCTCCTCTTAAAAGAGTAAAAAAAGTTATTACTACTTTGTAGGGTGAGGGAATAATTGATGAGTTAACTAGTAAATGCGCAGTATACCAAAGAAAAACAATGATTAGAGTGCCTTGTAATGTTTTATTTTTCCCCATTATTCTTAATAGCTTTACTCTTGATATAGCCACTTTCTTACCTCCCTACAAATACTATAATAGCTATCCTTCTCCCGAATATCACTTTGTCCAAAATAAGGATTTGAGATTACTTTTTTTATTCTTCCTTTTTCCATTACCACAATATTTTGTCCCAAAAATACTGCTTCCTCAATACTATGTGTTACAAGAACTAGAGTCATAGGATGGTTCTTATAAAGTTCTAAAATTAAGTTTTGAAGCTGTTCTTTAGTTATTTCGTCTAGGGCAGAAGTAGCTTCATCACAAAGTAGCAAATCTGGATTTAATACTAAGGTTCTCCCAATAGCTACCCTTTGCTTTTCTCCTCCACTTAGTTCATGGGGATACTTATTTATGTGCTCAGTTAGATTAAGCTCTTTTAAAATATCCTTAACCTTTTCATCAATTATATTTTTATCTATATCTCTACTCTTAAGCCCAAGGGCTATATTATGCCACACAGTTTTCCAAGGTAATAATCCTAAGTCTTGGAGTATAACTCCCGTAGCTTTTCTATAGCCTTGAAGAGTTTTTCCCTCTATTAAAACTTCACCACAGCTTTCTCTTATTAATCCAGCCAAGATGTAGAGTAATGAGGTCTTCCCACAACCAGAGGGTCCAATAATAGCACAGGTTGAGTTTTTTTCAATATTAAAGCATATATTATCCAAAGCCGATTTATCATCGTAATTTAAACAAAGATTTTTTATGTGAATCATATTTTCACTCCTTTAGCAAAAAACACCCCAAAGGGTGCTTTCATACTATTTTATAAAGTTAAAATTAGATACGTCCTCATACTTATAATCATTTTTAACTGTATTTTTCGTTTTAGTCCATTTTAATACATCTTCAAAGGTTTCTTTTGGTATTTGAGCAGCCTTTTCATATTTTGCTCCGCTATTTAAGTAATCTTTAATAGTATCTGAAAAAGTATATTTATTTAAATAGTTTCCATACTTTTCAACACTTTCAGTATTAATTAAATCTACTGCCTTGTTATAAGCTCTATAAAAAGCTTTTATCCCATCAGCATTATTATTTATTGTATTTTCGTCAAAGAGCACTGATCCTGCTTTTATATTGTATTCCTTTGAAGAAGCTAAAACCTTAGCACCTTTTTCTTTTAGCTGAGTTGCTTGTGGTTCAGTAAACATAACTCCACTGATTTTATCTGCTAATAAGGCTTCAAAACGTGCTGGAATGGAAGGAATATTTACTACTGAGTAAGTAATATTATTCTTTTCAGCCATTTTATCCATAATATACTCTAAAACAAAGTTTGGAACTAGAGAAACATCCTTCTTATCTAGTTTTTGGAAGGAGTCTATCCCTGAGTTTGGTGAAGTTAAAAGTTTAAAGTCTTCATTTATATCTGAAGTTATTTTCATTTTAAAGCCGCCATCGTTAAGGCTTAACCCAGTCATTACATCAGCAATTGTTCCATCTAATTGTTTCCCTTGAACTGCTACATTTCTGTCATTTGGAGAGTTAAACATTGTTAATTCAACTTTTAACCCTTCTTTCTCAAAGAAGCCTTGCTCCTTTGCTACAATAAAGGGTATAGCTGATTCTGCTGGAAGTAATCCAAATCTTATAGGCTGAACCTCTTTTGGTTTACTTGAACACCCTGCAAGACCTAAAGTGGATGCTATTATAGTAATTGATGCAAGTATTGATACTAATTTTTTCATTTTGTCCTCCTTTATTGAAAAATATCCATGAATTTATTTATATCATAATTAATGAAAACTCCATATCTATGAAGCTTCATAGTATCAGTATCTACAGTATTTTTACCTTCTTCTGTAGTGAATCCTAACAAATACCCCCAAGCCTTTAAGTTTTCTATAACTTGCTCATTATAACCACCAAAAGGATATGCAAAAACTCCTTTAGTATTTACCAAAGTCTCACATTCCATTAAGTCTTTATAAAGGATTTCCTTATCTACAGCTTGTACCTCTGTGCACTCTTTTCTTCTTTTATGTAAACTAGCAGTATGATTAGCAAACTCAAATACATCGCTAATTTTCTCTACTTCTTCAAAGCTCATAGTTACCGATTTCTCAATTTTGTATTCCTGTGGCTGTGAAAAAAGCCAGTCTTTAACCACAAAGCCAACTGCATGAAAACCATATTTTTTAAGGATTGGATATGCGTAAATATACACTGACTTAAACAAATCATCAAAGGTTAAAAGTACAGCCTTTTCTGGTAGGGACTTGCCACTATAGTAAAAGTCCTTTACTTGTTGAAGTGTTAACGTTGTATATCCCTGTTCATGTAAGTATCTCATTTGCTTTTCGAACTCATCTAGAAAGCAAAATAATGACGTAGGCAATTTGTCTTCATATCCATCACTGACACAAATTCCTTCATTAATAGTAGGTGTAAAGTCTTCTCTTTTAATGATTTCATGATACATTAAGGTGATAAAACTATTCAAAAACTCATCTCCTATACACTAATGTTAATTATTATAACATTGTTAATTCCTAGATAATTATATTACTTTTGTAAAATAATATCAAACTTATTCTTAAGTAATCAGTAATTTCATCTTCTTCTTCACTTAAAAATGCGTAAAAACACAGAAAAGGCCAATCCATTTGAGACTAGCCTTTCTTATATTTATTATTTCTTATTTTTTCTATATATTTTCATTGAATTTACTTAACCATTGCTCAAGAATAGCTTTTAACTCAAAATGCATTGGTTTAGATGCTTCTTCTTTATATTGCTTCATTATATTTAGCACGGTTTTTTCCCCAGCAAATTCCTTTAGCATATGATCCATATTTTTAATTACCACTGTTTTTATGTTTTCTTTTCCTAATTCCTGAACAGATTTTAAATCATTCGAGTTTGCTTGAGCATCCTTATCTCCAGTAACTGCAAGAATTTCACAAGTAGCATTGCTCAAAATTTTAAGAATATCCTCGCTTGTATATTTGAAGTGCTCTCTAAACCATTTTGCTGGCATTTTCTTTCCTTTGAATCTCACAATATCTTCAGTAGAATTTACCATTATATTGTACAGGTCATCCTGTTGCTTTTGCAGTTTCTTTTCACTAACAGCTAATCTTAAAATAAATCCTTTCAGTCCCTTTAAAGTTTTTACTTCTTCTACAACTTGAGCATTTTGGTATAACAATGGTTCTCTAAGATTTGTTCCTGCACCTGCAATTAATACTATTCCTGCCACTGGAGTTATTGTACTTGCAATGGTTGATAAAATACAACCTTCGCTATGTCCAATTAAAATTATTTTGGAGCTATCTACTCTTTCATGGTTTTGTAGAAACTTAACATTACTTGTTATATCACTTACTAAATCCATCATTCCAGAAGTATAAGGATCTCCTTCACTTTCCCCTATAGCTCTTTTATCATATCTTAAAGTTATAAACCCAAGGCTAGTAATAAAATGTGCTAACTCTTTATATATATTGAATTTAATTTCAGGTTTTTTCATATTTCCATCTCTATCTGCTCCACCAGACCCATTTATTAGTAGTACCGCAGGCAACTTTTCACTATCACTTTCTGGAATTGCTATGGTTCCCTTTAAAATCACATCACTATTAATAACTACTGATTCTTCAACAAAATTTTTATTCATATTCTCCACACTCCCCACTCTTAGTTTCATATCCAAAATTACATCCTATATCAGCTTAATTTCTATATAACTATACATAAACTACATAAGCTATAATCATAACTCAACACTTATTATCTTTTTATTTTCTAATCCATTCATTATGACATTCTATTAATCTTCTTCTACAGTTGGCATAACTATTGTTGAAATCTTCCTAAGCCTTCTATCTGGTGAAGGTTTATTATCTCTAATTTTATCAAAGACCTTTATTAAATCACCTAAAAACTCTCTATATTCTTCATCACTTAAATATATTGCAGCACTTCTAAAAGTAACACCATCTTTAGCTAAATCTGAAGTTTCTATAGAAATATATCTTTCAAAGTCCCCTAATAGAATCATTAAATAATTGTAAAAAAGATTTAGATATTCCTCTTTTCCATGTTTATCCAACTCTTTAGTAATACTCAAATACGGATCTTTTTCTAAGCCATAAGTTTTTTCAACAGTTCCTCTAATTTTATTTTCTTTAACTACTACAATTGCATTAGATTTTAAAAGCTTATTAAGATGCCTATATAAAGTTGCCTGTGGCACTTGTGGCAACTCTTTTGCAATTTGCTGTACTGTCATTTCTTTATTTTTTATTAAGGCTTGAATTATTCTCATTCTTATAGGGTTTAAAATAACACTTAAAATTGAATTATCCATAAACTCCTCCTTTGTAGATTATTATCAAAATTGATAATAATCTTTGCACTTATTATTTTATTCTCATTTATGATAATAATCAATAGTTTTTTTATAATTATTTTTCATAAACTTTAAAATATTATAGGCATGTAATTCTGATAAGTTTTTCAGATTACATGCCTATTTTAAAATGTTTATCACTTATTATTAAGATTATTTTAAAAGTTTTATTTTATTCTTTAAACTAATATATTCAATGTGTCTATGTTAATTAGTTTAATGGTCCTTACTTTTAAATATCCAAATTAACTTATTGTATATTAATAATTTCAAGATCATCAGGCACTATTATATTACCTTTAAAATACTCTTTTCCTTCATTTACATAAAGTTCTTTTCTTTTAGTTATATTCTTATCCTCAGTATGATACATTATCAAAGTTTCAACTTTTAAGTTAGCTGCGTTCTCACAAGCTTCTTTTACAGTAACATGATGCTTTTCGTAAGGTTTAAAAATATCTCTTTGAGAATATAAGCAAAAAGCTTCATGAAGCAGGTAATTTGCATCCTTTGCATAATTAAATAGTGCCTCCCTATAAGGCTCATCCCCTAAGAAGGTAAGTTTTTTCTGATTACTTAGCAGCGTTGTAAATCCAAACTGTAATTGTTTTGTACTTCCAATATCAAAAAATTCTATCTCCCAGCTTAGTATCCATTCTTTACGTCCGTGGAATATTTCCACAAAATTAATCTTGTCATCTATGTACTTGGTAAATTTCTTTTCTAAAAGTAACCCGCATATGGTTCTTATAGCTTCAATGTTTTCTTTATGACAATAAACTTTTAAATCTCCTTCATATTTTCCGTTGATAATTTGCTGTGCTACAGCTCTAACAATCCAAACAATGCCTGTAATGTGATCATTATGTCTATGAGAAATAAAAACATGATGAATCTTATTTATTGGTATGTTTAGTTTCTCCAAGTTTGTTAAAATAGTATTTCCACCCCCTGTGTCCACTAAGAAATGTTCTTCTTCATGACTTAAGGTAAAACAAGTATTGTAACATTTCGTTACCATGGCACAGCCTGTACCCAAAATATTAATTTTTTCCATAATTACCTCCAAATTATTCACTATATATTTTGTTAACTTAACCTTCTGTTATCTGTGTTAAACCCTATGTATAGCAATTGTAAACCTCTTTTATTTTAATAATTCTTTATAAACTTAAAGATTGCTAAGTTTATACTTTAACTATTTAGTATATATGTTTTAATAAAGTTTCTACATTCTAATGCATAGCCTGTCTATGGTTTGAGTAGGAACTTTATTTATTGTATTAATAAAGCTCTTCACA
>NZ_JAGGLL010000071.1 GCF_017874425.1 Clostridium punense
TTGATGGAACGCCGTATGCGGTGAAAGTCGCTTGTACGGTGTGGAGGAGGGGAAAAGAAGGCGATAATATCAAGTTCTTACCTATTCCTATAGACAGGATTATATTATTTACAAAGTAGATATTACAATCCAGAGTGGGGAAGATTTATAAATGCCGATGCAATAACTGGAGTTCAGGGTGAACTACTATCTCATAATATGTTTGCTTATTGTGCAAATGAACCTATAAACAGGCATGACCCTTCTGGATTTATATGGGACTTTTTAGATATTGGAATGGCTGCTTTAAGTTGGGCTGATTTTGCAAAGAAGCCATCTATGGGTGGTTTAGCTTTAGCAGCTGTTGATACAGTTGCAGTTCTTCCGGGAATACCATCTACAGGGTACTTTAGAAGAGGAGCAAAAGTTGCGGACAAAGTATCTGATGGTATTAAGGGAGCAATTAAAAGTAAATATGTTAATCTAGCAAGTGAAGGTAGAACAAAACATATACTGTTTGGAGATAAAACAGGAGGTGGACATATTTGGCCAGGTGCACCAGGAAAAACAGCTTTTCCGAAAGGTTGGAGTGCCGATAAAATAATGCATGAAGTTTCAGACATTGTTACTGATCCTACCTTAAAGCGGACTGAAAATAGAGTGATAAAAGGTATTCAAAGATATGAGGTAATTGGTGTGCGAGATGGTGTGAAAATAAAAACAATTACAGATGGAAAAGATATTATTACTGCATATCCCATAAAGTAGGAGGAAAAGTTTGAATGAATATGGATATTATATTAGATATTGCCAAGAGAATAAAACTCCCTACAAAAGATATTGAATTAATTGGTGAATATTTGGAATATAGAGAGTGGGGAATAGCTTTTGAAGTTTTATGTAGTGCAATTGAGTATGACAAAATACAAATTTCACTAGTAGATTATAGCGAAATAAAACAAATTGGTGAATATATGGAGATGGATAAAGAACTATGGGAGGTTTTTAAGATTTAAGTATAAAATTATTATACAAGATTAAACTCGGCACACCACTAACAATGGTCACTGCTGGGTTTCTTTTTATTCCAATATTCAATTACAGGCAAACTTGTAAGTATGAACCTAAATGGCACTGAATACTTCTATGTAAGAAATGCTCAAAATAATATAATTGGGTTAATAGATAAAGCAGGAACTCAAGTTGTATCTTATACCTATGACAGTTGGGGCAAACTAATTTCTATAGAGGGAACACTTAAAGATACTGTAGGAGTTAAGAACCCTTATAGGTATCGTGGCTATCGTTATGATTCAGAAACACAATTATATTACTTGCAATCAAGGTATTATAACCCTACTTGGGGCAGATTTATTAATGCTGATGCAATTGCAGGTAGCTTGGGAGAATTATTAGGTCATAACATCTTTGCATACACTAAAAATAATCCGATTTCTATGAGTGACCCGTCGGGGTATAGAACTGTAAGAGCCGATTATGAGAGCTTGGAGCAAGAATCAGTAAGTTCAAGGTGGTCTGTTGGAAGTAATTTCTCAAGATATACTAATGGTAAATTCAATACTTATGTTTCGGATAATAACTACCGATTCGGAGGAATACAAACAAAAGCAACTACAATAGGAGTAATTCCTACTTCAGGAGGAGTAGAGCTGCATACTAACCAATATAAATTTGGAGGCAGTAACTTTAGTTTTGAGACTCAAGGTTATGGGGGTGGAAATGCAGCTTTAGGTCTAATAGCAGAACGGGATGGAGATTGGATTTATTCATCAGCTGGAGGAGAACTAAAACCACTAAAGTATGGTTCAAAGAACCAAATTAATATTGGAATGATTCATATACAACTTCAAATAGAGTATGGAGTGGGAGCAGGAGCAACATTAGGAGCAGGAGGGATGAATACTATTGATAAGCAAGGAGTAGCTATGGGAGTTGGATTTGGATTAGGAGGATTTTGGGAAGCCAAAGGAGCAATTTGGTGGGATAGAAATAGGTAAAAATATTAGTTAAAATTTATATAAATAATTAAGATAAGAGGAGTGTTTACACTGATTACATTTTATATCGTTAACATAGCAATACCAACAGTAATTTTAATTATCGGATTAATAATATCAAAGGTAACTAAAAAAATAATTAAAAGTGATAAATTCAAAGAAAAGACAAAACATGATAAATTTAAAATTAGATTGGGTAATTTTTTTGGAATAGCAAATATTGTAACTGGTATAGTAGGGATTCTAGATTATGGTACACAGTTTTTAAAGTATTTATTTTTCACTTAATATAGTTTAGTAGTGAATTTGAGTATACGCATATTAAAAAATAGTACGGAGGTTTTTTGATAATGAAGTTATTTAGCAAAATAAATAAAGCTTCCTTTTGGATAGGCTTTTCTATTGGATTTGTGATAGCCGTTATATTGTACAGTATAATTTACTTTTTAACAGTTACTCCTTATTAATATTAATTTAAAATTCCTAATGGTGTAAAAGTGGAGAGACAAATCATGAATAGATTTATAAATAATGTGAAAAAGATTCACTTCAATTCTTTTATAATTGGAGTTGTTGTTGGGGCATCAATACCTTTTTAGTCTATATTAGTGTTTTGTTAACATTCTTTTAAATGCTTTAAAGTAAACTTAAAATGGCATTAAATTATAAAAGCGTTAAATAGCTATATTTTGGTTGAGGTACAAGAGGTGGTTTTAATATAGATAGAGCAAAGTTTAAGAAGTGCTAATCTATATAAACTTTAATTTAATATAAACTAGTTACTTATTAAGCATATTAGCTTATAACTCATCGATACCTGTAGTATCAGTCAAGTATATACCTAATTTTGCATTTTAAATTGCAATAATTTTATACAAGTAAAAAAGTAGAGAAAAAGTAGGGATATCACCCTACTTTTTTTGTGTCGACAGATATAAATATCATTATATATTATTATAATGGGTATCAGCCAAACTTATAAGTATGAACCTAAACGGCACTGAATACTTCTATGTAAGAAATGCTCAAGGTGATATAATTGGGTTAATTGATAAAGCAGGAACTCAAGTTGTATCCTATACCTATGATTCGTGGGGAAAATTAATTTCTATAGATGGAACACTTAAAGATACTGTAGGAGTTAAGAACCCTTATAGGTATCGTGGCTATCGTTATGATTCTGAAACAGAATTATATTATTTGCAGTCAAGGTATTATAATCCATCGTGGGGGAGATTTATAAATGCTGATGGTATAACTGGAGTTAATGGAGAGTTGTTATCCCATAATATGTTTACGTATTGCATTAATAATCGTGTGCCTAGACTAAAGCACTCGTAACTAGCTGGGGAAGGACCAGTAGTAATAAAAGGTAGAAGTTACTTAGCTTGGATAGAAGTGTGGATGGTAACTGAAATGCTTGAGCCTATCGACGAAAATCTGGGTAAGCCAGGTGAGCAACTTAGCAGGCTGTAATGAAAATGAACATAGATGTAGCCTCGTAAAGCAGAAAATCTGAAGGTTGAGCCTTTGGTTGTTGGGCGAAAACAGCATTTGTATACTCCCTACCATAAAGTATACAAACTTCAGCGGGGTAGCAGTGGCGGCATGTTAGGAAAGTTACGAGAAGCAACTAGGGAAGTCCTACTCATCCCAGTGAAGAAATTCTTGGAGCAAGGTAGTCCATATAACCGTAGGTGGGAAGTTGGACGAAAGATGAGAGGATGGCGGAATGGCTTGTAATACTGAGGATATCGGAAGAACAAAAATCCGAAGGAGGAAAGGAGCCAAATTGACTGATAATCTTTCAACAAGATAGGAGGCAGGATAGTGAGGACAGGAGCTATCGATGAATTGCAGGAATTGAGAAGAAAGATATATCTAACAGCGAAATCCGAGAAGCGTAAATGCTTTTGGGGTCTTTTTTGTCATGTCACAAAAATAGAAACACTAGACAAAGCCTATAAACTAGCAAGAGAAAATAATGGTTCAGCAGGAGTTGACGGAGTTACCTTTGCGGATATAGAGAGATACGGAACTTACAACTTCATAAAAGAAATTCGTGAGGAACTAATAAATGGTACATATCTACCTACTAGGAACAGAAAGGTTGAGATACCTAAAAGCAATGGGAAAACTAGAACCTTAGGAATAGGAACCATAAAGGATAGAGTTGTTCAAGGAGCCTTAAAGCTAATTCTAGAACCTATATTTGAAGCAGACTTTTCAGAATGCAGCTATGGATTTAGACCTAAGAAAAATCAACATCAAGCTGTCAATAGAGTTGCCAAAGGAATAGTAAGAGGCTTCACAAAAGTTATAGATGTGGATTTAACAGCCTACTTTGATAATATTAACCATAAAATACTCATGGATAAGATAGCATTAAGAGTCAACGACTCTAAAATAATGAGATTAATAAAACTTATGCTGAAGATAAATGGAAAAGTTGGTGTCCCGCAGGGTTCAGTAATTTCACCTCTGTTTAGCAATATCTACTTAAATGCAATAGACAGGATGTTTGAAAAAGCAAAACAAGGAACCTCTAGAAAAGGATATGAAAATATGGAGTACTGCCGCTTTGCAGATGATACGGTAATTCTTGTTAATGGCCATGAGGCAGTGGATTGGCTGGTCAGTAAATCATACAGACGACTGAGAGAAGAACTAGCTAAGCTAAAAATAAACCTTAATGTGGAGAAAACAAAAATTGTAGATATGAGCCAGGGAGAAACTTTTGGATTTCTAGGATTCGACTTTAGGTTAGTGAAAAGCAAAGGAAAGAAAATGGTACTGCTAAAACCTAAGAAAAAGAAAGTCACTGAGTTAATATCAAAAGTTAAAACACATTTAGTCCAAAGTAGGAATAAGACTGTAACAGAGATGATTGAAGAACTTAATCCTATACTACGAGGCTGGGTTAATTATTATAGAATAGGACATTGCTCTAGAACACTCACCTATATTAAAATATGGGTAGAAAGAAAAGTAAGAAGATTTGCAAGAAAGGCACAAAAGAAATTTGGTTTTGGATGGAAGGAATGGAGTAGCGAAATAATCTACGGAAAATGGGGTCTTTTTAGTGACTACCAGGTTAGATACTTTAGTTCGTGAAAGTGAAATCCATACAATAGGAATCATAAACTGTTAGATGAAATCAGCAAGTGAGCCGTATGAGGGAAAACTTCACGTACGGTTCTTTGTGGAGGGTAATGGAAATAGGACTTATAAAAGTTACTGCGCCATTACTCTACCCGACCCATAAACATGTCTGATGAAGAAGGTACGTGGCCTACTTGGAATCAATTTAAAACATGGATAGCAGAAAAGATTGAGTCAGCACTTTTTAGCATATCACCCATCTTTAATTATATTGAAGCATTAACAGGTAAAACAATAATTACAGGCAAGAGTTTAAAAGATGAGGAACGAATGGCGAAGGCTGACCAATTTGAAGATATGGTTGTTAGTGGAACATTTGTTGGTTCTGTCAAAAATATTAGTGTAGGGAAAAAAACCATTATTAAGTCGAAGGGATTACCAACAAAAGGCAAGATAAGATACGTCCCACCTAAAAACTGGACGACTTCACAACCATTACCGCGGTCAGGTGCAGGATTTACTGATAGGTTTGGAAATGTATGGACTAAAGGCCCCTCAAGAACTGCTGGGCAAGCATTTGAGTGGGATGTACAACTATCTAAAAGTGGTAAAAGTCAATTGGGACATTTTAGTAGAGATGGTTCTCATTTAAATATATCGCTTGATGGTAAAATAACACATAAGTAATGAGGTGAAAATATGTATGTAAGAATGTTTATAGATGCGAAAACGGAGAGCAATGCGAAGGATATCTATGAGAAGTTTATAGATAAAATAAATATATTTATTAAAAGTGAAAAAATATTAAAAGTAGAACCATACTGGAAGTATGAAAATATGTATGTTCTAGATACCAATATCTTGATAAATTGTGATATAGGAAGTAAAAGGTTTGAAGAGTTTTTATATGCAATGGCAGATAAATGGAAGTTTATGGGCATTCCCATAGATGAGGCAGTAGCATCTTTAAATATGGAAGGGTGTAAATATATTATTGAAGGAATAAATATGATAAATATATTTTATTACTAACAGTAAAACTATTAAATAGCGTAGGATATTATAAATTCTATAGAAATCGAAATAAATTGCAAAAACTACCCTAGAAACCTACTTATATAATGTAGGGGTAAAAAATAAATCTCATATTTCGCATAACTATTTTTGGTAATTTTGTAGTTTATTTTTGTAATAAATGTATAGTTATTACTGGATTTAAAGTTATTATAAAGTAATT
>NZ_JAGGLL010000072.1 GCF_017874425.1 Clostridium punense
TCGTCCTGAGCCAGGATCAAACTCTCAATTTAAAATTGATGTTCGAGCTATGCTCTATTTATCGCTGACTTGTTAAAGTCATTTTGTGAACTGTTCGTTCACTAGAATTAACTGGTTTTACCTTTTTCTCTGTTTAATTTTCAAAGACCAATTTAACGCTACACTGTAGCGATATCGTCACCATCTGACGACTTTTATATCTTATCATCTTTTTTTTTCAGTGTCAATACTTTTTTAAATATTTTTTAGCACTGATACTTTAGGATGATTAGTTCTTTTCGCATTTGTTAACTTGTTATTAACGCAGCGACAAGATGTATTATATAACATGCATCATATCCAAGCAAACTGTCGATGCTTGTAATCTAATTTTATATAAACATTCCTAGAAAAATCATTTATTTTCTTTAATATTCTTATATTGATACTCGTGGTAAAGTTTTCAATGTTTTTCCTTATAAAAACACTAACTCCACCTTTTAAGCCTCTATATACCCAACTTTTATTATCCTAACTTTCATGGCATAACCAATACTCGTACCCCAAGAGACTTACAAACTAAAGCTTTAACCTCCTCCCCCTTTAAAATTGATACGCATTTTGGCTAAGCCTCTTAACACGCCCTTATGGCATTCCACGAAATCAAACTCTTTATTATTGAAACACGCCTTTATCTTCCTCCCAAAACTATTTAGTAGAATATGAAAATAGAAACTAAACAAAATAGAGTAATTCTTTTCTTTAGTGCATATCATTCACACATTTGACTCTTTATATAAAAAAAACAAGTCGTGTAGCGAATATACCGACTTGTTTTTCAATTTTTATTGTATATTAATAGATTTCAGCTGAACTTACTTTAAGTTGTTTACAAGCTCCTTGAACCTATTCCCCCTAATTTCAAAATTTGGGAACATATCAAAACTTGCACAAGCTGGAGCTAAAGCTACAACATCTCCTTCTATAGAAATCTCCCTAGCTTTATTAACAGCTTCCTCTAATGACTCAACCATGTAAATCGGAACTTCAATACCTTTCTCCTCTTTTAATAAGTCAAAAGCAGCTTTTATTTTATTTTTAGTAGCTCCTAATAATATTAGGTACTTTATTTTTTCATACCCCTCAAAAGCTAAAGGCTCAAAAGGAAGGTTTTTATCATATCCACCAGCTAACAATATAACGGGGTTGTCAAAAGACAATAAACTAGCAACCGTTCTAGTAGGACTAGATGCTATAGAATTATTATAATACTCTACTCCATCTAATTCTCGTACAAATTCATTTCTATGCTCCACTCCCGTGAAAGACATAGCTACTTTTCTCATAGTTTCAATAGACACCTCATCACAAGTAGCTGCAAAAGCTGCTAAAAGGTTATCAATATTATACATTCCCTTTAGCTTAACTTCTTTTTTATTACAAACCTTTAATCCTTTTACATATAGATTGTTTTCTTTGAAGTATGCTCCCTGTGCAACTTCTTCCTTTATACTAAAAGTATAGAGTTTTCCTTGTTGTTCTCCAATCATTGAAGCAGTAATATCATTCTCCTCATTTAAAACTAATAAACTTTCTTTACTTTGGTACTTGAAAATATTCTTTTTAGCTTCCACATATTCATTCATACCTTTATGCATATCCAAATGATTTGGCGATAAATTTGTTATTAAAGATACATCAGGAGAATCAGTCATAGTCATTAATTGAAAACTCGATAATTCTAAAACAACCCTATCCTCAGGCTTAATTTCTTCAATTTTTGTAAATAACGGCGTTCCTATATTTCCACCAACCCACGCATTATAACCTTCTTCTTTTAGAAGTCTAAAAATTACAGAAGTTGTGGTTGTTTTCCCATCACTGCCTGTTATTCCATAAACCTTCGCTGGGCAGTATCTTACAAACTCCTCCATTTCTGAGGTAATATATGCCCCCTCTTCCTTTGCAGCAACTAATGCTTCACTATCAATTCTCATAGATGGAGTTTTAAAGATTACCTCAAAGCCTCTTAAATTGTTTAGGTAATCTTTCCCTAATTGAAAATCTACTCCTTTAGGAGAAAACTTACTTATTACTTCTTCTAACTCTTCGGAATTTTTCTTATCAAAAGCTGTAACCTTAGCGTTTAATTCAACAAGAAATTCTATTAATGGTATATTGCTTACCCCTATACCAACTACAGCTACATTTTTATTTTTTATAAACTCTTTAAATTCTTTAAAATTCTTTTTCATTTTAAGCCTCCAGCCATTAATTTAATATATAAGTCCTTATAAAGGTTATAGATTTGTACATATATGTGTTTCAATAAAAGTTTATACATTTATTATTTGTACTTTATTGAGATCTTCAACTAACGAGTTGAAGATTACTTAACGCAAAACATATAAATGATTTTATACCTTTAAAATCTCCGTTAAACGTAAAATCCCTTATTAATTATACCACTTTTATATTTTTATTAAAATATAAGTCTCAGAACATCCTTTGTATACATTTACATTTTCATCTATTCATAAATTTTAGTTTTATCTGAATTGTAAGAATTAAGTTAATATAAAAACTTAATTTCGACATATTGATTTACAAATTTCGCTATGTTATACTAACTCATGTGCCGTAAGGAAATATGTTAAAATGATTCCCCAAAAGTTTTAACATAACACATAACATATCCCCATGATTAAACCCTATTTTACCGGATGAAAATCCGGTTATTTTTTTACCCTAAAACAGGTAAATCCTCTTAAACACTGAGCTTTATATTAAAATAACTAAGTATATACCTTATCTTATTAATTAAAAAAATAAAGTCCATTAGCTAATCTAATGGACTTTATTTTTATAAACTTTATTAATTTTTTCTATGATTTTCCTACCCAAAATTAAAATTATAGTGTTAATATGAAACTAATTAAACTTCAACCTTGCCAATCATTGTATATATTTTGATATCTATTTTAATTTAATTAAAACTCCATCTTTTCTTCAATATACTTAGCTAGTTCATCAATGGAAAGTCTAATTTGTTCCATTGTATCTCTATCTCTAACAGTAACTGTATTATCCTCTAAAGTATCAAAATCAACTGTAATACAGAAAGGTGTTCCTATTTCATCTTCTCTTCTGTATCTCTTTCCAATACTTCCTGCCTCATCATAATCCACATTGAATTTTTTAGAAAGCATAGAGTATACTTCAAGAGCTTTATCACTTAGCTTCTTGCTTAATGGTAGAACAGCAGCTTTAAATGGTGCAAGTGCAGGATGCAAATGCATAACGGTTCTCACATCTCCGCCTTCAAGTTCTTCCTCTTCGTAAGCATTGCATAAGAAAGCTAGTGCAACTCTATCAGCTCCAAGAGAAGGTTCTATACAATATGGTACATATTTTTCATTTGTAACTGGATCTAAATAACTTAAATCCTCTCCCGAATGTTCCATATGCTTCTTTAAGTCATAGTCTGTTCTATCAGCTATGCCCCAAAGCTCACCCCATCCAAATGGGAATAAGAATTCTATATCACAAGTAGCATTACTATAGAAAGATAACTCTTCTGCGCTATGATCTCTAAATCTTAAGTTGTTTTCCTTCATTCCTAAGTTAAATAAGAAATTTTTGCAGTAATCCTTCCAGTAACCAAACCACTCTAAATCTGTTCCAGGTTTGCAGAAGAATTCAAGCTCCATTTGTTCAAATTCTCTTGTTCTGAAAATAAAGTTACCTGGTGTAATTTCATTTCTAAAGGATTTACCAATTTGTGCTATTCCAAAAGGTACTTTCTTTCTTGATGTTCTTTGAGCATTTTTGAAGTTTACGAATATACCTTGTGCGGTTTCAGGTCTTAGGAAAATTTCATTTTTGCTGTCTTCAGTTATTCCCTGGAAAGTTTTAAACATAAGATTGAACTTTCTTATATCTGTAAAGTTTCTCTTTCCACACTTTGGACATACAATTTCATGCTTATCTATATACTCTTTATACTCTTCATTTGTCCAACCATCAGCAACTGCAACCTCCGCACCTTGATCTGTCATGTGATCCTCTACTAATTTGTCAGCTCTAAATCTTGCTTTACATTCTTTACAATCCATTAATGGATCTGAAAAACCACCAACGTGTCCTGATGCTACCCAAACTTCAGGGTTCATAAGTATTGCGCAATCAAGTCCTACGTTATATGGACTTTCTTGAACAAATCTTTTCCACCAAGCTTTTTTAACATTATTCTTAAACTCTACTCCAAGTGGACCATAATCCCAAGAGTTTGCAAGACCTCCATAAATCTCTGATCCTGAGAATATAAATCCTCTATTTTTACAAAGGGCAACTAATTTATCCATTGTTAATTCTGCAGCCATATACAATACCTCCATTAAATTATTTTATAATTAATTATTTTATAATTACCATGATTATGAACCCGTATAGGCAGTTCACATTGGTTATTAATTTGCTAATTAAATCTTAGGAAATAAAAAAAGCTCCTACCAATTAAGGGACGAAAATAATTCCGCGGTTCCACCCTTATTGGCAATAGCCCATCTTTCAAAAATTCCACTCAAAAGCTCCCTTCACAACAACTCTTTAATGATTTACACCACCCACCATCTCTCTATAAAAGCATTTGTTGTTACTCTTCTTTCTCATCGTGACTTATATTATTTTTAAAATTATTTATATATATTAATATTATATCAAATACATTACTAAAGAGTAACCACCAACATAACATTATATATAACTAATTAAATAATTAATAAGATTATAATCTATATTCTACCAAAACTTATTTTATTGTCAAGATTAGGTATTAAACTTTTATATTTTTCGATCCATTGTGATATTTACATTATTTCCATCATTGTAAAATCTTATGCTATATTTTTCATATAAACTTTGAAGTCAATAAGATAATAGCAATAACTTACTTATATTTATTCACCAGCTTTAGCGATAACTTTCAAAAGAGAATATTTCATTCTTTTTATTATTACTAGTTAAATAATATTTTGTAGTTCTATCTATATTTTGAACTAAAATATTATCGGCAGACATAAAAACTATCTGTCCTCCAAAAGAATTATTAGTTCCATCAGACACATAAACAACTTTTCTACCATCAAAGTATATGGTATTAACTATAGGTTTTCCCTCGATTGAAAATCGAACTATTCTTTTTGAAACTGGAAGCTTCATATCAATCTTTCTAACTAATTCATCTAGAACATAAGGGTTAATGGCATATCCATCAGTAGTTATAATCAAGTCATTTTTCTTATTTAAATTATAATATTCTAATAAATTCGGGTAAACAAAATCAATTGAGTGTTCTCTTCTATAGCCTTCTGGGAAATCCTTTAACAACATATACACCTCAAAATTATCATTATATGTAATTATATATGTTTAATAATGAAAATATATCTATTTGCCTATCTCCTCATTAAGAACTTGTATTTAATATATAAGATATATAACAAAAAAAAATTAAAGCATTTTCTTCTTAAGCATTTCAACTGATTAACTTTACTTGAAATTACATATCATATATTTAATTACTATGACGAAACTATAAGTTTCATTAAAATAAAAAAGGCGTGCCTCGGCACGCTCTCTCTTTTGCCTCCAGCTCTTAGGCGTAGCCTGCTATCAAAAAAATACTTGTCTCCTAGACGATTTTTTAATTTACTACTACACTAATAATGCGAAGCATGGGAAATAAGCTATTCCTCATATGTATAAGTTATATTATGAACTCCTTCGTAGAACTTCGGTTTCATTATTCCACTGCATTTTTCACAATAAAATGCTGGTGGTTCACCAATGTCTCCTTGGTCTAACAAATCAAAGTGCATTACAACCTCTTCTGGAATTAGCTCTTGCTCTCCACACTCCGTACAAATATAAAGAACATCATCTTCATTTTTTCTTAGTTCTTGCAATACTTGTGATTTCTTTTTTGCCTTTAACTTTGCTCTTTGCTTATCTTTTACTTTTTTTACTTTAGCCATATTTATCCATCCCTCGTATAATATAGCTATAACATTTAATAGAAAACATCATATCTTTCTAACGAACATTTAAACTATATTATTTAAATTTATTCATATTATTAATTCCTCTAGAGCATTTAGAATCTTCTTA
>NZ_JAGGLL010000073.1 GCF_017874425.1 Clostridium punense
ATCAATATTGGTGTTCACAAGATTAGTATTGATATCTAGAAGGCGTTTGGTACGTTGTATTTTTTGGTAATTTTAAATTACTTGTAAAGTGGTGTTACTCTTATATGTAACATAAAAATTCCTCTTAGAGACTATTTTTTTCGTTTACTCATAGCTTTTGCTTGCCAAAATATTTCAGACATAGTATCTAGTATTTCCTTCTTGTCTTCTTCATCAAATTCATCATTCATAAAGAATGCCTCAATTTCTCGTTTTAAATATAATACATATTGTTTTTTATCCATATGCGTTACCTTGTATTTCTCTAAATAATCCTCGGGAATGACTATATCATCTATATTAAACTCATAGAGTTTTTCATTATCTTCTCCATCATGGCCCATTAAGTAGTCTAAAGAAACACCAAAAAACTCTGCAATTCTTGGTAGGGTGGAGGCTTCAGGTAATTGAAGATTCTTTTCATATCTAGAAATAGAGCTCTTACTTAAAGAAAAGATATCAGCTAACTGTTGTTGGGTATATCCTTTACTTTTTCGTAACTCTTTCAATCTTTCGCCAAAGGTTGTCACAAAATCACCTCTATACTTAATATAATATCATAAGTTGTGCTAAAGTAAATAATTTTTGCAAAAATTAAGAAAATTTGCTGTATAATATTGACAAGTTGCGCTTAGTGCAATAATATAAATTTATGAAACTTGTGATAAAAGTAACAATGTATGGAAAATAACTTACTAAATCATTAGAAACTAAAATATATTTACAGGATTTATATAAGCTATATGCTTCAGTTAACTACATAAATTTACTCATCATAAAATTATGTAGTAATTTTACTATTAATACAAAATACCTCTACAACATTCTGATTTACCTACCAGTAGAAGTTTGAGAGTAATCAATGCACACATGAACTTAATTTAATTCTTCATTGTGGTTACTTATATAGTCTTTTATGAGGAATTTTTATGTTGAAAGAGCCTTAAAGAAACTAAGGCAGGACTGCTGTACAAGCTAGGTCTTGGCTTTAGTTTCATATAAAATAAATAGCTAAATTTAGTTTACTTTATAAAAGAAATAAAGGGAATATTTTTTTAACTAAATTCATTTTTAGACATGGTATAAAATAGTTAGATTAATTTTGAGGAGGAATACTATGGTAGTACAAAGTTATGAGGAGAACCAAAACAGTAAAGAACTAATGATTAAAATTTTAAATTACTTTGCTTTAAAGGATACTATTAAAGAAATAGAAGAAGAAATGAGATTAATTGAAGACAATGTAATTGATGTATTTGGAAATGGTAGAAGCAAGAAACTTGGAGACTTTGTTATAAAACTTGAAAGTAAGACTTCTTATAAAGTAGATGATGAAGTACTTAAAAGAAAGTACCCAGAAATATATAAGAGAGTATGTAAGAAAGAAGTTATTAGAGCTCTTGAAATTGAGGAGGAGTATTATGGCTATTTATAGACAAGTTCATGTTGATTTTTGGCAGGATGCCTTTGTGTTAGATTTAAATTCACAGGAAAAATACTTTTATCTTTATCTAATGACTAATAGTAAAACCTCTCAGTGTGGAATATATGAATTATCCATGAGAATTATAGAAATGGACACAGGCTATGATAGAGAAACAATAGAAAACCTACTGAAGAAGTTTCAGGAGTATGGGAAAATACTCTATTGCAAGGAAACTAAAGAAGTGATGTTATTAAATTGGCTAAAGTTTAATTTTGTAAATAGCCCAAAAGTAAAAAGCTGTATGACCAAAGAGCTGGCAGAGGTTAAAAATAAAGAGTTTTTAAAGAAACTTATAGACATAGTGAAACAGCAAAAATTAACAGAAGACATTAATTGGATACCCTATTCAACTGACGAAGGAAACTTTAATGCAACCTCACAGGAACCCCCCTTAGATACCATATCTAAATTACAGGAATACCCTACACATACCCTATCCATACCAAGTGAAACTCCAGAAAATACTATATCCATAGACTATGGGGAAGAAAGAGAAGAAGAAAAACATATAGAAAGAGAAATAAAAGAAGAAGAAAAACAAAAAGAAATAAAAGAAGAAAAAGATATAAAACAACAGCTACAACAAGAAGTAGAAAGACAATCTGTAGCTTTATTAAAACATTTTGAGAGCTTAACAGGGCATGTTGGAAAGTTAAATCTAAACTCGGTAAAAACAGCAGTGAAGGTACATGGTTATGACAATGTAAAAATGGCTATAGAAAAAGCTTTAGAAGCAAATAAGACTTCTATGAGCTATATAAATGGAATTCTTAAAAACTGGGCTAAAGATGGCTATCCAAAAGATTTGGAGGGAATAAAACATGGAAACAGAATCAACTTTAGAGAAAATAATACAGGAAAATTCAGCGGTTTTAAACCTGAAGATCCTAAAAGACTTACAGCAAAAGAGCAAATCCAGATTGAAGGAGAGCTTATATAAATGTGAAAAATGCGGTGACACTGGGTGGATTCTTATTCCTCAGGAAAAGTATGCTCCCTTAGCAGTTTCCTGTGATTGTAGGCAGCTAGAAATAATAAAAAACGGCTGGGTAAAAGCAGGGATAAATCCGGAGATTAGTAAACAAACCTTTTCTTCTTTTGAAGTTTGGAATGAAGCTTCACGAAAAATCAAAGAAACTGCCATGGCTTATTATAAGGACTTTAGCACCATAAAAAATAATAGAAGAAATAGCATTTTGCTTTGCGGACAAGTGGGAAGTGGAAAGTCCCATGTAAGCGTTGCTCTGGCCTTAAACCTTTTAAAGAAAAATGTAAAGGTAGTGTACATGCCTTATCGTGATACAATAACCAAGCTAAAACAAAATATGGTGGATGGTGTCTACTATGAAAAAATCATTACTAAATACAAAAGCTGTGAAGTGCTACTAATAGATGACCTTTTTAAAGGAAAAATCACTGAAGCAGACATAAACATCATCTTTGAGATTATAAACCATAGATACCTTAACCATCTCCCCTTGATTATCAGTACAGAATATCTTGTAAATGACCTTCTAAACTTTGATGAAGCTGTAGGCTCAAGAATCTATGAAATGTGCAAGGATTACACTGTGGAAATTGAAAAGGGAAAAGAGGGGAATTTTAGGCTTAAGTAGGAAGAAAATAAAAGGTAGCTTTTATTAGTAAGAAAATGTTAAGGGTTAATGCAGCTTAATTTATCGAGGAATACAGAACCATTTATTGAATCTCTTCCTCTCGAAAAAAGGCCACCCTAATAAATTTAGAGTAGCCTTTTTACAAATCAATAAAAATATGGCTAATAAATATTTATAGGTATTTATAGATATCTTCAATAGTGTTTAGCTCAAAGATATCAAGAGATAAAATCTCAAATTTATCTTCTGAAAGTTTTTTAATTTTTTCTTCTAAATCTCTAGGTAAGTCTTTAAACTTTCTATTAAGTTGTTTAATTAAAAGAGTAACTCTACCCTCTTCTAAGGCTTCCTCACGTCTAGTTGCCTCATCGTGAAGAGCCATTTCTCTTGAAAGATAGAGGGCACGAGCCTCTTTATCTTGGCTCATGGTTCTTAGAATATCGTAAGCTTTTTCTATATCTCTATTAATTTTTGCCATTTCTAAAATAACCTCCTTTGAATCACCTTTAATAAAATTCATCCACTGGTATAAGTTATCCATAGTATTTATATTTTTTAGTTTACTCAATTCTATGAAGTGAATTTCTAAAACATCTGTTAATCTTAACTTTGTTTCATCTTCCTGAATATGAAATAGGTTATGATACTTATTAGTATTTATACAATCATAATCAACAATGTTAATAGCTATGGTCTTTTTAAGCTTTTTATAACTTTCACCTACAGCAATTTGTTCTATGTAAAGCTTTGACCAATAATAAAGACTTCTTTCAGGCATAGAAACAGTTCTTAAAACTTGAATTTCTATATCAATGTGATGGCCAACATCAGTTATAGCTCTTACATCTAAGACGCTTTTCTTATCTTCAATATTCTCTTTAAGTAGCTCAGAATTTAAAATTGTTACATCCTTTACCTTGTCACTTAATATAGAATTTAGGAGAGAGATTAATAAGTCTTTATTTTTTACATCACCAAAAATCTTTTTAAATACAAAATCGTTTTTGGGTTTAAGTAAAAATTCCTCATATCTATCTGAGGTTTCTCTTACAAAATATGTTTCTATAATATTATTATACTGCATAGAATCAGTCCTTTCCATAAGTTCTATTTTAATTATTGACATGAAAGATAAAATTATGCAAACGAATGTTTGGATTTGATGATATATTCAAGGAATAGTCACTATTTAGAAGAAACATAAAGGCAAATTAATTGAAGATAGCTCTAGTAGAAAGTTTTACGACAAATTATTGTCTATAAATCAAAGGTAATAAACTTTAATATTGAACTTGGAAAAATATTCAATGTTACTTCAATTTTAATAAAAATGATGAGATAATAATTTAAAAAGAACTTAAATAGATGAAATTGTTGCAAGGATATAGACTAAATATGGAGGTAGCATAGGATGAAATAATAGAAAGATCAACATTTAGCTAAGCCGTGTTTGAATTTGTCATATTCTCAAAATGTGTTGACTAAATAAATTATAAGGAGACCAAATAAATTGATTAATACTGATTTTAAAATTTCAAATACTTTATTAGAAAAGGTTAATAGGAATATATATTTAATACTAGAACTTTATATAGAAACATGCAAAGGGTTAGATTATGAAGATATATTAGATGAAATATTTCCATTTCATTTTGTAAGAAAAAATAAGGAGAAATGTATTGAAGTAATTGAAGAATTAAAAGAGTATACAACAGATTTTTATTTACATGAACTTAATCCTGTTCAGCAATATGCTTTGTTTCACTTAATAGAATGGTGGTTAGAAGTTACAGAATATGAGTTTGAAGAGATTATTGATGAAAAAGAATTAATAAGTGAAGAAGACATTTATGTTGCTGAAAATATTAATAATATAGATAATTATAAGTCAATCTTATTTTCAGATTGGGACTTTCTCGAGGAGGGTTTAGCACATGATTTGGAGTATTATAAAATATATGGGCCAGCTTATGAGGAATTACGTGATATAAATTTGGAAGATTACTTAGAATTATTACCAGATGATAAAAAAATGGAATTTTTCAGGACAAAGAATAAATATGAAACATACTTAAAATTAGAAACAAATATTCCCAAACACGAACAACTAGTAATTAAACAATTATATAATGCAATAATGCTAAGACAAAATGACCCTAGAAGATTACAGAGTACTACTGAGACAGAGTTAAGTGATGATGTTAGCGATATAGCAAAAGAAAAGCTACATGAGAATGGAATAATTATTGCAAGAGAAATGCCAAGCGGTTATTCTAAAAAGAATATAGGAGAATGTGACTTTTATATTTATACATATAAGGATGGTATTTACAGAACTATTGCAATTGGTGAAAATAAAGAATGGGGTAATTTTGAAAACCAATTGAAGCAATTGATAGGATATATGACTCAAGATGTAGAATTTGGATTTACAATTTTATTTAATAAATCGGTTCAATCTAGCACAGCTTTAACAAAGAGGTTGGAAATGCTTAAGAATTTTTATGTTGAAGTTGATGGAAATAAAATATTCCAAATTGTTGGTGATATATTAGAGATTAAGAGTATGAATGATGTTTTAGTTACCAAACATGAAAATCCAGAGAGGAAAGGAACATATTTTAAAATATATCACTTTATAATAAATGCTAATTCTGGTGAACGGAAGGAATCAGCTCTACAGGCTAGAAGATAGGAACAAAGATGATATTGGTGATGACGCAAAGAAAGAAATTACAAGAAAGTTACTCTTAAGCCCCGAAACTATCTTGGACAATTCCTTATACATTCAGTATAATGTATAAAGTGAATGGAGGTAAAGAAATGAAAGGTAGAAGTTATA
>NZ_JAGGLL010000074.1 GCF_017874425.1 Clostridium punense
TCAATATTGGTGTTCACAAGATTAGTATTGATATCTAGAAGGCGTTTGGTACGTTGTATTTTTTGGTAATTTTAAATTACTTGTAAAGTGGTGTACTCTATAAGTAAAAAAACTATAATATTAATAGCATTAATTAACCAAATAACTATGGATTTACCCACTGAATCTATTCCCTTTAAAAGTGGTACTATATAGAACATGCCAATTAAAGTAAATAGAAAGCTCGGTATAAGGTTTGGTGCAACTTCTGCAAATAGAGTAATATAGGAACTGTCTAGCTTATAAAGGTTATCTCTAAAAACATATATAAGCATAAAGAAAATATATACTAAAACTATTAACCTATTTAAGTTTTTATAGGCCTTACTGCTAAAGAGTTTATTGTTTTTGTTTTTTAATTTTAAATCGCTAATTTTTACCACCCCTCATATTTGTTTCACTGGTTTACCAGTTTATCAATCCTATATCCCTGCTAAATTCTATAAGAAAATCGTACCTTATATTACTATTTCACTATTTTTCTTATTGAAATCTTATATCCTAAGTTAACAATTAAATTATATAAAATATTAGTTTTAGATCTTTTCAGCCTAGTTACTATTGATTTTAGGGAATAAAAGTTACTTCTAAACCACATATATCCACTAAATAGTTCTTCTGGACTCATATTCTTTGGTTGAAATGCTACTCTAGTTTTTCCATTATAATAGGACCAATCTTGCGTTAGTAACCTTCCCTCACTACTTAATTGGTAATGTAATGGTGTCCTTGGGAGAGGAGTTAGTATACTTACTGTTACCCCATCAATCCCTAAGTAATTACACATATCTAGAGTTGTTTTAAATACTTCTTTTGTATCTGTATCAAATCCAAAAATTATTCCGGCTTGTACGCAAATCCCATGTTTATGAACACAGTTTATCAACTCTTTATATTTATCTACATTATTTATTCCTTTATTTACACTAATTAAAGTATTTTTTGAAAAGGACTCTAGTCCCACAAAGAAATAAATGCAGCCTGCTTTTTTTGCTAATGTCAATAACTCCTCATCTTTGCATCTTTCTAGTGTAACCTGGGCTGCCCACTTTTTATTTAGTTTACTAAGTTCTTTTAATAATTCTTTTGCATATTCAATATCTCCAAAGAAATTGTCATCCCAAAATACAAAGAACCTACTTTTTATACTTTTAATATCTTCTATCACTTCTTTTATAGGCCTTTTTCTAAAGGAATCCTCATATATTTGCTTTAAATTACAGTAATCACAGCTATAGGGACATCCCCTTGTTGCAAAAACTGCACCTTTAGTAAAGAATCTTCCTTTTATTAAATCTCTTCTTGGTATTGGGATTCCCTCTAGGCTAGGAGTGTTCAAACATCTATATTCCCTCTTATAATTTCCACAATAAAATTCTTCTAAAAACTTTGGCCAACTCTCTTCGGCTTCACCTATAATTATTACATCACAATGCTCTTTTGCTTCTTCTGGCAAGAGTGTTGCATGAGGTCCTCCAAAGGCTACCTTGCTACCTTTATTTCTAAATAGTTTTGAAAGGTTATAACAATGAGGTGCATTTGCAGTATTAACTGTAATTACAACTAAATCATAATAAGCTTCAAAGGGTATCTTCTGATTGTATTCATCTATTAGTGTAATATCATATTTATCTTCGTCAATAAATGCAGCTAAATATGGCATTGTTATTTGTATAAAATTGTTTATCTGCCTTTTTCTAAATTTATTAATCTCCTTATTTTCCGGAGTTATCATTAATATATGCTTTTTCATGTGTCCCCCATATAACTCATAGCTAAATTTATATAGGCTCCATCAGCACCTATAATCAGAATTTTAAATTAATTCTACCATATAATTACTTAAATACAAAACCCAAATATTTTGCATAATATTTTTATTTATTGTTCATTAATTGTAAAATATGTTATAATTTACATGTAGCTTGGACCTTTAATATATAACAACTATATATTTTATTAGGCTAATTAAGTATAAACTTTCTAAGTTACAATATTTTTTGAAAGGGTGATTAATATGAAAAAGATTATAGTTAACGTAATAAGTAAAGCTTGGAGGGTGACTATATCTTAACCCTCCATTATTTAGGGAGGATAAAAATGTATTTAGAAATTTTAGCGGTTTATGAAAATCTAGACAATTATATTTTAGGAATGGAAAAAGAAAATGCAGATTGCGAGGCCTTATGGAACCAATACGCAATTGAGCCTTATTGGAAAAAAATAAGCCACTGGGCTCCATTTGATATGTCTGATAGAAAACCTAGGCCTATCAAGAATATATCGAAATTAAAACAACAGCTTGAATTACTGAAAAAATTAGATCTCAAAGAGATTAACAATAAATTTATGGACATAACCAAAGCACTTCCTAATTACGATGATGACCCTATAGTTATTGCTATCTATCCTGTTGATGATGATAATGTAGTTGTAAAAGAACAGCAAAATGGAGTGTGGGGAGTAAATGTATTTGGAAATATTATATTAAATGTTAATCCTTTAGTGGAAGACTATTCACAGTGGATACCCTATGTATTTGCTCATGAATGGCATCATACTGTGTGGGGAAATTACTGGAATGTAATTCATGGAGGATGTACAGGAAAATTTATAGAAGCTCTATTAATTGACGGGGAAGCAGATGCCTTCGCTAAAAGCTTTAACCCTTCCTTAAATCCCAAGTGGATTTCTCAAGTAACAAAAGAGCAAGAAAAGGAATTGTGGAATGAGTATTACTCAAAATTATTAAATGAAACTAATGTGGATTATGTTAAATATATGTTTGGTGATACCGAATGTGGCATTCCTTGGTGTGCGGGATATTTCTTTGGCTACAGGATTATTGAAGCCTTTAAAACCCATTATCCACTTACTAGTGTGAAGGATTTAATCGAAATGAGCTCAGAGGAAATTTATTCTAAGAGTAACTATGGCTTGCAATTTGGCTTTGATAATAACGTAGTATAGTTTAATGGAGTAATTGCTCATGAAACCTATACAGTTTGTATTGCTAGAAAATTTAAGAAGCATGTTACACCTTCTGATGATCCCCTGGAGTTTTCTAGGTACTAAGCTTATTCAAACAAGGTAACTACAAAAATACAAGTATTTGAGGTGATTCAATGGAAAAGAAATCATCAAATAGAGGTATAAAGTTTTTTCTATTTATTTTTGGTTCTATACTTTTATCCAATGTAATATCAGCTTTAATTGGAATACCTGGTGGAAAACAGTATATTAGTATACAGACGCTTCAATACAGTATTATTTGGCTCATTATAAGCACAATTTTATTTTTCGCTTTAAAATTACACAAAGATTAAGGCATCTAAAAATAAGTAACAAGGCAAAGATTTAAGGAATATTTTGAGTTTGCAAGCAAGCTTGTGCTGACATGGAAACAGAATCCTTAGATAGTAGAGCTATCTAAGGATTCTGTTGATCCAGTATAACACAAACTACACTACCATACTGGCTTATTAATCTTTTCAAGGTGCCTCGCTTTAATATACAATTCCTAGGTATATTGAAGTGAGAGTGACTAATTACATGTCTATGGAAGGCAAGTAAAGTGTGAAGGACATTCACACTCTAACTTTAAGCTGACTCTTTTCTTGCTTCACTTCTAGCTTAAAAATTAATTTATATACCTCATATCTATCCAGAATCTTTCATTACAGCCTAATATATATCTACACCCATAATATTCCATCGAATAATAACGATGCCACTATTAAGTAAAAAGATTGTTATCCATAAAAGGTTATTTTACGGCTTTAATTCTGGAAGGTGTACAGATAACATCATCCGGAAGATCAAAAGTACCTTTATTGTTGATTTTAAATTCACGCCCATCACAGTAGACTAATTTTGAATCCTTGGTAAATCCAAATTCAAAATAATTAGTTTGCTTATATGAATCATAGAGTAGGTCCAATTCTTTTTTTGTATATAACCATCCATTAGTATCGAAAAATACTTCTTCTGAGTTTTCACTAAGTTTAATCATTTTTCCAGCTTCAGCGCCAAGACTTTCCAGTCGTGCCTTTACTTCTAAAGAATTAGGCATAAAAATTCTTATTAAATCTACTTTCTTTTCTACAGGCTTATTACCACTTATACATTTAATTAATGTTACCATTTGGTTCATATCATTAAATTGTGGTTCTGAAAAAAAATTGGCTATATCTTCTGTGGGATGCAAATCATAAAAAACTAGGTTTGCATTAAAAGAACCTTTAACGGCTATATCTGTGAAGCCATTTGTAAGTGTTTTAACCCTGTAGTTTTTGCCGTTTCTTAAGTTTAAAACATTATTATTAAATTTAAGCTCTTCAAGATTACTAGAAATGTATTTCTTCCTAGTACTAAGATTAACATTACTATTTGTGCTAGTATTAATATTTGTCGTATGCTTTTTATTTATAGAATTAAAAGCTTTACTAAATGCACTATATGCATTATATCCGTTTCTATTATTCACTTGGAAAGATGTATACTTGTACAATTTAAATTACCTCCTTGAAATCCTTATATTTTTTTATCGGATATAACTAAGAAAACTTAACCTTTAAAGTAATATATTTACTTTTTTGAATAATTTATGGTATATTTTACATGAATTATTTATTCTAAGGGGGAATATAAAATATGAGAAAATTATCGAAAAAAATTGCATTATTTCTTTTCATGTTGCTTTTCACTGTAATTACCACAACCAATTCTGCATATGCACATGTTGATGACGGAGCTCCAGCTACAGTAATAAACAATACTAAAGAAACATCACAACTAATTACTGCAAACACTATTCAAGATTCATTAGATTTTCATCCAAAGATGCTATCAAGTTGTTTTTTAAGTGATTCTAATGACACCGATTGGTATAAGGTATTCCTTACACAAGGAACTAATACTTTAACTATTAATTCACCATATCATAACATAGTAGCAAATATTTATTCTGACGATCTAGTTTATGAAATCTCAACTAGCATTCATGGATCTTCAACAAAAAAACAAGCAAAATTCACAGTTGATAAATCAGGAACTTACTATATAAGAATAAGCTCAACAGAAACTTTTAGTGATAAAGCTTCTTATTCTTTAATGGTCGGTGCTCCTTGGTATATACCTAAAAGTTATACTGTAAATTTAAATCAAGACTTAGTAGTAACTATAAAAAAAAAGTATCCAACACTGTAAATTTTGATTTAAGCAATAATAGTTCAATTCCAGATAGTGCAATAGTTAGGAAAATTTCAATCAGAGGCAGAGAAACTAATCAAGCTTTTGCTGATGACAAAATCCGTTCAATAAGACCTTATTCAAGAATTAATTGGTTTGATATGCATGGAATTAATATATATGTTTTAATTAAGAAAATTCATCCCTAAAAATACCACTAATATAAAACTATATAAAAATCCAAAATAATAAAAATAAATTATGCGAG
>NZ_JAGGLL010000075.1 GCF_017874425.1 Clostridium punense
GGCCCTGTTGGTCCTGTTGGCCCAGGTACTCCTTGGAATCCTTGTGGACCCTGTGGTCCTGTTGCTCCAGTAGCTCCTGTTGATCCTGCTATTCCCTGGAATCCTTGTGGTCCCGTTGGTCCTACTGGCCCTTGTGGTCCTGTAGCTCCAGTTGCTCCGGTAGATCCTGCTATTCCTTGTAATCCCTGTGGTCCGGTTGGTCCTACTGGCCCTTGTGGTCCTGTAGCTCCAGTTGCTCCGGTTGGTCCTGCTATCCCTTGTATTCCTTGTGGTCCTGTTGGTCCTACTGGCCCTTGTGGTCCTGTAGCTCCAGTTGCTCCGGTTGGTCCTGCTATCCCTTGGAATCCACGTGGTCCTGTTGGTCCTACTGGTCCTGTTGGTCCTGTAGCTCCAGTTGCTCCTGTAGATCCTGCTATTCCTTGGAATCCCTGTGGTCCTTGTGGTCCTGTTGGTCCAATAGCACCAGTTGGTCCTGTTGGCCCCTGTATTCCTTGGAATCCCTGTGGCCCTTGTGGTCCTGTTGGCCCCTGTGGCCCAGTTGCTCCAGTAGCTCCTGTTGATCCTGCTATTCCTTGAAAGCCCTGTGGTCCTTGTGGTCCTGTTGGCCCTTGTGGGCCAGGTGATCCTGTGGCTCCAGTTGATCCTGCTATTCCTTGAAATCCTTGAGGCCCTTGTGGTCCTGTTGGCCCTATTGCACCCGTTGGTCCTGTTGGGCCTTGTATTCCTTGAAAACCTTGAGGTCCCTGTGGTCCTGTTGGCCCTGCTATACCTTGAATACCCTGCGGCCCTGTTGGTCCAGGTATTCCCTGTGGGCCCGCTGGTCCAGTTGGGCCAGTAGGTCCTGGAATAGGACATGGACATGGAGGAGGACATGGAGGAGGACATGGACAATTTTCTATTTCACATAATATCAATAATATAACTAACAACTTAAGCTTTGTTGGTAAGTTACAGTTATTATAACTCATGTCTAATGCCACCTTTATATAAATATAGTAGAGTATTATTTACTCTACTATATTTTATGAATAGATAATTTTAATGTTACAAAATATGTACAACTCAGCTTAAAATTTGTTGGTATTTAAATAAAATCTTATATAAAATGCTTAATATATAAATTTACATTTTATAGTACTATAAATAAATGAATTAATAAAATCTTTTTAAAATAAATATACTGAAGTTTATGCTAGTTAAGGACATACCTTTATTTATATTCTTAAGTAAGAAATTTCAAATTATTACCACAACAAAAAACCATATACTTGTTTTAGTATATGGTTAAATTTATAAACCCATCGGTGTTTATACAACTAATTTATTTATTCATTAATTTTTCTAATAAATTTGATATTTCATCCAATTTAATATCTAAGTTGTCTTCACAACATGCATCTTTTATACAATGGTGAAGATGCTGCTTTATTATTAAAGCATTTGCTTTTTTTAGTAATGATATTGATGATATAATTTGATTTGAAACATCTATGCAATATCTTTCATCTTCAATCATCTTTACTATACCTTCTATTTGTCCACGTGCTATATTTAGATATTTAATTGCATCCTTTTTTTCTTTATTCATGCGGTTTCCTCCTTTAAAAGGCACCCCCTAGGGGTATAAAACTATAATATAACATTACACTCTAAAAATCAACTCTATAATTGTTAAGTTATATAAAGGAATGAATTAAATTTTTAAAATTTATAAATTTTATGAAGTTTATAACTCTAAATTACTTTTTAATTATTTATTGATTTATTATTCAAATAAATTCTTATATATCCCATAACCTTGTTTTTCTAACTCAATTACTGGAATAAATCTTATGGAAGCACTATTAATGCAATACCTTAATCCGCCTCTATCAATAGGACCATCAGAGAATACATGCCCTAGGTGTGAATCAGCTAATTTACTTCTAACTTCTATCCTATGCATACCGTAGCTAAAGTCTTCTTTTTCTCGTATATTGTCTCTTACTAATGGTTTTGTAAATGATGGCCATCCACACCCTGAATCAAATTTATCTAAAGAGCTAAATAGTGGTTCACCAGAAACCACATCCACATAAATACCTGGTTCTTTATTATTATAGTATTCATTTATAAATGGTTTTTCTGTTCCATTCTCTTGAGTCACTAAAAATTGCATTAATGTAAGTTTACTCTTTAATTCTTCTTTAGTTGATTTTTTAAAAATTTCATCTCTCATTCAGTATTTTCCTTTCTTCATATATTCATAATTCTATTAATGTACTGATATTCTATACAAACTCTTGCTATGTTAAAAGAGATAATATTATAATATTACCTCCTTAAAATACTTATTTACTATTCTCTATTTGCTCCAAGTATGCAAATACATTTTCACTCCAAAATCCATATAACTTAGGATCAATTTCTTTTACATAACTCAGGAACTTATCTAACCTGTGTCTCTTATGCATTCCCTTCATTAAATGCCTAGGATAAGGCATTTCTCGATCAAAGTTATTTTTTGGATCGATTACCTTGATAGAATAATCTGGTTGCACATATAAGTCCTTACATCTAATATCAAGCTTTTTATAATGCAGTTTTTTAAAATCTTTTATAAGCTTAACAATACTTTCAGCTAATTGAAAATTAAATTCATTTTTGTTTAAATATTTATCGAGACGAATTCCTTCTACATAATCTCTTATTATGTAAAATCTACCATGACCATATACTTTTGGAAACGCAGTACATTTCTTAGAACGTCTTAGTACCTCATACTCCTTTTTGCATACTTTTTCTTCATTAAATATTTTAATTATGGTCTGCTCATCAATCCTATATACTACACCATTATTGCCTTTTCCTAGAAACTCAGAATTTTTTATTATGTTTTCTACTCTTTCACTTAAATAAATTGGATTAGTAAAATGCCTTGACACATATTTCCTCCAAAACATTATTTTCTATTATATTATATGCTACATATCCAAGAATAATATATTTAATTATAATAAAAAAATACCTCTTAAATTCTTAAGAGGTATTTTTGGTGCAGATGAAGGGAGTCGAACCCCCACGCCGAAGGCGCTAGATCCTAAGTCTAGTGCGTCTGCCAATTCCGCCACATCTGCATGCTAAGTAAAGTTATGCTGGTGCAGGTGATGGGACTTGAACCCATACGTACGTGGTACACACGCCCCTCAAACGTAAAAGTTTCAAAAATTACCTGAACCATTTGAAATAACTATGTTACAATACGTTATAAATATATTTATCACGTACGTCCATGTATTTCTTATAAACACATTGTACATTAGATTTTACCTAGTGTCAATAACTTTGTAAGTAAATACCATAATAAAATTATATAAATAAAAAGTAACCCCTTTCACTATATAAACAATTGTGAAGTTACTTTTTAAGCATATAAAATAAATATTTACTCTATAATTAGGTTATTTAACCACCCTTTTACTTCCAATTATAATTCCAAGTACCATCTGAACCAAATACTTCTAAATAATACCATCCATCAGATTTTACATAAACAGTTTTATCTACTACATAATCACCTATTTCATTTACTATAACTTTTACTAGCTCTTGATTAGAGTTTAGTAGTTTCATTATAAAATTACCACTTCCAGTATATTTCCCTGTAAAGTGTATTCCACCATTTTGAATATATATCTTCCAAATTTGCTTTCCATCTTTATCAACAATTTTTTGAGGTTCATATTTTTTTCTTTCCTCTGCTCTTGCTTGTTCTTCAGCTTTTGCTTTTGCTTCTTCTTCCTTTTGTTTTACTTTTGCTTCTTCTGCAATCTTAGCATTGTTCATTTCTGTATATTTATTCTTTGCATTTACTAACTCCTCATTGTTTGGAGAGTTTGTTAGTGCGTTATTAATCATACTTATTGCACTATCATAAGATTTAGCATCTGCAAGTTTTTTAGCACCTTCAAGTGCTTGAATAATTAACTTAGGTTTACATTCTTCAATTTTTTCTTGAGCTACTAAGTAATTGTCTTTATCTATTTCTTTAACACTTTTTAAATTATTATATGCAACTTTATAGTCACTTCTATTGAATGCCTCCATTCCAGTAGTAAAACATTCGTATGAAAATTTTAAAACATCAATAAGCTCTGATTTTTCCTTTAAATCTAAGTTTCGATTTAACTTTTTAGCTTCATCAAGTTTTATTAACGCTCCCTTATAATCTTTTTGAGTAACCAAATATTCTGCATTAACTACACATTCATCAGCTTGCTTATACAAATTATTTGTCCTTACGATTAGTACAACTGCTAATGCAACAACTCCAATTGCGATAATACTTAAAATAATCGCTTTTGGTGACATCTTCCTTACATTTGAACTACTTTCTTTTACAGTTATTAACTCTTCTTGATTATTATCCCCCATATTCATTAACCCCTTTATTTATAAATAATATTACAATATCAATTATAAGATATAAAAACACATTTGTTAACAAAATTATAAAATAAATATAATTTTTACAATATATAGATTAATTTTCTAGTATTGCATTTGTATTTTACATAATCACTTTTTAATAATGTTGATTACTATCAAAATTTAGTGTATAAAACTTAAATTTTATTATGCTTTTGTAATTATATCTAAGCAAGCCTACATACTCTATAACTAGAATACTATTGACCACTTCTTGTTGTAAACTATCCCCCTACTACGAAAAACAATAACAGGAACTATAAGTTTATTTAAAATAATAACAACAAATTTACATTACTTTTGCTTATATTCCTATAAATTCATCTTAATTTGAGCCTTTAAGCTTATTATCGTAGTTTATTATCGTTAACCGCCGATAAAATGCTTTAAATCTTAAAATTGCTCTATATTGCTCTAATAAATAGGGTGTTTTTATGTGATTATTTTAAATTTATAACATAGAGAATTTTTTTATTAATGAAATCTATATTGACATGGTTTATCTAAAATTAAAAAAGAAGGTATTTATTGAGGTCACTGAAAAAGTGACCTTTTTTTCTTTTTCAAAAAGGATTTTTAGCTTTTATGTAGAATATATAAAGTAAAGACTTTTTAGAATAAGGTG
>NZ_JAGGLL010000076.1 GCF_017874425.1 Clostridium punense
TCGGCTACGCATCGTCGCCTTGGTGAGCCCTTACCTCACCAACTAGCTAATGCGCCGCGGGTCCATCTCATAGCGGATTACTCCTTTGATATTTCGGTCATGCAACCAAAATATGTTATGCGGTATTAATCTCCCTTTCGGGAGGCTATCCCCCTCTATGAGGCAGGTTACCCACGTGTTACTCACCCGTCCGCCGCTAATCCGCCCCGAAGGGCTTCATCGCTCGACTTGCATGTGTTAGGCACGCCGCCAGCGTTCGTCCTGAGCCAGGATCAAACTCTCAATTTAAAATTGATGTTCGAGCTATGCTCTATTTATCGCTGACTTGTTAAAGTCATTTTGTGAACTATTAGTTCACTAGAATTAACTGGTTTTACCTTTTTCTCTGTTTAATTTTCAAAGACCAATTTATCGCTACACTGTAGCGATATCACCATCAACTGGCGACTTGTATATCTTATCATCCTCTTTAATTTTTGTCAACACTTTAATCAAATTAAAAATATTTCAAAATCGAAGTGTTTGATAACTTATCCATCACCTCTCAGCGACAAGTGTTATTATATCACCAATATATCATCATTTTCTACTCTATTCAGTTATTATCATAGGTTACTCTCCATATAATGCCCATAACTACAAATGACTCCATTTTTCTACTAATGATACACTAGGTTATGTTTATTCTTTACATTTTCCTATTCAAATAAATTCATGTTAAGATTCATTAGTTTTCAAGGTATTTACCGACTTTATGTATTAATAAAATCACAATTTACAATATTAAAGGAATAAAGGCTTTATTCCTTTAATAACGAAGTCATTGATAATTAAATAAATTTTCTATAAAACTTAATGATATGATAATTTACTTCTTACAAATTAAAATAAGTTTCTTACAATACAAAATGTCATTGTAAGAAACTTATTCTTCATTATATTCTATAGTTTAAAAGTATTTATTTCAGCTTCTAGTTTTTCTGATAACTCCTGTAAATCTTGGGCATATTGAGTAAAATCATTCATTGTAGCTGTAATCTCCTCTGTAGATGCTGAAACTTCTTCTGTTGCTGATGCAGTTTCTTCTGATATAGAAGAAATATTTTCAATTTGTCCTACTACACTTTCCTTTTTATCTTGCATTTCATCTATAAATCCCTGCACTTCTGCAACCTTATTGGTTAAGGCAAAAATACCATTTATAATGTTATCAAATATTTCCTTAGTCTTATCCACGACCTGAGTTTGGTTATTCACCGCTATCTCATTTTCATTCATAGCTTTAACTGCAGCTATAGATTTATGCTGTATTTCATTTATAATTAGTTTTATTTCTTCAGTTGAATTCTTAGATTGTTCTGCTAGCTTTCTTATTTCATCAGCTACTACTGCAAAACCTCTTCCCGACTCCCCGGCTCTTGCTGCTTCTATAGATGCATTTAAAGATAGTAAGTTTGTTTGTTCTGTAATACCAGAAATAACATCTGAGATAGCAGTTATTTGTACCATACTATTGTTAACTTCTTTTACTAGTTTACCTACCTCAATTGAGGAGGTCTTAGTTCCGCTAGATATATCTATTAACTCTTCTACCATAGAAAGTCCTGTGCTACTTAACTTTTCAGTATTTAAAGATATATCACCCATGTTTCTTGTTGATTGAGATATTACATCAAGCTTACTAGATAAATCCTCCATATCAGTTGCACCTTGAAGAGCACTCTCCGCTTGCTTCGTAGCACCAATTGTTATTTCATCCATAGCTTGAGCAACTTGATGAACTGCTGATGTTGTCTGCTCTGACATTGAGGCTAAGTTACTTGCAGTTTCAAGCACATCTTTAGAAGATGCCCCAACATTTTTCATTAATCTTGAAATATTTTCTATCATTTTGTTGAATGCTGTTCCTAATACTCTAAATTCATCCTTAGTCTTAATATCTACACTAACAGTTAAGTCTCCTAGGGATGCTTTTTCGATGACTTCCTGAATTCTTTTTACATTTGCAGAAATGCTACTACTTAATACTACTGATAATGCTACTGCTATAATTCCTACTAATAATACCGCAATAGAAATAACGATTAGGATTCTATTAGTATCTGCTGACAACTCTTTGTGATTCAAAGTTGCAACCATTTTCCATCCAGTAAATTCACTTGTTTTGTAAACAGCAAATTTTTTCACTCCATCGAGTTCATAATTTGCAAATCCACTTGGGTTAGCTTCCATATCACCCCAGAAGCTTTGCTTCTTCATTATATCTGTTCCAATATATTCGGTTTTTGGATGTGCAATCATAATTCCTTTGCTATCACTTATAGCTACATACCCCTCATTACCAACCTTTATGCTTCCTAAACTTTCAGTTAGTTTCTGAAGAGATATGTCCATACCAACAACACCAACTACCTTACCTTCTCTCTCTACTGCTTTTGATAAGGTAACTACGTAAGTTTTAGTTGCTGTATCTAAGTATGGTGGACTTATAGCCACCTTCCCCTTTTTACTTACAGCATCTTTATACCAACCAGTAGTTCTTGCATCAAATCCGTCAGGTAACTTTACCTGTGGAAATAATAAAAGGTCTCCTGTTTCCATGCCATAGAAAGTAGTTGTAATATTTGGATCAGACTCCTGCGTATCCTGTAAGAAAAAGTTAATATATTTATGTGAGTCCGGTACAGTGTCATAGTTCTTGTAGTTATAGTTAACTGCCAAGATTTCTAACGGATTTGCCATGGCTGTGAAATAATTAGATAGACCTCTATCAATTTCTCCTAAAGTTTGACTACTAGTAATTTCTAACTTTTTACCAAGAATTGAGTAGGCTTGAACATAGGTAAAAGCTCCTACCAATATTAAGGGAATTAAGCAAATAGCAACAAAACTACTAATAAGCTTTACCCTTACAGACTTTAATCCTAGTTTATTTTGGGATTTGTCCCTTTTCATTTTTTATCCCCCTATCATTTTTAACCTGTATCCAAATTACACATATAAGTAAAAGTAATCTGTTATATCATATATCGAAGTTAGAAATGTTATCTTTATACATTTTTAGTCGAAATTTTAGTATTTTTGTTGGATTTTGTACCATTAATATCCATCATTTTATCTATTTCTTCTATATCTTTAGTTTCATTCACAATTTAGATAATATTATACTCTTAGATTAAAATACTTTTGACTTTTTACATATGCTATGATAATCTATTATTGTAAACTTTAAGTTTTATTATAGTTTACAATAATACTGCAGTTTAACTATTAAATATTTAATAATCATATTTATATTAAAATAGTTTTTCCCTATATAATTTTTTACATAATTTAATAATTTACATTTGAAAGAAGGTAATAAAATGAAGTTATCAACTCGTGATTTAATTTTAGCAGGTTTATTTGCTGCCTTAACTGCTGTTAGTTCTTATATTTCTATACCCATTGGCCCAGTTCCTATAACCTTGCAAAGTCTTGTAGTAATTCTTGCAGGACTTATTCTTGGGAGCAAAGTCGGTGCCTTATCACAACTTACTTACGTACTTCTAGGACTGGTGGGTTTACCTATTTTTTCTGGTGGTTCCGGTGGATTAGACTCAATATTTCATCATACTTTTGGATTCTTACTTTCCTTTATTTTCACTGCTTATATTGTTGGAAAAATTACTGAAAGAGACAAATCTTATAAAAGTATTTCTATTGCTGTTATCATAGGAACTATTTTTATATACATTATTGGAGTTCCTTATTTTTATTTAATATTTACTACTTATTTAGGGAAAAGCATAAGTTTTTATGGTGCTTTAAAGTTTGCTTGTATACCTTTCATTCCTGGTGACGTTGCAAAAGCTATTATTGCTATTCTTCTTAGTAAAGAACTTATAAAAAGATTACCAAAAGCTTCAGTTTCTATTTAGAGCGTATTTTATAGCTGCTTAAATAAGCTAGTTTAACGATTTACTTTTTTCAATTAGTACTATTATACTTTTCTCTAATTACCATTTTAAAATTGAAGAGTTTTTTTACTATAATATTAGAAAAAGAATTATAGGATACAATCTTATTAATTCTTTTCTTTTTATTGAATTTA
>NZ_JAGGLL010000077.1 GCF_017874425.1 Clostridium punense
ACTGGTTTTACCTTTTTCTCTGTTTAATTTTCAAAGACCAATTTAGTGCTACATTGTAGCAGCGCCATCAACTGGCGACTTGTATATCTTATCACCTTTAAAAACTTTTGTCAACACTTTTTTATTTTGAATTTTTTACTTTAATTTCAAAACTCTGTTGAAGTTTTCTTAGTGTTTGTGTCCGTTCTTAAGGACAAGAAATATCTTACCATAATCTATTGACGTGGTAATGGCACAATCCTTACTGTGACTAAAATAACCCTGTAATATCTATAAATTTCTTTAAATATCTCTATTTTTTAATTATTGATACACTAGGAAGTGTTTAGCTTAATTATTATAAATTGTATATCTTAAAACTCTCAATAATATAAAAAAGACTAAGCTAGATTGTTATCTAACTTAGTCTTTTTTTACTGTGAAATCTAGTAAATAAAATTATTAAGAACTATATTTCATCCTCTAAATCCTCTTCCATAACATCATCATCTTCAAAACCTTGGTCATTATCTAACTCTAATGCTACATCTGACCCATAATTTATTGAATTTAGCATAAATATTCATTAGGAATTGATTTAAAATGTAAATTGTTTGATTATGAAATTTATTATATACACTTATTTTTATTAGTTTTCCCTCTATAGGTTTACCTTTTAACTAATAACTAACTACTTTAAAATCAATATAGAATTCACCATGCATATTATTAATAAAAATTGGGAAAATTAACTTTATAGTTTAATAATTAGCATGGTGATAAAATTTATGAAAAAAGTAATTAATAGCATTAAAAATCATGATAACATAGTTCTTTACTTAATAATATTTTTAATACTCTTTATTTATAACATTTTCTATAACTATAAATTTTCTAACTCACATTTAGCTGTTGCAACATTTAATAATAAACAGCCTTATAAAAACTCTATGTTAAAGTTTTTATCATTATCTTCTAATAAACAAAACAGCGCTTCTTTTACTGAGCTATCATTGGATAATGATAATTATTATAGTTATTACTTAGCTACTGCTCAAAAAAAGCATACTAACCTAATTAAAATTCAGTCAGAGATAAGAAATCAGAATATGACTGCTCATCTTCCTAATGAATTTAAATATCAATTAATAGATGAAAACTCTTTACGAGAATTTCTACACTTAAGGGGCTCTCTATTAGGTGAAGAGCCTTACTTTTCATCTATAATGAGTACATCAAAAGATTTTAACCTAAATCCACTTTTACTTTTTGCCATTGCAGGACAGGAGCAATCATTTGTCCCAAAAGAAACTAAGGATGCTAAAAAGATTGCCAATAATCCTTATAATGTTTTTAATAGTTGGCAAAAGTATAATACCGACATACATGATTCTTCTAGAATAGTATCAAGGACGGTTATCAACTTATCAAAAGATAAACCTAACAATATTGATTTATTTGTGTGGATAAACAGAAAATACTCTGAGGATAAGGACTGGCACTATGGTGTTAGGAGCATATATGAGCAGCTCAAGACCTATTCTAAATTTTTTTAAAAACCTATTTAGATATATTTTTATTGAAAATATGAGATGCTTGTAAAAAAGCCTTTCATATTTTTTTAATTGTTATAAAATAATAAGGGTATATTATAATTTTATCTTTAGGAGGACTATATGGACTTATATTTAGGCATGAAAAAAGGCGAACTAACAAAGTGTTGTATTATGATTATTTTAGGTAGTATTATTTGCTCGGTAGCAATAAACTTATTCATTATCCCATCAAATCTTTTAAGTGGTGGAGTTTCTGGTATTGCACTAATTATTAAGTATCTCTCTGGCATATCTGTCGGATTAACTGTGTTTGTTTTAAATATTCCCTTATTCATTCTTAGTGTACTAAAAATAAATAAGAAATTTACTATTTTAACCTTTCTCGGACTTGTCTCTCTTTCTCTAGGGCTTATATTCACAACTCCTTTAAATAGTGTTCTAGCCCCTGTAGCAGAGTCAAACAAGCTTCTATATTGTATCTACGGTGGTGTCTTAAATGGACTTGGACTTGGTATAGTATTTACCAACTACGGATCTACTGGTGGGCTAGATATCATAAGCATGTACATGAAAAAAAAATACGATATAAATCTAGGCTCTATTTCCTTTGCAGTTAACTTTATTATAGTTTCTATAGGAGCTATTCTATTCCAATTTACAGTAGGGCTCTATACCCTTGTATCTATTTATATTACTTCCATATCCATGGAGAAAGTTATTAAAGGTTTTAATACACAAAAGATGCTACTTATAATTACAACAAAACAAAAAGAAGTAAGTACTGCTGTAATGGACGAACTTCATAGAGGTATAACAGTTCTATATGGTGAAGGTGCTTACTCCCATGAGAAGAAAAATGTTCTTTATTGTATAGTTTCTCTTTCTCAGCTTCCAAAAATTAAACATATTATTAGGAGTATTGATGAAAATGCATTTCTTTCTATTATAGATACATCCGAAGTTCAAGGTAAGGGCTTTACAAATCCAATTTCTTAATAAAAAAAGAGGTATCAATTTATATTTTTATGATACCTCTTTTTTATATATTCTTAAAATGTCAACTATTTATCTGAAGATATTTGTTTATCATTGTCATTTACAGAGCTATTTTCCATATAAATGCTCCTACTTGGAAAAGCAATTGATACATTTTCCTCTTTCATAATTTCCATAATGCTGCAATTTACATCTTGTTTTATTTTCATAAATTCTGTAAAGTCTACGGTATTTGCAAAATATTGTACAAAAATATCTAAGCTACTTTCATTAAATTTATCGAAACTAACATGAGCTGTTTCCTTATTAATTCCATAATGTTCACATAGCATTATGGAAATTTTTTCTACACATAACTGTATTTTCTCTATAGATGTGTTGTATGCTATCCCTAAGTTCATTGTAACTCTTCTAGTATCTCTTCTATTAAAGTTAAGTATTGGATCATTTGCTAACATAGAGTTAGGAACTGTTATTAGTACCTTTTCAAAAGTTCTTATTTTAGTACTTCTAAAGGATATATCCTCTATAACCCCTTCTAAATCCTTACACTTAATCCAATCACCAATTGAAAATGGTTTATCAAATATAATTACAACTCCTGCAATTAAATTAGCAGCAAAATCCTTAGCAGCTAATGCAAATGCTAATCCTCCAAGGCCTAATCCTGTGATAAAGGCTTTTATATCAAATCCCCAGATATCAGCTATTTGTATTACAGCAAAAGCTAATATTACTGCTTTTAATACCTTAGATATTAAAGGATAAAATATCTTATCTATTCTTACATCATATGTTTCATTTACTTTTTCAAAAAATATTGAAGAGTCTTTTGTAAGATTTAATAGACCTTGTACTATAAGAATAACTATAGCTGTTGAAAATATGTTATTAATAAATAATATACTTATTGGAAGCGCATTTGAAAGTGTTCTTAGAAATATGTATCCACCTAGTACTATAAATAAAGTCTTAAATGACCCTTCAAATGCCATTATAATCTTATGAGTTGCTCTGAAGTTAAGCTTGGAGAACACCTTATCTAAAATTTTTATAATATACTTTGCAAATATATTTCTTAAAAATAGTAAGAGTACAAATATCCCAGTTCCTATCGCAACACTTTTCCAAATATTATAAGCTTCACTGCTCATAACTGCTTTCACAAAATCATTTGAAAGTATGTCTAAACTTGCTAAATACATTAGCTTATCCCCTCTCTTTTAAAGTTCTTAATTAATAACTTATACTTTATACTATTCGTAACCTAATTTATATATATTAATGCCATATAATATTTTATAACAAAAAAGCACCTCATATTGAAGTGCTTTTGGTGGCTCACCGGGGGATCGAACCCCGGACACCATGATTAAAAGTCATGTGCTCTACCGACTGAGCTAGTGAACCATATGACCT
>NZ_JAGGLL010000078.1 GCF_017874425.1 Clostridium punense
ACACTCGTTCCCATACCGAACACGCAAGTTAAGCTCTAAACGGCCAAGAGTACTGCAAGGGAGACTTTGTGGGAGGGTAGGTGGTCGCCAGGTAATAGTATGGCTCGATAGCTCAGTCGGTAGAGCAGAGGACTGAAAATCCTCGTGTCGCTGGTTCGATTCCTGCTCGAGCCACCAAAAACCTAGTACATTTGTACTAGGTTTTTTTATATTTAAATATAATGAAATAAATATCTATTAGAGTTAATAGAAGTAGCCTATTAAAATCATTGCTATTATTATTTATATCTATTTTTTAGTTTTTCATATTCTTTACCTATAGCCCTAGAATTCATTGAAAAAAATACAAATATTCCGTGACAGGCTACACCTATACCCCAGCCAATTGTAACCCATGTAGGGTATGGGCTTATAAAAAATATATCTACATCTTATGAATAAAGATGTAGATATACTTTTAGCTAGATTAGATTTTCATTTATATACTTTAATACTTCTTCCACATGCCCATCCACTTTTACTTTTCTAAATTCTTTCACTAAGCATCCTTTAGTATCGATTATAAAGGTACTTCTTTCGATTCCTATTGTTTTTTTACCATACATATTTTTTTCTTTGAGAACATCATATAAACTACAAACCACTTTTTCTTCATCAGATAATAAAATATAGTTAAGTTCATGTTTTTCTATAAACTTATCATGAGATTTTAAAGAATCTTTGCTAATACCAAAAACTATAGTGTTTAACTCCTCCAGAGTGTTTAAGCTTTCCTTAAAGGATATAGCTTCATTAGTTCAGCCAGGAGTATTATCTTTAGGATAAAAGAATAAAATTATGTTTTTTCCTATATAATCGCTTAATGTATGAGATTTTCCATCGCTACCAGGTAAAGTAAAGTTTGGGGCCTTCATAATTTTTTGAGAATTTTCCATTTTGGCATGCTCCTTTATAATAATTATTATTTAATAAAGATTATACTACAATATATAAATATTAATCAATTAGCTAGTAGAGATAGTATATGGCATACCACCAACCTGTAAATTTGGGCACATTGTGGTCCTTACAAAGCGCACATGGTAGGAATAAAATGATAATATAAATTAATTAATGAAAAAAGGAGTCTTAAAAATGAAAGTTGGAGTTATAATGGGTGGAGATTCTGATGAAAGAGAAATTTCTTTATTAACTGGAGAACAAGTAATTAATAATCTGGATAAAAATAAGTATGAGGTTTTTCCTATAAAAATAAACAATAAGAATGAACTTATTGACAAAATAAAAGGAATTGACTTTGCTTTTATTGCTTTACATGGAAAATTTGGTGAAGATGGAACTATACAAGCATTTTTAGAAACTATGGGCGTACCTTATTCTGGTAGTGGTGTGCTAGCAAGTGCATTATGTATGAACAAAGATATTAGTAAGAAAATATTTACGGCAGAAAATATAATTACGCCTAAGTGGCATCTTGTTACCGAGAAGAAAAATTTTAGCTATGATAAAATTAAACAATTAGGTTATCCATTAGTTGTAAAACCTAATAATGGTGGTTCTAGCATAGAAACTTATATAGTAGAAAACAGTGAGGAGTTGGAGATAGCCGTTAATCAATGCTTAAAATTAAAAGATCAAGTTATTATTGAGGAGTATATTCAGGGAGAAGAAATAACTTGTTCTATTATAGGAGGAATACCTATGCCAATAATATCTATAGAGGCTAAAGCTGATTTTTTTGATTATAATTCTAAATATAATAGTGAGGATACTGTTGAGACACAAGCAGTACTATCAGAGGAATTAACTAGAAGGATACAGGAGGTTAGCCTTGCTATTTGGAGAAGTTTTAAACTAAAAGCATACGGGAGAATAGATATCATTTTAAAAGACAAGGAAATATATGTGTTAGAAGTGAATACTCTACCAGGGATGACAACAAGCAGCTTATTGCCCAAAAGTGCTTCCATAGCAGGTATAAACTTTCAGGAATTATTAGATAAAATTATAGAGTATTCTTTAAAATAGAAGGAATTAAATAAATTAAATAGAATTTAGAAAACAATAGTTTACTAATTTTATCTAAAGTTCAAGAAAGCCTATGAATATGATACAAATTAAGGGTGTTAGTAAAACAAGTGGAGTATAGAATATAATCATATATAGTTTAGTAAAACTAATTTATTGGTTAAGGAGAAATGTACAGATGTTGTATAACATTCGAATAGATAGGAAAAAGGTTATATATATACAAGTCTATAGCAAAATAAAGGAAATGATAGAAAGTGGTTTGCTTCCAAGAGGAAGTAAGCTTATTTCTACAAGAGAACTTTCTAGTATGCTAGAGATAAGTAGAAGTGCTGTAATTTCTGCTTATGAACTATTAGAAAAAGAGGGACTAGTATATATACAAGAGGGAAAAGGAACATTTGTATCCTCAGTATGTATCGAAACGAATAATCAGTGGAGTATAGATTGGAACAAGAAAACTAGTGACTATGCAAGTATGGCTGTAAACTTAGATATAATAAAAACTGAGTTAAAACATGAAAAAAGTTTTATATCATTTAAAAGTATAGCACCTGATGATAGATTATTCGATAATGAGGAATTGAAGAGGGCATTTTTAAATACAATTTCTTTGAATGGAAATAAGTTATTAAATTACGGATATGCAAAGGGATATGAGCCACTTATTAATTACCTACTAAATTACATGGCTAATAAGGGGGTAGAAGTAAGTAATAAGGATATATTAATAACAAATGGGTTTACAGAAGGGATGGATATAGTTTTAGCATCTATTACTGAAAAAGGAGATAAAATAATATGTGAGAATCCTACTCATAATACAGCCTTAAAACTTATGAAGCTAAACTCATTGGATATAGTGGGAGTAAACTGTGAGGAGGATGGAATTAACTTTAATGAATTGAGAGAAGTTCTGGCTAAAAATAATATTAAAGCTGCATACTTTATTCCCTCTTACCACAATCCAACTGGAAGGGTTATGTCTTATGAAGATAGAAAGACTTTGTATAATAATCTAAAAAAATATAATATACCAATTATAGAAGATGGATTTAATGAAGAATTACAACATTTAAGTGATCATATATCGCCTATTACCGCTATAAGTGGAAGAGAAAATGGAGTTATATATATTGGGAGTTTATCAAAAATATTATTTCCAGGAATGAGAATAGGGTGGATTTTAGCTGATAAAGAATTGGTCAAAGTCTTAGAGAGTGTAAAAAGGAGTAGAAATATTCATACATCTGTATTAGATCAGGCAATTTTTCTAGAGTATTTAAAAAATGGAGGCTTTGAAAGATATGTTAAAAGAATAAGGGGTATATATAAAGAAAAACATGAAATTGCTATTGAAATGATTAAGAAGCATATTCCTTATAAATGGATTAGCAAAGAAGTTGCTTTGTATATACTTATAAAGTTAAATAAAATTAATTCAAGAGAGCTATTAGAAAGATGTCATAAAAGAGGTGTCGTATTTACACCAGGAGATATATTTTATACTGATGATAAAGGAGCAGATACACTAAGGTTAGGGTTTTCAAGATTATCAATAGAAGAGATTAAAAAAGGAATAACAATAATAGGAGAAGAGGCTAGGAATCTTATAAGGTAAATCCATAGGTAGGAAGAAATATATAGATTCTTAATATATACTAATCCTAGTGTGTCAGTATCTTTAAAATTGAGAAATATGTAGTTTTTTGTAGCATTATAGATTTAATAAGAAGTAATAGGTAAGTTAGGAAAGTTTGTACATGATATATATGATAAGATATGTCTTGTCCTTAAGAACGGACACAAACACTAAAAAACTTCAACAGAGTTTTGAAATTGAAATAAAAATTTTAAAATA
>NZ_JAGGLL010000079.1 GCF_017874425.1 Clostridium punense
TGAATTATTGTTGTCTTCTTGCAAGTGACACAATATATTTATATCAGGTTTTTTTGTTATCTTCAAAGACTAAATCTCTTTATTACAGGAATACTCGTATAATTTGAGCACTCACAGAAATTCGTTAAAGCCTGTGATTACTCTATTTTCATATTTTATTTTTTTATTGGTTCCCACATTTTAGCATAAAATGCTTGACAAATATATAAAAAATTCGTCCATCCTCTTAAAAATACATTTTTAGTAGGATTATTTTATGCTTAAAAGCTGGTCAATCCATGCTGATTATCAGCAATTTCTTATTTCAAATCTCTCTTCATTCTACAAAACTTTTCCTAAAAGAGTTGTAGAATTTGAATCTTCTAAATCTAAACTTTACTGTTTAGATTTAGATATCCTTTTTGAGATATTGAAACCTTATTATTCTAACAAAGGTAGCCCTGTTACCCTTCAACCTGAAATATTTCGTTCATTTTCCCTAATGTTATTTCTACAAGAAGCAAGTATTACTAACTGGGTAAATAAACTTCATAATGATGATTTACTTGCTAACTGTATCCGTTGTAACCACGGTAAAACCCCTTCAATTGGTGCACACTATTATTTTATATCTAAATTATGGGGTACTGATTTAGCGTTAGACCGTATTAACCAAAAGAAATTACACCATTACAAGAAAAAACCATCTAAAATTAAATCACCTTTCAAAAACAACAAACAACCTAGCAAACGTTTAGGTGTTGTTCAAAGGATTTCTGACTCTTATAGTAAAAATCGGACATTTTCTCGTAGGTCAGAAAATTTACTTCAAACAATATCTACAATAGTTGCTGTAGAACCTTCCTTTAAACTTAATCTGATAAGAAAAGATAATCTTACACTTCCTGGTGACTATACTTCTGTACATAGTCATGCTTCATACTATGACACTAAAGTTTGTGATTGCCGTGATAAAAGCATTTACAATTGTAAATGTACCCGTAGATTATATGATATTGATGCTACTTGGGGCTGGGATAGCCATGAAAACTCTTGATTCTATGGTTGTACCCTTTATGCACTATCTACTTACAATAAAGAATATAAGATAGATTTACCAGTTTATCTACGCTTTGTAGAGAGCAAGTAGACATGACAGCATTTCTGGAATAGTTGCACTGGCTGAATTTAAAGAACTGTTACTGAAGTTCCTAATATCAAATTATGTGCTTGACTCAGCCAACGACAACTATCCTACATATGAATTATATTCCAAATGGAACATTAATCCCTTTATTGTTTGAACTCCAAAAATTAAGGAAATTTAAAGTATCCTGCAGCCTTATCTATTAACAATAAAGGTGCTCCAATCTGTATTGGACAACCATAAAATGGTTTGCATCAAATGGCGTTGGTCTTTAGTTTCCAAAAAAGTTAAAACTTATTCTTGTTCTACTCAATGCTATTCCTCTCCATATGGCAGAGTAATATATACTAAACCCTCTTAGGATTTACGTTTAGTTACCCCAGTTCCACGAGGCTCTAAACAATGGAAGGGTGTTTATAAAACTAGAACTTGTTCAGAACGTATAAATAACCGTATTCTTAATGATTATTCAATTCACTCTTTAAGAATACGCAGTAAAAATCGTTACTCTTTTATGATTATGAATGCCAGCATCAATATTCATCTAGATACTAGACTTAAAGTCTCAGGTTTTAGTGTCTTAAATTTATTAAGTTAGCCACATTAACAAACTCAATATTTTAAAAACTTGCTTCTATCAGGTTTGTTTATCATACCCATTTTTATATAAAATAGATGATTATTATAAAATCTATAGTCATAAATTGATTTTTATAAAAATTCAAATGCTATATTTTAGTTTTAGTGACTACTCAGGCTTATATATTAAACTGTTCTGCTAATATATCTAACTGCAAAGCGTCATCAAAATAATTATCTGAGGATTTTAAAATTATATTATCTATACTTAGCTCTTTATCCATTACTATTATTCCTAACATGCCAATATAATCCTCAATCATAATTTCCATAGTATTTTTAGCATAAAGATTAGTAGCATATGTTAATGTTAAATCTATTACTTTTAAGTTTTCTTTAAATGTTAAATTTAAATCTACCTTAGCTGAAGTTGCCTTCATATTATAAGGTTTAATTAAAAGTCCATCTAAGAATTTTTCATTCTTGTCAAATAAATCAATAGAAGTAAACATAACATCAAATAATGGATTTCTACTTGCATCTACTTTTAACTTTAACTTCTCTATTAAAGTTTCAAATTGGTAACTTTGATTTTCATAAGCTTTTATAGAGTTATCTTTTACTTCTCTCAAGAAATCTATATATTTCTTATCCCCTTCTGGCTTATTTCTCAAAGCTAATGTATTTACAAACATGCCCATTATATTTTGAAGGTCTGAGTGGGGCCTTCCTGCTATTGGCATTCCTACTATTATGTCTTCTTGTCCACTATACTTTGATAAAAGTATATTAAATACTGATATTAAAACCATATGAATAGTAGCCCCTGTTTCCTTTGTAAGGTTTCTTAATTTTTTTGTAGTTTTTTCATTTACTTCAAAACTTATGCTATTACCTTCAAAGCTTTGTATAGGTGGTCTTTCATAATCATTAGGCATATTTAATACTGGTATTTCAGCACTAAACCTACTAAGCCAATATTCTTCTTGTCTCTTCACCAAGTCTGATTTTAAGAAATTATTTTGCCATGCTGCAAAGTCCTTATACTGAAGTTTCAAAGGTTCTAAATTCTCCCCACTATATATATCCTTAAATTCCTTTATTAATATATTCATGGATACTCCATCAGATATTATATGGTGCATATCTATTAACAAGTAGATTTTCTTATCATTCTCTAGAAGTTCTGCTCTAAATAATGGTGCTTTGCCTAGCTTAAAAGGTCTTACAAAATCATTTACTGCATCCTCTACATTTTGATTTTCTTTTTTAACTAATTCAAATTCATAGTTTTGTATTTTTTGAATTAGTTTTTCACTATAAACCTCAAAATAAGTTCTTAATGATTCATGTCTTTCCATTAACTTTCTAAAAGTTTCTTCTATTTTACTCTTTTCAATTTTACCTTCTAATTCAAAAACTGCTGGCATATTGTAAGCTACACTATCTTTATCAAATTGTTGAAGCATGTACATTCTCTTTTGAGCTGAAGATGCTTCATAGTATTCTTTTTCCTCTACTTTTTCTATCTTTGAGT
>NZ_JAGGLL010000080.1 GCF_017874425.1 Clostridium punense
ATCTTTAGCTCAGTTGGTTAGAGCAACCGGCTCATAACCGGTTGGTCCGGGGTTCGAGTCCCTGAAGGTCCACCATATTTGGGGGTATAGCTCAGTTGGGAGAGCACCTGCCTTGCACGCAGGGGGTCAAGAGTTCGAATCTCTTTATCTCCACCAAAAGCAATCCATTAGGATTGCTTTTTTTTATTTTCAAAATTTATATATTTAGCTGATATAGTATATATGGAAGGTTATCTTTAAGTTAATAGAAAACAAAAGAGTTGTAAATAAAGAGCAATTATAAGAAGTATATTATAAATTAATGACTAGATATTATAATTAATGATGTATTGAAGATAATAAAAAAAGAGTTATTAAGTAAGGAACTGAGTAAGAAAAGTTCGGAATTATTTAGATATGCAGCTTAAAACATGTATAATGTAATTATACATAGTAGTTATGAACGTTAATAACTTCTATAGCTTGTAAAATAAAAAAAAGATAACTAGAAATAGGAGGATATATTATGAGAATATTGGTTACAAATGATGATGGAATAGATGCAAAGGGAATTAATTTATTAGCAAATTCATTACAGGAAAACCATGAGGTGATAGTGGTGGCACCAGATAGACAAAGAAGTGCTAGCAGTCATTCTATAACTTTAACTACACCTTTAATAATAAAAGAAGTAAAAGTTAAAAATCTAGGATACAAATGCTATAGTGTAAGTGGGACACCCGCAGATTGCACTAAGATTGGTATAGAAAAATTAGTAAATGGTGATATTGATTTAGTTATATCAGGAATTAATGATGGATTTAATCTGGGCACTGATGTATTGTACTCAGGTACGGTATCAGCAGCTATTGAAGCCTCAATTATGAAAATCCCATCTATAGCAGTGTCCTGTGATGGTAGCGATAAAAGTTTTCAAATAGGAATAGAATATGTAAATAAAATAATTCAGTCAATAAGTTTAGATGAGTTTAATGAGGATGTAGTACTAAATGTAAACATTCCTCCAGTAGATAAAGAGAAAATAAAAGGTATTAAGGTATGCAAAATAGGGGAAAGAAAATATAAAAATGTATTTATTGAGATAGAATCTTCAAGTGAACATACTAGTTTTTCAGTTAAAGGAACACCAGAAGATTCAGAGGAAATAGATACAGATGTAGCTTGTATAAAGGCGGGGTATATAACATTAACACCTCTTCACTATGATTTAACTAATTTTAAAATACTGGATAAAGTTTCTAAGTGGTTTTAACACAATTATAGTATAATAAAGAAGTTGAATCATATTTTTTGAGGAGTGATATGTTATGATAAAGCCTTTTGTTTTTACACCAGGTCCAACTGAAGTGAGAGAAAATGTGCGTATGGCTAGAGCTATGGAGGTAACCAATCCTGACATAGATGAAAGTTTTTACGATTTTTATAAACAAACTTGTGATAAAATTGGAGAGATAATTCATACAAAAAATGATGTGTACATATTAAGTGGGGAAGGGATTTTAGGATTAGAGGCAGCTTGTGCATCTCTGACAGAACCAGATGATAGAGTTCTTGTAATAGATAATGGCATATTTGGAGAAGGGTTTGGAGACTTTGTAAAAATTTATGGAGGAGTTCCAGTTTATTTCTCAACGGATAGAACAAAAGAAATATGTATTGAAGAACTAAGGGAGTTTTTGAAAAAAGATAGCAATTTTAAATATGCAACTGTAGTCCATTGCGATACACCTTCAGGAGTGCTCAATGATATAAGCAAAATTTGTCCGTTATTAAAGGAGCACGGAATTATAACTGTAGTGGATAGTGTGGCAGCAATGGTTGGAGAGCCACTTAATGTAGATGACTGGAAAGTTGATATTGCTTTGGGGGGATCACAGAAAGCTTTTTCGGCTCCTCCAGGGCTTACAATCTTATCTATTAGCAAAGATGCATTTGAAGCGATGGATAATAGAAAAAAATCTATTGTGGGATTTTATAGTAATCTTACAATTTGGAGAGATTATTACAGTAAGAAGTGGTTTCCATATACAATGCCTATAAGTGATATTATGGGATTAAGAGCGGCTGTGGATAATATTATAGATGAAGGCATAGAAACAGTATTAGAAAGACATAAAAAAATTGCTCATGCTACTAGAGGGGCTCTAAGGGAATATGGGTTAAGTTTATATATTAAAGAGGGCTATTCTAATACTGTTACGGTGGTAGAAACCCCAAATAATATAACAGCCAATGAGATAATTAGTTATATGTTGAAATCATATAATATTTTGATATCTGGCTCCTTTGGATACTTAAGTAATAAAGTTATAAGAATTGGACATATGGGTGAAAACGCAAATACTGAAAAATTAATTTATATCCTAAATTCTCTAGATTCTACATTAAAACACTTGGGGTTTAAATCAGAAAACTGTCTAGTTGAATTATTTAACAAATATTATTAATCAAAAAAACAAATTATAAATTATATTAGGACTTGTGTATTAGTACACAAGTCCTAATTGATTGTTACTCATAAAGATAAAAGCCTTACTTTAATAGACTTTATTTATATCATGGACATTTATATAATAAATTAAAGTGAAATACAAAACAAACATATCCTGGTGTATCCACATAAGAAAATATTAGAAATGTAAAGTAATAATAAGTAATTCTGGATTAATTTTAAAATTCAGCATAAAATCTAAACTATACAAACAGACCACCATGTTATTATAAACAAGTCGTCAGCGAAGACAACTTAAAACAAGCAATGAAAAATAAAAATAAAAAAATGCTTGACAAGTGGTTTCTAAGATGATAAGATATAAAAGTCGCCAGATGATGGTGATAACAAATTGGTCTTTGAAAATTAAACAGAGAAAAAGGTAAAACCAGTTAATTCTAGTGAACAAACAGTTCACAAAATGACTTTAACAAGTCAGCGATAAATAGAGCATAGCTCGAACATCAATTTTAAATTGAGAGTTTGATCCTGGCTCAGGACGA
>NZ_JAGGLL010000081.1 GCF_017874425.1 Clostridium punense
ATAGGTCAAGCTACAAAGGGCGCATGGTGAATGCCTTGGCACTAGGAGCCGAAGAAGGACGTGATAAGCTGCGATAAGCTTTGGGTAGGCGCAAATAGCCAGTGATCCAGAGATTTCCGAATGGGGCAACCCCCATAGTTAACACTATGGACTATATACTGAATACATAGGTATATAGAGGTAAACCCGGGGAACTGAAACATCTAAGTACCCGGAGGAAGAGAAAGAAACATCGATTTCCTAAGTAGCGGCGAGCGAAAGGGAAAGAGCCCAAACCTAAGCCTTTGGCTTAGGGGTTGAGGACAGATCATAAAATTGCTGATTTCTTAGTTGAAGATAGCTGGAAAGCTACTCCGTAGAAGGTAATAGACCTGTAAACGAAAGGAAATAGGCAAGAGATCTGATCCAGAGTACCACGAGACACGTGAAACCTTGTGGGAAGCAGGGAGGACCACCTCCCAAGGCTAAATACTACCTAGTGACCGATAGTGAAGAAGTACCGTGAGGGAAAGGTGAAAAGAACCCCGGGAGGGGAGTGAAATAGAACCTGAAACCGTGTGCCTACAACCGGTGGAAGCACTTTATATGTGTGACCACGTGCTTTTTGTAGAACGAGCCAACGAGTTACGATATGTAGCGAGGTTAAGTACTTAAGGTACGGAGCCGAAGGGAAACCGAGTCTGAATAGGGCGCAAAGTTGCATGTCGTAGACCCGAAACCGGGTGACCTATCCATGGCCAGGATGAAGCGAGAGTAAAATCTCGTGGAGGTCCGAACCACGTTGGTGTTGAAAAACCATGGGATGAGCTGTGGATAGCGGAGAAATTCCAATCGAACTCGGAGATAGCTGGTTCTCCTCGAAATAGCTTTAGGGCTAGCGTCGATTAACTGAGTAATGGAGGTAGAGCACTGAATAGGCTAGGGGGCATATCGCTTACCGAACCTTATCAAACTCCGAATGCCATATACTTTTATTTCGGCAGTCAGACTGCGAATGATAAGATCCGTAGTCAAAAGGGAAACAGCCCAGACCATCAGCTAAGGTCCCAAAGTGTAAGTTAAGTGGTAAAGGATGTGGGATTTCTAAGACAACTAGGATGTTGGCTTAGAAGCAGCCACTCATTTAAAGAGTGCGTAATAGCTCACTAGTCAAGAGATCCCGCGCCGAAGATGTCCGGGGCTAAAACTTACCACCGAAGCTATGGATGTACACTATGTGTACGTGGTAGAGGAGCTTTCTGCATTGGCTGAAGTCATACCGTAAGGAGTGGTGGACGATGCAGAAGTGAGAATGTTGGCATAAGTAGCGAGAGCTAGGTGAGAATCCTAGCGGTCGAAAACCTAAGGTTTCCTGAGGAAGGCTCGTCCTCTCAGGGTTAGTCGGGACCTAAGCCGAGGCCGAAAGGCGTAGGTGATGGACAACTGGTTGATATTCCAGTACTACCAACTGACGTTATCAGAAATGGGGTGACGCAGGAGGATAGGATGTGCACACTGTTGGATGTGTGTCTAAGCGTTTAGGAGTAGCTGGCAGGCAAATCCGCCAGCCGAATCTGAGGCGTGATGGGGAGCTCGTATGAGCGAAGTATCTGATTCCACGCTGCCAAGAAAAGCCTCTATCGAGGAAGTTGGTACCCGTACCGCAAACCGACACAGGTAGGTGAGGAGAGAATCCTAAGACCATCGGAAGAATTGCTGTTAAGGAACTCGGCAAATTGACCCCGTAACTTCGGGAGAAGGGGTGCCACCGAAAGGTGGTCGCAGAGAATAGGCCCAAGCAACTGTTTAGCAAAAACACAGGTCTCTGCTAAAGCGAAAGCTGATGTATAGGGGCTGACGCCTGCCCGGTGCTGGAAGGTTAAGGGGATCACTTAGCGCAAGCGAAGGTGTGAACTTAAGCCCCAGTAAACGGCGGCCGTAACTATAACGGTCCTAAGGTAGCGAAATTCCTTGTCGGGTAAGTTCCGACCCGCACGAATGGCGTAATGATTTGGGCACTGTCTCAACAGCAAATCCGGCGAAATTGTAGTGCAAGTGAAGATGCTTGCTACCCGCGATTGGACGGAAAGACCCCGTAGAGCTTTACTGTAGCTTAGCATTGAATTTCGGTATTGTCTGTACAGGATAGGTGGGAGACTGAGAAACTGGGCCGTCAGGTTCAGTGGAGTCGTCCTTGGGATACCACCCTGACAGTACTGGGATTCTAACTGGAGGCCATGAATCTGGTCACAGGACATTGTTAGGTGGGCAGTTTGACTGGGGCGGTCGCCTCCAAAAAAGTAACGGAGGCGCCCAAAGGTTCCCTCAGTGCGGTTGGAAATCGCGCGAAGAGTGCAAAGGCAGAAGGGAGCCTGACTGCGACACAGACAAGTGGAGCAGGGACGAAAGTCGGGCTTAGTGATCCGGTGGTTCCTCGTGGGAGGGCCATCGCTCAACGGATAAAAGCTACCTCGGGGATAACAGGCTGATCTCCCCCAAGAGTCCACATCGACGGGGAGGTTTGGCACCTCGATGTCGGCTCGTCGCATCCTGGGGCTGAAGTAGGTCCCAAGGGTTGGGCTGTTCGCCCATTAAAGCGGCACGCGAGCTGGGTTCAGAACGTCGTGAGACAGTTCGGTCCCTATCCGTCGCGGGCGTAGGAAATTTGAAGGGAGCTGTCCTTAGTACGAGAGGACCGGGATGGACCAACCTCTGGTGCACCAGTTGTCACGCCAGTGGCATAGCTGGGTAGCTATGTTGGGAAATGATAAACGCTGAAAGCATCTAAGCGTGAAGCATACCCTAAGATGAGATTTCCCATGGCGTAAGCCAGTAAGACTCCTGAAAGAACATCAGGTTGATAGGTTAGGGGTGTAAGCATGGTAACATGTTTAGCTGACTAATACTAATAAGTCGAGGGCTTGACCTAA
>NZ_JAGGLL010000082.1 GCF_017874425.1 Clostridium punense
CCTTCTTTTCCCCTCCTCCACACCGTACAAGCGACTTTCACCGCATACGGCGTTCCATCAATGTCTATTAATTTATATTAAATCATAGGATTTCCAACAAGTATGCGAAGTGTATTAATTTTATTTAAGGCTTTATTGTCTAACTCTATCCCTTCCTTGTATCTATTAGCTTTGCCCATGTCCTTTTCATCTATCAGATTACTTATTTCTCTACTAACCAATACAAGATTTTGATATTTATCTGTTCCACCCTTATTCTTGGGAAGCCTATTTCTTATTATCATAGTCACTATATCTAAGGGTTTTTTAGTTATATGACATAATCCTTTTTGAGCTACATAGAGTGATATCCTATTATCATTTTTCTGCATGCTTTCTTTTTTCAAAGGATTATCTATAAGAAATTTTATTGTGTCCTTAAATTCTCCTGCCAGTTCTTTATGAATATAGTATCTTCCTTGTGCAGTATATCTGCTAGCAATGATTTTCATGGATTTAGGAATTTTAAATTTAATTGCTGCTAGTGGATATATAGTTGTTTTGCATATACTTACTGGCTTGAAATTATATCTTCCATAAAACTTTTTATAGGTTTTATCTCCGTATAATCTATCACTTCGTATACTTCTTGTTCGATTATAAAGCCTCTTTCTAACTAAGAAATTTATTTCACTAAAATCTATATTTACATTGGTAGCTATGCCATAATAATTGTGCCAACCCAATATCATAGAATTTAGTTTTTCAACGTTATATGCTTTAGGATTATTTCTAATTATTTCAATTTGATTTCTATAATTGTTTATTATTTTAGTCTTAGCCTTGTCAGATATATTGCTTTTAGCAACGTATTTTCCTGGATTCTTCTTTTTAACCTTTAGTTTGAATCCAAGGAAGTTTGAATAGTTTCGACGTAAATTTATTACCATGGATTTTTCTTTGCTGATATCTAATTTAAGTCTTTCTTTTAACCAATTAGTAACAGCTATGAATATCTTTTGAGCAGATTTATAGTTGTTTGTTACTAATTTAAAATCATCAGCATAGCGGACTATATACATTTGTTTTAAATGTGTTCTCCTTAATGCCCTTATTTTATGCTCTTGTTTGGAGTATTCTTTTGTTATCATACCTTCCCATTGGCTGTATATCCACCAATCTAGTTCATTTAGGACTATGTTGGAAAGCAAAGTTGATATTATTCCGCCTTGCGGCACGCCCTTTTGTGGAATACCTACACCTTCTATTTTTGCTTTTAACATTCTTGATATTATGACTATTAGTTTCTTATCTCTAATTCCCATATTCCATATTTGCTTAAGCAATTTTCCATGGTCTACGTTATCGAAGAAACCTTTAATATCAATGTCTACTGCATAATGAAGTTTGTTTATGTTAATAAGGTTCATTACTTTTGCAGTAGCATTTTCAGCACTTCGGTCAGGTCTAAAGCCATAACTTCCATGATAGAACTTAGCTTCAACTATAGGTTCAAGTATCTGCTTTATGCATTGCTGAAACATTCTATCTTCTATTGTTGGTATCCCTAAAGGTCTCACCCCGCCGCCAGGCTTTTCTATCTCTACTCTTCTTACAGCCATTGGTTTAAATTTTTCAAATCTTTTCTGTATATAGTCTATCCATTCTGATATTTCGTATTGGCCTATATCCTTTATGGTAGTTCCATTTACACCAGGAGTGTTACTCCCATCATTATTCTTAATATTTCTGTAAGCTAAAGCTATATTCTTTGGGTCTATTATTTCAGAAATCAAATCTTTAAATATATAACCTTCTCTACTTTTTCTGTAGAGTTCATCTTGAATTTGTTGAGTATAATAATATTCGTTATTTCTTAGTTGCTGTTTCTTTAATATTCCTTCTTCACCTGCCGTCATTAGTTAGCTTCATTCCTATTGTTTCGGCTTTTCTTAGTCTTAATCGAACCTAATGATTTTCGTATAATTTAATTTTAATAAACATTGACTTGTGGCTATCCCTCCCCTTGCTTTCGCAAGTTTCAACGGTACTATGCCACTACTTTCACTGATATAAAGATAAGTTATAGCTTTTGCTTTTCCTTATCACCACTTCACAGAAAATAAGTTCTCAGTGTTATCAGCTTACCACGTTCCAATAACTTTATCTTTTCATATATCCTTAGGTAATTCCTATGAGCCTGTGTGCTTGATACTGCCTGTAACAGTATAAGGATTTTCATAACACCGATTTTTACTCTTCCTCACACACCCTACAACTTTGGTAGGAGAAATATTTCTATTTCCTATATGTTTAGACCCTTACATTCGGAATTTTGTCAGTCCCTTTGGGACATTCTTACCATAGATATTTTATAGACTCCCGACCTATGTTACACTCGACCACCTCTGGTTCGCATTTCCTAGAGCTATCGCTCCTTAGGGTGTAATCTCAGCCGACTTCACCGAGCTTATAACAGTTCCATTCTTATTAACAGAACCGCTATTCAGAGTATCAGAGAAAGCCCTTCAAGGCGTTACCCTCTCATTTGACTTTTCAAGTTATTAGTTCTTAAATAGCTATACTATTTAGGCAATACTTTTCATATTGCAACGTGTCGCACC
>NZ_JAGGLL010000083.1 GCF_017874425.1 Clostridium punense
TATGAATAGATTTGTATTCGGATGTTGAGCCAACAAAAACTAGCACCATAAGATTATAACTTTCATGATGCCAGTCGCTACCGCTGCTCAATGTCCGAAACAAATTATAGAACGAAACCGCGAAGCCTGCACTATGGGGTTTCAATCTAACCTATCCCTTTTAAAGTAGTCTTATTATATATTTTATCACAATTTTTGGTAAAAGCAGGGCTTAAATATCATATTAATCAACAATTTTTCTTCGATAAAGATATACTTTCCCCCTCCCCATAGCTAGCGCTATTTCACATTTTGTACTTTTATGCTATTTTAAAAATTTCATCGGGCGGATGAGCCCTTTTAGAATCTAACTTTTTCTTGGTCTCCATGTTTCCACCACAACAAGGACATTTGTTTATATCTATTCCTGTAAGCTTGAACAGCAGCTCCGCTGTACTTAATTTTGATAATTCATTAGTTTTCTTAATTTTTGCTTTAAGAATCCTTTTACACTTTTTAAGTTTTGTTACACGATTACGATTACTCAAGAATCCATAATGCCTTATTTTTACAAACTTGCTAGGTAACACATGCATAAGAAACCTGCGGATAAATTCCTCTGCGGTAACAGTCATAAACTTTTGTTTATTATTATCTCTGTAATCTCTCCATTTAAAGACTACGTAACCATTCTCTAAAGCAACAATTCTATTGTTTGAAATTGCTACTCTATGTGTATATCTTCCTAAGTATTCTAGCACGTGCTCCGCACTACTAAAGGGAGGTTTGCAGTAAACTACCCATTCCTTTTTATAAAGTTTATCTATAAAGGCTTGAAAGACACTTTTGTTTCTTAATTCCTCAGCATCACCAATAAGTTTCAATTTATGATTAGTGTAGTATTCTTTTTTCAAGTAGTATAGAAACTTACCACGAAACTTTCTTGATAAAACCCTCACTGGTATAAAAAAGTCCTTCTTAGAACTTACCCATCTAGTTCCATCTAAAGATAACCCTCCACTGGGAACTACACAATGTATATGAGGATGATTCATAAGATTTTGTCCCCAAGTATGGAGTATAGAAGTAAAGCCTATATGAGCACCGAGATATTTTATATCCTTTGAAAGCTCTAAAAGAGTTTCAGAGGTAGCCTTAAACAAAATTGAATATATCTCTTTCTGATTTATTAGAGTTAAATAGTTTAATTCCTCCGGAATTGTGAAAACCACATGAAAATAGGATACTGGTAAAAGATCATCCTTTCTGTTTTGGAGCCACTTTTCTTTGGCTAATGTCTGACACTTAGGACAATGCCTATTTCTGCAAGAATTATAAGAAATTCTTGTATGTCCACATTCATCACACTGCTCTACATGTCCTCCTAGTTGAGAGGTTCTACACTCAACTATGTTATGAATCACATTTCTAACATGATGTGGCAAGTTATGAGTTTTTAAATATTTCTCTCCATGCTGTGAAAATATATCTTGAACTTCAATCATCTTATTCACCTAACAAAGTGTCCAAAGGACTTTTTATACTAAGTAAGTCCATTCTTCTAAGATGAAGATATATAGTTGTGGTTGATATTCTCGTATGCCCTAGAAGTCTTTGAATGTAGCAGATATCAGTACCTGAATCTAGAAGATGCGTAGCAAAGCTATGCCTTAGAGTATGAACGGTTGCATGTTTAGAAACTCCTGCTTTTTTTCTAGCTTTTTCAAATACTCTCTGTACACTTCGTGGCTTTATAGCATCGGTACGATACCTTCCTGAAAATAAAAACTCTTTTGGTTTATATTCCTTCCAATATTCTCTAAGAACTTCAAGATTCGTTTTAGAAAGCAAAGTATATCTATCTTTTTTACCTTTTCCTTCTCTTATAAATATTTGCATATTCTTGCTATCAATATCAGTTATTTTCAGATTGCAGACCTCACTAACTCTTAATCCTCCGGAATAAATAGTCATAAGTATTGCCTTATGTTTTAGATACTCAGTAGCATCAAAAATTTTCTTTACTTCCTCGGGTGATAGCACTATAGGTAATCTTCTACGCTCTTTAACTCTTGTAAGTTTCTCAACATTCCATGGTTTATTAAGAATTTTGGTGTATAAAAATTTCAAAGCACTATAACCTGCATTTACAGTACCTTCATTTAACTTTTTTTCTGTGATACAATAGTGTAAATACTGACGTATTTCAGATTCACCTAGTAAGCTTGGTGACTTCTTGTAAAAACGCACAAAGCCACTAACGTGGTAGATATAGTTTTTAATGGTTTTAGGACTATACCCCCTTAATTCCATCTCCATAATCATTTTGTTTCTTAGTTCTGACATGTTAACACTCCTTTTTATTTTATCGTGGTTGACCCTTATATTGTTGCCAATATAAGGGAATAATAAGGAGTGTTCATGATAAATAGAGTGGTAGTTTCTTTGAAACTACCACTCTATCAATATATCTTAAGTTTTAAACTAAATTTTAAAATTGGATCCTTATCCGCCACCGCCGAGCAGCGGTTTAGTTC
>NZ_JAGGLL010000084.1 GCF_017874425.1 Clostridium punense
TCGCATAATTTATTTTTATTATTTTGGATTTTTATATAGTTTTATATTAGTGGTATTTTTAGGGATGAATTTTCTTAATTAAAACATATATATATCAATTTTTAGTTGAAAAAGAAATTAATAGAGATAATCGAATAGAAGCCTTAGCCTTTTATAATAACTTTACTTTAAATCCTTTGGTAGAGGTTTTAAGAATGAAGTATAGTCCTTATAGATATAGTTTTAAATCAAGGTACGTGTATTATGATTTACCTAAGGAAGTAGTAAAGAACCTTGAGGAGCTTTATTTTATTACTGATGTTGAAGATTTAAGCTTAAAGCACAAAGAGGCTATAAGATGGTTCAATATAACTGTGGCTGAGCTTAAGGCGAATGACAGGGCTTAGTGCAAGCTACTATATGGGTTTCACCTGCTATAATTCACCACAGATACTGAAAACTACATGAATTTTACGGGAATCCTTACTAATTTTAAGAGTTGAAGCTTTATATTTTTCAATAATAAGCTTTGCTCTTTTCTTTTTTTGTGCAAATGGATTTTGTGGTATATACTATTCATAAAGCCTCATACAAAATATTCCAAAGTAGTTAGTTTTAAGTTGGGAGAGAATATCATGTATAAAGTAAATAGCGATTTTGAAATAGTAAAAGAAATATTTAGTTCAAGTAGTAAGAAGTTTGTTTTTCAGTCAATTATTGAAGGAAATACACCCGGAGAAATATACTTAAATAGTTTAATAAATCCTGAGTTATATGTAATTTTTGATAAAGGAAACTTCGTAATATATGTTGGTGGTGATACTACTGCTTACGAAGAATATATTCGGTGCATTGAGTACATTAGAGAGTATATATTAACTGAAGAGCTGAAGAAAGAATTCTATGACTATATTAAAATTTCTTATACATCAGATTTGTGGAAAAATGCACTGCTAGATACATTTAATGATTTAAAGGTTAGCCAAGATAGAAGAGCTTTGTATAAATATGATATAGCAAATATTCACTATAAAACTCCGGAAAATTTCTCATATGAAATTAAACCTATTAATGAAGAAGTGCTTAGGGATAGTAGCTTAGAGAATTTTGAATTATTAAAAGAAGAGATTTTGGGAATGTGGGGGAGTATTGAGGGGTTTATTAAAAATGGATTTGGATATTGTGCTGTTGATAGTAGAAAATTAATATCCTGGTGTACTGCTGAACTTGTTAGTAGAAATTACTGTGGAATAGGCATTGAGACTATTGAAGAAGAACAAAAGAAAGGTGTTGGAGCAGTTCTAGCTGAAAGCTTTCTTAAGGAATGTGCTATAAGAAACTTAATACCTTATTGGGATAGTTGGACAAGAAATTTAGGCTCCGTTAAAATAGCCGAGAAGGTTGGATTTTATAAAGTTGAAGAATATGACGTGCTTATAGTTGAATTTTAGGTAGTGAATACAAAGTTTTATAGGGTAAGGAAGGATTATGTACCCATATAAAACTATTATGATTAATATAACCAAAGACCAATTTCTAATTATTAATGAAATATAATTACTTTACACTATATAACAGTTATGTTAAATTTGTTCTATGGGTAGCATCGGAAGAGCTGCACCAGACTTTGAGTTTAAATATTATAAGGTATATATTTCATTTCAGGTATCATCATTACTTAAAAGAGGTGATATCTATTAGAATTGGTTTTATTGGTGCTGGAAAGGTTGGTTTTTCCCTAGGCAAGTATTTTGCTGAGAAGGGAGTAGAGGTTTCTGGATATTACAGTAAAAGTCCGGATTCTTCAAAGGAAGCTTCAGTGTTTACAGGTACGAGGCATTTCTTAAATATAGGTGATTTAATAAATCATAGTGATATTTTATTTATAACTACACCTGACGATGAAATATATAACAGTTGGTTAAAAATTAAAGAATTTAATATTCGGGGGAAGGCTATTTGTCATACCAGCGGTTCCCTTTCTTCAAACATTTTTTCTCATATTGAAAAGTCTGATGCATATGCTTATTCCATTCATCCCATATTTCCCATTTCACATAAATATGAAAGTTATAACTCATATTTCGCTGAATGAATTTCATTCAGCGATTATTTTTTTATTGATCGTTTTTTTTTTGGATTATTTTAATTAATTAACCTTAATA
>NZ_JAGGLL010000085.1 GCF_017874425.1 Clostridium punense
AACTATTAGTTCACTAGAATTAACTGGTTTTACCTTTTTCTCTGTTTAATTTTCAAAGACCAATTTAGTGCTACATTGTAGCAGCGCCATCAACTAGCGACTTATATATCTTATCATTTTCAAAACTTATTGTCAACACTTTTTTATTTTAAAATTTTTATTTCAATTTCAAAACTCTGTTGAAGTTTTCTAGTGTTTGTGTCCGTTCTTAAGGACAAGACATATCTTATCACAATGTTTTTTTTCCTTTTTATTAAAATTACCCCATATACTTAATTATTCTCAATATGCTACAAGAATCTACAAATATCTAGCTATTTTATAAGATGATACACTAGGTATAGTATATATGTAACTACTATTATAAGTATTTGTTAGTAACCTTGATTCTTATAATAAATAAACTTTATACAGAACATATTAATGTTGTTATATCCACTTGTTTAAATAAGAAAATCACTTTTACTATGTAACATAGTGAAAGTGATTTATTAAATAACTTAGTTATATATTATACTTCTGAATATAGTTCAACCTTGTAATCTTCTTTTAAATCATTTACAAAGTTAGTATAAGCTCTATTTTGTTTCTCATGAAGTAAATTAGCAGCTATCATTGCTTTTACTTCATCATATGGTCTATCATCAGCTTGTGATTTATTTTCTACTTTTATTATGTGATATCCGAATTGAGTTTGTACTGGCTCACTAACCTCACCAACCGATAACTCAAATGCAGCCTTTTCAAACTCAGGAACCATTCTTCCTCTTCCAAACTCACCTAGGTTTCCACCTTGCTCAGAAGATGGGCAATTAGAAAACTCTTTAGCAGCATCTTCAAAACTAGTTCCACTATTAATTTTTTCTATTACTTCTTTTGCTTTCTCTTCACTATCAACTAATATATGTTTAGCACTAACAGTTTCCTCTGTCTTAAACATTTCTCTATTATTATCATAAAAATCTTTAACATCATTATCATTTACACTAACTGTGTCTAAAATCTTTTTTACTCCTGCTTGAATTAGTAAATCTTTCTTCATTAACTCTAATTGGTACTTAAACTCATCGCTATCTTCTAAATTTGCTTCTTTTGCATAGTTATAAACTAGTTCAAAGCTTACCATTTGATCTAGCAATTGTTTTTTTCCCTGTTCTGTTCTAAAATATTGTTGATTTTCTTGTGGAAATCTAGTCATTGCTATTTCTAAATCTTGTTCACTTATTTGAATACCATTTACTGATGCTAATATTTTGTTTTCCATAAATATTCTCCTTTTTACTCTTATTTTAATACACTTACTAATCTATAATATCATAATGGGAAAAAAAAACAAATAACTTTAATAAAAACAAAAGTCACCTTATATAAATAAAAAAAACTCTTACTATAAAGTAAGAGTTTTGGTGACTCCTAGGGGAATCGAACCCCTGTTACCACCGTGAAAGGGTGGTGTCTTAACCGCTTGACCAAGGAGCCATAATATGGTGGCTCACCGGGGGATCGAACCCCGGACACCATGATTAAAAGTCATGTGCTCTACCGACTGAGCTAGTGAACCACTTATTGGCTGGGATAGCAGGATTTGAACCTACGAATGCCAGAGTCAAAGTCTGGTGCCTTACCGCTTGGCGATATCCCATTATATGGTGCGTCTTAAGGGATTCGAACCCCTGGCCCACGCCTTAGAAGGGCGTTGCTCTATCCAGCTGAGCTAAAGACGCATTTATGGAGCGGGTGAAGGGAATCGAACCCTCGTAACTAGCTTGGAAGGCTAGCACTCTACCATTGAGTTACACCCGCATATGGTGCAGATGAAGGGAGTCGAACCCCCACGCCGAAGGCGCTAGATCCTAAGTCTAGTGCGTCTGCCAATTCCGCCACATCTGCATATATGGTGACTCCTAGGGGAATCGAACCCCTGTTACCACCGTGAAAGGGTGGTGTCTTAACCGCTTGACCAAGGAGCCATATGACCTGGCGACCACCTACCCTCCCACAAAGTCTCCCTTGCAGTACTCTTGGCCGTTTAGAGCTTAACTTGCGTGTTCGGTATGGGAACG
>NZ_JAGGLL010000086.1 GCF_017874425.1 Clostridium punense
ACAAAAGCGCAAAATTAATGATAGGGCTTTAGAGGTAATTAATTCCTTAATTCACTTAGATGAAGTAAGTTAATTTTGTTGTAAAGTGGTGTAATTAAATATATAACTAAGTTTTATTTTATCTCCGATTTTTGGCTTCACTTCATATTTATCTAAAGTCCATTTTTCTAAAGCTATTTCTGAATCTTCTTTAGGATATCTTCCTTCTTCCAGCTTAAAATCTAAAAGTTCTGTATCCACACTATCATAACCACTTAATTCAATTTTAAAATCATCAGCTATTTCAGCATATCCCATGATTATGCTTGTGCCAAATTTATCTATAGAAGGTTCTTTTTTTAGTGTTTCTATACTTTTGGGATTTCCTGCTTCAAAACAAGAAGCATAGTAATGTCCCCCACCCTGATTTTTAGCATTTTCAATTTTTTGAGCTTTGTAATTTGATAATGTCAAATTTAAACTTGTTATTAGCATGGATGCAAGCATTATGCTAATGGATATAAATATAGTTCTCTTTTTATTCTTTATCAAACTTCTAGGTATAAGTTCCCAAAAAAACTTCATTTTCCCCACTCCACTTATTATATATATATTTATTCTTCTTCCAATTTTGTTATTAAACAATAGTCTATAGGATTAGCCTTATATTCATGATCAAGAATTGAATATAAGAAGGAATCTCTCCATTTTCCCTTTTGTAACTTATGCTCTCTTAATCGACCCTCTTTAATCATTCCTACTTTTTCCATAACTTTACCTGACCCTATATTCTCCGGATGGCATGTCCCATAAATTCTGTGAACCTTTAGTTTGTCAAATCCAAAATTAATCACTGCATTAGCTGCTTCACTGCCATAACCCTTACCCCAAAACTCATCATCAAAACAATATCCAATAAACCCTTCTTTGTTATTAATACTTGTAATATGAATTCCACAGCCACCTATTAGTGTATTATTTTCCTTTAACACTACAGCAAATTCATAATCACATCTTGGGTTTTGATTCTTATAATTCATAACCTTTTCTATAAAAGATTTAGTGTCTACTTCATTGTTTGGTCCGAAAGGTAAATACTTTGTTACTTCTGCCTTTGAAGCATAGGTGTGAATTGATTTAAAGTCTGCTTCATTAACTTCTCTTATTATTAATCTACTAGTTTCTATATAGTCTAAAATCATTTATTTCCACCTACCCATTTTTCTCTTTTAATAAGTTATCTAATCCAAGAATATTAGCTAAATCAAATAAAGAACTTATTTTAAAGTCCGTATGAAAGTTAAATTCTATACTATTGGTATTGAACAAGCAGGTTTTAGCCTTAGAGTTTTTCCCACCTAATATATCGCATTCCCTATCTCCAACTACTAATACCTCTTCACAGTTTAAATTATACTTATCAATGAGATAAATAAATCCTTCTGGATCTGGTTTTCTTTTAAAACAATTCTTTCTTGTAACTACTTCCTCAAAATATTCACTCATTCCGTGATATTTTAGATAGTTAAAGGTTGTGTCTCCTCTATGGGTTAACAAAAAATTTTTCCTACCACTTTTCTGAAACTCATAACATATTTCTTTAGCATATGAGAATGGCATAATGTCACTAGGCTGAAGATTGTGTTCATAATGAACATACCTCTGGGCAAAGTCATCATTTAGCTTATATTTTTCTTTAAAGTGGTTAATAGCTTCTGTTACAGAAATCTTCATATACTTAAGTATTTCATCTTCCTCTGCTTCTACTCCACTATCCTTTAGGCCTTTTTTAAAAGCCTGAACCATTGCAGGATATGTATCAAATAATGTGCCATCAAAATCCCAAATAATGCTTTTAATCAAAATAGTCCCCCCCGCCCTTTAATTCTTTAATAATTTTATCTTCAATCTTTATCCCCCTACCTCAATAATTTTAATTTATCTTTTATTTACTTCTATTTTCATAGAATTTTATTATTTATAAACAAGTAGTTTAAGATGAATA
>NZ_JAGGLL010000087.1 GCF_017874425.1 Clostridium punense
ATAGAAAACATCATATCTTTCTAACGAACATTTAAACTATATTATTTAAATTTATTCATATTATTAATTCCTCTAGAGCATTTAGAATCTTCTTAATAATGTTTTCTATCTAAATACCTGAAAGGAAACTTAACCTATTTTTAAAATCATTGTATAATATCTCCTGAATAGAAGTTAGATGGATCCCCCCTGGGAATCTCGTAGAGATAATACCCGTAAAAAAGCGTATCAATCCATCAGTGAGAGTTCTATGGTTTAGCTGGTTGGGTTTCCCGCAGGGACTAATCCTCGGAAATTACCCGTGTCACAAACGAGGTTGTAGAATCACTGGTAGAGTGGATATTCTATTCTATCTCTAAATAATTCAAGGTAAGGAGATATTGATTATGTCAAAATATTTTTATAGTCCTGTTGTTGGTATTGATGTATCAGCAGAATTTTCAATAGTAGCAATATTAGCACCTAACGGTGATGTATATAAGAAGTCTTTTAAAGTTGTACACGATGCGGATGGCTTTAGCCACTTAGTGAGTGAAATAGAAAAAGTGGAAAAAGAGTTTAACATGAAAACTGGCATTTTCATGGAGTCCACTGGCGTGTACCACTTATCTCTTTTCCACTTTCTAAAAAACTATAATTTAGAGGCGTACGTTATCAACCCTCTAGTTACTAATTGTAACAAAAATAGTGACATTAGAAAAGTGAAAAATGATAAGAAAGATGCTGTTTCTATTGCTAAAATAGGTAAATTTCAGAATGTAAAAGCCTATAGCTTTCTAGATATCAACATTTTCTCATTAAAGTGTCTGTGCCGAGACTACTACAAGTATGTTGATACAAGGTCAACATATAAGAAAAAATTATCTGCTGATCTTCGATTACTTTTTCCTGGGTATCAATCTGTTTTTGCTGATACTACTGGAGCAACTTCTATTACTATTCTTAAAAAATATACAACTCCAGAGAAAATTGTAAATTCTCCTAAAGAAGAAGTTATATCAAATTTGAGGACAACCTCTAAAAAGAATTTAACTTGGTGCAATAACACTTATGAAAAATTACTTAAAACCGCTCAAAATGCTGTGCAAATCGGCATACCGTCCACAAGCTTTGAAAGAAAAATTTTAAGTACTATTTCGATCATTGAAAACTTTGACCAAGAAATAAATCTACTCCTTAATGATATAAAAGCAGAAGTTTCTAGTGAAAAACTATCTTCTTATTTTAAAAGAAATGTGGATTTACTACTTTCTATACCAGGAATAGGATTTTTAACAGCTGTCACTCTACTAACTGAAATCGGAGACTTCCAAGGGTTTTTAAAGCCCAAGCACCTAGTTGCTTTCTTTGGCATAGATTCATCTGTTAACGAATCTGGGAAGTTTAAAAGCGATAAGAACAAAATATCCAAGCGTGGTACTCGAATCGGTCGTAGAGCCTTATATGCTGTCGCATTAGCATCTATAAGAACAAGTAAAAATGGCAAAGCAATCAATCCAATCTTACTAGAATACTATAAAACTAACCTATCTGGTAAGAAGAAAAAGGTTGCACTCGTTGCAGTTATGCACAAGCTTCTAAACTATATATTTGCAGTCTTGCGTAATCAAAAGGAATATGAACAGCGATTACCTAAAGTTCATCAAAAGATGTACTTAGAAAATTCGTGTAACGCCGCAGCCTAACCGGCATAAAACTGTTACCAGTTTTTGTATTGTTCGTATATCGGACAGTACTTTTTGTGATGCCCTTTTTTAAACTAAGAAATCTTTTAAAAAAACTATTGACTATTACTAGCTGGTCTT
>NZ_JAGGLL010000088.1 GCF_017874425.1 Clostridium punense
AGTATTCCTGTAATAAAGAGATTTAGTCTTTGAAGATAACAAAAAAACCTGATATAAATATATTGTGTCACTTGCAAGAAGACAACAATAATTCATATCAGGAGGATAACAATATGAACAACCGAATTATAGTTCCTAATACGTTAGTATTGGGGATAGACATAGCAAAAGAGAATCACTATGGCCAATTTATAGTAAACGGTGAGTATATAAAAAAACCGTTCCTTATAAAGAATACCAGAGAATCTTTCGAATGTCTATTAGATTCAATTAGAGAATTAAAAGTGAAATATAACTTAGATTATGTATTAGTAGGAATGGAACCGACAGGTCACTATTGGAAGAACCTTGCGTATTACTTAAAAAATCAAGGGATAGATTTATGTTTGGTTAATCCATATCATGTTAATAAAACTAAGGAGTTGGAAGATAATAGTCCAACTAAGAATGATAAAAAAGATGCCAAGATTATTGCTAAACTTATATATCAAGGGCAGTACCTAAACTGCATGTTTGAGGAAGAACTCTACGTAAATCTTCGATTATGCAGCAATAATAGACAAGAGCTAAAAAGACAGTTTATCTCAGAAAAGGTAAGATTAATAGCGCTATTAGATGAATACTTTCCTGAATTAAAAAAGATGTTTTCAGATATCTTAGGAAAGTCTGCTTTATGTATATTGAAAACATGTCCTTTTCCGCAAGATATAGTAAATATGGGAGTTTTAGAGCTTACTAAAAAGCTTCTAGATGCTACACATAATCGTGTTGGAATTAAGAAGGCAGAATTAGTTTATAATGCAGCTAAAGCTTCAATAGGAGTGCCCGTAGGGCTTGAAGGAGCTAGATATAGATTAAAGCTTATTTTAAGGCAATTAGAAGGTTTACAAAACGAATTAGATGATGTGGAAAAGCTCATGGAAGAATATCTTGTGCAAACAGGTTATTCAGAATACTTGCTAAGCATACAAGGTGTTGGTGTAGTAACAGCTGCAGGATTTTTAGCTGAAATTGGAGACATATCAAAATATGACAGCTATAAACAAATACAGAAAGTAGCAGGACTTAACTTAAAAGAAACCAGTTCTGGTATGAAAAAAGGTAAAACTAAGATAAGTAAGAGAGGTCGTTCAAATTTAAGAAATATCTTATATCAAGTAGCAACTGTTATGGTAGCTAAGAATGCTGCATTTAAAGAAGTATACACTCATTTAACCAAAAGGCAGGAAAATCAATTAACAGGAAAGCAAGCAATAGTTGCACTAAGTGTAAGGCTTATAAAAGTTATGTACACATTATGCAAGAAAAAAACAACATATACACATGAAAAGGTTCATGGTTTAACAAGTTATCAACAAGCAGCTTAATTTAAGATATTCACAGATATATTGAAATTTATGTTCTTTGAAAAGAGTAAGGTAAAGCGCGTTCAAACCCCCATAAGGGCTTAATTGACCCAGTATACGAGGATTAATGCTAGCACCTGCTCTAAAATGCAGAACGAAGGAATGTAGAGACATAGATATGTACTCCGTGAGACATGGTAGGGTAAGCATTAGGGCTATATAGGTGTATTTCCTTCAAGATATTGGAATATAACTTATACTCTTATGCATACGTCTAACTTTCTTTATCCAGTATTATCTATATATTCAATATAATCACATATTCATCTTAAACTACTTGTTTATAAATAATAAAATTCTATGAAAATAGAAGTAAATAAAAGATAAATTAAAATTATTGAGGTAGG
>NZ_JAGGLL010000089.1 GCF_017874425.1 Clostridium punense
GAGGTCACTGAAAAAGTGACCTTTTTTTCTTTTTCAAAAAGGATTTTTAGCTTTTATGTAGAATATATAAAGTAAAGACTTTTTAGAATAAGGTGATTTTATGTTAATGCAACCAAAAATGATATTGAGCCAATATGCTGATATATATGACAAAATTATTCCAAAAGATAATATGCTGAGAAGGATAAAGGAAATGGTGGACTTTTCATTTATTTACGATGAATTAGTTTCTACGTACTGTGCTAACAACGGTCGCGGAGCAATTGATCCAATAAGAATGTTTAAATACCTTTTACTAAAAACTATTTTCAATATTTCTGATCAAGATGTCGTTGAACGCTCAAAATATGATATGTCTTTTAAGTATTTTTTAGATATGGCTCCGGAGGAGGAAGTAATTAACCCAAGCTCTTTAACTAAGTTTAGAAAGCTACACTTAAAGGATTCTAATTTACTAGATTTGCTAATTTCTAAAACAGTAGAGATAGCAATCGAAAAGAATATTATAAAATCAAAATCAATTATTGTAGATTCTACTCACACAAAAGCTAAGTACAATCAAAAAACACCTAGAGAAGTTTTAATTGAGCAATCTAAAAAACTTCGTAAAGCTGTTTATAACATAGATGAGTCTTTAAAGACAAATTTTCCTGTAAAAGTAAATAACGGTATTCTTGAGGATGAGATTGAATACTGTCAAAAATTAATAACTGTTATTGAAAAAAATGAAGTTATTTCAGCTTATCCATCGGTAAAAGAAAGTTTAAACTTACTTAAAGAAACAATTGAAGATGACTTAGAACAATTAGCGCTATCAAAAGATGCTGACGCAAAAGTAGGTCACAAAACTGCGGATACATCTTTCTTTGGATATAAAACTCATATGGCAATGACAGAAGAGCGTATCATTACTGCTGCTGTTGTTACTTCTGGAGAAAAACATGATGGAAAACAACTTAGAACACTTATTGAAAAGAGCGAAGCCGCTGGCTTAGAAGTTGAAAATGTTATTGGAGATACAGCCTATTCTGAGAAGGAAAACATAGAATATATAAAAGAAAATAATAAAAATCTAATTGCAAAGCTTAGTAAGTCAGTATCTCATGGAAATAGTAGATTATCTCAAACAAAGTTTGAGTATAACAAAGATGCTGATATGTATGTATGCGAAGAAGGACATATGAGCATTAAGAAAAGTAGTACAAGGCCTAAAAAACATGCCAAAGATGGACAAGGTACAGTACTATCGTACTATTTTGACGTTGAGAAATGTAAATGTTGTCCTAAAAGAAATGGTTGTTATAAAGAAGGTTCAAAAACAAAATCATATTCTGTTTCTATTAAGAATAATACACATAAAGAGCATATGGAGTATCAAGAAACCGAATATTTTAAAGAAAAGGCAAAAGAACGATATAAAATAGAGGCTAAAAATAGTGAAATGAAGCATAGACATGGGTACGATGTAGCATCTGCCTCAGGTCTTATTGGTATGCAAATGCAAGGTGCATTAACAATTTTCACTGTTAACTTAAAGAGAATATTAAGTCTAAGTAAGTAATAAATGACACCTAGTATTAAGCTATGATAGAAAAAAGACATGAGTATGTACCATAAAATGGATTATACTCATGTCTTTTTTATTATCTAAAAGGCAGAACACTGAAAAACAAGATGTTTTTCAGTGCCCTC
>NZ_JAGGLL010000090.1 GCF_017874425.1 Clostridium punense
AAGGTTGAAATTTAAAGTATGAATAGCTATAAAAATATGATGGCATAGCAAACAAGCCATCCGAAGGGTGACTTTTAAAAATTAAATATACAATTAAATGTTAAGGTTAAGGAGCTGACTTGATTTTATAACCTTGGTGCTGCGCTAATAAGATAGCTTGATCTATTGTTATTTCACGTTCTACAGGAAAAACATCAGAGTTTTTGTATAATTCTGCATTATATGGTTGTTTATTCTTTAGCATGTTGTATAATGCTGTTAGAAGCATTCTCGCAATAGCAATGATTGCTTTCTTGTGACCGCGACGCTTTTTGATACGCAGATAGCGGTTACGAATTTCAGGATGTTTTTCGCTTTTAACAACGGCGGTAGCGCACTGTACTAGAAGTGGCTTAATATAACATCCTGCTTTGGAAACCCGGACAGACTTTTTCTTTCCTGCACTTTCATTGTTAGTTGGAGTTAATCCAGACCATGAGCATAAGTGTTTCGCCGAAGGGAAAGCCTCCATGTTTACGCCTATTTCTGCAATAACAGTAATTGCAGAGAAGATGTTTTTAAAAGATGGAGCGGTTAGAATTAGGTCGAGTTCTTGTTGATAGGGACTGGCGAGCGCAAGAATCAGTTTTTCTAGCTCTGCTTTCCGGGCTTCCAAATTCTCAAAATGACTTTTAATAATCTTTAATTTACCAGCTTGTTCTGGGGTTATATATCCATCAACAGCGAGTTCTAATTCGGAGAGCTTTTTCTCCATGGAACTGTGAATTAAAGGTTTAATATCAAAAGAGGTATCAAAAGGATTTTCCAGAATCTTATTAAGTATCTTCTGAGAACTTTTACCGAAGGTGTCTGAAACAACGTTTCCTAACTGTATGTTGGAAACTGTGAGACAATTTTGGAGTCTGTTCTTCTCACTAGCCATAAAGCATGTAAGCTTAAAGCGATAGCGAGTTAAGTCACGGAGCTGCCTAATATCAGCAGGAGGCATAAAGCTACCGGCAACAAGATCATGCTTAAACAGGTCAGCAATCCATTTCGCATCTTTCTTGTCAGTTTTTTTCCCACGGATAGCCTTAACATATTTTGGATGTGCAAGTACAATGTTGCATGAGTTCTCTAGTATATTAAACACAGGAATCCAATACTTCCCGGTAGATTCCATGCATACATCTTTGCAGTTATTGTCTTTAAGCCACTGTAACAGCTCTCTTAAACCTTGTGTATAGGTAGAAAAGCGATGGCTTTTGTAGACAGTAATACCATTAGAATTAGTGGAAGCAATACAAGCAACCACAAAGGTTTTGTGGACGTCAATCCCACAACAAATTTGATACACAATTTTTAGAGACATAGGGAACTCCCTTCTGAACCGATAGGTTCTGTGAATTACAGGGATAGGCAGCATTGACTGATTGTCTAGCATTAAACGAGAATGTTTAAACAAAGATAAGGTTACGTGCTCACTGGCACACTTATTTGTGCTTGAAAAGACAATCTACACATATAACTATGCAGTCACTTCATAAGCGAAGTAGCCCACTCACCTCCCCGTGATTTGTAGTTTACTGATATCCCTATGATTTGATTATAGACTTGGTTTAAAAACAAAATTCGTTTAAAGGCACATTTCATTCCGTTTTGTGCCTTGAGCGTAGCGAAAGGAATGAATATAACTATGA
>NZ_JAGGLL010000091.1 GCF_017874425.1 Clostridium punense
GTATTGTTCGTATATCGGACAGTACTTTTTGTGATGCCCTTTTTTAAACTAAGAAATCTTTTAAAAAAACTATTGACTATTACTAGCTGGTCTTACTAATATAGCTTTTCTAATACTTCTTCATTTATTTTAAATTCATGCTCCTTTGAAGGAAAGGAACCAGCTTTTACTTCTTCAATATATTGTTTAAAACCTTCCCTCATATGATGGCCTACATCAGAGAACTGCTTAACAAATTTAGGTTTAAAATCTGAAAACATGCCAAGCATATCCTGATACACAAGAATTTGACCATCGCAACCCTTTCCAGCTCCTATTCCTATTGTAGGTATACTTACTTTTCTTGTTATAAGTTCTGCAAGTTTAGCAGGAACACATTCTAGCACTATAGCAAAGGCCCCTGCCTCTTCTAATATCTGTGCCTCTTCAATAAGCTTTCTAGCAGCATCCTCACTTTTCCCCTGAACCTTAAAGCCTCCAAAGGCATTTACTGATTGAGGGGTTAGACCTAAATGTCCCATTACAGGTATTGAAGCTTTAACTATTGCCCTTACCTGTTCAACTACTGCTGCTCCACCTTCTAATTTAACAGCATTTGCATTTCCTTCTTTTATAAGTCTTCCTGCATTACACACAGCATCATAAATAGAGGTTTGATAAGACATAAAAGGCATATCTCCAACAATAAGAGCATTTTTTGCCCCTCTTGCTACTGCCTTTGTATGATGAATCATATCCTCCATAGTAACACTTAGGGTATCTTCATACCCAAGACATACCATTCCAAGTGAATCACCTACAAGAATACCATTTATCTCTGATTCATCTATAAGCTTAGCCATTGAATAATCATAGGCTGTAAGCATTGTGAGTTTTTCACCTTTAGTTTTTGCTTCTTTAAAAGTCATCACTGTATTTTTCATATTAATTATTCCCCCAAATATTCATCTAATTTACCATAGTCCCTGTTTGGATTTTTTTCTTTAGCTAAGCTCAATATTTCCTTTGATAAATCCTTATAGGTGCCTTCATGCTCTGCAGGCATTGAGTTAACATGATTTTTAATAGTATTAAGATCTCCTCTTTCCACAGGACCAGTTAAAGCTTCAGTTAGACCTAAACTACGTATATTGTTTATGTTGTAGTTTATAAGAGGATATAAGGCCTCAATTGCCTCTTTCTCCTCAAAGCCATACTCTTTTAAATATCCACTGGCTCTACTAATAAGCCCGCAAAAAATATTGCTTACTGTCACAGAAGCTAAGTGATAAAGAGCTTTATCCTGAGTTTTTATAGGAAGGATATTGTTTCCTAAAGACTTAAAAATCTCTATAAGCTCCTTCATATATTTTTCATGGCCTTCAATTGTAAACCAAGCCTCCTTAAGAGACTTATAACTCATATTCCGAATAACTTAATTTTCCAATTAAGCAATTAATTTTCTGTATATTTTTCAGTTCAATTTGTCTATGATTTTTATATAAAC
>NZ_JAGGLL010000092.1 GCF_017874425.1 Clostridium punense
CTCTTAAGCCCCGAAACTATCTTGGACAATTCCTTATACATTCAGTATAATGTATAAAGTGAATGGAGGTAAAGAAATGAAAGGTAGAAGTTATACAAAAGAGTTAAAGGAAGAGATATTGAGGGAAGTACAAGAGGTAGGTAATGTATCCTTAGTTTCTAGAAGACATGGAATATCAAAATCAACTATATTTACATGGATAAAGGAATCTAAAAATAAGGATGAGATTAAGGTTAAACCAGGCAGAAAGGCTTTAGTTGGGGGAGAAAAAGAACTTGAAAATGAATTATCAGAGGTAACAAAACAGAATGATCAATTAAAGAAACTTTTAGGAGAAAAAGACTTAGAAATAGCAATTCTTAAAGACCTAATAAAAAAAGCAAACCCTCAACTAAAGATAAAGTAGAAATAGCAAAAAAATACATTGATGAAGGATATAACGCAGTTTTTGTTTTAAAGATTGTTAAACTTAGCAGGTCAACCTATTACTATAACCTAAGTGTAGAAGGCAAAGAAAAGAGAAAACCTACGGGCGGTAAGCCTAAAGGGTACAGTGTAACTAAGAAAGACAAAAAGATATGTGATGAGCAGATTAAAGAGTTTATTTTAGAGTCAATTGATGGCGATGCCATTAACTATGGGTACAGAAAGATAACTTATCATCTAAGAAAATATTATGACCTTATAATCAACCCTAAAAAGGTTTATAGGCTATGTAAGGAACTACATATTCTCAAGGATCAGAGAGTAATCAAGGAAAAAGTAAAAAGAACTATTGCAATTAACAGAACTATAACAGGTTCAAATCAATTATGGGAAATGGACATTAAATATGGGTATATTCAAGGTGAAGATAAGTTTTTCTATCTACTTAATTTAATTGATATTTTTGATAGAAGTATTATTGATTATCATATGGGGCTACACTGCGAGGCTAAGGATGCCACAGCACTACTGAGAAAATGCTTAATTAAAAGAAATCTATTTGAAGAAGGTGCTAAAAAGCCCGTAATAAGAACGGATAATGGACCACAATTTGTTAGCCATAAATTCAGCGAATGCTGCGAAGAAATTAAAGTAGAACATGAGAGAATACCTGTAAAAACTCCAAATAAAAACGCCCATATAGAAGCATTCCACAGAATACTTGAGGATGAATGTTTAAAAATTAATGAGTTTAAAAATTATGAAGAAGCATATAGAACTGTAAACGAATTCATGGAATTTTATAACAATAGAAGAATGCATTCAAGTTTAAAGTTTATGTCACCAAAAGAATTTTACAACCTTTATTTTGGAGAGGATACAACTAATATTCAGATAAGAGTGTAAATCTAAGAAAATCGAAGAATTTATTAGGTTTTGTCCAAAACGAAGGGGTTAATCCG
>NZ_JAGGLL010000094.1 GCF_017874425.1 Clostridium punense
TGACCCTTACCCACTTTGGTAGACACGAGGAACTCGTGTTATACTAAACGTGAAGGGAATGATTTTAGTGAATAACCATTATAGTGCAGAATTTAAACTAGAAGCAGTAAAAAGAATAGAGAAAACTAATGAATCAGTTACAAAGGTAGCAGCCGATTTAGGAGTAAAGCCTACAACACTACAAGGATGGGTAAAAAAATATAAGCAGTCACCTGCAGCTCCTTTTCCAGGTAGCGGAAATCTAAGTCCAGAGGACGAGAAACTAAGAAAACTAGAGAAAGAACTGCGAGAACTTAGAGAAGAAAATGAAATATTAAAAAAGGCGGCAGCCTACTTCGCCAAGAATCTAAAGTAAAAAGATTTAAGTTTATCAAGGCTAATCGTCACAAATACAGGGTAGCGAAGTTATGCACAGTACTTGGAATATCAAGAGCAAGTTACTATGCTTGGGATAAAAGACCTGAGAGTAAAAGATCAAGAGAAAATAAGAAACTATTAAGTAAAATCCAAAATATCCACGATAAAAGTGGCAAAGTTTTTGGGTCTATTAAGATTACCCAAATTATAAATAAAGAATCCAGCAATCCAATTAACCATAAGAGGGTCGAACGTATAATGAGTGAGAATGGCATAAGATCAAGAGTTTCTAAGAAGTTTAAGGCAACTACTAATTCTAATCATAAACTTCCAGTAGCTGAAAATATCCTTAACCGTGACTTTTCTGTGGATAAGCCTAATGAAAAAATGGTTAGTGATATAACATACCTGTGGACAGATGAAGGATGGCTATACATAGCTGGAATTATGGACTTATGTGGACAAAAGATTGTTGGGTTATCTATGAGTGAAAGAATGACTAAAGAACTAGTAATTAATGCTTTAAATGATGCTTATCAACGTGCTGGAAAGCCTAGCGGCGTTATTTTGCACTCAGATAGAGGTTCTCAATATTGTTCCTATGATTACCAAAATCTCATAAAAAAGTATAGTTTTATCTGTAGTATGTCCCGTAAGGGTAACTGCTGGGATAATGCTCCTATGGAGTCCTTTTGGGGCAAACTTAAGTGCGAATGGCTTTATGGAAAGCACTTTAAAACTCGTGAGGAGGCTAGAGCAGCTGTATTTGAGTATATTGAGATATTTTATAATAGGCAAAGAATCCATGCCTCTAATGGTTATTTAACTCCAGAAGAGTTTTATAATAGAGCCAGTAACAAAGTAACTGCAGCTTAAAAGTAAAATAACTAGCTATCTTATGAAAAAACGAGATATAACGAGTTTGGTGTGTCTATTTTATTGGGGGAAGGGCA
>NZ_JAGGLL010000095.1 GCF_017874425.1 Clostridium punense
TTATATAGGAAATTCAACTTTTTTTGCGCTAGCAAAATGCCTGGAAGGCCTTGGAATTGTTGCTTTTGAGAGTTTGTGTAAAAAAATGCCATAAACATTTTGGGTAAAGTTTTGTATAATTTATTTAAAAAACAAGGATGATTTTAAATGAAGAAAACCATTATAAAAGAAATATTTTTAGATCATTGGGATAGATTTAAAAAATTATACAGAGGAAAGATTAGAAAGAATGTTATTGTAGAAGTTGAAAAAATGATGAACTGTGGGTCATTGAACAATGGTTTCATAGAATTTATATGCGAAGCATGTGGTAAAACAAAAAGATTAGGATTTACATGCAAAAGTAGATTTTGTAATTCTTGTGGAAAGGTTAGAGTGGACAATTGGACAGAGGATTTAATTGCAAAGTTAATAAACACTCCACATAGACATATGGTTTTTACAATCCCAAAAGAATTGAGAGAATACTTTAGAGCTGATAGAAGGTTGTTAAGTTTATTACCACAATGTGCGACAGAAGCAATTAGTAGTTGGTATTTAGAACGAAGTAAAAAGGAAAAGTTTACTCCAGGAATAGTTGCTGTTATTCATACCTTCGGTAGAGACTTAAAATGGAATCCCCACGTACATCTACTAGTAACTGAAGGGGCAAGTGGTAATATTACAGCTTGGAAAAAGTTTAACTTTATGCCTTTTGCTATGCTTCGCAATAGGTGGCAGAAACTGATTTTAGACAAATTAGGCAATAACTTAAAAAATGGGATTAAAGAATATAAAAGATTAAAAAATCAGCTATATTCTGTTTTAACAAAAGGTTTCTATGTGTATGCAAAAGGACTAATAACTTCAACTAAAATTGTAGCAAGATATGTAGGAAGGTATGCTGCAAGGCCTGTGATAGCACAGTCAAGGATTATAAGCTATGATGGAAGAACCGTAAGGTTTTATTATGAAAGGCATGAAGATGGAAAAAGAATAGAAGTAGAGCTTGATGCAATAGATTTTATAAAAAAGCTAATAATTCATATACCCGAAAAACATTTTAGAATGATTAGATATTATGGTATATACTCTAGCAATAATAAATGTGAAAATAAGTTTTTCAAACTTATAAATGAAAAGGTAGCTGAAGAATTGAAAAAGTTAAGAAAATGGGAGTATAGAATTTTAAAATATTTTGGCATAGATCCTTTAAAATGCGAAAAATGTAAGAAGTATATGGTTATTAATAG
>NZ_JAGGLL010000096.1 GCF_017874425.1 Clostridium punense
TCCGAAATTTAAAGTATTAACAAGCTTAATCTTCCCAATAATAACTCTAAGACTTATCAAAGGAGTTATTATTATGGGAAGAAAGCAAACAAGGATTAACACATTGCACGGTCATACAATAGAAAACTTAATTAAACTAGAACAATCAAATACAAGTAAGTATTCTCGTAGAGCTCTTCGAGCAGTTATAATGCGATACCAAGGTATAGACATATATAACATAACGAATATTCTAGGAGTTTCAAGAGTTACTGTTTTATCTTATATAAACTCCTGGAATTCCCTTGGAATAGACTCTATCGAAGATAACCGTGGTGGATCTGAAAGTTCCTTCACTGATGAAATGCTTAAAGATATAACTAATATATTAACCACAAAAGATCCACGAGAATTTGGATATCTTTCATCTGTATGGAGCATCAACCGCGTAAGAGACTATTTAGAGCATAAATATGGTAGATTATACTCTAGTGAAACAATAAGGCAAGTATTGATAAGTCTTGGCTTTTCTTATAAACGCGGGCAGTATCATCCAACTTTAGCTGATCCTGAAAAGCAAATTGCTTTTAAAAAAAATCAGAAAGATACTAAGTATTGTAGAAGGTTCTTCTAATAAACTTTTATATGTTGCAGATGAAACTGCTATCAAAATAGAATCTAATAATAGAAGAACTTGGAGCCCTATAGGTCAACCCCCTCTAATTGAAAAGAATGGATTAAAGGATGGATTAAAGCTTATAGGAGCTACAGAGATTTCTAAACAGTATGACTCAATTACTGATGTATATCCTTATAGCGCTTCAATAACATCTGATGAGTTTATAGTGTTTCTACAACGGCTATTGGATATAAATTCAGATAAAAAAGTATACTTAATTCTGGATAATGCTAAAATTCATAAATCTAGCACTGTTAAAGCATTTCAGGAAGGTAATAAAAAAAGATTAACACTTATTTACCTTCCTCCATACTCTCCTGAACTTAATCCTCAAGAGAATATTTGGAATATATACAAAGCATGCATTTATACACCTAATTCTAAGGGAAACAAAGAAGTATTGTATGATCAAACTTGCTATTTTTATGAAAACTTAAATCAGAATATTGAACTAGTAAAGGGTATAGTCAACCCCCTTGAGTACTACAAAGAATAATTAAAGTTTTCAAGTGGTAAATCTATA
>NZ_JAGGLL010000097.1 GCF_017874425.1 Clostridium punense
TCCACTTTGTAGAAATAGCCTTATTAACTTCAATACTCTTTTATCTTTTATTTCTCTTGCAACTAACGCAATGAGCTTATCATGATTTACAGTATCAAAGTATTTTGCAAGGTCTATATCTACTACCCATTTGTAACCTTCGTCCATGTATTCTTTAGCCTTAACTATTGCTTGTTTAGCATCCCTACCGGGTCTAAATCCATAGCTATTATCAGAAAAGGTCTTTTCAAATATTGGCGTTAGCACTTGGGCAACTGCTTGTTGTACCATTCTATCAACTACAGTAGGTATTCCAAGTAATCTTATTCCCCCATCAGGCTTTGGTATTTCTACCCTCCTGACGGGTTGGGGACGATAAGTCCCTTCCAATAGACTTTTCTTGAGGGTAACTATATTTCGCTTCAAGTATTGTGGAAGTTCATCCACCTTCATTCCATCTACTCCATGACTTCCCTTATTGGATTTTACTCTTTTAAAAGCTAATCTTAAATTTTCACTATCCAACATTTCCTCAAGTAATTTATTGGTGTATAGCTTTCCATCGTCTTTTCCGCTTTTAAATGCCGTAGAAATACTATGCACTCCCATGGTTTCTTGAAGTTCCACTTCTACCTGCCATGACCAGTCTTCTTTATATAAAGTTTTCTGCAATTTTCGCATTTCCCTCGAATTCTTCAAGTTTCCAAGACCTCCTATTGTTCAGTCCTTCCCAAAACATTCATGACTGCCTTGGTACTATGACATCTGCTGACTTCTCATGACAAATCTTATTTCAACCGTATAATCCAAATTCATAATTATGCGTCCATGAGACCTCCCCAGGTAAGAACGACCGCTTTCACTCCATCTATCTGCCACATTTACTTCTTAAACCTTCGGATAGCATTGGGCTTTGTTTTGTTCAGCAAACTCACCCGATTTAAGTAAGCCTTATATGTGATTTCTGTACGTCAGACCAGAGTTTTGCCGCTGGCTTCCTTCAGATTCCACCTCACGGTGGACACCCTTGCCGTAGGCTAGTGGTTGGTGCTATCAACCCCCACAGTGGACTTTCACCACCGAGCTGCCGCCCATGCTGGGCGCACT
>NZ_JAGGLL010000098.1 GCF_017874425.1 Clostridium punense
ATATATATGTTTTAATTAAGAAAATTCATCCCTAAAAATACCACTAATATAAAACTATATAAAAATCCAAAATAATAAAAATAAATTATGCGAGGATTTTAATATGGAAAATTTAACACTAAACAAAATAGATGGACATGAAAAAGAAATTCAAGAATTAAGATGTGCTTTAAAGGAAACTAAAAGCATACGTATGCATAAAAGATATTCAGTGATATTAAGGCATTTTGAAGGCTTTACAAACAAAAGGATAGCCGAAATGGAGGGGCTAGAGCCCCATGCCGTAGGCAATTATATCAAAAGCTATAATAAAAGTGGATTATCAGGATTAGAAATGAAATTTAGTCCAGGAGCCAAAAGAAAGCTTAATAAAGAACAAGAAAATCACCTTATAGAAATTATTATAAATAAAATGCCAGACGAAGTCGGATTTGAAGGAAGAAAAAACTGGACTATAGAACTTATAAGACAATGGGCTATTAATCAATTTGACGTTGAACTATGTCATAGTGCGATGTCAATAGTTCTTCGAAGATTAAATTTAAGTTATACAAGACCCACATATGTATTAGCAAAAGCAGATAAGGAAAAACAAGAAGCTTTTAAAAAGGATTTTGAAACACTAAAAAAAACACCTTAATGGGGAAGTGGATCATATATTGTTTGAAGATGAATCTATGATTAGAGATTATCAGGCTATACAAAAGACTTGGTTTATAAAGGGTAAGCAAAAGAAGATACCTACCTACGGTAAGAATGCTGGAGTTAAATTGATAGGAATATTAAATTATGAAACAGGAATAGTGTATTGTGAAGAGCATGAAAGATACGATGCAAAGGTATTTGGTGAATTCTTAAAAACCACCCTTGAGCTGTACCCTACGGGTAAAATAGTAATGATCCTGGATAATGCTAGAATACATCATGCCAAGCTAATACAACCATTTCTAGATGAAAATAAATCTAGATTAGAGTTAATGTTTTTACCACCATACAGCCCAGAACTTAATTTGATAGAGGGGTTATGGGGATGGTT